>CAVEZM010000004.1:0-98614 GCA_963620225.1 Acidaminococcaceae bacterium | reverse complement strand
AGACCGAAATCGCGCGCCCGTGTATGAGCAAACTCACTCATGTCCACATAATCCTCGCCGCTGCAGATAAACGTTAGCAGAGCAATGGTCAATAAATCAGAAAGAGGATAAATACAGCGTGCTGTGACGCGATGGTCAGGAACGGACTGAAAAAGGGAAGCCATTATATGTATCTTTTACAAGTTATACATTACCAATAACACTACAAAGATACAAAAAAATAAACGAGATAGGCAATAGTTATATCACTAAATATCACACATTTATACAAGATATCGCTCCGTGTCTTCCGAATAGGATAGCATCTTCGCAAACACCTCTATTCGCACTATGCGCCATCTAACTCTCTTACTGATTTTGATGCGGTTGCCCTGGGGGAAATGGTATGAAGTTTGTGTATGTATGGAAAAAGTAGTACTTTTGCGGGTTAATTCCAAGGGTGTTGACAGGCAGGAGTAGTTTATAATTCTTTTTGTGGTTCAAACGGATAAGACGATGTTGTTACAGATTCTTAAATCGAAGATTCACCGTGTGGTGGTTACTGAGGCTAATTTGGATTATATAGGCAGTATCACGATAGACGAGGACTTGATGGATGCTGCCCGTATCTGTTCCGGTGAGCGTGTTCAGGTGGTGGACAACACGAATGGTGCACGTTTGGAGACGTATGTCATTCCGGGTAAGCGCGGTAGTGGTTGCATCTGTATGAATGGTGCTGCCGCGCACCTGATGCATGTGGGTGACACGGTCATCATCATGTCTTATGCGTTGATGACAGAAGAGGAGCAACGTGTGTTTAAGCCTTCGATTGTGTTTCCGGAGGGGAATAAGTTGATCGGTTAGTTTATTCGTTTGCCGGTTGAAGGGTGTATGGCGTTTTTTGATTTGATACAGACGGATAGTCGTTCGTCGGCTCGTGCGGGAGTGGTGCATACGGATCACGGGGATATACTGACGCCTATCTTTATGCCGGTAGGCACTGTGGGGACGGTGAAGGGGGTACACAAGCGTGACTTGATAGAGGATATACATGCTCAGATCATCTTGGGGAATACCTATCATTTGTATCTTCGTCCTGGCACAGCGATACTACATAAGGCAGGTGGTCTGCATACGTTCGAGGGTTGGACGCGTCCTATCCTGACAGATTCCGGTGGTTATCAAGTTTTCTCATTGACGGATATCCGTAAGATGACAGAGGAGGGGGTTCAGTTCTCTTCGCATATAGATGGTCGTAAGTTGCTATTCACTCCTGAGATTGTGATGGATATAGAGCGTGAGATAGGTGCGGATATCGTGATGGCTTTTGATGAGTGTTGTCCGGGTACGGCTGATCGTTATTATGCACAGGTCTCTATGGATCGCACGCATAGGTGGTTAGACCGGTGTATAGCCCGTTTTGACAGTACGGATGACGTGTATGGTTACAAGCAGCATTTGTTTCCGATCGTGCAAGGATGTGTATATAAAGACCTGCGTGCGGAGGCTGCCAAGCGTTTGCGTGATTTAGACCGTGATGGTTATGCTATAGGTGGTCTGGCTGTGGGTGAGCCTACGGAGCAGATGTATGAGATGATAGAGGTGGTGAATGGTATATTGCCGGAGCATAAGCCTCGTTACCTGATGGGTGTCGGTACGCCGTGGAACATATTGGAGGGTATTGATCGAGGGGTGGATATGTTCGATTGTGTGATGCCGACACGCAATGGGCGTAATGGTATGATATTCACTCGTTGTGGTGTGATGAACATGCGTAACAAGAAGTGGGAGGATGACTTTACGGAGTTAGACCCTTGTGGTACGAGTTATGTAGATCACCAATACACGCGTGCCTATGTGCGGCATTTGATACATTCGGGAGAGATGTTGGGTTTGGAGATATTGAGTATTCACAACTTGGCTTTCTACCTATGGTTGGTAGGAGAGGCACGTCAGCACATATTAGCAGGGGATTATCATAGTTGGAAAGAAGATATGGTGCGTCAGTTGATGGTGCGATTATAGTGTAGATGGTAGGACTGAAGAAGATAGACAGGTATATCATTAAGAAGTTTCTCGGCACATTCTTTTTTTCTATTGTGCTGATAATGAGTATTGCCGTCATTTTCGATTTGACAGAGAAGTTGGATAATTTCTTTGAAAATCAGGCTCCCCTGCGTGAGATAATCTTTGACTATTACGTGAATTTCGTTCCATACTTTATGAATATGTTCAGTCCTCTGTTCATATTTATCTCTGTGATATTCTTCACGTCCAAGATGGCTGGTAACAGTGAGATTATTGCCATACTGGCGAGTGGTGTGAGTTATCGTCGTCTGATGTGGCCGTATTTTCTGAGTGCGTTGTTATTGTTTTTCTTATCGTTTTGGATGACGGGTTATGTTATTCCTCCGGCTTCGGAGAAGATGTTAACCTTTCAGGACAAGTATGTTCAGCGTTTCACGCGTGAGAGTGCCCGTAATGTGCAGATGGAGGTGGAGCCTGGTACCATATTGTATATAGAGAGTTTCCAGAAGCGTACTCAGGTGGGTTATCGTGCTTCGTTTGAGCATTTTGATGGTAAGCAGTTGACAATGCGTATAACGGCAGATCGTATCTCTCATGACTCGCTGTATGCTTGGCATTTTGATCGTTATACGCGTCGTGATTTTGATGGTATGCGTGAGTTGTTGACTCGTGGTGAGCGTTTGGATACGATAATTCCTGTATTGCCGGAGGAGTTGTTCTATACGGCAGAGAATGCTCAGATGATGACCAATCCTCAGTTGAAGTCCTATATCGATCGTCAGCGTCAGCGTGGCGGTGGTAATGTTCAGGCTTTTGAGACGGAGTGGTGGAAGCGTTGGGCCAGTCCTATAGGTGCATTTATCATGACGCTGTTGGGTGTGACGATGAGTAGTAAGAAAGTACGTGGAGGTATGGGTAAGAACTTGGGTGTAGGTTTGACGTTGAGTGCGTTGTATATATTATTCTCGACTGTTTCTACTACTTTCTCGGTTAATGGTGTTATGTCGCCGTTTATGAGTGTGTGGTTACCTAATTTTGTATTCTTGACTATTGGCATATTCTTATACTGGCGTGTTAGCAGATAATCGTTTACTGAGCGTTTAGTGTCTATAGACAGGCGTTTATCCATGAATAGGGCTGTCTGACATCGTGTGCCGGGCAGCCCTATTCCGAAGTCAAGCGTTGGGGAATAGACTTCGGAGTTTATTGCATCCTCTGATACTACATTATTGTACAATCACCTTCTTCTGTACTATTGTTCCGTTTGCCAGACGTACTTTGACGAGTGCTACACCTGCCGGTGCAGGGATAGTCAGTATAGGTGTTTGAATGCTGAGAGTGTGTTGTTGTACGAGTCGTCCTGCGATGTCGTATATCCCGACGGCAGCGATGTCGCTTGTAGCCACGATGGTTGCTTGTCCTTGTGTGTATGAGAAGATACTGACAGTTTGGTTGTCTTTATCCACTACGATAACCGGTTCGTCGTGTGTCGGGTCGTTGTTGTCATGCTCTTTGAAAGGTCCTTGTATATAGTACCGCATCTCATGGTTGGCAGGTATGTCCAATGTGAGTTCTGTACCATTGATGATACGTGTCTGTTTGCCTGTTTTGGAGTCGATGAGGTAGCACTCTTCGGTCCAGTCTGTGAGTGTGAAGTGCAGTGTCATCTTCCCGTTGTCTTGCAGTCGCATATCGTTACTAATGACAAATCCGAGAGGAACGATACCAATCTGTTCACGGATATCGATAGATATCTTCTTGGTGTCAAGGAGAGAGTAGATGTTCATCTCTGAGGCCCCTGTCAGTGTTGTACCATCGTCTTTGATGTTCACAGAGAAGAACGGCACATCTTCGCTCACGTCGTACTTGTTGTTAGCAAAGTCCATTGCCACGAGGTCGAAGTTAGCCGTGGCTACAGGAGTCATTTCTCCTTCGGGGCGTACGAAAGCAGAGATGTGCATGATACCTTTGTTAAGATAGTGTCCTTTGGCTGCCATTGCACGCTTAGGTGCAGGAGAGGAACTCTTTTTCGCATAGTTGGTATGTGCACCTTCGATGTTTGATATAGCCAAGTGTTTCACACTGAGTGTCAATGTGAGGCTATCAAGGTCTTCTCCACCACGTGCATAGACCATGGCTGCCCGGAACGGTTTCAAGAAGCGGTCTTCGTAAGAGACGAGTTTACCTGTGCGTGATATCCATTTATCATTCTCGAGTGTCCAGTAGTATGACTCGAGTACGTTTGCATTCTCATAGTAGAAAGCCTCTGCATCTATATAAGCCATTGTTGGGTTACCCCAGATGAAGTAGGGGCTAGGTATGCTGTTGTACAGTGTCACTTTCATCTTTCCATCCTTGTCCGGAGTGAAAGTGAACTTGTGTGCGTTGCTTCTGTCTATCGTCTCTTGACCTACTACTGTTCCATTGAAATACTTGTCGTATTTCGTATCCGGTTTAGGTAGGCGAATCGTGATATCCGGGTCGGAGAGGTTATCCGGTCCCCATATACCCAGTTCTAATCCCCCTGCAGGTTTCAGTTCTTTGGAAAGTGTATTGCTGGCTGCAAAGAACATTCCGTCGTTCTCATAGAACATGTTGAATGACTCAGAGAAGGACTTGCTGCTTTCATCGTAGTGCTCTGTGGCTACAGAGTCGTTGTAATATCGGCTCCATGCGGCATATCCTGCCTTGGAAGAACGTGTACCTTGGAAGCCACTCACCGTGAAGTTGTCTTTACTCTCAAGGTTGGCAGCATTGGTGTATGTCCCACTGTGAGGCACGAAGAAGTCGCCACTAAATACTCCTTGCAATGGGCTTGCGATCAAGTTCCATGTGCCGTTTGTCAGTGTGAGGTCAGCATATACTGAGTCGTACTGCAGTACTTGTTGGTTCAGTAATGCGGTGTTGCCACAGAAACGTATCTTATGGCATTTTGCAGGCACATAGTGTGCATCCATCGGGTAGAATATACTATCGCACAAGTAAGGATACTTACGTTCATCGGATATCGTCGGGATAATCACATCGGTCTCTGCCAGTGGCACATAGCCTTGTTGTACGGTCTTGCCATTGATGACAGCGTACCAGTTGTCATCATCTCCCCAGTAGTCACTCACGAGCGGTGTCCATAGGACAGTGTCCGGGACCACAATGATAGTGAAGTAAACATCACCTACAGGACAGCCTGCATCCACCTTATCGTTCAGGCTCTCGGTAAGCATGGTCAACTGCATCGTGTATTCGTATCCTGCTCGCATCTGGTGTGTATTGGCGTGCCAGAAGCCAGGGTGTCCTGTGGTCCACCCTTTTGTAGAACCTTCGGTAGCCTGTCTGTACTGCATTGCCGTCACATGTGCAGCATCGATAGGGGTAAACGTGATAGAGTCACCAGCCTTATAGTATTTAGCCATAGTGATATCTTGCATGATACGGTCTTGTGTGTAGCGCATGCTGAACTGATCCACACCTGCGTTCTTGTCGATCAGTGCTTGTACTTCAGGATCCGTTGAAGATACCACCCGGCAACTATCCCAACCGAATACGACCTTGGAGGAGATGTCCGATATAGGGATCTTGAATGCCTCGTTTGCCTTACATGCTGCCACGCGGACGCGTGGTACAGAGTGGCGTTGCTCATCGGTCATGTTTCCCAGTTTGACAGGTGAGAGGTTCGCTTCATAGTCACTGGCATTCGTGAAACCGCGCAAGAAAGTATTGTTTGAGCAGTTATCCAGTATATATTCCATGTCATTGTATTTTGCTTTAGCTGTTCCTGCGATAGGGTACACCCAGAAGCGTATAGTATCGTTTTGCCGCATATAGAACGCATCGGAGTCTTTGTATAGTCTAAGCAGTCCCTTATTGCACAGGTTCATGATGATGTTGTAGTGCTCTTCGAGCAGGATATTATCTTGTTTTCCTGTGACGGCGTTGGTAGTATCCATGATAATCTCGTCTGGATTAGAGACGGTGTAGTTGGATGTGTTGGTGTATCGACGCAACTCATTTAATGCGTCCTGCACTTTTCCTCGTGGGTAGCCGTATGTCTTTTGGAACTCGCTATCAGCAGCATCTTTCTCTTCATCACTTCCCTCGAGTGCGGGGTCAGCGATATAGACGTCATCGAACATGTAGCCTAATAGCCAGTCCGCCTTAGCCGCCCCTACGAGGTTGACCGGGTTGCCATTGACTTCTACGGTGTTGTTGACACGCACGACGACAGGGTACAGTCCGTTAGCGCAGGCTCCGACTGTCGGGTCGGTAGAGCCATCGAAGGCGATACTTGTCTTGTTGGATAGTGGAAGTTTGGCACTCATGGCACAATCCGGATGTTTCAAGTCTTCCTCTATATTTGCCATATTCAACGTATAAGTAGCCGAAGAAGGCATATACGTGTCATTGATGAGGTGTGCTATGTACATGATGTATCGTTCGCCATCCTTATCCGTTGTCTTCACATAGCCTTTGAGGGTGTATCCATCTTTTACTGTTCCAGATTCGTAATCTGTGAGATAGATATTTTCCAATGCTTCCAGGATCTCCGATGCCGAGGTATAGACCATCCCGGACTCATCGATGCCGGGTATGCCATCTGATTCTTGGTATGATGTAGATCCTGACTTCGTTGGGTCGTATCCCTCTTTCGGCACGTAGATGACGCCATGCTTGTCGGTTGTTGTCCCGCTCCAGTTCTCGGGATAATGATAGACGGCATGTAGCATAGTGTCTGCTTTTGTGTTCATGAAAGTGTAGTAGAGTGTCTGGTTGCTTCCGCTTGATGTCATGTTGGAGTAGTCGATACGAGCCACAGCCACCTCCATATCTTTCACTTTGCAGGTAGTGAATGCTTGGTATGCAGTCAATGGTAATTTTGAAGCGTACAGGCATATATCGTCCACCAAGAAGTCATTTCCACTATTACTATTTGCGAAGTTGTATATTGCTATACGTGTCTGTGCATAGTTGTTTGCGGAGATGACAGGGAAGTTCACCTGTTGCCACGTGGAGTTGTTAGGATCATTATTACCGTAATCTAACTCACCAACGAAGAACGCCGCCACTGTGGTCCACTCTTCGTTGTCGTTCCGGCGTCCTTGCACATCGAAACGGAGGACAGGGTGCGTGTTCGTTGTGGCAGCATTGTATACCCATGCATAGCAGTACATTTGTTGTCCGGAGCAGAGTACAGCATCGGTGGATATGGTGGCTGCCAAACCGGGCTGTTTCTTACCATCAACATACATCATGTATCCATTGGCTGCGCCACCGTGTTGCGATGCCATGGTCCAGTTGTAGGAATTGGTAATCTGATTCACCAAACAATACTCGCCATAGAATGGGAAACCTTTTGAGTCCTCCGTTGGTTCCTGACGGTTATGCTGTGCGTTACCATCTTTATCTACGTATAAAAAGCCGAATGTAGAGTTGTCTGGGGCTAATGGCTTGGGATAGAAAACCATCTCATCGGTAGCCAGACTACCGGCCGCTGTGCCATAGTTGAAGTCTTGTTTTGTTAATAGGGTATAACTATTAGCAATCTCTTCATCGGTACGCAGCGTAGTTGTTGTTGGACCATAAGTATCAGGGTTAACATACGTTACCTTAAAACGTGCGATATAGATGTCGCTGCCACAAACAGGTTCAACCGTAATTGTTTTCTTGTTCCGCCCACTCCCTGAAGTATATTGGGACCTATTTGGTATATACAACGCATACTCCACAATCTGCCCGGTTGCTGAATAAACTTGCAGATAGTCGGTTCCTGAGTCATAATTGCCAGTAAAATCACTCCAAGTGTCTCCACCATCGTAAGATACTTTCCATTTTGGTGTTACGCAGTCGCTGTATGAGGAGTTGTTACCGGTTTGCTTATATCCTGTAATGGTACTAGTAGTTCTATTATCTTTTGTTGTGGTTTTAGCATTAAACCAGTAGCAGAACTCGGATTGGTGGTGTTGCGCCTGATAATGTGGGAAGTTAGTTGTCAGGTATACCGTTTTACCTGTTGGTGCGATATACTCGTGCGCCTCGTAGGGTTTATCTATTGAAATACATTTATCCAGCGAGTCAGCGATTGTTTTAGCCGGGCGCAGATGCCATATCTGTCGGTAAGAGAGTGTAGGTTCAGTTATTGATGTGGAAGTGATGGTATAGTCAGCATAAGCCGATGCATCGAGAGCGATATTGTGTTCTGTTTCGTTGTCCCAACCTTTTATCTCAGGTATCATCATCGACCAAGTTTGTCCTCCGCTTGCTGCCTCCGGATCTCTTGCGTCAACAGGGAAAGTATATGATTCTTTCGTTGCATAGTATCCTTTGGAAGCAGAACTGCTATTGATAGGGGTAAAGGTTTTGCCATCTCTATCCTTAGGGGCAGTCTGCCAGAAGTCGTTACCTGCATCTTGCCAAGTAGAGCCATCCCAATAGTAACGCGGGTCTGTATCGCTATCGTAGTCGTACCATCGCCAATAGCCTCGCATATTTGGTTCGTTAGCCATCAATTCGATTGTCTCTCCCGAGGTGTAGTATATGGTTTTCTCATAGGTATGAACTTTTTGATACTGTATCCCTCGTGAGTTCGTTATCCAACCGGTATATCCTCCTTCCTGGTGATGGAAAGTGATATCGCCTGTTGTTATATTTGCCTCTTGAATGATATATGTGTATTGTGCGTGTACGATATCCTTGTATGTTCCTGAAACAACCAGAATGGCAATACGTCTATTTACATTTCCATTAGTTTGGAAGTGCAGCGTTATTTTGTTGTTAGCATAGTCTGCATTTACTATTGTCACCCATGCATCATCACCGGTGATTTCTTTATTGTCACTATCATTCAGTTTAACCGTTAGTTTAGCATCTTCCATTGTAAAGACAGAATCTCTCTGATAGATGATTTCATCGACGGACCCATTGGCGGCATAGCGTATGGTGGAGTTGGTGATTGAAGGCGAGTAGGTGAAGGTGAGGTCGCCTCCTGCTACTGCTACAATAGGGGATTGTGGACTGACGTTCACTTTAAGGCTATCAGCGATTGTAGTAACATGATAGGCCTTACGCACGAATTGTGTTCCTTTTGTTTTTAGGATATTACCGTTTCCGTCTATTAAGTCACAATACAGGATATCGGAATAGTCAGCAGTCGTACCCAGATAACGCATGGTCGTATCAATCACATTATACGGGCTACGCCCATCTGGTGTGACAGTTACTCTCCATATATCATCATGTTGTGCTGCCGAGTAGGTCATCATATTGCGTGCTGTTTCGGCGTTGTAGGGTGCCATATTCGACATTGTGTTGTCGATTTGTTTGGTTTTGAGAGGCGACAGCGTGTTGGTGTAGGACTCTTTGCCGTTGGATGCCCAGTAGAATTTGGCAGTCAGACCATAGGTGTTTTCTAATACTGCCGCGTCGCTGACTGTTTCGGGTTTCTCCAGTTGTATGGTGTTAGTGCTTCTCCCTATCTGACGTGCGTGTACGCAATACAAGTTACAAGAGTCTGTCATCGTGATTCCGAAAGACTGCTCTACTGCTTGTTCTGCGGCTGTTGTAGCGTCTGCAGCATAATCGAAAGTGGTAGAGGCAGGTGTCGGTGTGATGTTATACGACCGACTATTCTCTTTGCTCCATTGGTAGCAGAGCATAAAAAGATCGATCTTGTTCGTCAATCGGAACGAGTAACTCATTGAGCGTGTCGTCTTGATATAGTTGCCATTGGCACGCGTTCCCGAAACAGAACTATTCTCTGTAGCAGCCAAAGACTCAAAATAATACTCTGAGCCATTGATGATGACCACAGGCATGAACGATGTCATTCGTGCATCTCCATAGTAGTGGTAGTTAGTATCTGACTCGTCCATCTCATAGGCGAAAGGCGATGACTCCTCCTCTGTGTTCACTAATTGCAAGGTTAAGTTTCCCTTTGTGTCGGGAGTGTATGTCAACCACTTGCCCGATGCCAGATGTTGTACTCGCATACGAACACGGGTGCGTGGCCAGTACTTATCAGCGATATTTCCGCTTTCTGGTTCCGGTGTAACATCTTTGACATACCACATGTCATCGAGCATGGCATTACTACCAGTTGTATTTGCCAGGTAGCCATTCACTGCGCTGTAATTTCCTGAAGCATCCGGACGGGCTGAGAACACCAATGTGATGGTATCACGAACCGTGTAGTTGTAGTAGAAATAGCCATCATCGTCTTTGGAGTATATACCTTCGACACCCCATGTGTTTCCGCATGACTGTTCTGTATATTCCGTTTCCGTTATCTGGCGTTGTATGGTAGTATATGCTACACGTGGAAATTCCAATGACACCGTATCTCCGAAGACGTACCACTGTCCATCGGGTAGGTATGCAGCGTTAGAAGGTGTACTGATTGTGAGCAGGGCGAAGAGTACGCCTGCTGTCAAGATGAAACGTCCATAAAAAGTATTCATAGTGAGTGACGATTTACAAAGAGTGGTTAGTTTTAACAAGTTTGCGTATTGTTTTCTGTGCGGTGTATATCACGGCACAGAGTAGCAGTGGAACCAGTGTATCTCCCACAGGTGCCAGTTCGCCTATTGACGGGTCGGTAGGCCGTTTGCCAGTCAGCATAATCGCTTGTGCTTCGCGGTATTCGTGTCCTATTAGCGATTGCTCCAAGAACTCATCGGCAGAATAGTAATATACTCCATTGTTTGACATAGCCGGGGCATATTTGCTTCCAGATGACATAGCAGATGTCGTTGTCTGCATCGATCCATACATATGGTAGGCTCCTCCTATTTGGAAGGTGCTTCCGTTTGTTGGTTGCGAATAGAAGTCAGTCAGATTTTCCATTATACTCTACTTTTCTATTTTGACTTTGCTTTTTATTGTCATAGTCCGTAGTCGGACGTCCGGTTACTATTATTTTATGCGGGGAGAGACTGCACGTGGACACGCCATACTACACACGGAGCCTTATTGTGGCGACATGTGTTTTTAATGGTTGATGTAGAGATTCTCCCCCTCTCTGTCAAGACGCAGATACGTCTTTTATAAGCCGTGAAAACGGGATGCGCAACAAAAGCGGAACTCAAGCCTAAGAGTTCTCACTTGTTTGAAGTGCATATATTTCACGCTGCAAAGATACAATTATTTTTTCAAAGATGACTCCTATACCGGCAATTTTGTTTATTTTTTTCTTACAGCAACATTATTTAGTGTGGCTGTTTGTTTACTCTCTTTTGAGGGAGGTAGTCAGTTTTGATATTGCACATGGCTCCCCAGATAGAGTCGCGTACGTTTGGGTTCAGTTCTTCGAGTTGGTGTAGTAGATTTTTTATATGTGTTCTGCTACTATCTTTCTCGAAGGGGCATAGTTTGATTTGTTGTTGGTAGTGGGACAGTTCGGCATAGCGTGTAAGGTCTTTTTCCTGGATGAGGCACAGTGGTCGTATCATCTGTATGGGCATCTTGTCGAGTTGTAGTCGTGGTGTTATGGTCCCGATGTTTCCTTGGAAGATGAGGTTGAGTAGCAGTGTCTCGATGATATCGTCCTGGTGGTGTCCGAGAGCAATCTTGTTGCACGACAGTTCATGTGCTGTTTGGAACAGTGCTTTGCGTCTATACCACGAGCAGAGGAAGCATGGGTCTTTTGTTTTATGTTCGTTGGTATTTGGGATGGTTCCTATCTCTGTATCTTTGACGATAAGTGGGACTTGGTATGTCTGACAGAACTGTTGCAGGTATGTTATGTCACTTAGGTATGCCCGTTCTTTGACACGTATATGTACGGCGGTGACATGGAATTGTGGCACATGTATCTGTGCACGTTGTCCGAGTAGTTCGACGAGTGTGAGGGAGTCTTTTCCTCCGCTTAGTCCGATGAGTATATGGTCATCATCTGTGATGAGTCCATAGTCAGCGCATGCTTTGTGGAAACGTTTTGTGATACGTGAGTGTAGTCGTATCTTCTCTATCTGTCCGGGTGTGCGTTGTTGGTTATCCATACGGGGTGTTGGTAAGCGGGTGGCGTATCGTCAGTACAAAGGTACGTGAAAGTTGTTGTTAGTCCAAGTGCAGGGCAGAAAAAACTTTTTTTTGCTTTTTTTTGTCTCACTATTTGTATGGTTCATAAAAAAGCCGTATCTTTGCAGCCGCTTTCGAGAGTTAGCGTGTGTTCTTTCGTTTTTGCGGCAATAGCTCAGTTGGTAGAGCACGACCTTGCCAAGGTCGGGGTCGCGAGTTCGAGTCTCGTTTGCCGCTCAGAGGGAAGGCAGGACGTGGTTCCTGCTTTTTTACTCTAAGTTTTGTGTTCCTACCCATTGTGATGGAGTATAGTAGGGCCCGAATGGCGGAATTGGTAGACGCGCTCGTTTCAGGTGCGAGTGTTGAGAGACGTGCAGGTTCGAGTCCTGTTTCGGGCACAGAGGGGTGATCTTTTACATTGTTTGGGTTGTTTGCCGCGCAGGTGGTGAAATTGGTATACACGCTACTTTGAGGGGGTAGTGGTCGCAAGATCGTGTGAGTTCGAGTCTCATCCTGCGCACTTGACAGGAGGATATCCGTTTGGATGTTCTCCTGTTTTGTTTTTGTATAAAGACGGTCTCTCTTGGTGGATGGGTATGGCTGTGCAGCGATGGGGTTGCAGAAGTTGGGGAGAGATAAATTGGTGTTTATGATGGAGCGTGTGGGGAATGAATAGGGGACACACTCTTGTCAGTATGTCCCCTACAGTCTTTGTCGGCTGCTATCAGTAGCTTGTCCGTTGTGTAGCGGCGTATGTTATTTTGAGGGCGTATGCCCGTCTCAGTTCTTGTTTGATATCGGCGATGATGCCCATCTTGGTCTCTTTGTCGGCTTTGATGCAGACGGTCATAAGACCTTGGTCTGTCTCTTTCATGGAGGAGCGTTCGTTGATGATATAGTCACCTATCTCGTTTTTCTCTGCGAAAGCGTCATCCAGTTGTATACGTGTCTCTGCTCCGTACTGTTTGCGGAACTCTGCTGTAGGGTTTCCTACGTATATGTACCGTACCAAGTATTTCTTTTCCAGTTTCGTCAATTCGGTGGCTTGCGGGTTACGTATTTGCACTTTGTATGTCACCTCTTTGAATGAAGTCACGGACATGAAGAAGAACAAGAGCATGAACACTATATCAGGCAGTGATGAGGTGTTGAGTGCGGGCATCTCACGTTTTTCGTTTCTACGTATTTTTGCCATATTATTTTCCTCCTCCGTAGTTTTTAGGTTCTGCTTCTGATATTTTTTGCGGGTAGACCTTTTGTATTTGTTTTTGTTGGTCTTCGTCTAGTTCAGCATAAGCCTTATGAAAATACTTGTGTGCGCATTCGTCGCGCAATTCGTTGTATGCAGCCACGAGTTCGTTTTGCACTTCCAGGTATGCTTGGTATTCTGTTTCTGCGTCATTCTGTACGGATATGACGTGGTCTCTGGTGTACATGATGGTTCCTATAGGTGCTCCGAAGTCGTTTTCTACGAGTTTGGGCATCTGCGGGTCATCATTTGGATTAGCGATGAACTCTTTGGCTTTGCTACGCAGTTCGCGGACGCTTATTTGCTGTCCTTGCACGAGTAGTTTGTTCTCCCAGTTGATTTTCACCACGAAGAGGTTTCGTTTGTTGATATCGGTGTCTTCGACTTTTTGGTCAGCAGGAACAGGAGGAGGCAAACGGCGTGCTAGTCCTTGGTTAGCATCCATCGATGTCGTAACCAAGAAGAAGGTAAGCAGCAAGAAGGAGATGTCCGCCATGGAACTGGCGTTAATCTGCGGGACTTTCTTTGATGCCATATAGCCGTGTTGTTTTTACTTTTTAGTCTGTGTATAAATTACTCCCCATACCAGTGTGCCTACGGTAGCGAGGGCGAGCAGGTATGTAAGGTACATGATAGCGTCGGTTAGTTGTGCCATTGTTCCGACGTTGTCTGTTCCTTCGTATCCAAGTATTTCTACTTTCTCAGGGCTTCCGAGGAACCAGCATCCGATGCAAACACCTATGGCTACTACGACTCCGATGAGTACTTGTATACCTTTTTTGGCATTGACTTTGAACACTTCGATGAGTTTGATCACCACGAATACGAGTGTGATGATGCATGCGAGAGCGAGTAGTACATAGTTCCATCCCAGTAGCAGGTCGGTGAATCGTGGTATTTCCAGGAAGTCTCCTGCTACCTCGAGTGCCCCTTCTGATCCTCCGACGAAGAACATTACCGAAGCGATAATGCCAACAGCCAGCAGTACCCAGAGGGTTACTTTTGGTATTAACTTATAATTTTTCATACTAATCAAATTTTGCAAGTTTACCGTTATTTGTTTTGTACAATGCAAAAAGAGATTATGCTTTCTGATTTGCGTTGTATTCTACTACGAGGTCGAGCAGGCTGATAGAGCTATCCTCCATCTCGTTTACGAGTCCTTCTACGAGGCTAAGGATGTAGTTATAGAACAATTGCAGAATGATAGCGATGACGAGACCGAGCAGTGTGGTCAAGAGTGCGACTTTGATACCTCCTGCAACGACTGTTGCGGATATGTCACCTACTTGTTGTATCTTATCGAAGGCTTGTATCATACCGATGATTGTTCCCAAGAATCCCAACGATGGTGCGATGGAGATAAACAGGGATATCCACGACAGGTTTTTCTCAAGTTGTCCGAGTTGTACGCCTCCGTAGGATGATACTGTTTTTTCTACTACGTCAATCCCTTCGTCGTATCGGCTGAGTCCTTGGTAGAAGATGCTTGCGACGGGTCCCCGTGTATTGCGGCAAACCTCCATAGCCTTTTCGATGCCACCTTCTTGGAGTGCTTTCTCTACTTTAGCAAGCAGTGCTTTGGTGTTTGTCTTGCTAAGGCTGAGATATATGATACGCTCGATGCAGAGTGCGAGACCGAAGATCAAGCAGAGTAGGGTAGCAGCCATGAATCCTGCTCCACCTTCGATGAATTTGGTTTTCATGGATTTGTGCAGGGCGACGATTGTTCCTTCTTCTGCTTCTGTTTCTGTTGTGGTGATTTCCTCTACAGGTGCAGTTGTTTCTTCAGCCAGTTGTTCTTCTGCTACAGGTTCAGCCTGTTCAGCTACGTCTTGAGCCATTACGGCAACACCGTTCAAAGCGAGCATTGCCAATACCGTAAGGGTTGCAAAAAGTTTTTTCATACGATTGTCGTTTAGTTGAGTTATTAGTTTTTTGTTGCGGAGAGACGGGGATTCGAACCCCGGAAACCCTTTTGGAGTTTACACGCTTTCCAGGCGTGCCTCTTCAACCACTCGAGCATCTCTCCTATCAAGACAGCGTTATGCAGTTGTCTTGTGTTGTTGTTTTATGCTTTCATTTCCCATTCTCGTTTGTTGAGAGGCGGTTGGCACAAACTTCTCCAATTAGGGTTTACACAAAAGCGGTGCAAAGTTATGAAAAAAAACTGATATGTGTACAATAGTAGTTGCTTTTTTTTGTTTTTTCTGTTTATTTTATTCCAAAAAGGAGTTTGGCGTTATCGTTTGTCACTTGGTTGATATGTTGTGGTGTGCAGTTGTATATACGTGCGAGTTCATTGACGACATATATCATCCACCGGCTTTCGTTTCGTTGTCCTCGATGTGGTACGGGTGCCATGTACGGGGCGTCTGTCTCGAGGAGGAGTTTGTTGAGCGGGATATGTGTGAGTGTCTCCGGTAGTTTACAGTTCTTGAAGGTGAGCACTCCTCCGATGCCGAGCATGTATCCCATGCCGATGATCTGTTGCGCTATTTCTTTATTAGAACTGAAGCAGTGGAAGACGCCTTTGACGTTTGGGTATTGGCGTAGTATATGCAGTGTGTCTGCTATGGCATTCCTGCAGTGTATCATGACGGGCAGTTGCAGTTGTTCTGCCCATTGCATCTGTGTATGTAGTAGGGTCTGTTGTTCTTGTTTGCGTGTGGTGTCCCAATAGTAGTCGAGTCCTATCTCTCCGATGGCGATGTAGTGCCGGTGAGGTTGGAAGAGTTCGTTGTGTATGGCAGCCAGTTGTTCTTGCCAGTCGTCTTGTATGTTCTCCGGGTGCAGTCCGAGCGCGGGCAGAAGATAGTCTGGGTATCGGTCTGCCAGTTGCCCGACGGACTGTATGGATGAGGCGTCTATGCCTGGTACGAGTATATAGTTGACATCTGCCTCCTGTTGTGTGTGCAGGAAGCGGTCCATATCCTCGGCATACTGTGGGTCGTCTATATGGCAGTGTGTGTCAATCATTGGTTTGTTTGCGAGAGAGTATGCTGCTGTCCCCATAACTCAGGAATCGGAAGTCGTGTGAGAGGGCATAGTCATAGATGTCGTGCCAGTCTTCGCCGACGAAGGCACTGACGAGCAGCAGCAGGGTGGACTTGGGTTGGTGGAAATTGGTTATCAGTTGGTTGACGAGGTGGAAAGTGTATCCCGGTTCGATCATAATCTGTGTTGCAGCGTGCAGTGTCTGTTGGTTGGTATGGTCGAGGTAATCGATGATATTCTGCAGTGCTTGTTGTGTAGTGAGTGTGTGTGGTGTGTTATAGGGTATGAACTGTGGTACGTGTATGTTGGTTGGGTTGTTGTCGTGTTGTAGCATCTCACCGATGAAATACAGGCTCTCGAGTGTGCGCATGCTGGTTGTCCCGACAGCCACGATATGCTGCAGGTTATTTAGAATATCGATGATTGCTTGCCGTGGTACTGCGATAATCTCGGAGTGCATGGTGTGTCGGTTCGCATCCTCGGTCTTGACCGGTTGGAATGTCCCGGCTCCGACGTGCAGTGTCAGTTCGGTGGTGTGTATCCCATTGTCTCGCAGTTGTTGCAGCACTTGTTCTGTGAAGTGCAGTCCTGCTGTAGGTGCGGCGACTGAGCCTTTGATGCGAGAGTACACGGTCTGGTATGTTGTCTTATCGCTTTCTTCAGTGGGTCTGTTGAGGTATGGTGGTATAGGCAGTTCGCCTACGGCATCGAGTATCTCGGCAAACGATACGGGGTCGTGTGTGTCTGACCACGAGAAATGCACGGAGAAGGTGTTGCCTGTCTGTTCCCCTTTGGTTGCGCGTAGGGTTACCTGTTCGTTTGTCTTGGGCAGGTTGACAGGCATCTCGATATATGTGTCTCGAAATTTCTTGGCGTTACCTATCATACATTTCCATGTACATCCGGCAGTGTTACCGAGTGACAGTTGGTAGTCGTGCGGGTCGGTGGGTTCGAGGCAGAACACTTCGATACGTGCTCCGCTGGTCTTATGGAACACGAGCCGTGCTTGTATCACGCGCGTGTTATTACAGACAAGGAGTGAGTCCTGTGGTATGTGGTTACCGATATGTAAGAACAGGTCTTCGGTGATCTCTCCTTTCCGATACACGAGCAGTTTGCTATGGTCGCGTTGTTGCAGTGGGTATTTGGCTATTCTCTGTTCGGGTAGGGGATAGTTATATTCGTCAATGAGTACGGGTAGCATGTCTGTTGTTGTGTCTGTTGTTGTCTTTGTGTATAGGGCGTTTGGTTGGTTTGCTGTTGGTGCGTGCAAAACGGTTGTCGGGTCGTTTGTTGTTTGGTTTTCTGTCCGGTCGTCTGCCGGTAGGTTTATGTCCTGTTTGTCTTGTTGTGTCAGTGGTTTTTGGGTGATCTTTTTTCCACTCTTTGTGTTCGCCTTGGAACAGTTCGTACTTATTGTACAGACATTCTATCTCTCCGTTGATGAGGTGTATGCGTTGTGATGGTTTGAGTCCGATACATTTGAGTGCTTCTTCGTTGGATGATATGATCCAAGCGGTGGCTCCGCTGAATTGATGTTTGAGGGTAGTGCCTATGTCTTGGTACAGCCGCAGGATATCTTTGTTTTGTGCGAGCCGTTCGCCATAGGGTGGGTTCATGATGACGAGTGCGTCTTGCTTGCTATGGTTCTCGTCCCGGTGAATCTCTTCGAGTCGTATCTGTCGCACGTCTATGTCGTGTTGCATACTGGCCGACTGTATATTTTTGCGTGCGGCTTGTACGGCGTAGTATCCTGCATCGGAGCCGTATATATGGTGTGTGAAAGGTCGTTCTCTGCTGTCGTCGTTGTATATCTCTTCGAACAGTTCTCTGTCAAAATCTATCCATTTCTCGAAGGCGAATCCTTTCCGGTATATCCCGGGTGCTATATTTCGTGCTATGAGTGCGGCTTCGATGAGTAGTGTCCCTGATCCGCACATCATGTCGTAGAAGTCACTTTGTCCTTTCCATCCTGCGAGTAGTAACAATCCTGCGGCGAGTGCTTCGTTGATAGGTGCTTCGGTGTTAGCGACGCGGTATCCTCGTTTGTGCAGGCTAATGCCAGAACTGTCGAGTGAGAGAGTGACAAGTGTCTCTGCTATATGTACGTTGATGTAGAGGTCAGGTTCTGTCAGTTTGACGTTCGGTCGTTTGTTCTCGTGTTGTACCCACCAATCGGCTATGGCATCTTTGACGCGATAGGTGACGTATTGTGAGTGTCTGAAGGTGTTAGAGTACACTGTAGCGTCGATAGCGAAGGTAGTTTTGGAGGTCATGTACTTGTCCCAAGCCACCTGTTTAACTTGGTTATACACTTCGTCAGCGTCTGCAGCCTTGAATGTGGCGACAGGCACGAGTACTCGTGATGCGGTTCGTAGGCACATGTTGGCGGTATAGAGTGTGCGTTTGTCTCCGTAGAAAGACACGGCTCGTCGTTCTATCTGTACATTGTTTGCTCCTATCTCGATGAGTTCGCCTGCCAGGACTTCTTCTAATCCTTTGAATGTTTTGGCAAGCATCCGGAATCCTTCGTTCATTGTCATGATGGAATTATGCTGCAAAGGTAATACAACATTTGCAGGTGAGCAAATGTTAGTAGATGAGTTTGTATCAAGTCTGGCGACTTGAAGGGTATTCTTTGTTTCTTTCGCATGACCGAAAACAACGAAGCAAAGAAAGGTCATCGGCGTGTGATGGCACGTTGCCGTATTGTGCGTTGTTAACATATTGGTCTTAGATTGTTAGGGAAGAATTAGGATTTTTATTGGGTTTGTTTCAGCTCAAGATCGGCTTATCTTCTGCTCAAGAGCAGCACATGTATTTTTAGTTGATAGTTGAAAGTGGATAGTAGTTTATGAGTTGATAGTTGAAAGTAGTTTATGAGTTGATAGTTGAAAGTTGATAGTAGTTTATGAGTTGATAAGTTGATGAGTTGATGGGTGGTTGGTATGATAAACTGTTTTAGTACCTTGTCAGGTTGATTTGGGTAGGGTTGTGTGCGGACAAAAACGGGGTGTAGTTGATAAAATTACGAGAAAATGATGGGGATGTTTGTGTATATGGATAAAATAATGTACCTTTGCGCGCTTTTTCGGCTACCCGTTGTGTTGGGTAGTGTCATGTAGGGCATAATAATTAACTTAATAAACAAACTGTATGTTAAATCATTACGAGGCCGCTTTCGTGTTGACTCCCGTTTTGTCTGAACCACAGATGAAGGAAGCGGTTGACAAGTTCGAGAACCTTCTCAAGGAGAATGGTGGTGCCATTCTGAATCGTGAGGAGTGGGGTTTGCGTAAGTTGGCTTACCCTATCCAAGGCAAGACTACGGGATTCTACGCCTTGTTGCAATTTGATGTAGAACCTGCTGTTATTGCGATTCTCGAGACGGAGTTTCGTCGTGACGAGCGTGTTGTTCGTTTCTTGACCACTCATTTGGACAAGTATGCCTTTGAGTATTCCGAGAAGCGTCGTAACGTTAATCTAAAGAAGGAGGAGGCTTAATTATGGCACAGAACGAAGAGATCCGTTATTTAACCCCTCGTACTACGGAGGTTAAGAAGAAGAAATACTGCCGTTTTAAGAAGAGTGGTATAAAGTACATTGACTACAAGGACCCGGAGTTCTTGAAGAAATTCTTGAACGAGCAAGGTAAGATATTACCTCGTCGTATCACGGGTACGAGTCTTAAGTATCAGCGTAAGGTTGCTCAAGCGATTAAGAAGGCGCGCCATTTGGCTTTGCTGCCATACGTAACCGATATGATGAAATAATCTGTTAATTGAAAGGAGCAACATCATGGAAGTAATTTTGATACAAGATGTGACCAATTTGGGTTACAAGAATGATATTGTAAAGGTTCGGGATGGTTACGGTCGTAATTATCTTATTCCTAATCGTTTGGCAGTTATTGCGAATGACAGCAACCGTAAGCAGTTGGCAGAGAACATGAAGCAACAGGCTCATAAGTTGGCGAAGCAGTTGGCGGATGCCAAGTCTTTGGCCGAGAAGTTGTCTGGGACGGTTGTCACGTTGTCGGTCAAGGCTAATGAGGATGGCAAGATCTTTGGTTCTATCACGACGGCTCAGGTTGCCGAGGCGTTGAAGGTTCAGGGTTTTGATATTGACAGGAAGGTTATCACTGTAGAGAGCGTTAAGGAGTTGGGTGAGGCTATGGCTGTTGCCAAGTTGCATCGTGAAGTTAAGGCTCAGATTAAGTTGAACATTGTTGCTGAGTAGTCACGCTCAAGAAAGGAGATAAAGTTATGAAAAAAGGTATTCATCCGGATAACTATCGTATAGTGGTTTTCAAAGACATGTCTGATGGTTCTCAGTTCTTCAGTCGTTCTACAGCCTCGACGAAGGATTCGATAGAGATAGATGGTGAGACTTATCCACTGATCAAGTTGGAGATTTCCAACACGAGTCACCCCTTCTATACGGGCAAGTCTAAGTTGGTCGATACGGCGGGTCGTGTGGACAAGTTCATGTCCCGCTACGGCGAACGCAAGAAGAAATAATTGTTGTGTGTGAAGAGAGGTTGTCCAACAATCTGTTAGACAGCCTCTCTTTGGTTTATTGGTTATGCGAAAGGAATTGTTTTGTGCATTTATGCGTCAGGCGTTGTTGTCTGTTGTGTTGTTTGCATTGTTGTTTGTGGTGCTGTACGTCATAGAATGGTTCTTTCCAGCCGTTCGTGGTCAGTTGTTGCGTTGGGGAGATGGTGCTTTTGTGGTAGGCATCCCTGCGAGTGTAGTGGGTGTGGCATACGTATTGACTATTCGTGATCCGCGTAACTATATGGGTTTCTACGGTGGTATTGTGATGGCGTTGTTATTGGCTTTGCAGTTTGCTCTGCAGGGGAACTGGGACTTGGTTGTGTTGCAGTTGTGTGTCTTTATCCCTTTCGGTTTGCTTTCGTTGGTTCGTTGGCGTCGTGCGGTGTTGGGTGGAGAGAGTTGTTCTGCTGCTTTTATGCCGAGTTGGTTGTCGTGGCGTTCCCGTATAGTGACTTGGTTGATCGCTTTGGTATTGGTGTTGGTTGATTATGTGTTGGTGACCTGGGTGTTGCAATGTGATGGCTGGTGTGATGGTGTGTTGTTGAAGTTGATGGGAGGTGTTATGATAGCGTCTTCCGTCTTGGCTAATTTCTTATTGATAAACAAGGAGATAGATGCTTGGTTATGGTGGGTGTTGTATAGTGCGTCCGGCATCGTTTTTTATCTGTTATTGGGTAATATGTTTTCGTTGGTTCTCTTCACGGTCTTTTTGTTAGTGAATGGCAGTGCCGGTGTGTCATGGATAAGGATGTATATAAGGCAATGAAGAAAAGGCAAGATACGATACTCCGTGTCGAAGAGGATACGGAGTTGATGAGTTTCCTATTCGGGAAGATGGGTGGTATGACCAAGACCAGCATCAAACAGTTGTTAGGTCAACGTCGTGTGCATGTGAATAGCAGTATTCAGACGCGTTATGATGTTGCGTTGTATCCGGGTGATATGGTAACTATCACCTCAGGTCGCGGTAATGGCGAGTTGCATCATTCGAAGTTGAGTATTGTGTATGAGGATGAGTGGCTTATTGTGGTGGAGAAGAAAGCGGGGTTGTTGACGGTGCCTACTCGTCCAGGTAGCCGTGAGGCTACGGTGTTCTCTGTGTTGAAGAGTTATGTGAAGCGTCAAGACGTGCATAATGGTGTGTATGTTGTTCATCGTTTGGACAGGGAGACGAGCGGTTTGTTGGTTTTTGCGAAGAGTGCTGCGTTGCAAGAGTATATGCGCACTTATTGGCGTGAGTTGGTGACTAAACGTACTTATGTGGCATTGGTAGAGGGTGTCTTATCGAAGAAAAGTGGTCGTATCACGACATGGTTGACAGAGGATAAGCGCAATGCGGTGGTTTACTCCTCTCCTGTAGATGATGGTGGTAAGATAGCGATAACGAACTATGATGTCATTCGTGAGTCAGTGCCGAGCGATGACAGTGGTGTGTCGAAGGGTGCGTATTCGTTGGTTGAGTTGAACTTGGAGACAGGTCGTACGAATCAGATCCGTGTGCATTTAGCGAGTATAGGTCACCCTGTGGCTGGTGATCGCAAGTATGGTCACGGGAATGAGGAGTCTCCGGTTGACAGGTTGTGTTTACATGCTCGCGTGTTGG
Source organism: Acidaminococcaceae bacterium (assembly GCA_963620225.1). Lineage (GTDB taxonomy): Bacteria > Bacteroidota > Bacteroidia > Bacteroidales > Paludibacteraceae > Colicola. The sequence goes on along the minus strand of CAVEZM010000004.1, from coordinate 76,194 downwards.
AGTTTATTCACCCGGTTACGGAACAGAGTGTACATTTTGAGACGGCGATACCCAAGGGGTTTGGAGTTAAGGGATAAAGAGTAAGGAGTAATGGGTTATTTGGAGTTTATTCAGAGAAGCGTGGGGGATTATATGGCTTTTAGTATCATGTCAGCGATGCGTGCTTGTCCGAGTTCATTGGGGTGTATCCCGTCTTCGCAGAGATAGTTGCGGTACTGATGTCCGATGAGTAAGTCGGATGTGACATCTATCCATTGTGCATTTGTTCGTTGTGCTATTTTCCATGTTGCCATGTTGTAGAGTTCGTGTCCAGACATGATGGTGTTGGTTGATCCCATGAGCCATTGCATGACATTATTTTTCTGTTGTTCGTTCCATCCTGTGGTGAAGAACCGGAAGTACCGTTCTGCGTCCATAGGTGGCAGTGAGAGTACCAGAGGTTTCATTCCTGCTTGTTGCAGTTTTGTTATGACTCGTTCGTATGTACGCTCGTACGTATCTATGGTCGTGCGTGGGAGGTGTTGTTCATTTGGGTTTTGTGCGATGGCTTTCCAGTCGTAGTCGCTGTCGTTTCCACCGTATTCAAGTAATACATATCGGGCACCTTGTAGGCGTTCGATAGACTTGTCCAAGATGCGTTCTCCCGCTTCGATGGTGCATCCCATCTTACCGAGGTTGATGACTTCGCTATTGAGATGTTCGGCGCATCGGTCGATGATATTTTTATCGGACAGGGTGTATCTTTCTCTCAACCCTTCTGCTTTCAAGATGACGCCTTTGATGATGGAGTCTCCCAGTGCTGCCAGTTTCATATTATTTGTTTTAGAGGTGAGTAATATTATTATTCTCGTCTTTGCTTTCGCTTTTCGACTGCAAAATTACTACCCGATCTTATGGTTGTCAAACATTTGTGATGGTGTGGCATAGTTTTTGGGGAGATTGGGTATATATTGATTAAAGTTTGGGATATGTGACAAGATTGGGGGTTTCTCTTTTTTGTCACATCATAAGATTGACTAAATTATGGGGAAATTACCAAGTCTTTTCGGGTCGTTTAAGTACAATATGATATACATGTTGGGCATTCCAACGTTCTTCTTAGGTTTTGTGTTGTTGTACCAGCCGGCATCGTTGGTAGAGTTGTTGGCTATGGGTGCGGACAAGGTTAATTTTAATACGACTATTATTCTCTGTATTCTGTTTGGTGTGATGCTGATATCCCGTACACTGTTCGTGATCTTGTATAAGCATCTGTATATAACGTGGTTGAAGTATGCAGCATGGCAGTTGGCAGAGATAGTAGGTATGAGTTTGTTTGTGGCTTTGTATGTGACATTGATGTACCATGGTGCGATGGCTTATTTCACAGTGGTGGGGTTGTGTCTGTTTTACTTGTTCATCATCACTGTTTATCCGTATGTTGTTTTTGGTTTGGCTATTGCTTTTGTAGGGAAAGAGGAGCAGATGTCGGTTGATGATGATAGTCTAATGCGTTTTTTGGACAGTTCGAAGCGTCTTAAGTTGCAGATAGCCTCTTCGGCGGTATTGTATGTGGAGGCGGATGAGAATTATGTTCACATACGTTATATGGAAGGTACGTCTGTCAAAGAATACACGTTGCGGGCTTCTATGAAGTCGTTGGAGGAGTTGATGCATAAGCATGGTTTATTGCGTTGTCAGCGTGGTTATTATATCAACCCCCAGCATGTAAAGGTGTTGCGTAAGGATAAGGAGGGTCTTATCTCGGCGGAGTTGGATGTGCCGAATACGAAGCCTATACCTGTATCTCCTAAGTATTACGACGCTGTTTCCAAGTGGTTGTAGGAGAGTTTTTTAGTTGAGAGTTGATAGTTTAGAGTTTAGAGTTGACAGTTGAGGGGAAGAGACTGCCTAACAGTGTGTCAGGCAGTCTTTTTGTGTTGTGTGTGATGTTGTGGCAACGGATGTGTGGATTATATCCAGCGTACGTAGCAGAAGTCCATACGGTGTGGGAGGAGAGGATGTGTTGGGAACATCCGTAGTGCAAACTTCATACCTCCGGCATAGTCTAACCGATATTGTGTCTCGAAGAATAGATGTGAACCTACGGTCTTAACGAGGTTCAGTGGCTCTACTTCATACAGTTTGTCGTTGTTGTGTTTGGATGTGCGTACGGCCACGAGTTCGACACCTATCCCGTTGTCATTGAGGTTGTGTGTATCTATCTCGACAGCCACCTTGCATTTGTTCCCTACGTTGAGTGCTGCCTCTGTTTGGTTGAGTGTGGTGCTGATGACCTCAATCTCGTTCCAGTGGGCTACCATATTTGTTTTCCAAGCCACGATATCTTTTGCCAGTTTATAGTTGTCGGCGGTGAGAATGTTGTGGCGTTGTGCAAGTTTATTATAGAATCGTTCGAAGTAGTCATCCATCATACGTTTGGTAGTGAAGTTGGGTGTTATCTCCGTGACGCTCTTTTTGATAGTTTGTATCCACTTTGCAGAATAGCCTTTGTCATTCTTGTCGTAGTACATCGGTATGATCTCTTGTTCGAGCATCTGGTATATTGTAGCGGCATCCAGTTGGTCTTGGTGTGACTGGTTCTCGTATGTCCGTTTGTCGGTGAGCGCCCATCCTGCCCCCGGGATATATCCTTCGAGCCACCATCCGTCGAGTACTGAGAAGTTGAGTACGCCATTCATCTGTGCTTTCTCTCCGCTGGTTCCGCTGGCTTCGAGTGGACGTGTAGGTGTGTTGAGCCATATATCTACGCCGGAGATGAGTCGTTTAGCGAGTCGCATGTCATAGTTTTCGAGGAAGATGATCTTGCCTAAGAACTGTGGCATCCGGCTAATCTCGATGATTCGTTTGATGAGTCCTTGTCCTCCTCCATCTGCGGGGTGTGCTTTACCCGTGAAGAGGAACTGTACGGGTCTTTCCGGATTGTTGACCAGTTTGTCCAGTCTCTCGAGGTCTGTGAAGAGTAGGTATGCACGTTTGTATGTGGCGAAGCGTCGTCCGAAACCTATGATGAGGTTGTTCGGGTTCATCTCGGTGAGTGCTCGTACGATACGTGCGGGGTCTCCCTGCGATTGCATCCAACTATCGCGGAACTGCTCGCGTATATAATCGATGAGTTTTGTCTTGAGGTTGAGTCGTGTGTTCCATATAGTCTCATCAGGCAGATCTTTGTATGGTTTCCACATCTCCGGGTCTGACTGGTTCTCGTACCATTCTTTAGGGAAGGTGTTGAAATATAGGGCTTTCCATTCGCTGGCTGCCCATGTAGGCATGTGTACACCATTGGTGACATATCCCACGTGCAGTTCTTCCGGGAAATATCCCTGCCATACCGGTGCGAACATCTTACGGCTTACTTCTCCGTGCAGTTTGCTGACACCATTCGCCTCTTGGCAGGTGTTGAGAGCGAACACAGACATAGAGAAGCGTTCTGTGTTGTCGTCTGGGTTTTGTCGTCCCATGCCTATAAGGTCGTGCCATTCGATGCCGAGTCTTGGGACGAACATACTCATGTATTTATAGAACAGTCCCTCCTCAAAATAGTCGTGTCCTGCTGGTACAGGCGTATGGCAAGTATATAGACCGCTGGCGCGTACGACTTCCAATGCTTGTTGGAAGTTTAGGTGTTCTTTCTCTACGAGGTCGAGTAATCGCTGTAGTCCCATCAGGGCTGCATGTCCTTCGTTGCAGTGGTATACGTCTTTTTTTATACCGAGTTTATTGAGTGCCAGCACACCTCCCATGCCGAGTAGTATCTCTTGTTTGATACGGTTTTCCCAGTCTCCTCCATATAGTTGGTGCGTTATCTGTCTATCCCATTCGGAGTTGAGTTCGTTATCGGTGTCCAACAGGTAGAGGTCGATACGTCCGACCGCTACTTTCCACAGGTACGCTTTAACCATCCGCTCGGGGTATGGCACTTCGATAATCAAGGGTGTGCCGTCCGGGTTTTTCACTTGCGACAGCGGTAGGTTGGAGAAGTTTTGTGCTTCGTAGTTTGCGATCTGTTGTCCTTCAGGGGACAATGTCTGTGTGAAGTAGCCATATCGATAGAGGAAACCGATAGCCGTCATATCGACATTACAGTCCGACGCCTCTTTGAGATAGTCCCCTGCGAGTATTCCCAGTCCTCCTGAATATATCTTGAGGATATGTGACAACCCGTACTCCATGGAGAAGTAGGCGATGCCGGGTCGTGTTGTATCCTTTGGTGCGTCCATGTATGCGCGGAAATCGGCATACGTCTTGTCCAGTTTTGTCATGAACTGCTTATCGTTGCTCAGTTCTACCATTCGTTCATAACTGATGATATTGAGCAATACGATAGGGTTGGATTGTGCCCGATGCCAGGCATCATTGTCGATGTAGCGGAATATATCTTTCGCTTCTGAGTTCCACACCCACCAAAGGTTATATGCGATTTCTTGTAGTTTATTCAGGTTTTGAGGGAGGTTAGCGTGTACAGTAACCTCTGTCCAATTAGGTTGATTGGCGTTATTAACTCGTATTACCATAGTTTATTCTCTTTTGTATCCTTTGAAAAAACAGTGCAAAGGTAGTAAAAAAAAAGAGACATAGCAAACGTTTGTGCTCGAAAAGAGAGAAAAGCGTCCTTTAACGTTTGCAGGAAGAAATAAGTAGAGTGTGGTACAATATGACACAGGAATAGTTTGCATGGTTTTTGTAGTAGGCTGTGTATATGAAGACAAAAGATATGAAGGCTAAACGTGTGCGTCGTGAGACGGCACGTAGGCAGAAAGAGAGATGTGTTGAGAACAAGAGCATTAGTAGCGAACCCACTAATAATGAGAGAGAGGTAGTTTACACTCTTCCCGGGGATTTCTCGGAAGAGGTGCAGAAAGAGGTGTCGCATATCGGTGATGGTGCGGCTGACAGTCGGGAGATACTCCGCCGTCGTGATATGCGTGGGGTTTTGACTTTCACTATAGACCCTGAGGATGCCAAGGATTTTGATGATGCTATCTCGTTAGAGAGGTTAGAGAATGGTCACTATCAGGTGGGTGTACATATTGCCGATGTGACGCATTATGTGAAAGAGGGTAGTGCATTGGATGATGAAGCATACAGACGAGGCACGAGTATTTATTTGGTTGGGCAAGTAATCCCCATGTTACCTGAACGATTGAGTAATGAGTTGTGCAGTTTGCGTCCTGGGGAGGACAAGTTGTGTATGTCTGTGGTGTTAGAGATGGATGAGCAGAGTCATGTGGTGAAGAGTAAGATATGCCGGACAGTCATCTGTTCTGATGCTCGATTGACGTACCAGGGTGCGCAGGATATCTTGGATGGTAAGAGTGCTGACTCGCCTTTGTCAGAGGCATTGAAGACGTTGGATAGGTTGGCAAAAACCTTGCGCCAAGAGCGGTTCCGTCATGGTGCTATCAACTTTGAGAGTCAGGAGGTGAACTTCCGTTTGGACAAAGAGGGTAAGGCTGTTGGTGTTTATTTTCACAAGATGCTTGACAGTAACCACCTGATAGAGGAGTTTATGTTGCTTGCCAATCGCACTGTGGCAACGGAGATAGGTCGTCCGCGTCGTGATACAGGTGAGGCAGTTGTCAGACCTTTCGTATTTCGTGTGCACGATGTGCCAGACCCAGACAAGTTAAGTCACCTGAGTCATTTTATCCAACGTTTTGGTGTTCATCTGCGTACAAGTGCTAAACGTAGTGTAACAAACAAGCATATCAACCAGTTATTGGAGCGTTGTCAGGGAGAGAGTTATCAGTCATTGATAGAGACACTGACTATCCGTTCGATGGCCAAAGCTGTTTATTCGACGGATAACATAGGGCATTATGGTTTGGCTTTTCCATACTACACGCACTTCACTTCTCCTATCCGTCGTTATCCAGACATGATGGTACATAGGTTGGTGACGCATTATCTATGGCATAGTAAGGATATCTGTCGTACGGAGAAAGCGGATATAGAGCAGGCTTGTATCCATTGTTCTAGTTGCGAGCAATCTGCGCAGATGGCCGAGCGTGATTCGATAAAAGGCAAACAAGCCGAATGGGTATCCGGTCATGTAGGTGAAGAGTTTGATGGTATCATCAGTGGTGTGGCGGAGTTTGGTTTGTTTGTTCAGTTAACGGATACGCTAACGGAGGGGTTGGTTCCTATTCGCACCATTGAGCCGCACGATTATATGCAATATGATGAGGCGAACTATTGTTTAGTGGCTGCACGTAGTGGCAAGACCTATACTTTGTCGGATAAGGTTCGTGTGCGTGTGGTTCATGTAGATATTGAGCGTCATCTGATAGACTTTGTGTTGGTATAGATGTGTGAAGCGGGGGGAAAGAAAGCGACCGTCTAACAGAAGTTGTTAGGCGGTCGCTTTGTGTATGTACTCTTTCTGTTAAGACGTTATGCGAATAGTTTGCCAAAGTCCTCGTGGCTAATAGTCTTCTCTTCTACCTTAGCCATAGTCTTCAGTGCGTTGTAGATCTTGTTCTCTGCTACGCGCTCAATGATGCTACGCATTTGTTTCTCATCTTTTAGGATCTGCTGTGCGTAGTTGTCGAGGTACGAGTCCTCGATATGCATCAGACCGTACTGCATGAACTGCATCTTTGCCACTTTCTTGGCATATGCCTCTAAGTCCTCTTTCTCAACCTTCAGGTCGTACTTCTTTAGCAGTTGGTCTTTAGCAAGTTGCCACTTCAACTCCTCAATCATCTGTGGGAAATCTTTAGCAATCTCTTCATCGGTAATCTTCTCGTTAGAAGTCTTGAGCCAACGTTTCAGGAAGTCCTCCGGGAAGGATAGACCCTCCATCTTTTTCATCACAGCAGCCTTGGCGTCCAGACCGAACTTATAGTCGCTATCCTCTGCCATGTTGGCGGTAATCTCATCTTTCACATGAGTGCGGAAGTCCGCCTCGTCCTTGATATTGTTGTCGCCATAGACCTTTGCGAACAACTCGCCGTCAATCTTGGCTGCCTGGTGGCGGGTAATACCCTGTATCTCGAACGTGAAGTCAGAGGTCAACTCCTTAGCCTCTTGTTTGGTGATGTCAAGCAACGAACTGATCTCTACCTCGCTGTTGAATGCTTTCTGTGGGTTGAAAGTGATGATATCGCCTTTCTTGGCACCTTTGAACAGAGCGGCCTGTTCTGTGTTCTCCATATATTGCGGATTGAGCATGGCGTTTTCTTTGGTCATACCATTCTCTTTCTGCTCTGTCAGCAGACCCTTGATGACATCGCCTTCTTGCACGTCATCTGCCTCTACATAATCGCCGAAGCGTTGTGCATAACTATCCACCTGCTTGTTCACCATCTCATCGGAAACCTCGATGGTATAGTGAGTCAGTTTGTTATGACCGTTCAAGGAGGCGTCGAACTCAGGCGCAACAGCGATGTCGAATGCGAAGGTGAACGTGTCTTGGTGGTCGAAATCTACCTTAGGTGTCAACTCCTCGTTTGGCAGAGGGTCGCCCAGTATATTCAGTTTCTGGTCTGCGATGTACTTGTACAGAGAGTCTGACAGGGTCTTGTTGATAACTTCTGCCATCACTCCCTTACCATACATCTTTTTCACCATACCTGCAGGCACCATGCCAGGACGGAATCCCGGTATGTTTGCTTTTTGGCGAATCTGCTTCAGTTCTTTCTGAACAGCCTCTTGATAGTCAGCAGGTTCTACGGTCAGTGTGAGAACTGCTGTGAGGTCTTTGAATTCTGATTGATTAAATTGCATAACTATGTTGTTTTTATATTTTCCTATTAACTTAACGGTGAGCACGTTTGCGCTCCAACTCATCAAGGATAATCTTTCGCAGACGCATGTGGTGCGGTGTAACCTCTACATATTCATCTTCTTTGATATACTCCAGTGCCTCCTCCAGCGAGAAGATGATTGGTGGTGGTAACACCGCCTTGTCGTCAGCGGACTTCGAACGCATGTTCGTCAGTTTCTTCGACTTAGTGACGTTGATGACGATATCACCCTCTTTGCTATTTTCGCCCACTACCTGACCGGCATACACCTCCTCCTGCGGATAGATAAAGAAACGTCCTCTGTCTTGTAGTTTATCTAAAGCATACGCATACGCCGTACCTGCCTCCATGGCAATCAGGCTACCGTTGTTGCGTTTGACTATCTCGCCCTTGTACGGCTGATACTCAAGAAACCGGTGTGCCATAATAGCCTCACCGGCACTCACATTCATCACGTAGGTACGCATACCCATGATGCCGCGACTTGGGATAACGAACTCCAACTGGACACGGTCGTTCACCATCTCCATCTTGGTCATCTCGCCCTTGTGGGTGGACACGAACTCGATAATCTTACCCGAGCATTCCTCTGGTGTGTTGACCGTCAGTTGTTCAACAGGCTCGCATTTCACGCCGTCTATCTCTTTGATAATCACTTGTGGCTGACCCACTTGCAACTCATACCCCTCTCGGCGCATGGTCTCTATCAGCACACTCAGGTGCAACACGCCGCGACCAAACACGTGCCATGTGTTCTCATCCGTTCCGCGCTCTACACGCAATGCGAGGTTCTTCTCCAACTCCTTGTTCAGGCGGTCCTGGATATGGCGGCTGGTAACGTATTTGCCGTCCTGACCGAAGAACGGAGAGTCGTTAATCGTGAACACCATCGACATCGTTGGCTCGTCAATGGCAATAGGCTTCAGAGGTTCGGGATTCTCGTAATCACATATCGTGTCGCCAATCTCGAAACCGTCAATACCTATCAACGCACATATGTCGCCACTCTTTACCTCACCGGTCTTCACGTGACTCATGCCTTGGAAGGTGTGCAACTCTTTGATCTTGGTCTTGACCATCGTGCCATCTTTCTTGGCGAGCGTCACGTTCATGCCATCCCTCAACACACCGCGATGCACACGCCCCACGGCTATACGTCCCACGTACGAGTTATAGTCTAAACTGGTAACCAGCATCTGAGGCGTGCCCTCTAACTCTGCGGGAGCAGGGATATACTCGATGATGGCGTCCATGAGTGCCGTCAGGTCAGTGGTTGGTTTGCGCCAGTCGGTGGACATCCAGCCGTTCTTGGCGGAACCGTAGATAGTCTGGAAATCCAATTGGTCATCAGTAGCATCGAGGTTAACCATCAGGTCGAACACCTCCTCCTGCACCTCATCGGGACGGCAGTTGAGTTTATCCACCTTGTTGATGACTACGATAGGCTTCAGGTTCAACTCCAGAGCCTTCTGTAGTACGAAACGGGTCTGAGGCATAGGACCTTCGAATGCATCTACCAGCAGCAACACACCGTCTGCCATGTTCAGCACACGCTCCACTTCACCACCGAAATCAGCGTGCCCCGGAGTGTCTATGATGTTGATTTTATAACCCTTATACTCAATCGATACGTTCTTGGCGAGGATAGTGATACCCCTCTCCCGCTCCAGATCGTTGTTATCCAATATCAACTCGCCCTTCTGCTCGTTCTCACGAAACAGATGAGCCGTGTATAGCATCTTGTCAACCAACGTCGTCTTGCCGTGGTCAACGTGTGCAATAATAGCAATGTTCCTGATTTTCTGCATATTCTAAACTCCTCTTCAATAGAGGTGCGTACCAACACAATCTAATAAAAAACGCGCAAAGGTACTGCTTTTCTTTGATATGTACAACCATTATAAACAAAATGCATACTGCACATTTCTATAACGCATACTTATGATACTTCTGTATGTAGGCTCTATTAGAAATCTATGTACGATAAATGAGATGCTCAATGACAGGGCTCAACAAAAGAAAGGTCTTACACCAACTTGAATTGTATAGGTGACGGAGGGCAATCGTTGAGCACAATGGGGGCACTAAAAAAAGAACTCTCCTGTTGCATATATGCAACAAATGTAGTACATTTGCAGCGAAATATTGAACGATTGGTACTATGAACATTCTCTTGACGATTTTGCTACTTGTATTCGGAGTGTTACTCTTGATAGCAGAACTCTTTCTGTTACCCGGTTTTGGTATAGCAGGCGTGTGCGGCTTCCTCAGCCTTGCCGGAGCTGTAGTGGTTGCGTATATATTCCTTACTCCCATATACCCGTGGGCAGGTCATGTTACTTTGGCCGCATGCGTCATCTTAACGGCTGTGGCTATCTATGCCTTCATCAAAGGACGTGCTATAGAAAAAATGGCACTGAACACAACCATTGACTCAAAAGTCGATCTGGCGAACCCAGGTAAGAAAATAGAGAACCTTGAGAAAGCGGCACAACAACTCGATGAACAAAACAACACGCCGACGACCACTTCTCCAAACGCAGATAACTCCAAAGAACAATAATTTACTCTATAAAATAAATGCACCATGGGAACTGTTATTCAAATCATTCTTCTTGTCTTTATCGCCATTGCAGTGGTGATATTCTTCTACTATGTTCCGTTTATGCTGTGGATAAACGCAGGCGTGAGCGGAGTACATGTGTCTCTCGTACAATTATTCCTTATGCGTATCCGTAAGGTGCCACCTACCAAGATTGTCAACTGTATGATCGAAGCACACAAGGCAGGCCTGACAGATGTCAAACGGGACGGTCTGGAGGCACACTACCTTGCCGGCGGACACATAGAACGTGTGACGCACGCACTGGTCAGTGCCAGCAAAGCCAATATACCTCTGTCTTTCCAGATGGCTACAGCCATTGACCTGGCAGGACGCGATGTCTTCGAGGCTGTACAGATGTCTGTCAACCCACGGGTCATTGACACACCACCGGTAGCAGCAGTAGCCAAAGATGGTATCCAGTTGATAGCCAAGGCGCGTGTCACAGTGCGTGCGAATATCCGCCAACTGGTCGGAGGTGCGGGCGAAGACACCGTCCTCGCACGTGTAGGTGAGGGTATAGTGTCCTCTATCGGCTCTGCGAATAGCCACAAGCAAGTGCTGGAGAACCCGGATAGCATATCCAAACTGGTGCTGTCGAAAGGTCTGGATGCAGGTACTGCATTCGAGATACTATCCATCGATATCGCAGACATCGACGTGGGTAAGAATATAGGTGCACAACTGCAGATGGATCAAGCCGAGGCAGATAAGAATATCGCACAGGCAAAGGCCGAAGAGCGTCGTGCCATGGCTATCGCTAACGAGCAGGAGATGAAAGCCAAAGCACAAGAGGCACGCGCCAAAGTCATCGAAGCAGAGGCACTTGTTCCGCAGGCTATGGCAGAGGCATTCCGTAATGGTAACTTGGGGATAATGGACTACTATCGTATGCAGAATATACAGGCGGATACCACTATGCGGGAGGCGATTGGCAAACCGGCAGATACGAAAGGAGCATCCACAAAAAAGAAATAACAACGTGTTTCGAGTCGCTCTACTCCAATACCCTATCATCTGGGCGGACAAGCAAGCCAACGTGCAAGCCACCATACAACGCATTGCCACATTAGCAGGAAAGGCTGATGTGGCTTTGTTGCCGGAGATGTTCTCCACAGGGTTTTGTACCGATCGCCCAGAACTGGCGGAGACTATGGACGGATACACCATGCAGACCCTGCAAGATGCAGCCGACAGATACGACATCGCTATTGCAGGCTCTTTCATCTGCAGTACAGGATCACAACTGACGAATAGAGGGTTCCTCCTCTCACCGCATGCTGCCATCCAGATACAAGACAAAAGACATCTCTATGCACACGGAGGAGAAGACCGTTTCTTCACTCCCGCCACAGAGCGTCACGGCTTCAAGTACAGAGGGGTCAATATGCTGATGCTCATATGCTATGACCTGCGCTTCCCCGCTTGGGCACGTAACCATACAGGCTCTGACTACGACATCATACTCGTTTGTGCCAATTGGCCGGAGATACGTATCCAATATTGGGATGCACTCGTGGCTGCACGCGCCATCGAGAACCAGGCATACATAGCAGCAGTGAACCCCGTCGGCGAAGATGGGACAGGGCTACACTACAATGGACACTCCGTTGCCTATGACACCCGACTGCAACCCGTAGCACAGTTCGCCGATAACGAAGAAGGGATACGTATCGCCAACTTCGACATCGAAACACTGCACCATTTCCGTCAAGCCCTACCACTATGGAGAGATGTGGACAGATTTGCAATCAACCAATGACATGACAGAATACCGCTGGGACATCGCCTCTCTCACACAGGAGGAACAAAATGCGCAAGCATGGCTGGCACGCGACCTCAATATCAGCGAGGCATCCGCACATCTACTGGTCATGCGGGGGATACACACGGCGGAAGAGGCACGTGAGTTCGTGCGACCATCGCTCAACCGACTGCACGACCCTTTTCTCATGCGGGATATGGATAAGGCGGTGACACGCCTGACACAAGCCATAGAGAAAGGCGAGAAGATACTCATCTACGGAGACTACGACGTGGACGGCACCACAGCCGTAGCCCTTATGTACCGCTTCTTACACACGCTCACACCATATCTCGATTACTATATCCCAGACCGCTACACCGAAGGGTATGGAGTATCCACACAGGGGATAGACTACGCAGCAGCACACCAATGCTCACTCATCATAGCACTCGACTGTGGCATCAAAGCCATAGATAAAGTGGCGTATGCTGCTACACATAACATCGACTTCATCATCTGCGACCACCACACACCGGGGGACACGCTACCACAAGCCATAGCCGTACTCAACATGAAACGGGAAGACTGCCAATACCCGTACAAAGAACTGTCGGGCTGCGGTGTCGGGTTCAAACTGGCACAAGCATATACCCAACGACATCACCTGCCGACCGCCACACTCACCCCCCTCTTGCAACTGCTGGCGATGTCTATCGCTTCTGACGTCGTCCCTGTCACAGGAGAGAACCGTATCCTTGCGCACTACGGTATTCGACAGATAAACGAACACCCATTCGCAGGCATAACAGCCATAATGCATGTGGCTGCCATCGAAGACGGGAGGATAAATATCAACGACCTCGTTTACAAGATTGGACCCCGCATCAACGCTAGTGGACGAATGAAATCGGGACGCGAAGCCGTCAAACTGCTGATAACCGATGACATATCATTAGCACAACAACAGGCAAGCGAGATCAATACCTACAATGTGGAACGACAAAACTGCGACACAGAAACGACCAAACAAGCAATAGACCTGCTGACCCAAGACCCCGATAATGCCACCAGAAAATCCACCGTAGTCTATGCACCCACATGGCACAAGGGCGTGGTAGGTATCGTCGCTTCACGACTGACAGAACGATTCTATCGACCGACTATAGTGCTGACAGCGGGAGAAGGGGATATCATCTCTGGCTCTGCACGATCTGTCGGAGGATTCGATATATACTCCGCTATAGACTCCTGCCACGACTTGCTGACCAACTTCGGAGGACATGTCTTCGCGGCAGGACTGAGTATGCACCACAAAGACCTCAACGAGTTCAAACAACGCTTCGAAAACTATGTGGCGACACATATACGCGAGAACCAGTTACGCCCTACACTACATATAGAAGACGAGATACAACTGACAGACATAGATGGCCAATTCTGGAAGATACTCAAACACTTGGAACCTTTCGGACCGGGAAACCCAAGACCACTGTTCATCACAAGACAACTCATAAACAATCATGACACACGAGCCGTCGGAAAGAACAGAGAACACCTGCGACTTGACGTCACCGATCGTACCGCAGCCATCACAGGTATAGCCTTCGGAAGAGCAGACATGGAGATGACAATGAGAAACGGACAACCGGTGGATATATGCTACGAACTCGACGAGAATACTTTTCATCATAAAACAACCATCCAGATGATGGCACAAGACATCAGACTATGTTCAACGAAAGAGACACACGAGGACCACGCCTCAGACGAGGAAGTATAGAAGTGGTATGCGGGAGTATGTTCTCCGGGAAAACGGAAGAACTCATACGACGCATGAAACGGGCACAGTTCGCACACCTGCGGGTAGAGATATTCAAACCCGCTATCGACGTACGCTACAGCGAAGAAGAAGTGGTCAGCCACGACCACAACTCCATCCACTCCACACCCGTCGACTCTTCACAGAACATCCTGTTACTCGCCAATGACGTGGATGTCGTCGGTATAGACGAGGCACAGTTCTTCGACATGGGGATAGTAGAGGTGTGCAACCAACTGGCACAACGAGGCATACGAGTCATCTGTGCAGGACTCGACATGGACTTCAAAGGCATACCCTTTGGACCTATGCCTGCACTGATGGCGATAGCAGACGATGTGTATAAGACACACGCCATCTGTGTACACTGCGGAGACCTCGCATATATCAGTCACCGAACAGTCAACAACGACAAACGAGTGCTACTCGGAGAGACAGACAGCTACGAACCACTATGCCGAACCTGCTATGAGAAAGCAGTAACATTAGAGAAAACAACAACACAATAACCCGATACATTGACATCATACTGCCTCTTGCTATCGCCGACACCTATACCTACTCTGTACCCGATAGCATAACAACTCTACCCATTGGAGGACGAGTATGCGTGCCGTTGGGGAAAAATAAAACAATAACAGGCATCATCTATCGTACACACCAAGGCGGGATAGATAGCAATATCATTGTCCGGGATATACTGCAGGTACTTGACGACAAGCCTGTTGTCACAACCCAACAGATACAACTCTGGGAATGGATAGCACACTACTATATGTGCACGTTGGGCGAGGTGCTGACAGCAGCACTCCCCGCCGGTATCATCGATGACGACTATACACAACTGACCGCACGCTATATCACCATCGCTCCCGACTACACACAACAACCCGCACTACAGACACTCATAGACACACTACACCGGGCACCTAAACAGGAACACCTGTTCCTCACTTTCCTTTCTCTCAGCACATCCGACTATACGAACTACCGACCTGTCGAACGACGGATACTACTCGAGACAAGCCGCGAGAGCAGTGCCGTGCTACGAACACTCATAGACAAACATATACTCATCGACCTCGAACAGACTGTCTCACGACTGCGGCAGTACCACGGAACCACCTCACCTCTACACACGCTCGACACACAACAACAACAAGCCCTGTCTGCTATCATACACGCATGGGAACAACACAATGTGACACTCCTGTATGGCATCACATCCAGCGGGAAGACGGAGGTGTATATGCACCTCATCGCACAAACACTCCGACAGGGCAAACAAGTGCTATACCTCGTACCGGAGATAGCACTCACCACACAACTCACCGACAGACTGCAATCAGTCTTCGGAAAACAGGTCGTCGTGTACCACTCACGGTTCACAAACCCGGAACGAGTAGAGATATATTACCAGGTAGCACATGCCACAACACCTCTGCTTGTAATAGGAGCACGCTCAGCAGTCTTCCTCCCTTTCCTACAACTCGGACTGATTATCGTTGACGAGGAACACGAACCTAACTACAAACAACAAGACCCTGCACCACGATACCACGCTCGCTCCGTAGCCATCATACTCGCACAACGATTTAACGCCAAAGTGTTACTCGGAACGGCAACTCCTTCCATTGAAACGTACCATAACACGCAAACAGGCAAGTATGGGTTAGTCACAATGACCAAACGTTACCAGGAACTGCAACTGCCACGAATCACTATCATCGACCTGCAACGACAGTACCACCGCAAAGAGATGTATGGACATTTCGCAGACCCGCTCGTGGAACGAATCCAACAGGAACTGACACGCAACAAACAAGTGATACTATTCCAAAACAGACGAGGATATGCTCCTTTCTTGCAATGCCCCGTATGCGGATACGTACCCAAATGCCCTAACTGCGATGTCAGCCTCACATACCATAAACGTACGCAAACACTGCTGTGCCACTGCTGCGGATACCGCACCAACGCCAGACCACATTGCATACAATGCGACACCGCATACTATGAACATGGGTTCGGAACAGAAAGACTGGAAGAAGAGATACAACTGCTATTCCCCAACGCTCGGGTAGCACGGATGGACCTCGACACAACACGCAACAAAGAAGGATACCAACGACTGATAGACGACTTCGCCAACCACCAAATAGACATACTCATCGGCACACAGATGGTGACCAAAGGACTACACTTCAACGAAGTCAGCCTCGTGGCAGTGCTACAGGCAGATAATCTCATCAACCAACCTCACTTCCGTAGTTGCGAAAGAGCCTTCCAGATGTTGGAACAAGTCAGCGGAAGAGCAGGAAGAACAGGACAACAAGGAGAAGTCATCATACAGACGTTCGACCCTAACAACAATATCTATTCCTTATTGCAACAACACGACTTCATAACGCTCTATCAACAGCAGATACAGGAACGGAAACAGTTTCACTATCCACCCTTCTATAGACTCATCATCTTGACACTCAAACATCGCAATATCTCGCGCCTCAAGACGGCAACACTACTGCTACAACAGCGACTGACACAAACCTTTGGCACAAGATGCTCGGCTGTCATCATACCTGCCATAGCACGTGCACAGAATACGCATATACGGCAAATACGACTAACCATAGAAACACAAGCCAATATCTCTGTCGCAAAGAAACTCATACACGAACATATCCTTTTCATACAAAAACAACCCGACTGCAAAGGTACAACTATCCTACCCGACGTTGACCCATAATACCCATTCGACCCGCTAAACCCACAGGGGACGCGGGCGCCCCGCCTGCGGACAAGCCGCCATGCTTGCCTTAGATCACTTGGATAACTCCACACTTCCCACTCTCAACTGCACTAAACCCCCAACCCATCAACTATCAACTTTCAACTATCAACTTTCAACTAAAAAACAAGTGCTGCTCTTGAGCAGAGGATAAGCCGATCTTGAGCAGAAACAAACCACATGAAAAATGAGGCTGTCTAACCGGTAAAGCTAGACAGCCCCATGGAAGGTTAATCTACTAACGCTTATTTTATCATCCCTTCTATCCTGCCCACAACACTCACCTCCGTATCCTCCTCATCATCAGGGATAATACAAGTCACACTAATCAAACAACGTTGGATTATCCTCGTCAAAACGCTTAAGGATATTACGAACTACTGTCTCACGAACCAAACGACTACGATTGCTCAATCCGTATTGCTTACAGTACCTGTTCAACAAACGAAACTCACTGTCATTCAACATAACTGTAACACGGTGACAACGTCTCTCTCGACCTCTATGACCTCTTTGCCGTGGCTGCATAATCATATCAAAACTGTATCCCTACCTTCAATCCCATAGACAACATACTCAACCCAGACTGCTTACTGTACGCCTTCCCGCCAACCATCTCTACCACCTGCATCTCGGACTGCTGCCACTGGACATCTGCACATACCGACACACGGCTCGTCGTATGAAAACGATACTGCCAACCCACATCCAAACCGGTATGGATACCTCCCTTCACCTTACTGCCTAAGGCAAAACCATATCCCAAAGTCACACCGACCACAGGAGAATGTAACGACGGCAAACAGGGAACACGTGCCGATAACTCCAACGGAAGAAAAGTATACACCTCACTACCGACAAACATAGCATGCACCCCCAAACCACCACCCACAAACACGCTACGATGCATCAAGTCATACGTACCGACCAACAAATCACCGCTCGTGTAACCTCCCCAACCTGCTTGAGGGATATGACAACTCCCTCCTGCCATCTCTACGCGCAACGCCACTTTCTTGACCGACACAGCAGTCTCCGCCTCACTCGCTGGCACACTCTCTTGCAACTGCTCCACCTCTATCGAGACAACCTCTGACAACGGATACTGATAACGCGAACCATTCTTCGACTGGATAACCAACACCTCATCGTTCTGCCATACCACCTCACCCGACAACACCTGACCAGAACGCAAGGTGATCACCTCAGCATCCACACATACCGAAACACACATGCATAACAACACACATGCAACAACACGCAACAACATAGTATCGCCAAAATGAAAAACGCTCATTACGCCGCAAAGGTACTGTTTTTTCAGCACCTGCACAAACATATCATGGTACATATCCCGCATACGCGCTATCCAACAAGGAGAAAACAAAGCCTCCAATAACAAATAATTTGCAAGTACACTAAATTTGTAGTACATTTGCCGCCGATTTGGTTTAGTCAGGTGCATCCCTGCATAGGGATGACACACACCGATATTTAGGTAGAGAAAAGCAACATGAGCACATTGAAACTTATTCAATCTGACCCCTGTTTACAGCCCTATGCCGAGGCTATACAAGGGAGGTATGACTACGCTATAGGGCGGGAAAAAGAACTCACAGGAACACAACCGCTTGGCGATTGGGCAAACGGATATATGTACTTCGGACTACACCACCATGACAACGGATGGGTGCTGCGGGAATGGGCACCGAATGCCACAGCCGTCTATATCATAGGAGAGTTTAATAACTGGACAAAAAGCGAAAACTATCGGATGGCTGACATAGGCAATGGCGTGTGGGAAGCCAACCTCACCGAAGACACTATGCAACACCAACAACTCTACAAACTCCTCGTAGAATGGCAGGGAGGATGGGGAGAACGCATACCCTCATACGCCACACGGGTAGTACAGGACGAACAAACAAAAATCTTCTCGGCACAAGTATGGAACCCGACACCATACCGATGGAAACACAAAAACAAACGCAAAAACACTACACAACACCCAAAGGGCGAGGGACTGTTTATCTACGAGTGCCATATAGGCATGTCTTCCGAACAAGAGAAAGTATCTACCTACGAGGAGTTCCGACAGACTATATTGCCACGCATACACGCTCTTGGATACAACTGCCTACAAATCATGGCGATACAAGAGCACCCATACTACGGCAGCTTCGGATACCATGTCTCTAACTTCTTCGCACCATCATCACGCTTCGGGACACCCGAAGAACTCAAACACCTTATCGACGATGCACACGGTATGGGGATTAAGGTCATCATGGATATCGTACACTCACATGCCATCAAAAACGAACGCGAAGGACTGGGAAACTTCGACGGGACACCATACCAGTATTTCCACGCAGGAGCAAGACGGGAACACCCAGCATGGGACAGCCTGTGCTTCGACTACCACAAAAACGAAGTGATACATTTCCTGCTGTCTAACTGCAAATACTGGCTGGACGAATATGACTTCGACGGCTTCCGATTTGACGGAGTCACATCCATGATATACCTCAGCCATGGACTCGGAGAAGACTTCATGGACTATGGCACTTACTTCAATGGAAATGAGGACGGAGACGCCATCTGCTACCTCACACTCGCAAACAAACTCATACACCAGGTTAAGAAAGACGCCATAACCATTGCGGAAGACATGTCTGGAATGCCGGGACTGGCAGCACCCGTCAAAGACGGGGGCATGGGATTTGACTATAGACTCGCAATGGGAATACCGGACTTCTGGATCAAATATATCAAAGAGGTAAAAGACGAAGACTGGAAAGCAGGACATATCTTCTATGAGATGACCAACCGGAGGCAAGACGAGAAAACCATATCCTATGCCGAAAGCCATGACCAGGCACTCGTCGGAGACAAGACAATCATCTTCAGACTATGCGACGCAGACATGTATTGGCACTTCGAACACGGACATGCTACATATATGGTGGACAGAGGCATCGCACTCCACAAGATGATAAGACTGATTACCGCATCTACCATCAACGGAGGATACCTCAACTTCATGGGGAACGAGTTCGGACACCCCGAATGGATAGACTTCCCAAGACAAGGAAACGGATGGAGTTATAAATACGCACGCAGACAATGGAGCCTCGTCGATAATAACAACTTCTACTATGCCGACCTCAACCGGTTTGACAAGGCTATGGTACACATGCTGCGCACAGAACTGCTACCTGTCAAAGATAAACAAGGAATACACCTGCCGTGGATATACAAACTCTTTGATAACGAAGCAGACCAGGTCGTAGCATACGAACGGGCAGACCTGGTATTCATCTTCAACTGGAACGGACAGAAATCGTTCACAGACTACGGTATCCCCGCACCGGCAGGAAAATACCAAGTCATACTGAACACCGATAGCATGGACTTTGCAGGATTTGGATTGACAGATGACAAGGTCGAACACTTCACACAACCGGACCCCGCATACCTCCAACAAAACAAAGGATGGCTGAAAATATACCTGCCTGCACGAAGTGCAGTAGTATTGAAAAAACAATAAAAAACAACATATCTTATGAGACTCATCATTCAACCTGATTATGACTCGTTGTCACAATGGGCGGCAAACTATGTGGCACACCGAATCAACGAGTTCGCACCGAAAGAGGGAACACCATTCGTGCTCGGACTACCTACAGGATCATCACCACTGGGGATGTATAAACACCTGATACAACTGAATAAAGAGGGAAAAGTAAGTTTCCGTAATGTGGTCACATTCAACATGGATGAGTATGTCGGTATAGCCGAAGAACACCCCGAGAGTTACCACAGTTTCATGTGGAATAACTTCTTCTCACATATCGATATACGCAAAGAAAACGTCAATATACTCAATGGAAACGCACTGGACCTCGAAGCAGAATGCGCACGCTATGAGGCAAAAATCAAAAACTACGGAGGGATAATGCTCTTCCTCGGAGGCATAGGACCGGATGGACATATAGCCTTCAACGAACCGGGTAGTTCACTCACTTCACGCACACGCAAGAAAGAGCTGACAACCGATACGATCATCGCTAACTCGCGATTCTTCAACAACGATGTCAACCTCGTCCCTAAAACAGCACTCACCGTAGGAGTAGGGACCATCATGGATGCCAAAGAAGTACTGATACTGGTCAACGGACACAACAAAGCACGGGCACTCAGACATGCAGTAGAAGAGCCCGTCTCACACATGTGGACGATATCCGCACTACAGATGCACCAACACGGTATCATCGTATGCGACGAAGCAGCATGCCACGAACTCACACTCGGCACATACCGCTACTTCCAAGACATAGAACGCAAAAATAGCAACCCGCAAACACAACTGTAACCCCACACTCACAGAAACCTGTCTTACCAACGCAAAAAAAGAGGCTGCCCAACGTATGGACAGCCTCCTTCTTATCTGAGGACTAATTGTCTGCAACAAAGCCGGTGAAACGCCAACCATGAATACGATAATGGTCAAAACCGTACTTGGCAGGAGCCCCGTCATCCTCAAACCTCACACGGAACGAGATAGAGTCCACGGGCATACCACTGGGACTCTTCATGCCGTTCTTCACGATCACACCATCCCACAGCTCTACTTGGATGTCATATAGTACATCGTTTTTATCCTCATCCTGCACTATGGCTTCGTTAGTAACACTCTTGCCCGGTGACAACCCGAAAGTCATGGCACCTATGTCACACGGCACCTGAACCTTAAAATACCAAAACATCTTCCTACCATCCAAATTCACATAGATCGTACCGGCATCATTGGCGTTATTGTTGTGAGTCAACATTAAGATACGCCCTATACCATACGGATCTTCACCCCATACAGTGTTATCCGCATTGATAGCATCCACTTGCACATACCACTGACCGGATATGGCCTCAGTAGCCGTACCTCCTATAGGATCTTTCTCACACGATACGCATAACAGAGCGCACAGTGTCAACGTAATATACAGAATATTTTTCATAAGGATTGTCCTCCTCTTTTAAGTGTAACATAAAATACCATAAGACCACTGTAGGCGACTTCATAATAGATAGTCTTCTTAGCAGCATCATACTTGCCATTGGTCAGTTCTTCAATCCCGTCTTCCCAACCAGCAATGTAACTTTTTACCAATGCGATGGTACCATCAGCGTCAATGGTAATAACACCTGTCATAGCCCAGACGGGACCATATCCAACTTGAATAGCATACCAACCGGCGAACATATCGTCAACATAATAGGAACCGTCGGATTGTTGCGTTATATATACAAGGTATGGCTTCTTAAAAGAACCGATTTTACCACCATAATCTCTTTTACTGATTGTGTTATCAAGTTCCCAATAACCTTCTATAGGTTGACTTAAATCATCGACTACCACTTCACGGGAAGCGGTAGCAGGGAAACCGTCATCATTCACAATCACGTAATTCACAGTATAGACACCGGATTGCTCGGTATCAACGTCACTGATCACTTTCACCCTGTCTGTGACATCCTTTCCCTGCATCATCGCCTTGTAAC
Organism: Acidaminococcaceae bacterium; assembly: GCA_963620225.1. Taxonomy (GTDB): domain Bacteria; phylum Bacteroidota; class Bacteroidia; order Bacteroidales; family Paludibacteraceae; genus Colicola. Next base: position 53,925 of record CAVEZM010000004.1, on the reverse strand, counting down.
CGGGATCAACAAAAGGAGTGCCTTTATCCACATACACCCTGTCACCACCCTCTAAGGTGAGAACGGCATAAGAAGTGATAGAGGTCAGACCGGCAGACGCCTTGTCCTTGCAACCATTGAGCAGGCATAGGGCCGCCACAACGGCAGCCATAAATACTAATATCTTTTTCATATTCTTGTCCATTTAGTAGTTCATAGATTACTTTGCCCAAAAGATAGGTGTAGTATAACCCTTATACGCTGGAGTATTAGGATTACGAGACTGTGCAGCCTCCGCATAAGGGAAACGCATCAACAAATGGTTGTCACCCACTTGGTCGTAACGTTGGTAAGGCGTGTAAAGAGTACCGGGAGTGTACTGAGACAGATCAACAGTCTTGCCGTTGTAGATATCCGAACCAAGCGCACTGCCAAAAGCAGGATACTTGAGACGACGAACCTCTGTGTAACTCTCGAAATTGTTCACACATGCCAACGCTAACCACTTGGAAACACCGATACATTCAGCCCACTTGTCGTTGTCGTAAGGGAACTGGGAAAGGACCGCACTCGGGTCAACACCCCTCATAGACAACGAAGACTTGATGGCATCCTCATAGGCTGACTGAGCCCGAGCAGCATCTCCCGTCTTGGCATAGTACTCGGCTTGCCAGAAACAAACCTCCGAACGAGTGATGAAATACACAGGATCATCATAGGCAACAATAGCCTCACCATAGTTGGCAGCATTGTTATACGGCTCATCTGCCGTCGAGAAATTGTCACCGGAGATACCTCCTACATAGTTACCGGACACATTAGTCTTGAACAGCATGGATAAGCGTGGATCAGTGTAGGTAACGACCCCTTCACTATTCGTCTGCAACATCGTGTTGATGATAGCAATATTACCGATGATATTGCCGGTAACACGACCCCAGGTAGCAAAATGCTCTGAATAGAAAGGATTGGCGTTCCCCTTGGCATTACTCCAGCAACCTGCCATAGCAATATCAGACGTGGGCAACAAACCACTATCTATCACAGCCTTGATCTGAGCACTCACATCCTTCACCATATTCAGACGAGTCAACATCTTCAACTTCTGAGCATAAGCAAAACCTATCCAAGGAGCAGCATTCTTACCCGGGAACGTGAAGTTAGTGACCACAAGGTCGCCCTCACTCACCTTACTCAACGCCTCATCCAACTCGGCAAGGATACCCTCGTACACCGCTTGACCATCGTCAAACTTGGGAGCCGTCTTACTGATATCCATAGACTCGCTGTAAGGAGTCTCACCGTACATATCTACCAACAACTGAAACGCATAAGCACGTATCACAGTCGCAGCCAAATAAGTACCCCACTCCTTCTGCTCCATAGCCTTCGTACGAATAGTGGACGTGTTCTGTATCACCTTCTGATACAACTGGGTGTAGGACGTGGAAGTGTTCTGACCGGAAACATTAAACTTACTGTAATTGATAAAATTAGGTGTACCAAACTGCTGAGCATAATACTGCACTTGATAACCGCCTATCACTTGTAACTGCACTCCCAACGTGGTCGCTAACGCTGCTTCGGCCGCAGGGAGGATAATATCGGACTCTACCTGCTCAACACCGGGAGCATTAGGGTTATAATTGATATCCAACCAATCTTTGCATGCAGTAAGACTGAGTGCAAGGATAGTGGCTGCAACTAAAATATACTTTTTCATATTCTTGTCCTCTATTTAGAATTTTACATGAAGATTGATACCATATTGACGACACGACGGGTTAGCGTACAACTCTCCGAACTGAGCCGACAAGTCACCGTTACCGGCATAACTGCTCGCCTCCGGATCATTGTAGTAGTTGTCCTTAGCCGTCCACGTATACACATTGTTAACGTAAGCAGACAGAGTGATGTCGTCCAACGCGATGCGGTTCACCCACTTCTTGGGAAGAGTCCAACTCAAACTGATGTTACGCAACTTGGCAAACGAACGATCAACAAGGTAGAACTCACCACCTTCACCAAAACCTGTGTCGTTCGCCCAATCCTGGAAACTACCATTGTCTTGATAGATAGGAGTCATGTTGGGACTATAAGAACCATCAGCATTCTTCACCACCGAGTTGGGGATAATGAAAGGCTGACGACCATTGTAAGTGGTGATAATACCGTTTCCTGTAAACTGCATCAGGTTCTTTGTACGTGAGAACATATACCCGCCCATACGCACATCCAACGTAGCAGACAGACTCACTCCCTTGTAACTGAGCGAAGTGGTCACACCACCCGTCCACTTGCTCTGAACGTTCTTGCCCGTAGGCTTCAGTTCTTTCTCTACAATAGGCAGACCGTCTGAACCTACTATCAGACGACCATCCTCGGTCTTCTCAGGCAGGTAAGTATAGATCTCACCTAACGGCTTGCCAACTTCAGCATAGATATACACCGCATCGGAAGAGGTACTGAAACCTTGAATGATACTCTTGCCGCCTTCCAAACCGTCTGGCAAAGAGAGCACCTTGTTGAAGTTCATCGCAAAGTTGAAGTCCAAATCCCAACGGAAACCTCCGATGTTAATAGGAGTGGTGTTGAGCAATAACTCGAAACCATGATTGCGTACCGTACCAAAGTTGGTCACCATACTGCTGTAACCCGTCGCAGGATCAACAGGTAAGGTGAATATCTGATCCTCGGACAGACGATAATAGTACGCCGCATCCAAACCTAAACGACTTTGGAAGAACTGCAGGTTGAGACCCACCTCCGTCTCCTTGGTCAACTCAGGACGAAGAGTGGCAGAACCCAAGGAGGCTGTCGAGATAAACGCATTCTGGCCTCCTAAGGGGAAAGTGAGACCGTCACTACCTAAATATGGTGTAATAGCATAACCCTGTATGAAATAAGGATTGGTGAGATAGTAACCGGCATCATTACCCGTCCAACCATAAGCGGCACGCAACTTACCATGAGTCAATACCTTGTTGGTAGGTATCAACTCCGAGAAGAGCCAACTCGCGGTGATACCGGGATAGAAATAACTGTTGGCTGAGATAGGCAACGTAGAAGACCAGTCATTGCGGGCAGTCAAATCAATGTATAGTTGATCGAAAAAGCCGAGAGTGACATCGGCAAACACACCAATGGAACGGCGCATACGCTGCGACTCGTCCAACTCGTCACGGTTGGCACCGTTACTCAACTGCCAGAAACCGGAATGGAATGTAAGACCACTCGTCGCACCACCCATCGCCGTACTACCACGCTGGTTGGCATTCATACCAACAACAGCGTTGAGATCAAAGATCCCCCATTTGTCAGCATAGGTGAGCAGCACATCATGGTTCAACTCGTAGTTGCGGTTGTAAGCAGCCCACACACTACCGGTCTGATTCAGGCTGCTTGGAGGATAACCCATGTGGTTAGTGATGAGAGCATCGTCTAAGGCTATCTCAGGAACACCGATCTTTCTATCGGCATCAGCATAGTCGAAACCAAAACGATAGGTGAGAGTCAACTGGTCGATAGGACGGACATCAACCTGTAACTTACCGAAGATCTGCTTGGCATTGCTGTGATTGTAGTTGTTCGCAATAGCCCAATAGGGATTGGTAATACCATAAGGCGTTATCCATGCCTCAGGAGTGTTAAAAGCCGAACTGAGGTCTTGGTGATCAACCAAACTCACATCACGAGGCAACTCATACAGACCGTCTATCACACTCACACCTTGATAGGTGTCCACGGCATCTGTCTGCGAAGTGGCAAAATTGACAGAAGAACTGACCTTGACCCACTTCACGGGCTCGTAACTGCCACGGAAAGCCAAAGTGTGACGCTTATAGACATCCTTGTCACCGGGCATGATACCGTCATCACCCGTGTAAGAGTAAGAGGTGTAGTAGGTCATCTTATTATCCGAAGAGGCGCCCGAGAAACTCACGTTGTGGTTGTGAGATAGACCAATGTCGAAAAAGTCATACACGTTGGTGGGGACAGCCTCATACTTATGCAGTATCTGCTGATGATTCCAGATAGGTCCCATCACCTGCATCGAACCGTCGAAAGCAGGACCCCACGAACCGTTCTCTATGAACGTCTGATCACCTTCCCAACCTTGACCGAACTCGTTCTGGAAAATAGGAAGAATAGCCACTTGATTAAAGGCGACACCACCGGAATACTCCACGTTGAAAGGATAACGCGTACCTTTGACACCGGAACGGGTGTTGATAATGATAACACCATTCGCAGCACGGCTACCATACAGAGCCGTAGCAGCGGCACCCTTCAAGATGGTCATGGACTCAATATCTTTGGGAGAGATATTGCTGATACCGGCCAAGGATACCACCTTCTCATCTTGTGAACCGTGACCCGACGAAGATAAGTTCTGCAGAGGTACACCGTCCACTACATACAAAGGCTGGTTACTGCCACCGATAGAACTGAAACCGCGGATAATGATGTTAGTGGAAGAACCGGGATCGGTAGAGGTCTGCTGGACTTGGACACCGGCAACCTTACCCGCAAGAGCGTTGGCGACATTGGATTGACGGGCAGACACGACCTCATCGGCCTTGACAGTCGTCGCAGCATAACCGATAGTGCGTTCCGAACGAGTGATACCCAAAGCGGTGACCACTACCTCTTCCAACTTCTCAGCACTCTCCTCAAGACGTATAGTCATACCATCGCTAGCGGATACCTCAATAGTCTTCATACCAATGTAAGACACCATGAGTTTGGCACCCTGAGGAACAGTGAGGGTAAACGAACCGTCAACGCCCGTGATAGTACCCGTCGTAGTGCCTACCACTACAACAGAAGCACCAACAACAGGCTCCGAATCGAATGCGTGAACGACCTTACCCGAAATGGTTTGGTTCTGAGCCCAAACCCAACCGATGCTTGTGACGCATACGGCGAAAAGCAAAAGTAGTTTTTTCATACGTTAGTAAATAGTGAGTAATAAAGTGTTGTCTATCTTTCGCTGACGCACAACAACGGTCACTATATCATACACCAAAACCGGGCAGTCGCTTGAGGTGCGGTTGTCGGTAAGACTCTCGTGGTGTTACTGTCCTGTGGCAGTAGCGTTAGTGAGATGGTGTCGATGGATCGTCGCTCGCTCGCGAAGACAATGTAGTTGTTAATAGCCGGGATACAATCCCGAGTGAGAGATAAACAATAATGTCTTTAATAGCACTCTCGGGCGGTCGTAAATAGTAGTAAAAGACGACCTTTTAATAACCCCATTTGTATAATCTTGTTCCTATAATAAAGTATCCAACGGCAAAAGTAGTGCTTTTCTCTGATACATACAAACAATATGTGATTTTTTTAAGGAAAACCACATCAAAGTGACTTGCCGGCAATACAATCTATCTCAACCAACGCTGACTTAGGCAGGGCTTTGACAGCATAGCACATACGGGCAGGCTTACTCTCTGGAAAAAACGCACCATACACACTATTCATAGCACCAAAGTCACGGATATCGGCCAACAGTACAGTGGTTTTTACCACATCATCCATCGTAAACCCAGCCTCCTCCACAATGGCTCGCAGGTTGAGCAACGACCGGCGTGTCTGCTCCTCAATCGTAACAGGCATCTCGCCCGTCACAGGATCAATAGGAAGTTGACCCGAAACAAACAACAGACCATTCAACACCTGAGCCTGACAATACGGACCTATAGCCGACGGAGCCCCGCAAGATGAGATAATCGTTTTCATAATATCAGAACATAAATGAATACATCGTCAATAATAACGCTGCAAAGATACACAAATAACACAAAATACGCAAACAACGAAAACTGCATATCCCTTGCACACATACACAACTTTATGTATCTTTGCAGGCCGCAAGGTAAACATAACGAGTAAATAATTCAATACATCATGCTTCAGATTTACAACACCCTGTCACGACGGAAAGAGTATTTCCACCCCCTGCACGAGGGACATGTCGGAATGTACGTTTGCGGACCGACAGTCTATGGCGATGCACATCTCGGACACGCCAGACCGGCAATCACGTTTGACGTATTATTCCGGTATCTGCAATATCTGGGGTACAAAGTGCGATATGTACGAAACATAACAGATGTAGGACACCTCGAACATGATGCCGATGAAGGAGAAGACAAAATAGCAAAAAAGGCTAAAGTAGAACAACTCGAACCTATGGAGGTAGTGCAATACTACACCAACCGCTACCACCATGATATGGAACAACTCAACGTCCTACCACCCTCTGTCGAACCACATGCCAGCGGACATATCATCGAACAGATAGCCTTCGTACAGAAAATACTCGAACACGGATACGCCTATGTCGTCAATGGCAGCGTCTATATGGACGTAGAGAAATACGCCCGGGACTTCCACTATGGCAAACTCTCAGGAAGAAACCTGCAAGACATCCTTACCGAGACACGCGAACTGGACGGACAACAAGAGAAAAAACATAGCTTCGACTTCGCTCTCTGGAAAAAAGCAGCACCCGAACATATCATGCACTGGCCAAGCCCATGGAGCGAAGGCTTCCCGGGATGGCACATGGAGTGCTCTACTATGGGAACAAAATACCTCGGAGAGACATTCGACATACATGGAGGAGGAATGGACCTTATGTTCCCGCACCACGAAGCAGAGATAGCACAATCATGCGCCGCACTCGGACACGAATCCGTACGCTACTGGATGCATAACAACATGATCACGATAGCAGGAAAGAAAATGGGCAAGTCGTACAACAACTTCATCACACTGCAACAGTTCTTCACAGGAGACCATACACTGCTATCGCAACCTTTCTCGCCAATGACCATACGGTTCTTCATCCTTATGGCACACTACCGATCGACAGTGGACTTCTCCGACGAAGCACTACTCGCCGCTGAAAAAGGACTATCACGACTCACAGAAACATACGAGAGACTACTGAAACTGCAACCTGCCGACAAAACAACAGTCGAGTTGGAAAACCTGGGACAGAAATGCCGGGAAGCAATGGACGATGACATCAATACACCTATCGTCATATCAAACCTGTTCGACTCTGCAAAAATCATCAACACCGCTTTCGACGGGAAAGGAACAATAAACGAAACAGACCTCAACGAACTCAAACAGGTATGGAAAACCTACGCTATCGATATCCTCGGATTGACAATAGACAATGACAACAGTACGAATAATAACCTGCAAGCATACCGTAACGCAATCGACCTGCTGCTCAATATACGATTGCAGGCTAAACAAAACAAAGACTGGACAACAAGCGACCATATACGCAACGAACTGACAAAACTCGGATTCAATATCAAAGACACGAAAGAGGGCTTCGAATGGAGTCTGTAATACCTTCGGCAAGATGAAACAGATAACATACATATTTGCAACAATAGCACTACTGACTGCCGTATGCAGCGGGTGCCAAACGCAAGAAAACAACTACCCGCAAACACTCACAGGCTATTGGCTGGGAACACCACAAACAACAGGACAGCAGACACTTACAGCCTCCTTTACCTGCACGATGGACATCAACGACAATATGGAGGTAATACTCACTACAATGACTACCTCCCAAGACAATGAGGTCGAGACGTTTACCCTGTCATACGACAACCGGACAGGAAAAGGAACAATAACCAATAGCGGCAAGGCACTTAACCTGCAAGCCATCAACGATACCACCCTCTCGCTATGGATGACAGTCGGAGAAGTCACTTTCAGACGAACCGTCAGACCCGCCGACCACAACATACCAACGTTTGAAGGGTATTATACCAAGACCTCCGGCAGCATGGATAAGATTACCAATATCCTCGTATATGCAACGGAGAGCGATGGGACAAAGCGCATGACGGTCTTACTTGATAAGGATGCAATGGCGGGAGGCTATTCTGCAAAATTGCTCACCTTCAATACATCTACAGGAGAAGGAACAATAGAGACACGTATTGATGGTATATTCGACACAGTACCGTTCTGCACAGACTATCAAACCATACAACTCTATAGCGGCACAGAAGAGGCGAAAACCATCTACACGAGACAACCGCAAGCAACCAATATGCCACAGTCACTATACGGGAAATGGACAGCAGGACTACAAGGATATATCTACCTGGTAGCAGACATCAACACGGACAACACATGCCTTTTTAGTTACGACATGTCAGGGATAGCAGACTATATAGGCGATGCAATCGGAGACATGAACCTGACAGACACGATATCCGGATATATACGATACAGTGCCTACGCAGGCAAAGGGGTTCTTGAGTTCGATGACAAAAATGACAATATCGGGGACAACATGATAGGATATTCTATTCTCTTCGAAGTGACAGGGCAAAACAAAGCACAAGTCACAATGTCTATGCAAGGAATGGATTATAACCTTGAATTCACACGCCAATAATCCCTTGCTCCTCACTCTTTATTCGTTGTCACTTCACCCCAAACACAAAGTATACTGCGGCTATCAAACACAGTGCTGCAACCAAATGGTTCCAGCGCAACTCTGTATGAAAAGCAATCATCGAGAACAGTGCAAAGATAGTCAGCGTTATTACCTCTTGTATCACCTTCAGTTGTACTAAACTGAATGGACCTCCATTACCATCAAAACCAATACGATTGGCAGGAACTTGCAGACAATACTCAAAGAAAGCAATACCCCACGAGAAAGCAATAACGGCAATCATAGGCCATTTCTGAAACCAACTCAACTCCCCTAACTTCAAGTGACCATACCATGCCAATGTCATAAAGACATTCGAACAAACCAATAACACTATCGTATATACACCATTCATAATTAATATATTTACTCCTTACCCTTTATATTTACTCCTTATTCACGACAAACAACCGCCCAAATGCCGTCAAAATAGCGGATAGAAAAATACAAAGCAACTGACAATCAGCTGCTTTGTATCGCTTGATTGTGACCCCGCTGGGACTCAAACCCAGGACCTTCAGAACCGGAATCTGACGCTCTATTCAACTAAGCTACGGAGCCTTTATACACAACCCTTACATCAGTTGCGGCGACCATCAGTTGCGGCGACCAACCAATATCAGTATATAATAGACCAATGTCCCCAATGAGGCCAACGCCGCCACTACATAAGTGTACGCTGCACTGCGTAACGCAGCCGTAGCCATAGGAGTCGTCTCCATATTGGTCAAACCGGACTCCTGCAACCAAGACACCGCACGAGAACTGGCATTAATCTCTACAGGCAATGTCACAAAAGCAAATAACGTCGTTATCGCATATAACGCAATACCAATCTCCAATAACTGCGGAAAACTCTCAAGAACCAAGATACCGGCTAACAACACCCAACTCATCCAACGCGAAGAAAACTCCACCACGGGAACTAAAGCGGAACGCATTTTCAACGGAGCATAAGCCTGAGCATGCTGCAATGCATGACCACACTCATGAGCCGCAACAGCAGCAGAAGCCACAGAGGACGAGTTGTAAACATCCTCCGACAAGTTAACAGTCTTACTACGAGGATCATAATAATCCGTGAGATGACCATTCACCATACACACCTGCACATCATCTATCCCGTTCTCACGCAACATCTTCTCCGCTACCTCACGACCGGTCAAACCCAAAGGAACCTTCGAATACTCCTTGAAACGATGCTGCAGCAACGCACTGACACCCCAACTCAGCAACATGACAACTATAAACAGTAACCAATACATACTTTTCTCCTCCCTTACTTAGTTAATATTAAGTTTTACGCTCTGCTATGATAGGCTTGCGACGACATACCTTACACGTACCGTACAAGTACAAAGAAAAACGCTTCGGAACAAAATTGGTGAAACGTTTGTCTGCTAACATACGATGGATAGTCGTATCATGCACCTCACTCACACGACCGCAACGCTGACAGATAACTTGTATGTGCGAGGCTTCTGACTGAACCAACTCGTACTGCCCGGCACGTACGCCAAACTCCTTATCCAAGCGATGAATGATACCGGCTCTCTCAAACACAGACAACGCATTGTATATCGTCGCACGACTAATCAACATCTCTGTCAACGAACCACGCAACTGCTCCACAGAAAAACGATGCAACACACAAATCTTCTGCAAGATAACCTCTCGCTCTCGAGTGCGACGCATCGGACGCTCACACATGTAAGCGGACAACTGCTCCAACGCACGACGATATGTGTCCTCTGTCTTGACAGCCATCAGATAGATTTTATATAGGCACGACGACGCTTATGCACCTTGTGAGGTAACATCTCCCAATGGGTCTGATTCTTGTAGTTAGTCTCCATAATAGATGTCGTCTCAACACGTTGAATACCATACTTCAGGAAATACGGATGCTGATCCATCAAAATGACAGAGTTGATACCCTTGTCTTGATAATCTGGACGAACGGCTATCAACAACAAATCAAAAGCCTCTATCTTCTTCGAACGCAAGGCTTTCAGCAAATGATACCAACCAAAGGGGAACAACCGCCCACGGCACTTACGCAATGCCTCGGATATGTCTGGCATCCCAACGCCTACACCCACTACCTCGTTGCGCGCATTCACTACTATCGTCACAAAATCAAAATTGACCAACGGGAAATACATGTCGCAGTAGTAGTGCTTCTGACGGTCAGTCAATGGCTGAAAGTTGTACAACTTCTGATACGCTGTATCAATCACATCCATGTACTCTATACCATATTTGCGCACCAACTCACGGCAACTACGCACCTTGTCCACACGTACCTGACTGCGCTCGCGGACAAGAGAATCAATACGAACCAGACGCTCAGGCATCTCCTCGGGAGGACACAACTGAAACTCTATCCAATCATTCTCCTTTGTCAAACCATAATGCTCCATGTGTCTCTCGTAATACGGATAGTTGTATAACGAACACATCGGAGCCAAATACTCAAAACCCTCTATCAACAAACCCTCATAATCAAAGTCAGTAAAACCCACAGGACCGTTCAACGCATCCATCCCCTTGGACTTCCCCCACGCTGCCACAGCGTCCAATAATGCCCTGCTCACTGACTCATCGTCCACAAAATCTATCCAACCGAAACGAACATGTTTCACATCCCAACGAGCATTGGCCGCATAATTGATGATACCTGCTATACGCCCAACGGGACGACCATCCTCATACGCCATATACAGGATATGGTCACACACCTCATGGGCAGGGTTCTTCTTGGTGTTGAAGGTGTTCAACTCGTCTAAAATAAGATGCGGACAGAAATTCTCACAATCCTTATACAAGTCATTACCAAACTCAATGAATCTCTTTACTCCAAGACGGGTTGTTATCTGCTTTATCTCTATCGCCATTGTAAATAATATACCGAAATAGACCGCAAAATTACAATTTAATATACCAAACTCCAAACATATCATTCTTTTTTTGTAATTTTGCAGCCGATTTCACACACAGCGTCAGATGAAGTTTTGAGGAGGTATGAAAGAGTTGTACACAATAGCAATATACGGTGCCAGTTCCAACAAAGTGCGACCTGCGTTTAGCGAAGCAGCACAAAAACTGGGCGAACTGATAGCAGATCAACATTTCCGCCTGATCTATGGCGGAGGAGGCATCGGACTAATGGCTGCGGCTGCACAAGGAGCAATAGAACATCACGGAGAAGTCGTCGGAGTCATCCCGCAATTTATGGTCAACCAACAATGGAACAACCCGCGGGACACACAAACCATCGTCACACAGACAATGCACGAAAGAAAACGCATCATATGCGATATGGCTGATGCTGTGGTGGCACTACCTGGAGGAATAGGAACCTTCGAAGAACTACTCGAATGTCTGACATGGAAACAACTGGGGCTGCATACCAAACCTGTCGTTATACTGAATACTGACGGATACTACGACAGACTACTGGAATGTATCAACTATATGGTCAGCGAACAAATGATACGACCTGTACACCAACAGATGTACATCGTTGTACAACAACCGCAACAGGTCATACCTGCCATACGCAATGCACCACAATGGGATACTAAGACCGGCAAACTGGCGGCTATCTAAACCTAACAATGAACAATATACCGCACATATCATCACCATATTCCGAACCATGGGTAGCCTGGACGCTCCTGCTGCTGCTCGCTATGGCAATACTCAGCCAGTCCGGGCAACGCAACCCTTTGACCGACCTGCGCAAAATATTCAGCCAATATGAGCGACACTATGGGAGCAACACGCAGAACTGGACGGCAAACATAGCAGCGTTACTCTTCCGATGGGGTGTGCTCTCACTGACAATCTACCTCGTCATCTACCAACCGGACAACTTTACACTGCTCAACTATATCAAGATACTTGGCATCGCAGCCGCGGTCTTTTGCGCGCAGACACTCGTCACGGCGGCTGTAGAGAGAGTCTTCTTGCAACCCCGGCAAAGAGAGGTAATAATCGAGCAGTATAGTTATATCCGCAATATTACTTATATCATCTTGTGGGGAATACTGCTTGTCATGACCAATATCCCTAACCAACTCACCCTATATATCCTGGTTGGCATCACGGCCCTATTCTTCTCTGGAGTGGTGTTGGGGAAAGGCATCCGGTTATTCTACCGCAAAGCTTTGTCATTATTCTATATACTACTATATTTCATTAGCCTCGAAGTGATACCACTCGCAGGAATCATCACTTGGGCAAAACAGATTGTATGATGAAAAAGATAACCAATATCCTCGTCTCTCAACCACGTCCGCAGATAGAAAGAAACCCCTATGCAGATATGGAGGCACGCTTTGGTGTACATTGTGACTTTCAACAACTCATACGGGTAGAAAGCCTTAGCGCACGAGAATTTCGGGACCAGCATATCTATCTCGAAGATTACACCGCTATACTACTCAACTCTCGACTCGGAGCAGACCACTTCTTCCACATGTGCGAGGAACTACGCTTCCAAGTGCCCGAGACCATGCACTACTACTGTATCTCAGAAGCCGTGGGAAACTACCTGCAAAAGTATATCGACTACCGCAAACGCCGTGTCTTTACCGCCGAGAACAACAAGTTCGAGACACTGCTACCTGCCATGAACCGACGACCCCACGAGAAGTATCTCATGGTCATGTCCGACGTACACAACGATGACGATATCAATATGTTCGCTAAACACAAGATAATCATCAAACCCGCTATCATGTACCGGACAGTGCCTATCCAATGGCCACAAGACAAACCTTTCAACTATGACATGATAGTACTCTTCACACCCTCCGGAGCCGCAGCACTGCGCAAGAACTTCCCCGATTGGGAACAGGGGGATACTGTCATCGCATGCTTCGGAGAAAACACCGCAACAGCACTCAAAGAACAAGGACTGAGAGCAGATATCAAGGCACCTACACCACAGTGCCCAAGCATCACGACTGCTATCAGAGAGTTCCTCGAAGAACGACAACAACAAGAGTGAGATATACATTCGCAAAAACAGAAAGACTGTGTGGACAGACATACATCACACAACTGTACCACGAAGGAAAACACTTCGTGGTGTGGCCGCTGCGCATAACATACCTGCCTGCACACGATGACAACACACAGGTACTCATCTGGGCATCAAAAACACTCTTCCGACACGCAACGGACAGAAACAGACTGCGCCGGCAGATGAGGGAAGCATATCGGCTCAACAAACATATACTCAGCGACGCAAACAAATCCTACCAACTGGCTATCAACTACATCGATAAACAACACCAAGACTCCACGGTCATACACAAAGCCATGCAACGGGCACTCATACGACTGGCACAGACCACAACCACTGAACCATGACTGCCAAAACCATCATACGCAAACTGTTCCTGATACCCGTCTATTTCTATCGGGTATGCATATCACCACTCATACCGCCAGCATGCCGATATACACCCACATGCAGCCAGTATATGGTCGAAGCTGTACTCAAATATGGGATATTCAAAGGCGGGTGGCTCGGCATCAAACGTATACTGCGCTGTAACCCATGGGGAGGATCCGGATACGACCCCGTACCATAAACAACAACCGGCCAACAACGTAACTCACTAATATGCGTATCGACATCATCACAGCATGCCCCGAACTGCTCGAGTCACCACTCAACCACTCTATCATACAACGGGCCAAAGACAAAAGACTCGTGCAGATATACGTACATAACCTGCGCGACTATACACTCGACAAACATCGAAAAGTGGACGACTACGCCTTCGGATTCGGTGCAGGAATGGTGCTGCAAGTCGAACCGATAGACCGCGCTATCAGCCACCTGACACAACAACGACACTACGACGAGATAATTTTCACAGCACCGGACGGAGAACGCTTCACACAACACGAGGCAAATAAACTCTCACTCAAAGAAAACATCATCATCCTTTGTGGACACTATAAAGGCATAGACCAACGCGTACGAGACCACCTCATCACCAAAGAATATACCATCGGAGACTTCGTACTCACAGGAGGAGAGATGCCTGCGGCTATCATGACAGACGCTATCGTGCGGCTCATACCCGGAGCACTGGGCGACGAGACAAGCGCACTCAGCGACTCCTTCCAAGACGGACTGCTCGAACCCGGAATATACACCAGACCCGCAGAATACAAAGGATGGAAAGTGCCGGAGATACTCCTGTCCGGCAACCAGGCAAAAATTGAAGAATGGCTGTACGAAGAGTCTATACGCCATACACAGGAAAGACGACCCGACCTACTCTCCGATACTAATGATAACTAAAAATATACTAATCTCTCACCTGTTCACAAGTGCTGACATTAAGCAGAAGATAAGCCGATCTTGAGCCGAAACAAACCCCGCAAAAATCTTTATACATCCCTAACAATATAAGACCAATATGTTAACAACGCAATCTGGGACGTCTTTATTCTTTACTCTTTATTCAACTATAATAAACTCCTCAACGCATTCAACTTCGCCTAAACTTCTAAACTCATGAACAAATTCCTCACCCTCGCCCTATGCACCTTCAGTACGGGGCTCTTTGCCTCCAACGACACAATCAACGAACAACTTCCAACTGCACTAAACACGCAACACGCAACCAAAAACCACACTCCCGCCTATACTTTCAGTGACTTCTTCGACGCCTTAGACCTACCTACTGTCTTAGGCGTAGGTATCACACCCAACGGTATCGAAGGTGCCACATTCAACTCCTCCATGCGCCTCGCATGGCGACACCACAAAGGCTACGGCACCTATGTCTTCATCGGCTTCGACACACATAGCAACACCTACGACTCACTCAGCATAGCAGGCACTAACGTACGCTCCGGCGAGGTGTGGTACTACGAGATAGGCATGGGGCTGGGCTACCGTATACCTCTGGTCAAAGATATCCGCGAATACTATGCACACCCCTGTTTCAACAAACTCGATTTCTTCGCCTATGTACAACCAGGTATCTCTATCCCCTATGTCAAGACAGTCGTACCATACCAGGACAACAACACGCTAGACAACACCGCAAACGGCAATACAACTACCCCTGTAGCCGATGAAACATCGCTATATGCCCTACGTGACCATTTCTCCGTAGTACCGACACTGCGCTTCGGAGCAGGCATAGAGTGGTTCATAGTATATAACTTCGGTGTCTTCGCAGAGGTGGCATATATCCAACACCTCAAACCTACCATCATCGAACAAGCAGCCATCAACAAAGGCACTATCCACCACCCCTCCGGTCCTGTCGTCATCTCCATCGGACTATCACTATTCTTCAAGTAAGAAACTCTTTTCTCCTCAACACGCAGTATAGTCTTTCAGTGTAACGCTCCTTGTTAAGGGGGGACAGGGACCTCCCATTAACCCCATGTGACCCGGCAGCCCCAATCATCCCCTCTCTCTCACTCCGCCTGCAACCGTATAGCACAACCACCACCACTGGCAAGGCGTAAGGTAAACGGCTCGGAGGTAGCAGAAACAGTCATCGTCTCGATACTGGTAGCGTAAGGGTTAGTCTGCCAGTCAGCATCATCGGCATCGCGATAGACTTGTGCGGTGTAGGTGATACCCTCAGGCAAGAACGACCACCCAATAGTGATGTCGCGTGCCTGTTCATCGGTCACAGCACCGATATACCAATCGTCAGAATGACGGTCTTGTCGCGCCATGACGACATAGTCACCGATGACTCCGCTGAGTAGGTGCGACTGCTTCCAGTCGCAGGGCACGTCACGGATGAACTGTAGTTCCGCAGGGTGCTTGAGGTAGTTCTCGGGTAGGTCGCATGCCATCTGCAACGGTGAGTAGAGGACAACGAAGAGTGCTAACTGGTTGGCGATAGTAGCATGTACGCGGGTGTCGGGATAGACAGGGTTGTCGAAGTTAAAGACGCCGGGCGTGTAGTCAGCCGGACCGGCAAGCATACGGGTGAAAGGCAGGACAGTGACATGTTCCGCCGGACTACCGCCGTCTTGACTCCATGCGTTCCATTCCTGACCACGGATACCCTCTTGCGTGAAGAGATTAGGGTAGGTACGTTGCAACCCGGTAGGCATAACGGGCTCGTGGTTGTCAATGCAGACATGGTGACGGGCAGCGGTCTCAATAGCCGTACGATAGTGGCGGACACCGGACTGAGAACGGTTGTACTGCTTGCCGTCTACCGTGGTGATGATAGGACATACATAACCCGTCTTGACAGCGTGCATACCGTATCTCTCCATAAACGAGTATGCCTCATCCATCTCTTGTTCGTATTGTGCGGCATTACCCTGTGTCTCATGATGGAAGACTATCTCCACACCACGTTGATGTGCGTAGTCGGAGAGGTAGTCGAGATCGTAGTCGGAGTAGGGCGTGACGAACGAGTAGCGTGCAGTGGTGTCAATGCCTGCCCATGCTTCCCAGCCGACATTCCACCCCTCAGCGAGAACGCCACCGAAACCGTTGTCAGCAGCGAAATCAATATAACGCTTCATATTGGCGGTGGTGGCACCGTGCTTCGGCCCTTGATTCCATGTCATAGTCTTGAGGTGCATACCCCACCAGATGCCGATGAACTTCATGGGATGAATCCATGAGGTGTCCTCAATCTTACATGGGTCGTTAAGGTTGAGCATGACACGCGACGCCACGAGAGCGGGTAGGTTATCGGTGAGAATCATCATGCGCCACGGGGTGGAGAAAGGTGTACGCTCGTAAGCGGCGACACCGTTCTGCCAGGGGGTGAGGTAAGTGGCGAGGGTGGTATGCGCAGCGGCGTCGCAGACGTAGAAGTTCTGCGCCGGGTAGTCGTATAGTGCCGCCTCATGCAGGAAAGCGAAAGAACCATCCGCCATCTCAAGGGTGATGGGAGAGCACATGGTGTCTTTCTCTGCAAGTGGCTCTTTGGTCCAGAGAGCCTCGTAGTACTCTGTCCGCCAAGGTATAGACCATGCCTGCGGTTCGCAGGCGAAAGTGTAGCAGGTGTTCTCGGAGAGTAAGATAAGACTGTCAGAGTCTTGCTCGGGGAAAGTGTAACGCAATGCCCAACCGTCATCAAAGACACGGAAGATGATATTCATCAGTATGCCCGATGAGTGCTGCAGTCTGACGGTGAGTTCGTTGTAGTGGTTACAGATATACTGCTCCTCGCCCCAGACGGTCTCCCATGTCTCGTTGTGGCTGTCGCGTTCAGACCCCTTGTAGCAGAAAGCGGCTGTGAGGTCGGTAGAGGTAGTGATGAAGCCGAGTGCAGAGGGCATGATGACACACTCACCGTTACGGCTGACACTGTACAGGGGGGTGCCGTCGTCGGATAAAGAGAACGATACATGGATAGTCTTGTTAGGAGAGGTGACAACGGATGAGTGTTGACAAGCCGTCAGACAGAACACTGCGGCAGCGATGAGGGAGATTCTCTTCATTGTGATGATGGATAATTATATCTGCTGATGTTACTTATCTACTGATATCGGGATAGCCGGTAGATTGACGCATGTTACTGTTACGTTCCAATTCTAATTGTGGGATAGGCTGCACGTAACTCTCGTTGCCTTTCCACGTGATGTTACCATGTGAGGTCTCTTGATAGTAGTCGGCTTCCGCCTGTCCGATACGGTAGCGGCGGACGTCGAACCACCACTGACCTTCGGCAAAGAGTTCAGCCCAACGCTCATAGCGGAGAGGATCGTTAGCCAATGGGTCAGTATCGAAATATGCACGGGTACGGTCGGTGAGAGAGAGATAGTCGTACACCGATGGTGTGCCAGGGTCGAAACCGTAAGCACGGCGATGGACCTTATTCACGTACTCAAGGGCAGTGACAGGATCAGTGTCAGCAAGCAGTTCGGCATAGAGTAGGTAGATATCTGCCATACGGATTATATAGAAATTGCAGTTGCTGCTCTCGTTCTGACCATAGGGCGAAGGTCCCATCTCTGTGCCGCGGATATTCGTGTATTTGCGATGCTGCCACGCCAGACGGTCGGGACGACTGTTGACCTCTGAAGAACGGTCATACACTGTCGTACGACCTTTGGCATCGACATACTCATCCACATACGGCTGACCGGCATTGAGCACCAGACGTGGGTCAACCTTACTCGGGTCGCGCTTGAGGGCAAGGGCCTCGGAGCGGTAGTTCGGTGTGGCAATCATATAAGGGTAGTTGTCCAACGACCGCTCAGCGTCGTAGTCGTACGAGGGGTTGAAAGTCAGGCGAGGAATAGTGTCACCGTAGAAATTCCAGAATCCGAAACGGGCAATATTCTTGTCGTGGATATGGTTATTACCCCATTGTGACGACTTCTTGGAGATGATGACATCACGCTCCTGGGTGAGCGGATCTACCTTGTCCTCACGTCCCTTGCGGAAACGCAGGTCGAGATCCACATACCACGGGGCATAGACCATAGGCATACCCGAACCCGTGGTGTAGCCCTCCCATGGACCGTCCTGATTGGGGTTGGAAGTCATGGTCAGTTCGTAGAGAGACTCTTGGTTGTGCTCGTTAGACACGTTACCGAAGAACATGTCTTGATAGGTCTCGTAGGCGACGAGACTCTTGCCGCTGTTCTGGATGATATC
Organism: Acidaminococcaceae bacterium; assembly: GCA_963620225.1. Classification (GTDB taxonomy): domain Bacteria; phylum Bacteroidota; class Bacteroidia; order Bacteroidales; family Paludibacteraceae; genus Colicola. The sequence goes on along the minus strand of CAVEZM010000004.1, from coordinate 34,837 downwards.
TTCTAACAGCACCTTCACGCTATCTCTGTTCTCGGGGAAAAGGTACAGCGACTGCATATAGACCTTGGCCAACAGACCTTTGGCAGCCCATTCGGTGGCACGGAACGCATCGGAGGAGTGTCCCTGTAGCAGACGTACTGCTGTCTTACTGTCCGAGAGGACAAACTGCCAGGTATCCTTGACTGTTGCACGACTCAGTTTCAGACCTTCCACATCGGAGATGACCTTGTCAATGATAGGGAAGCCCAGTGCATCTGCATCTAACTCGAAGAAGATCTGTGCGTGCCAGTAGGCGAGGGCTCGGTTGAAATAGCACTGTCCGAGGGCGTAGTCGAGATCGCTACTCTCAGACGACTTGCCGTAACGGGTGCGGTAAAACTCGATGCCTTCAATTCCCGTCGTCGCTAACTTCATCCACTTGCACAGATCAGTGTAGGTAGTGGTGATATAACGTGAGTCGATGTTCGTGTAGTTGTCCTGCGAACTGGCGCGCTCGTCATAGGAACCATAAATATCAGTGGTGTGGTCGTAGAGCCATACCCCCATAGGAAACCAGTAGAAAGCGTACATGCCGATACTGTGACTCTGTGCATAAGCAGAGGTGACCAATTGGTCCACTTGCTCCATGGTAGCAGGGAAATTGTCAGTGGATAGCGTCTGTGGGTCGGAGATGTCGAAGAAGTCCTTGCAACTGTTGAGCATCAATGCCGCTGCGATAAGCAATACACTATATTTTGTTTTCATATTCATCGTGATTAGAGTGTTAGAAGGTTACATCAAGACCAAACGAGAACAAGCGTGACGGAAGGTAACGGTTCTGGTGATCTACATTGTACATCAGACTGCTGCCACCTATCTCGGGGTCGTTGCCCGAGTACTTGGTGATAGTGAACAGGTTCTGTGCAGAGAAATAGATACGCAGTTTCTCCATCTTGACCTTGCGGCTATATCTCTGCGGCAACGTATAGCCGAACGATAGGTTCTTGAGTTTCAAGTAGTCGCCCTTCTCTATCAGATACGAAGACACGGTGGAGTAGTTGCGGTTCGCAGCACCATCACCTATCACGGCACCCTTGTCGTTGAGGTAACCCACGCGCGGGTCACTGGTGACAGTGGTGTTGCCCTTGCCGAAACAGGAGGTGTTGAAGATGGCGGCGGTGGTGTTATCCGACATGAACATGTGGGTATAAGGCTTGACGAGGTTCATGATATCGAAGCCGAAAGCACCGGAGAAGACTAATGCGAGGTCGAAACCCTTATAGGCGAATGAGGCGTTGATACCCATTGTCATCTTTGGCCACGGGTTACCGATATACTTACGGCTGGCAGCAGTGACGCGCCCCTGTCCGTTATCGTCGAAGATGAGATCGCCTACACCGGTGTTCTCGCGTTGGTAGTAGATACCTATCTCCTTACCGTCTGCATTGAGCGGTTGACCGTTCTCAGCATACCCGTATGAGTGGTTGGGGTTCTGCTGACGCCACATATCCAACGCATATTGGTTGTACTCGTCCACCTGTTCCTGACTCTGGAAGATCCCTAATACGCCATAACCATAGAACATAGACATCGGATGACCGTCCTCTGTGCGGGCAAGCAATGGCCATGAGGAGTCAAGTCCCTTGTCAATAGTACTTGCACCGGGCTGGTCGCCTACCTGCTTAACGAGATTCTGGTTGAACGACATGTTCACTCCTATACTGTAAGAGAAATCACTCTTACGGTCCTGCCATTGAATAGACACCTCATGCCCTTGATTCTCCACTAAACCCGCATTGAAATAGACAGGGACAGTATTGGCAGGGTCATCGGAGTTGAAGTAGTAACTCATACCACTTGTCAAACAGAGAGACCCCTGATAGAGCATGTCCCGCGTCTGACGGTTGTAGTAGTCGTAAGTGACAGTCAAACGGTTGTTGAACAACCCAAGATCGAGACCGACATCCACTTGGTTGACCTCCTCCCATTTCAGATCCTCGTTGCCGAGAATGGCTATCCATGCGCCTGTCTGACCGATAGCACTGTTGTCGAAAGCGTGACTGATACCCGAAGTGGAGTAAGTGGACATGTACATATATTGGGGGATATTATCATTACCAAGGATACCCCATGACCCGCGTATCTTTAAGTTAGAGAGCCACTCAGAAGCGGTATCTTTTATCCAACGCTCCTCGCTCATGCGCCACCCGGCATTCACCGAAGGAAAGAAACCCCAGCGGTTTTTCTTGACAAACCTGTCGGAAGCGTCAGCACGAAAATTGACAGCCAAGAGATACTTGCCCTGGTAGTCATAGTTCACACGGGCGAAAGCAGAACCCCTACGCTCCTGTGGGATACCGTCCGAGGCATCCTTGGTCGCCCCCGCAGAGGCTAAGGCGATAGACTCGGCTACGGGAATAGAGAAACCGTAACTGGTGACGGACAGATCATATCCGTCGTATTTCCACCACTCGGTACCTGCCATCGCCTTGAAACCATGGTCGCCCCAATGCTTGTCGTAGGTCAGTACGGAGTTGAACATCAGTTTGAGGTTAGTGCCTGCATACGAGTCTAACGTACCGCCTTCTACACCCATCTGCACAGGACCGAAATCTTGATACTCAGTGAAGTAACGCTTCGAGTAAGCACCCAGCGCCGCAGAGGCAGTGGTATGCCATGTCAGTTCGGGAATGAACATCACGTGCAGATAGGCCTGTCCGTTGACGTAGTAGTTCTTGTCTTGTATATCGTGGTAGGCGGCTTCCAAGCCTGCAAAGTTAGGTCCTGAGCCAACCGACATAGGTGTCTGTGCATAGTTACCATCCTCGTCATATACCTCCGCTACAGGCACAGAACGGAAAGGGATAGTGTGGTTATAGATAGATGACGATGTCGAAGGGTTACTCTGAGTCATAACACCATACACAGCCTCGCCTATCGTCACGTGTTTGCCTATCTTGTGGTCAAGATTGGTACGGAAAGAGTAACGCCGTGCCCGCGTATCCATATATGTACCTTTCTCATCCAAGAAACCGAGCGAGAGAAATATCTTGGTCTTCTCGCCACCGGCACTGACGGATGCGTTGTATTCTTGCTCGATACCTGTACCGAACATCACACTCATCCAGTCGGTATTGGGCAACTCACTCACGCTGGATGCCCCTAACACGTCAAGGGTATTACCCGTACCCCACGCATCACGGGCACGTATCCAATCTTCTGTCCCTAATAACTGTATGTTCGAGGTTATATTACGCCAACCTACACGGGCGTTGAGATCCACCTTAGTGCGCTCAGACTGACCTTTCTTGGTGGTGATGAGTATCACACCACCTGCTGCTTGTGAACCATAGATAGCCGCCGAACCTGCGTCTTTGAGTACCTCTATCGACTCCACATCACGCATGTTGAAGTTGAACCCTGCGTCTTGGGCCACTCCATCTACTACGTACAACGGAGCCATGCCGTTCAACGACCCTGCACCACGTATCAGTATCTCAGCAGACTCACCCGGAGAACCGCTACCTTTGGTGACCGTTACACCAGCTGCCAGCCCCTGCAATGACTCAGCAAGAGACTTCGAAGAGAAATCAGCGATGTCTTTCGCGGATACAGAGGAGATAGAACCTGTCACATCACTGCGTTTCTGGGTGCCGTAACCGATGACGATGACATCGTCCAACACCTCCACATCCTCTTGCAGAGTGATGTCGTAAGTGGACCTACCGGATTGTATCTTGATGGTCTGAGTCTTATATCCCACATAGGAGACTTCCAACAACTTACCCTCAGCGATATCCAACACGTAGTGACCGTCAATATCAGTGATAGTACCATTGGTGGTGTGCTGCTCTAATACACTTACGCCTATCATTGGCTCGCCATTAGCATCCACCACCACACCTTGGATGGGTACTGCCAATAGCGATAAGGGCATCAACAGCCATACGATGAACAAGAAAAACACGGAAGAATGTCTCATACGCATATAGAGTTTATGGTTAATCAAACAGGAAGGGTATCTTTTACCCCAAAAGGATAGTCTTATGTCTTTTAACCGCAGGTGCTCCAATACCTTTCAGCACGCAGCGATCCACAAAAACAATAGTGGGGCTACCATTCTGATAGCCCCATATTGCGGACAAACAAGTATTACTTAACTGCTGCACCCAGCACGTTGTACTTGACACCGTTGCTGAGAATAAATAATTGACCGTTCTCAACGAACTTGCCACTCTTGTTAGCAACTGACTTCACATCCTCTACGGCCGTAGTGGTGACACATGGAGCAGCATAACCCTTTACGGCACCATCTGTCTCATAGCCGAACATAGGCTCCTCAAAGTCATCGGTGAAGAACTCAGGACTGGTCTTGGTGCCTGTGTATGCAGGGAATGCAAACAAGCAATCAGCACCTGGAGCAAGGGTAACGTCAATAGCATTGTCATCCCACATCCACCAACCGGCACCTTTGTTGTCTGCAGTGAACTCGAAACCGAAGATCTGACCATAAATATATAGAATGCTATCCTTCTGCAGAACGGCTGCCTTCAATACACTGTCATTACTGAATATCTGAGCATAGTTAACGGTCATACCAAAGATGTTACCACTTATCTGTTTCAGACGGTTGGTCTCACCATTCACATCGCCTTGACTAGTCCATTTGTTGATAGCGATACCACGTGTAGCACCATCTGCTGTGGGTGTATTCTTCACGAACTCTTCAAGCCATGTACCTGTGATATCTACAGCGAAAGTGAAAGTCTCATCTACCTCCATGTCATTAGCGGTAGCAAATGAAGCAGTAGCACAATCCCACTTGACAATGTAACGACCATCAGCACCAATGGGGTTGTTCAGGGTGTACGTTGCCGATGCCGTCAGACTTGCCATGACGGCTGCCAAAACTAAAGTAAACTTTTTCATGATAAAAAATAATTAAATTGTTATACATTCCATCTCATGATAGACGGATGATACATATCACGTCCTCATTTTGACGGTACAAAATTAGTGCGGTTGACAAGCACTACCAAGTAATATAATGATTATATAGACAAAAAATAAACGTATATACCGGATTTACTATTCTATAGAATAGTAGTACCTTATATTTGATACTACATGATATAAAAAATATATAGTAGTTTTTTCTTCCATAAATGCTCTATAATACCTCCACCTCCATTGCAGATTTTGCAGTGTGCAAAAAACGACTTACCTTTGTAACACCTTTTAGCAAAAAAACGCAACAAACAAAAGCATAATCATGAATACAAAAATCATCTTGCCTGTCTTACTCGCCCTCACATCCACCATGTGTGGCACAATCCAAGCCCAAGTTTACAGTTTCGACACCGACACCATGCAGCGTGGTTACTACAACCGACCATACGAACGCTATGAAGCCGAGCCTGACTATTGTACTACCAACGGTACGTTCCTTGCAAAAAATGATGACCAACGGACTCTGCAGTCCGAAGCCTCACATCAGCAGGCATTGCAACTCGTCCAACCCAACGACTATGTGGCGTGGATAGTTAACCAAGCAGGCGATGGACTCACGATACGTTTCTCGCTACCTGATAACGGAACCGGTACGGGGACTACGGGTACGCTGCAGGTGCAGGCTGGTGGAGAAGTGGTGGGGACGCTGTTACTCAGCAGTTACTGGGCATGGCAGTACTGCAACGATAACTATCCTGTCAACACCCCAAGCACTGTGGGACTCATCCGTATGAAGTACGACGAGACGCACCTGAGACTGACTCGACCGGTGAACTCCGGCGAGGAACTGCGATTGGTGAAGACAGACGATAATACCACGCCATATACCATTGACTTCGTAGAACTGGAACCCGTGCCTGACCCGGTGCTCTTCGATGACCTCGAAGGAGAGAAAGTGCAGTACGACGGCACGGATATACAGACATTCATCAACACCAACGGTGGCAAGACAATCTACTTCCCGGCGGGCAGGTACGAGTACAATAAACGCTTGTATATCAATACCAATGGCACGAAACTGATAGGTGCAGGAATGTGGCACACCGAGTTGTATTTCTCCGCTCCGTCTAATGGAGACACCTATTCCAAACGCGGCATAGAGACAGACCGCAGCAACCTCGTCTTCCAAGGATTCTATATCAACACCATCAATAACCAACGTTATGTAGATGCCGATGACTCCAAACAGGTAGGCAAAGCGTTTATGGGTAGTTGGGGCAGCAACTCCGTTATCCGTGACTGCTGGGCGGAACACTTCGAGTGTGGAGCCTGGATAGCCGACTACGCAGCGGTAGGGTCGAAGAACCTATTGGTGGAGCACTGCCGTTTCCGTAACAACTATGCCGATGGTATCAACTGTGCCCATGCCTGCGAGGGACATACTATCCGCTACTGCTCGTTCCGCAATAACGGTGATGATGATATGGCGTCGTGGACCACCGCGCGTATGTGCAAACATATCACATACGAGTTCTGCACGGCAGAGAATAACTGGCGGGCGTCATCGTTAGGTTTCTTCGGCGGTACGGGACACAAAGCACACCATATCGCAATCTTTGACGCTCTGGAGAGTGGGGCTCGCATCAACGCCGACTTCGGCGGCAAGGGATTCAGTACTTCAGAGTTTATCACCTTCGAAGATATCACCATCACCCATTGTGGTTGCAACAGCGGCACGAAAGGCACGAGCGGTGATTTCTGGGGGAACAGACAGGGCGCGTTCGGCGTAGGGGGTACGTCTAATTACGACGTGGCGAATGTTATTGTCACACGCATGGATATAACGGATTCGCGGGGGGATGCGGTATGTATCACATCAGGCTCGCACGCCGTGACAAACCTCCAACTGCAGGATATCTCTATCCGAACAGCCGCGATAGGTATACGTTTCGCCTCGGCGAAAGGCAATGCCACCTACTGCCATATCACGTTTGAGAACGTGTCGCAAGAGATGACATCTTACAACAGTCAGTGGTCATGGACGCAAGCCGCCGGTTGTACGCAGGACGTCTGTAATACACCATTGACAACGGCAGATGGCACTCTCTATGACGTGCTGGGGCACCCCTGTGGTACCCTGCAAGATGCCAAACCGGGGGAGATATATATCCTGCACGGCAACGCTGTCAGGATATATCAATCCCTGTCCCAAACCGATAAATGACAGTACCAATGAAAACAGCAAGCAGGGCGTCTATACCGCCTGTAGATAATACACGTCACCACCACTTCCTTAGAGGGGCAGGGGGGAGGTCTTCCATAAGACTTTTAACTCTCCTTGCGACCCTCGTGCCTGTCATGGCATGGGCGTTCACCCCGCAGGACATCAGCCTCCTTGAGTCCGAGATAGCACTGCGGGGCTACTATCAACAACAGAAACAACAACGTATTGACTCGCTGCTGCATGCACCTGTCTCCACTTACGACAAACTGCTGGCACTCACCACCGAGTATCAGTCGTATTCGTATGACACGGCAACAATCTATGTGGAGAAACTGTTGGACGAGGCGACACACCTTAACGACCCCGAACGGTTGGTGCAGGCACAACTGAAGCACGCCTTTATTTTTCTGTCCTCCGGCCTGTTCAAAGAGAGTGCGGATGTGTTGGAGGATATGGACGTGACACAGTGTTCGCACGACTTGCAAGCGGAGTACTATATCACGTATGCCCGCCTGCTGTACGACATGGCGGACTATACACACGGACAGTTGGCTTCGCTCTACCGCACACAGGGCTATAGCATGAGCGAACAGGCACTACTGCGTATCGACCCTGTCGATACCGCACGTTATTGGTCAACGGCTGCACTCTATGCCATGAAGCAGAACCAGGAACTACTCGCCATTGAACGTTTCCAGCGCACACTGTCGGCGACCAATATTACCGAACATGAGAAAGCCATTGCATACTCTTCTATGGGCGGCGTCTATCAAGGATTGAAAGACACCACACGGGCAGAACACTACTGGCTCATGGCAGCAGTGTCTGATATCCGCAGTTGTACCAAAGAGGCAGTGGCAATGGGATTTGTCGCACAACTGCTGTTCGAACAAGGCGATATCGACCATGCCGCACGGTACATAGAATATGCGCTCGATGACGCAAAGTTCTACAACGCCCGACACAGACAACTGAGTATCGGTAAGATTGTCCCCATCATCGAACAACAACAACTGGTAACCACCAAAGCACAAGCACATAAGATTAAAAGGTTGAATATCAGTCTGTACGGACTGATTGCCGTACTATTCCTTGCGCTTGTCCTTCTCTATAACCGACACCATGCACTGCGTACGGCGGAGAAAGCCATACAAGCCTCCAACAAACAACTGCAAGAAGCAAACCGCATCAAAGAAGAGTGTATCGCCACTTTCTTATGCAACGAGAGTTCAGTGTATAGCCAACTGGAGAAATATCAGCGGTATGTCAAACGCAAGGCACAGGAACGTAAAACGGAAGAGTTACTCATCGTGCCACAGTATATCGATGTCCGTACATTGCGCAACGACTTCTACAAACGCTTCGACACGATGTTCCTGCATATATTCCCAAACTTCGTGGAACAGTTCAACGCACTGCTCCGGGAGGGGCAGACACTACGACCGAAATATGGCGAACTACTGAATGCCGAACTGCGTATCTTCGCACTGATGCGACTGGGCATCAATGACAGCAACCAGATTGCCAATCTGCTGGACTACTCAGTGAACACCATCTACACCTATAAAACACGCATCAACAACATGACCGACCTCTCCCCCGAGGAGTTCAGACAACGACTCATGACCATCGCATGATTACCCATACTGCAGTACCATTACCTCCGAAATATTTTCGAGCCATTACTGATACACAACACACCCGTATCCATAGACTTCATAATATGCAAAGAATGGGATAGGCGACAGATAAAACGAAGTAAAAACATAGAAAATCATTTTTTTTGAGAAAATGTTTGTGCAGATGAAATAAAAGTCGTATCTTTGCGCGCTTTTTCGTGACTGAAATCCATTGCGTGCATGGCATGCGTGTGCGAGAAGTGGCGGGAAAGGCGTAAATAAATTAAAAACAACCAATTAAACAAGTTACAATGCCTACAATTCAACAATTAGTTAGAAAAGGAAGAGCAGAACTTATCGACAAGAGCAAAAGTCCGGCACTGGACAGTTGCCCGCAACGTCGTGGCGTGTGTGTACGTGTGTACACCACCACCCCTAAGAAGCCTAACTCCGCAATGCGTAAGGTGGCTCGTGTTCGTCTGACGAACCAAAAGGAGGTGAACGCTTACATCCCGGGTGAGGGTCATAACTTGCAGGAGCACAGTATCGTCATGGTACGTGGTGGTCGTGTGAAGGACCTCCCTGGTGTACGTTACCACATCGTTCGTGGCACACTGGATACCGCAGGAGTGGCTAACCGCTTGCAACGTCGTAGTAAGTATGGCGCTAAACGCCCGAAAGCAAAAAAGTAAGACGCGCACATGAAAGTTCGAAACAAATTAACTAACTAAGAGTTCCCATACTTGGGAAGATTAACAAAGGGTTGATTCGGTTGAGTAAGTCAGAGTTGAAGAATTTGCAGAACAACAAAGGAGTAAACTGGCTGAAGCGATTACAACCACAAAACAAAACAATTTAACAACAATGAGAAAAGCAAAACCAAAGAAACGTGTGATCTTGCCGGATCCGGTTTATGGTGAGGTAATGGTAGCAAAGTTTGTTAACCACCTCATGCTCGATGGTAAGAAGAACATCGCTTACAGCGTGTTCTATACCGCTCTGGAGACTGTTGGTCAAAAGATGCAGAACGAAGAGAAACCTGCATTGGAGATATGGAAACAGGCTCTGGATAACATAACTCCATTGGTGGAAGTGAAGTCGAAACGTATCGGTGGTGCTACCTTCCAAGTGCCTACAGAGATCCGTGCTGACCGCAAGGAGTCTATCTCGATGAAGAATATGATTAACTATGCTCGTAAGCGCAGTGGTCATTCGATGTCGGATAAACTTGCTGCTGAAATCATGGATGCGTACAACAACCAAGGTGGAGCCTTCAAACGTAAGGAGGATATGCACCGTATGGCTGAAGCCAACCGTGCATTTGCACATTTCCGTTTTTAATGTCGTATAATAAATAAGGTATATAAACGACATACATGGTATTAGTTTGATTTATTAGGAAATGGCAAAACACGACTTAAAACTGAATAGGAATATCGGCATCATGGCACACATCGATGCCGGTAAGACTACTACGTCAGAGCGTATCTTGTTCTACACCGGACTGACTCACAAGATTGGTGAGGTGCATGATGGTGCAGCAACAATGGACTGGATGGAGCAGGAGCAGGAGCGTGGTATCACGATCACTTCTGCTGCTACGACCACGTACTGGACATACAACGGGAATAAGTACAAAATCAATTTGATAGACACCCCGGGGCACGTGGACTTTACTGTCGAAGTGGAGCGTTCACTGCGTATCTTGGATGGAGCCGTGATGGCACTCTGTGCCGTGGGTGGTGTACAGCCGCAGTCAGAGACCGTATGGCGTCAAGCAGATAAGTACAACGTACCGCGTCTGTGCTATGTGAATAAGATGGACCGTTCGGGAGCTAACTTCTTTGATGTGGTTCGCCAAATAAAAGAAGTGCTCGGCGCAACTCCATGTCCTATTCAGATACCTATCGGATGTGAAGAAACCTTCAAAGGAGTTGTTGACCTCATCAAGATGAAGGCTATCCTGTGGCACGATGAGACCATGGGGGCTGAGTATGTGGAAGACGAGATCCCTGCAAACTTGGTGGATGAGGCGAAAGAATGGCGTGATAAGATGCTGGATATCTGCGCAGAGTTCGACGACGCACTGATGGAGAAGTATTTCTCCGACCCAGACACTATCACGGAGGATGAGATACGCACTGCAGTCCGCAAAGGAACACTAACAATGCATATCTTCCCCGTCATCTGCGGTTCGTCATTCAAGAACAAAGGTGTGCAGACGATGCTCGATGCAGTGTGTGCGTACCTGCCCAGCCCACTGGACACCCCGGAGATTGATGGCATTGACCCACGCAACGATCAAGCTGTCTCCCGTAAACCGAGTGATGACGAGCCTCTGTGCGCATTGGCATTCAAGATTGCTACTGACCCCTATGTGGGACGTCTGTGCTACTTCCGTGTGTATAGTGGCAAATTGGAGGCAGGTTCATACGTTTACAACCCGCGCTCAGGAAAGAAAGAGCGTATATCGCGTATCTTCCAGATGCACTCCAACCATCAGAACCCTGTTGACTTCATCGCTGCTGGTGATATCGGAGCAGGTGTAGGATTCAAGGATATCCGCACAGGAGATACATTGTGCGCTGAGGAGAACCCTATCGTATTGGAGTCTATCGACTTCCCCGCACCAGTGATTGGAGTGTCGGTAGAACCGAAGAGCCAAGCAGACTTGGATAAGTTGGGAGTTGGACTGCAGAAACTGGCAGAGGAAGACCCGACATTCACCGTTAAGACCGATGAACAGACAGGACAGACTGTCATCTCGGGTATGGGTGAGCTGCACTTGGAGATTATTATCGACCGTCTGAAACGTGAGTTCAAGGTAGAGTGCAACCAAGGACGTCCACAAGTGGCATACCGCGAGGCTATCTCTCAACCGGTAGAACTGCGTGAGGTTTATAAGAAACAGTCAGGTGGCCGTGGTAAGTTCGCTGACATCATCGTCCGCGTAGAACCTGCAGACCCCGACTTCGATGGTACACTCCAGTTCGTGGATGTAGTGAAAGGCGGTAACGTGCCTAAAGAATACATCCCCGCAGTTGAGAAAGGCTTCCAGTCCGCAATGAAGACCGGCGTACTCGCAGGTTATCCGCTGGATAAACTGAAAGTGACACTGTTGGACGGTAGTTTCCATCCGGTTGACTCTGACCAGTTGTCATTCGAGATATGCGCCCAGATAGCATTCAAGAACGCTTGCGTGAAAGCAAAGCCTGTACTGATGGAGCCTATCATGAAAGTGGAGGTAGTAACCCCGGAAGAGAGTATGGGAGATGTCATCGGTGACTTGAACAAGCGCCGTGGACAGGTAGAAGGTATGGATACGGCTCGCACGGGTGCACGTATCGTGAAAGCGAAAGTGCCACTGAGCGAGATGTTCGGATATGTGACTGCATTACGTACTATCACCTCTGGTCGTGCGACAAGCAGTATGGAGTTCTCACACTACGCACCAGTGTCCAGCACTATCGCGAAAGCAGTGCTGACCGAGTGCGGGGGACGTGCAGACTTAGTGTAAGAAACTATGGTGAGGCGCCGGTCGGTTGGCTGGTGCCGCGCCTTAGCCAATAAAGTAAAACCGAGTGAATGTTCGAAAGGGCTGAGCAAAAGGGCTGCTCCGCACCTCAAACCTCCTCACTCACGCGTGCGAGTGCGCACGCAACCGCATACTTTAAATACAATAGATGTCGGTGAGGCATACAGACTGTAGTGGACAACAACAGCGATAGCGGATAGTTTATCCACAGAGTGGTCAAGATGCTTCGGTGGCGCAGTTGTGTAGAGAAGCGGAATAATAAACAGTAACCCCAAACGGCGTGAGTCATCTGAGTAAATGACTCTTTGGGTGTGCGAGCGTCATTGGGAAAGTAAAACAAACAAAACAACAAAACAAAATGAGTCAAAAAATTCGTATTAAACTCAAATCGTACGACCACAACTTGGTGGACAAGTCCGCAGAGAAGATTGTGAAGACCGTACGCGGAACAGGTGCAGTAGTCAGTGGACCAATCCCACTGCCAACACACAAGCGTATCTTTACAGTGAACCGCTCGACCTTCGTAAACAAGAAGAGCCGCGAGCAGTTCGAACTTTCGAGTTACAAGCGTCTGATAGACATCTATGGTTCCAATCAAAAGACCGTGGAAGCACTGATGAAACTGGAACTCGCCAGTGGAGTGGAAGTGGAGATTAAAGTTTAATCCTTTGTAAGTGGACAGATTTACAAAAAAAACATCACTTCCCGCGGTTAGGGACTAAGTAATCTACGGGTGAAGCGGCAACCCCGCGGGCGAGAGTGAGAAGAAACAAATAACAAACAAATTAATCACAGCAAAAATGCCAGGATTATTAGGAAAGAAAATCGGAATGACATCCGTATTCGGTGCTGATGGCAAGAATATCCCATGCACCGTTATCGAGGCAGGTCCTTGCGTTGTTACGCAACTGAAGACTGTGGAAAAAGATGGCTACCAGGCCGTACAGGTGGGATTCATGCCTAAGAGCGAGAAGCACACCAACAAGGCTGAGGCAGGTCACTTCAAGGCAGCCGGCGTACAACCTATGCGGCACCTCGCAGAGTTCGACGGGTTCGAACAAGAAGTCAAATTAGGCGACACACTGACTGTGGACATGTTTGAGGAGAACTCATTCGTGGACGTGATCGGTGTATCGAAAGGTAAAGGTTTCCAAGGTGTAGTAAAACGTCACGGCTTTGGTGGAGTAGGGCAATCTACTCACGGCCAGGATGACCGTCTGCGCGCACCAGGATCAGTAGGCGCATGTGCATACCCAAGCCGTATCTTCCCGGGTACACGTATGGGAGGTCATATGGGTGCAGACCGCATCACAGTACAAAACCTTGTAGTACTAAAAGTGATCCCTGAGTACAACTTGATTATGGTCAAGGGCAGTATTCCCGGAGCCAAAAATTCAATAGTTACGATTAACAAATAAGAGGTATGGAACTTAGTATTTTGAACATGGCCGGCAAAGAGACCGGCAAGAAGGTAGTACTGAATGATGCTATCTTCGCTATCGAGCCTAACGACCACGCCATCTATTTGGATGTGAAACAGTACTTGGCAAATAATCGTCAGGGAACAGCAAAGGCTAAACAACGTAGTGAGAACGCTCACTCAACCCGCAAACTCGGTCGCCAGAAAGGTGGTGGAGGAGCACGTCCGGGTGATCTGAAATCTCCGGTACGCGTAGGCGGTGGTACAATCTTTGGTCCCGTTCCACGTGATTATGGTTTCAAACTCAATAAAAAAGTTAAACAACTGGCTCGTCGTAGCGCCCTGAGTATGCGTGCAAAGAACGGACAGATCATTGTAGTGGATGATCTGCAGTTCGAGACGCCAAAGACCAAGGCTATGATCGAGGTAATGAATAACCTGCAAGTAGCAGACAAGAAAGTGCTGTTTGTGTTGGCAGAGAACAATACAGAGGTGCTGAAGTCCGCTCGAAATATCCAACGCACCAACGTGGTGACGGTTAACGAACTGAATACATACGCAATCATGAACTCAACGGCAGTGGTCATCGTAGAAAACGCTGTGACTGCTATTGAGAAGACTTTTAACGCATAAGGAGGTTACAACTATGGCAATTATTCTAAAACCAATCGTCACTGAGAAGATGACCGCCGCAGGCGAAAAGTTCAACCGCTATGGTTTCCGTGTAGTCCGCAACGCCAACAAGGTGCAAATCAAGAAGGCTGTTGAGGAAATGTACAATGTACAGGTAGTAGATGTCAACACTCTCGTGGTGGCTCCTAAAGTGAAACAACGCTACACCAAGAGCGGTTTGCTCCGTGGCGCACAGCAGGCTTACAAGAAAGCTATCGTGACATTGAAAGAAGGTGAAACAATCGATTTTTATAGCAATATCTAAAAATGGCTGTACGTAAATTAAAACCCTCTACACCGGGGCAAAGACACAAAGTTATTGGCGCATTTGAGACAATTACCGCAAGTGCACCAGAGAAATCTCTTGTGTTCGGTAAACGCAAAACGGGTGGTCGAAACCATGTCGGTAAAGAAACCATGCGTTATATCGGAGGCGGACACAAGCAGAAGTACCGCGTAATTGACTTCAAACGTAACAAAGATGGTGTACCCGCCGTTGTAAAAACTATTGAGTATGACCCGAACCGCTCGGCTCGTATCGCACTCTTGTTCTACGCAGATGGCGAGAAACGTTACATCCTTGCACCTAACGGACTGCAAGTGGGTCAAACAGTGATGTCAGGAGAGAACGTCGCTCCTGAAGTAGGAAACGCTCTCCCAATGGCAAACATCCCACTCGGAACACTGATTCACAACATCGAGATGCGTCCGGGACAGGGAGCTTCGATGGTTCGCTCGGCAGGCGTGTTTGCACAACTGTCTTCACGCGAAGATAAGTATGCAATCATCAAATTGCCTTCAGGTGAACTACGTAAGGTGCTGGCTGCATGCAAGGCAACCGTAGGTGTCGTTGGAAACAGCGACCACGCATTGGAGAAGAGTGGTAAGGCTGGACGTAGCCGCTGGTTAGGCCGCCGTCCACGTAACAGGGGTGTCGCAATGAACCCTGTAGATCATCCAATGGGTGGTGGCGAAGGCCGCGCATCAGGTGGACACCCACGTTCACGTAAAGGATTGCTGGCTAAGGGATACAAGACTCGTCACCCGAAGAACCAAAGCAACCAGTACATCATTGAGAGAAGAAAGAAATAACCTATTTAAATCTTGAGAAATTATGAGTCGTTCATTGAAAAAAGGACCGTTTATCAACGTCAAGTTGGAGAACAAGGTGTTGGCTATGAATGAGTCGGGCAAGAAAGAAGTTGTCAAGACTTGGAGCCGTGCATCTATGATATCTCCGGATTTTGTAGGTCATACTATCGCAGTTCATAATGGAAATAAGTTCATACCTGTGTACATCACCGAGAATATGGTAGGTCACAAACTGGGCGAGTTCGCTCCCACACGTACCTTCCGCGGACACTCAGGAAACCGCTAATCCATTGAATCATCAAACAACAAACTAAATTTAAGAATTCAAAATGGGTGCTAGAAAACATAATACAGCCGAAGCAATGAAAGAGGCTCGCAAGAGCCAATACTTTGCTCGGCTCAATAACGTTCCTACCTCTCCACGCAAGATGCGCCTTGTTGCTGACATGATTCGTGGAATGGAAGTGAACCGTGCACTGGGTGCGCTGCATTTCTCTACCAAAGAGGCTTCGCGCGCCCTCGAGAAACTCCTGAAGTCCGCTATCGCCAACTGGGAAACCAAGACGGGCAAAAAAGCAGACCAGGAAACTCTGTATGTAACAAACATTATGGTGGATGGAGGCATGATGCTCAAACGCCTGCTGACCGCTCCTCAAGGTCGGGGATATCGCGTGCGCAAACGCTCCAACCATATTACCGTATTTGTAGATACCAAAAATACTAACGAAGCAAAGTAATCAAAAATGGGACAGAAAATTAATCCAATTAGTAACCGCCTTGGTATAGTTCGTGGTTGGGAATCCAACTGGTATGGCGGAAAGAACTACGGAGATACCATTCTTGAGGATACCAAAATCCGCAAGTATCTGAATGCCCGCTTGGCTGAGGCAAGTATTTCGCGTATCGTTATCGAGCGTACTCTAAAACTTGTGACTGTTACTGTCTGCACTGCTCGCCCCGGTTATATCATCGGTAAGGGCGGACAAGAGGTTGACAAATTGAAAGAGGAACTGAAGAAAATCACCAAACAAGACGTCCAAATCAATATCTTCGAAGTTAAACGTCCGGAGTTAGACGCTACAATAGTGGCTACTAAAATCGCTCGCCAGCTCGAAGGTAAGATTGCTTACCGACGCGCCGTCAAGATGGCTATCGCTTCCACCATGCGTATGGGGGCCGAGGGTATCAAGATTCAGGTCAGCGGTCGTCTGAATGGCGCCGAGATGGCACGCAAGGAGATGTACAAAGAGGGACGTACCCCGCTGCATACGCTCCGCGCGGACATCGACTACTGCCACCAAGGGGCACTTACCAAGGTCGGAGTTATCGGCGTGAAGGTTTGGATCTGCCGCGGAGAAGTGTATGGCAAGAAAGACCTTGCTCCTAACTTCTCTCAGAAACAGGATGGCTCAAATCGTGGCGATCGTCGTGACCGCCGTGATGACCGCCGTGGTGGTTTCCGCAGAAACAAAAAACAATAATGTTTAACCGATTTGTAGATTACAGTTATGTTACAACCAAAGAAAACGAAATTCCGCCGTTCGCAAAAAGGCCGTATAAAAGGCAATGCACAACGCGGCCATGAGTTGGCATTCGGCTCATTCGGTATCAAATCACTTGGTACCATCTGGTTGACAGGACGTCAAATCGAAGCAGCCCGTGTTGCAGTAACACGTTACATGCAACGTCAAGGTCAAGTATGGATCAGAGTATTCCCCGATAAACCTATCACTAAGAAACCCTTGGATGTCCGTATGGGTAAAGGTAAAGGTGCTCCCGAGGGATTCGTCGTTCCATTGGAACCAGGGCGTCTCATCTTCGAAGTTGATGGTGTTCCATACGAAGTAGCCAAAGAGGCGCTGCGTCTGGCTGCACAGAAACTTCCTATCAAAACCAAGTTTGTCGTAAGACGCGATTACGACCCAACCCAAAATGTATAAGTAGGATTATGAAAACAAGTGAAATTAATGAATTAACGACTGCTGAGATACAGGAACGTCTCGCCACAGAAAAAGAGGCTCTCGTTCGTATGAAACTGAACCACAGCATCTCCCCGCTTGACAATCCGTTGCAGATTAAGGTGGCTCGTAAAACTATCGCTCGCCTTGCAACTGTGCTCCGTCAAAGAGAATTAACCAAGTAAAAACGAAAGTGAAATGGAAACAAGAAATCTAAGAAAAGAGCGTCAGGGTATTGTCGTTTCCAACAAAATGGACAAGACGATCGTCGTTGCCGTTAAATGGAAAGAGAAACACCCTATCTATGGCAAGTTTGTCAATAAGACTCGCAAGTTCCATGCTCACGACGAGAACAATGAATGTGGCATCGGCGATACCGTACGCATCATGGAAACCCGTCCTCTGAGCAAGACTGTTCGTTGGCGTTTAACTCAAATAATCGAAAGGGCTAAGTAATATGATACAGCAAGAATCAAGACTGACCGTTGCGGATAACTCGGGAGCTAAAGAGGCTCTCTGCATCCGTGTTCTCGGCGGAACCAAGAAACGCTATGCCACGCTGGGGGACACCATCGTCGTCGCTGTCAAGGGCGTAATACCCTCCTCCGACATCAAAGATGGTACCGTTAGCCGCGCAATCGTTGTTCGTGTTAAGAAAGAGGTTCGTCGTGCTGATGGTAGTTACATCCGTTTCGATGACAACGCTTGCGTTCTCATCTCCAACGCGGGTGAACTCCGCGGATCACGTATCTTCGGACCCGTAGCACGCGAATTGCGCCAAACGAATATGAAAATAATTTCTCTGGCACCTGAAGTGCTCTAATCATCTAATTTCTAAACTAATATGGCAAAGTTACATATTAAGAAGGGTGATACCGTTTACGTAAACGCAGGTGCTTCTAAGGGCAAGACCGGCCGCGTGCTGGAAGTGCTCGTTGAGAAACAACGTGCTATCGTTGAAGGCGTAAATATGGTATCGAAAAGTACCAAACCCAGTGCTAAAAACCCACAAGGGGGGATCGTTAAACAAGAGGCTCCTATCCATATCTCTAACCTCAACCCAGTTGAGGACGGCAAACCGGTACGCGTAGGCCGTATCAGGAAAGATGGGAAACTCGTCCGTGTAAGTAAAAAATCCGGTAAAGAGATCTAACAATGAATACAGCAAGTCTAAAACAAGATTATCAGGAACGCATCGTGCCTGTCCTGATGAAAGAGTTCAACTACACTACAGTCATGCAGTGCCCGAAACTCACCAAAATCGTCCTTAACCAAGGATTGGGCGACGCTGTGGCTGACAAGAAGATTATCGATGTCGCTCAACAAGAGATGACACTTATCTCCGGTCAGAAAGCCGTTGCTACCACCTCTAAGAAGGATATCGCTAACTTCAAAGTTCGTAAGAAAATGCCTATCGGCGTGCGCGTAACGCTCCGCGGCGAACGTATGTACGAATTCTTGGAGCGTCTCGTACGCGTGGCTCTGCCTCGTATCCGTGACTTCAAGGGAATAAACAACAAAATGGACGGTCGCGGTAACTATACACTCGGCATCCAGGAGCAAATCATCTTCCCTGAAATCAACATTGATAATATCACCAAACTGCTCGGTATGAACATCACATTCGTCACTACCGCGCAAACCGACGAAGAGGGCTATGCTCTCCTACGCGAGTTTGGATTACCATTCAAAAAGTAATAGACTATGGCAAAAGAATCAATGAAAGCCCGCGAGGTGAAACGTGCCGCCCTTTGTGCTAAGTATGCTGCAAAACGTGCTCAACTCCTCAAGGATGGTGACTACGAAGGTCTGCAAGCACTGCCTAAAAACGCAAGCCCTGTCCGTCTGCACAACCGCTGCAAGATCACAGGACGTCCAAAAGGCTATATGCGTGCATTCGGCTTGAGCCGTATTCAATTCCGTGAGATGGCTTCTAAAGGACTCATCCCGGGAGTGAAGAAAGCAAGTTGGTAATCAAATATTATCTAATAATAAGGCGCGTCTAACCCCTGACAAAACAAGCAAAAGCCAAAACGCTCAAGCCGAGGATAGACCGGCCTTAGTTAGGTAATGTGATGTAATAAATTATTAAATATTGTCCCGAAAGGCGGGATTAATTTAACAACAAAACAATTATGACAGATCCAATCGCAGATTATCTGACACGTCTCAGAAATGCAATCAAAGCGGGACATCGCGTTGTCGAAGTACCTGCTTCGAATCTGAAGAAAGAGATCACACGTATCTTGTTCGAGAAAGGATATATCCTCTCCTACAAGTTCGTGGAAGATGGACCTCAAGGCACTATCAAAATCGCCTTGAAGTATGATCCGGTTAACAAGGTTAACGCCATCAAGAGTTTACAACGTGTTTCTACTCCTGGTCTACGCCAGTATGTAGGCTACCGCGAAATGCCGCGCGTCCTCAATGGACTCGGTATCGCTATCCTGTCTACTTCCAAAGGCGTCATGACCAACAAAGAAGCAGTCGGACTGAAGTTGGGCGGTGAGGTTATTTGTTATGTATATTAATGTAAGGAGGAAAGACTATGTCAAGAATCGGTAAATTACCTATCGCAATCCCTGCAGGCGTTACAGTAACTGTTAGCCCGGAAAACCTCGTTACAGTGAAAGGTCCTAAAGGGGAACTTCAACAACAAGTTGACCCTATCATCACCGTTACAGTAGAAGACGGCGTTTGCCACGTTTCACGTCCTAACGACGAGAAAGAAAGCCGCGCTAAACACGGTCTCTACCGCGCCCTCATCCATAACATGGTGTTCGGCGTCAGCGAAGGATACAAGAAAATACTTGAGTTAGTCGGCGTTGGCTACCGCGTTGAACTGTTCCAACCACAAGTACTCAACTTCGCACTCGGTTACACACACCCTATATACCTCCAACTCCCTAAGGAGATTAAGGTCGAGACAAAGGCTGAACGTAACCAAAACCCTCTCGTGATTCTCGAATCGGCTGACAAGCAACTCATCGGACAAGTATGTGCCAAGATCCGCTCCTTCCGCCGTCCTGAACCATACAAAGGCAAGGGTGTTAAGTTCCAAGGTGAAGTTATTCGTCGTAAGGCTGGTAAATCGGCTGGTAAATAATTAGAAAGGAATAAATCATGAATCAGAAAATCGCAAGAAGACTTAAAATTAAAGCCTCTATCCGGACTAAGGTGTCGGGTACTGCTGAGCGTCCGCGTCTGACCGTATTCCGTAGCAACAGCCAAATTTACGCTCAAGTCATCGATGACGAGCAAGGCAAAACCCTCGCTTCGGCATCTTCGCTCAGTATCAAAGATAAAATGACCAAAACAGAGAAAGCCGCTCAAGTAGGCAAACTTCTCGCTGAGGCTGCTAAAGCCGCTGGCATCGAGGCTGTCGTTTTCGACCGCAACGGTTACCTCTACCACGGTCGCGTTAAATCATTAGCAGACGCTGCTCGCGAAGCAGGTCTCAACTTCTAAACAACAGGACTGATATGAATCGAGTTAAAACAACACAAGACCTGGAACTCAAGGAGCGCCTCGTCGCTGTCAACCGTGTAACCAAAGTTACCAAGGGTGGACGTACATTCACATTTGCTGCCATTGTTGTCGTAGGTAACGAGGCCGGTATCGTAGGCTATGGACTGGGTAAAGCAGGCGAAGTAACCGCCGCTATTGCCAAAGGTACAGAGGCTGCAAAGAAAAACCTCATCCAAGTACCAGTGCTCAAAGGTACTGTTCCTCACGAGCAAGAGGCTAAATTCGGGGGTGCTCGCGTTTACCTGCAACCCGCTTCGCAAGGTACTGGCGTGAAGGCCGGTGGTGCTATGCGTGCCGTTCTCGAGTCTGTCGGTATCACCGACGTCCTCGCTAAGGCTAAAGGTTCTTCCAACCCTCACAACTTGGTAAAGGCTACTATCGCTGCGCTCGGCGAGATGCGTGACCCACGCACCGTCGCCCAGAACCGTGGCGTTAGTCTGTCTACAGTGTTTAACGGATAAATTGTTGACTATCATGGCTAAAATTAAAATTCAGCAAGTTCGCAGCATCATCCGCTGCCCTAAAGTGCAGAAAGAAACTATGCAGGCACTCGGACTGCATAAAATCAATGCCATCGTTGAGCACGAAGCCACTCCCGCTATACTCGGAATGGTGGACAAGGTTAAACACTTGGTAAAAGTTATTGATTAATTAGTAAATATCGTAGCATTATGGAATTACATAATTTAACGCCAGCCGCTGGTTCTGTCAAGACTGCTAAGCGTATCGGACGCGGTGCCGGATCGGGACTTGGAGGCACTTCCACCCGTGGTCATAAAGGTGCTAAATCACGTTCAGGCTATTCCAAAAAAATTGGCTTCGAAGGTGGTCAAATGCCTATGCAACGTCGTCTGCCTAAGTTCGGCTTCCAAAACATCAACCGTGTTGAGTACAAGGCTATCAACCTGTCAACTCTACAAGCACTCGCAGATGCGAAACATCTTGAGAAAATCGGACTTATCGAACTGCACGAGGCTGGTTTCATCAACAAGACTACTCTCGTTAAGATTCTTGGCAACGGTACTCTCACTGCTAAACTGACAGTAGAAGCCAACGCATTCAGCAAATCTGCTGAAGCCGCTATCACAGCCGCTGGTGGTACTATCAATAAAATCTAATCAGTATGCGTAAGTTTATTGGAACTATCAAGAACATCTGGAAAATCGAGGATCTCCGTAATCGACTGCTGACCACGTTACTCTTCGTGCTCATCTATCGTTTCGGATCGTTCGTCGTGTTACCGGGTATAGACCCAACGGCCCTAACCGCTCTGCGCGCACAGACGGCTGGTGGCTTGATGGCTCTTCTGGATATGTTCTCTGGTGGTGCATTCTCCAACGCCTCTATATTCGCATTGGGTATCATGCCTTACATCTCCGCATCTATCGTAATACAACTGCTCACTATCGCAGTGCCTTACTTCCAGAAGATGCAGAAAGAAGGAGAGTCGGGCCGCCAGAAAATGAACCAGATTACGCGTTACTTGACCGTAGCCATCCTGCTTTTCCAAGGTCCCAGTTACCTTGTCAATTTGTCGGTGCAGATGGCTCAGGCAGGTCAGGCTCTGAGTATCGGATTCAACTGGTTCACTATATCTTCTACCATCCTGCTTTGCGCAGGCTCTATGTTCGTGATGTGGCTCGGTGAACGTATCACCGACCGTGGTATCGGTAATGGTATATCCTTTATCATCCTTATCGGTATCATCGCCCGCCTACCGGGTGCTATCGTACAAGAGTTCTCCTCACGTCTTAATGACGCCGGTGGTGGATTGATTGTGTTCATCCTTGAAATCATCATCCTGCTCTTCGTGTTCGCTTTCGCAATCATGTTGGTACAAGGTACTCGCAAGATACCTGTACAATACGCAAAGCGAATGGTTGGTAACAAACAATACGGTGGCGTACGTCAGTATATACCTCTGAAAGTCAATGCCGCAAACGTGATGCCTATCATCTTTGCGCAGGCTATCATGTTTATCCCTATCGCACTTGCAGGCTTCTCTGCTTCAGAGAGTGCCAATGCTTTCACCCGTGCGTTCATGGATAATGACGGATTTTGGTATAACCTCGTATTCGCTGTCTTGATTGTGGCGTTCACCTACTTCTACACAGCCATTATCATCAACCCTGTACAGATGGCAGAGAATCTAAAACTCAACAATGGCTTTATCCCTGGCGTAAAACCCGGGAAAAAGACCGCTGAGTATATCGATTCTATCATGTCGCGAATTACATTGCCTGGTTCTATTCTCCTTGCAATCATCGCCATTCTGCCTGCCTTTGCACGTCTGTTCGGCGTCAGCATGGGTTTTGCACAGTTCTATGGTGGAACATCACTGCTTATCATGGTAGGTGTGATACTGGATACGCTTCAACAAATCGAGAGCCATCTCCTTATGCGTCACTATGACGGATTCTTTGAGTCCGGTATGCGCATCAAAGGACGCTCTGGTGCTATGGCATATTAACAAAATGATATACCTTAAGACAGACGAAGAAGTAGAACGTATGCGTCGCAGTAACGACCTGCTTGGACGTGCTTTGGCTGAAGTCGCCAAAGCCATCCAACCGGGAGTTACTACCGCACAACTCGACAAGATAGCACACGACTATATCTGCGACAACGGAGGCATCCCTTCTTGTCTTGGGTACGAGGGCTATCCCGCTACCTTATGTACCTCTGTCAATGAGCAAATCGTACACGGCATACCGTCAGACAAAGTCGTTCTCAAAGACGGCGATATGATTGATGTGGACTGCTGCGTACTGTTGGATGGCTTCCAAGCAGACTCCGCCTACACCTTCCCTGTGGGGGAAGTGGCACCGGAGACTATGCAACTCATGCGTACGACGAAAGAAGCACTCTATCTCGGCATAGCTCAGGCTGTCACCGGTCACCGTCTCGGAGACATCGGAGCGGCTATACAAACCCACTGCGAACAAGCAGGCTACTCCGTAGTCCGTGAGTTCGTGGGACATGGTATCGGACGAGAGATGCACGAGGAACCTGATGTGTGCAATTATGGACGTCGTGGCAATGGTATCGTACTCAAGTCGGGGATGACACTCGCCATCGAACCCATGATCAACCTCGGCAGACGAAACGTCATCATGGAGGATAACGGCTGGACTGCACGCACTGCAGACCGCAAACCGTCTGCGCACTATGAACTGAGTGTCTGCGTGCGCAACGGAAAAGCCGACATCCTTTCTACGTTTGACTATATTCAACAAGTCTTAGGTAATCGTTTTATTTAACTACCACACCACTATGGCAAAACAAGATTCTATCGAAGTAGATGGCACCATCACCGAGGCATTGTCCAACGCAATGTTCCGTGTGCAACTCGAGAGTGGTCATATCATCACGGCTCATATCTCAGGTAAGATGCGTATGCACTATATCAAGATACTTCCCGGTGACCGCGTCAAGGTTGAGATGAGTCCGTATGACCTCACAAAAGGACGAATATCGTTCCGTTATAAATAAACTCTAAAACTCTATAGCAATGAAAGTTAGAGCATCTATCAAGAAGCGCAATGCGGATTGCAAAATAGTACGCCGCAAAGGACGCTTGTATGTAATCAACAAAAAAGAACCCAAGATGAAGATGCGCCAAGGATAAGCATCTGAGTTATGGTAATCATTAATCAAATATCCTTAAGTAAATAATTATGGCTATAAGAATTGTCGGTGTAGATCTGCCGCAAAACAAGTGCGGTGAAGTCGGATTGACTTACATCTACGGAATAGGTCGTTCAAGCGCAAAGAAGATCCTGGCAGAGGCAGGCGTTGACCCAAGCATCAAGGTGCAGGATTGGACGGATGACCAAGCAGCGAAAATCCGTGAGATCATCGGTAACAAGTACAAGGTAGAAGGTGATCTTCGTTCGGAAACATCTCTCAACATCAAACGTCTGATGGATATCGGTTGTTACCGTGGTGTTCGTCATCGTATCGGATTGCCCGTTCGTGGACAGTCAACGAAGAACAACGCCCGTACACGCAAAGGTAAAAAGAAAACGGTTGCTAACAAGAAGAAGGCAACGAAGTAATCAACCTATTAATATCTATCAATTATGGCAAAGAAAACTGTTGCAGCCAAGAAGCGCGTCGTAAAGGTTGACGGTGTTGGTCAACTCCACGTAATGTCTTCTTTCAACAATGTTATCGTTACTATTGCTAATGGTGATGGACAAGTCATCTCTTGGTCATCAGCAGGCAAGATGGGCTTCCGTGGCTCCAAAAAGAATACTCCCTATGCAGCACAGACTGCTGCTGAGGACTGCGCTAAGGTCGCTTACGACCTCGGTCTCCGCAAAGTAAAAGCGTATGTCAAAGGACCTGGACAAGGTCGTGAGAGTGCTATCCGCGCTATCGCTAACGCACACATCGACGTAGTCGAGATTATCGATGTCACGCCAATGCCTCACAACGGATGCCGTCCTCCTAAACGTCGTCGTGTATAATAATCAGTATCGTTCTTGAAACAGGTACACAAACCCTCTCTTCTTGAACATAAATCATCTTAAAAACTAAAAGAATATGGCAAGATATATTGGTCCTAAATCGCGTATCGCACGTCGTTTCGGAGAACCTATCTTCGGTCCGGATAAAGTACTTGACAAGCGCAACTACGCTCCTGGACAACACGGTGTCAACCGCCGTAAAAAGAACTCTGAGTATGGAACTCAGTTAGCCGAGAAGCAAAAGGCTAAATACACCTATGGCGTTTTAGAGCGTCAATTCCGCCTCCTCTTCGCTCAGGCTTCACGTATCAAAGGTATCACAGGTGAAATACTGCTCCAACTGCTCGAGTCACGTCTCGACAATATCGTCTATCGTCTCGGTGTCGCCCCTACCCGTGCAGCCGCACGTCAGCTAGTTAGCCACTGCCACATAACAGTGGACGGAAAAGTGGTGAATATACCTTCCTACCAAGTGAAACCGGGTCAGGTAGTTGCCGTACGTGAGAAATCCAAATCACTCGAAGTTATTGCTGCTTCTCTTGATGGATTCAACCACAGCAAATACAATTGGCTGGAATGGAGTGAGGCTGACAAAGCGGGGAAATACCTCAATATTCCACCACGTGAAGAGATCCCTGAGAATATCAAGGAGCAATTAATCGTCGAGTTGTACTCTAAATAAACAATGAATTCATGGCAATATTAGATTTTATTAAACCTGACAAGGTAATCATGTTGGACTCGAGCAACAACCGCGGACTATTTGAGTTCCGTCCACTCGAGCCAGGTTACGGTATCACAGTAGGGAATGCTATACGTCGAGTCCTCATAGGATCACTCGAAGGCTTCGCTATCTGCTCTATTAAGATCAATGGTATTGATCATGAATTTGCTACTATCCCTGGTGTTATAACTGATGTAACCAACTTGATTCTTAATCTCAAACAAGTACGTTTCATACGTAAAGAGGGTATGGATGCAGACGGAGAAACAATCCGTATGCACGTCAAAGGTAACAATGCTTTGCTGGCAGGAGAACTTAACTCCTACCTGCAAAACTTTGACGTCCTCAACCCCGAACTGCTTCTCGCAGAGATGGATGAGACGGCTGACTTCGAGATTGAAATATCGATCAACAAGGGACGTGGATACGTATCCGCTGACGAGAACAGACACAACAATGACGCTATTGGAGTGCTTGCTATCGACAGCATATACACACCTATCCGTAATGTCAAGTATAGCATCGATCCCTACCGCGTTGAACAACGTACTGACTATGAGAAACTCACGCTTGAGATTCTCACCGATGGCTCTATCACACCGAAAAATGCACTCAAAGAGGCTGCAAAGATATTGATCTTCCACTTCACTCTTTTCTCCGACGAGAAGATTATCATCGAAGACCAAGAGAAGCCGACCAACAACAATTTCGATGAAGAGCATATTCGTATGCGTCAGTTGCTCAACCAACGTCTCGCAGACATGGACCTATCTGTACGTGCTCTCAACTGCCTCAAAGCTGCCGAAGTGGAAACACTGGCAGAACTCGTCAGATACCATCGCTCTGATTTGCTCAAGTTCCGCAACTTCGGGAAGAAATCACTTACCGAATTGGACGAACTGCTTGAACGCAACGGACTGGCTTTCGGCATGGATATTAGCAGATACAAAAACGACTAATTTACCAATGAGAGTGAGTTGATATACAGACCCGCTCTCAACTCAAAACTAAACAACAACAATGAGACATAATAAGAAATTCAATCATCTTGGACGCAAAGCCGCACACCGCGGAGCAATGTTGTCAAATATGGCTTGCTCGCTCATCATGCACAAGCGTATTTCCACTACGTTGGCAAAGGCTAAGGCACTACGTATCTACGTTGAGCCTATCCTGACACGTGCCAAGGAAGACACCACGGCTAACCGTCGATTAGTCTTTAGCGAACTCAAACAGAAAGAGGTCGTAACCGAACTCTTCCAAAACGTCAGTGAGAAAATAGCTAATCGCCCGGGCGGATATACACGTATCCTGCGTACAGGATTCCGTCTTGGTGATGCGGCAGAAATGTGCATCATCGAATTGGTTGATTACAACGCGAACATGCTCAAGACGGCTGCCAAACCTGCCGCCAAGAAGACAACACGTCGTGCAGGTGCCAAGAAAGCAACGAAGGCAGAAACCCCTGCTGCTGAACCGACTGCACCTGCAGAAGAGGCTAAAGCAGAATAATTGTAGTATAACAACTGCCAGAGGCTGCCTGGGGTATCCACCCCGGGCAGCCTCTGGCGTTCTGTAACATCTCACTTGGATTATGACGGACACATGGACAAGATATTGCCACATATGGTATGGAAAAACACCACAGATAAGTAACAACAGTTTTGATATATCACAAAATAAACATACCTTTGCAGCATAAAAGAGTACGATTATTATGCAAGACGAGAAAATACCTCTATTGGACTGTCCTATTGATTACATACTCGGTGAAGCATCGGGTAAGATACTGAACGAGTATGGACGCTTCCCATGTAAATTAAAATGTGGTGTATATGCTTTCATAGCACAAGGTACAGCGCATGCCACGATCAATATCACACGCTATGATTTCACTGCACACGATATTCTATATATAGAACCTGGTAGTTTCCTGCTTATACACGAGTTCAGCGAGGATGCACGGGTGCACTATATCGTATTCTCCTCTGCTTTCCTCGAGAAGAACACCTACGGCATACGACGACAACTGAGTCCGTTACAGACGCGCAACCATATCGTACATCTCAACGAAGAGCAGTCTTCCGTAACCATACATTTCTCCCAACTGCTCGCCGAAGCGGTTAACTGTACACCCTCCATGGTGAATACAGACCGTATGGTACATGTGTTCAACCTCCTGCAGAGTACCTATTTTGACTACTTTATGGCAAACAACAACTCGCTTGCGCAACCTATGGACCGCAAGTCTGAGATATACAATGAGTATAGTAACCTGGTGTTACACCACTACCACGAATGGCACCATGTCGCCAAGTATGCCGAGGCACTACGCATCACGATGCCACACCTGTGTGCCACCATCAAGGCTGTCAGCGGTCAGACACCGGGAGACCTCATCGTGGATGCTGTTCTCATGGACGCTAAAGCACAACTGAAGATAACCACCCTGCCTATCAAAGAGATTGCAAGCAGCCTCGGCTTCGAGAACGTCACCTTCTTCAATCGCTTTTTCAAGACACACGCAGGACTAACACCCAAAGCGTATCGCATCAGTTAAGAGATACCAAGAGAGACAATAGCACGTGCCGCTGTGTCTGACGCAGGACAAGTACCTAATTCCCGGCTAATGTCGGCATAACCCTCCAACATCGTTGTGCGGTAGTCCGTATCGCTCACCAATCTCACTAACTCACGTTCTACCTCTTCTGTACTGAAACGTTTGGCGATCAACTCCTGTATCACGGTGCGGCGGGCAAGGATATTTACCAGAGTGAAATGGGGGGTGCGAAATACTATCGGACGTATCAAACCTTCCAACCACCTGCTGCAGGCAATATAATAGACTGCTGTTTGTGGGCACTCCAACAAAGCCGTCTCCAATGTCGCTGTACCCGAATTGACGACGGCAGCGCGGGCGGTATGTACCAAGCCGTATGTGTCACGTGTCAATGCCTCCCCCGCTAAGTATCGTGTATAACAACTGTCCTCCAAACCGGGAGCCGCAGCCACCACTATCCTGTACTTGTCACCTGCTACACGTCTGGCAGCCTCCAACATCACAGGCAGACAATGACTCACCTCACTCTTCCTCGAACCGGGTAACAAGGCAATGACAGGTCTGTCATCACCCGTTGTCGATACATCCGCCTGATCCTCTCTTGTTTTTCTCCACTCCCTTATACAGTCCGCAGTGGGATTCCCTACGTACTCACAGGTATAACCATAACGTGCATAGAAAACGGACTCAAAAGGGAATATACCCAATATCTTGTCTGAGTAACGGGCTATCTTGTGTACACGCCACGACTTCCATGCCCACACCTTGGGCGGGATATAGTACACCACACGCGTCTGCGGCAGGTGCTTGCGGCAATAAGCAGCGACACGCAAATTGAAACTGGGATAATCGACCAATATCAAGACATCCGGACGCTCCTCTGATAGGGATGCATAGGCAATGCGGAAATTACGACGGATATGCCTTATGTTGCGCAGCACCGCTACTACTCCCATATATGCCATGTCGCGGTAATCGACACGTATGGAGCAACCTGCTGCACGCATCTTATCCCCTCCAAGACCCACAAAACATGCAGCACTGTCCTTCGCCCGCACAGATGCAATCAGATGGGATGCATGCAAATCACCCGACGCCTCGCCCGCTATGATAAAGTACTTCATTCCCGCTAATCTCTATAATCACACTACACCTGCTTACAACAAAGTGGCTATGCATGCCAGGATATAAGGCAAGGCACCCAGCAACACTCCCTTGCTCAGCCTCCATGTGTCTGTCGTGTAGAAAACAAACACCAAAGCCAAATCGGGGAAGACGCATACTTGCAACAACCTGTTCCAGATACCGCCCATCATCTTAAAGTCAAATATCGAGAGGGTGTACCATAGGTTGAAATGTTCTATATATACCACCCCGAACAGGGCTGGCAGTGCTAACCCTAACAACACACCTATCCAATATCTGTCAAAGCGATCCGTAAGCCGTCCTGTCTAACGTACAGGGCTGAATACTGATATAACCCTGTCCTATTGCATACTCATCCGTATCTTCCGCATCAGGCTCTCTGTTCACAAAAGAACCCACTAACCAATAGTATCGCTCGCCATACTCATCCACACGCTCTTCCATCTCACTCTCCCAATTACCCATGCACTGACGAGTCCAACGGATACCCCGTATCTGTCCGGCAGGGGCGTTCACATTATAACAGGTGCCGTATGGGACAGGCTTGGACAATAAACGCTCTGTTATCTCTACCAGGTAAGACTCGAAATAGTGAAAGTCTGCATCCTCCGCATACTCGCATAACGAGAAACCGATAGAGGGGATACCATGCTCCGCGCCGACAAAACAAGCACCTATGGTACCCGAATAGATGACATTGATAGAGGCATTCGTCCCGTGATTGATACCGCTTGCCAACAACCCGATACGGCTCACGTCTCCGTCAAACAGCACGTCCAAAGCCAACTTCACACAATCGCTTGGCGTGCCATTTACTGTATATACATCCACGCCACGCTGCCACTCTTCTTCGCCCCAACGACCATCAGACCACGGACGTAGATACAAGGGACAATGAACACTGATAGCATTGCTCTTGCCACTCTGCGGACTATCGGGAGCAACCACTGTCACATGACCCAACGCAGACAGACAACGTACCAAAGTCAAGATACCCTTACTACCCCAACCATCATCATTGGTGATCAGTATCTCCTTCATCACATCGTCTCTTTTACCACGTCCATCACCTGCTGGGCCAAAGCATCAGCGGCTTCCATCGTCGCAGCCTCCGAATAGACACGGATAATAGGCTCGGTGTTGCTCTTGCGCAGATGCACCCAGCCATCAGCAAAGTCTATCTTCACACCATCACAGTCGTTGATGCGCTCGTGACTGTAACGCTCCTTCACGGCGGCTAACACCTTGTCCACATCGATAGAGGGGGTTAGTTCTATCCTGTTCTTCGATATGCAATAATCAGGGAAGGTAGCACGCAAAGCACTCACCGGGCAGCCTTTATGAGCCAGACTGCTTAAGAAGAGTGCTATACCTACCAATGCGTCACGGCCATAATGACTCGCAGGATAGATGACACCGCCATTCCCCTCACCTCCTATCACGGCGTGAGTACGCTTCATCTCTGTCGTCACGTTCACCTCTCCTACGGCACTCGCACTATAGGTCCCCCCGTACAGACGGGTTACATCACTCAACGCACGGGTCGAAGAGAGGTTGCTAACCGTGTTACCGGGGGTGTGACGCAGCACATAGTCGGCTACACTGACCAATGTGTATTCCTCTCCGAACATCTCCCCATCCTCGCAAATGATAGCCAACCTGTCCACATCCGGATCAACGACAAAGCCCACGTCAGCCTTCTTCTCACGCATCAACGCACTTATCTGTGTCAGGTTCGCAGGGATAGGCTCCGGGTTATGTGCAAAATGCCCCGTAGGCTCACAGTTCAGACAGATGATATTTCTAACGCCCAAGGCGCGCAGCATAGCAGGGATTGCCAAACCGCCTACCGAGTTCACGCAGTCAATGACCACTGTATAGTCACGTGCCGCAATGGCAGACTTGTCTACCAATGGCAGACTCATCACATTGTCAATATGGTAGGGCAGGTAATCTTTGTGGGTGATATGACCTAACCTGTCCACCTCTGCAAACACAAAATCCTCCCTGTCGGCTATAGCCAGCACCTCTTTACCCTCCTTATCCGTCAGGAACTCACCATGCTCATTCAGCAACTTCAGTGCGTTCCACTGCTTTGGATTATGGCTGGCTGTCAGGATGATACCCCCTGCAGCATGCTCGCCCACCACCGCCAACTCCGTCGTAGGAGTAGTGGCCAGACCGATGTTCGTCACATCATACCCCATACCCACCAGTGTGCCAACAACCAACATATCCACCATCTCTCCCGAGATGCGTGCATCACGACCTACTACTATCACATTGTTCATCGGCAGCATAGCACGACGCTGTGTCGCATAGGCTGCCGTGAACCGAACAATATCCACAGGGCTCAGCCCCTCACCTACGCGACCTCCTATAGTGCCGCGGATACCGGATATACTCTTGACCAAAGACATACTATTCCTATATTAAAAACGTTTAACTCCTGTTATCTTCAAATCATAACCATAAGGGATAACCTTCGTGGAACCGTCATCCAGATCCAACTTGTCCGGGCAGATGATCTTGCTCTCTGCACCGGCGTACTTCATGTACTGGATCGCTATATGCCATCCGGCACACGAGTTGCTCGTCGAGGTCAGATACTGCACCTCTATCGGGTAGGGCGAGTCTAACGTGTTCCAATAACTGGTAGTGTCTGCATACGCATCCAACGTGTAACGGCGATAACGCAACAGCACCGTCTCACCCGATGCGATAGCCTCCGTCGTAGTGTCGCCACGGGAGACAAGATGAAAATACAGGTTGTCATAGCCCGGCACTCGCAGATAGACATTCTCACCCCACTCGTCAGGCTCTGTGTCCACTACCATAATGTTATTGCGACTGATAAAACTCTTTATCAGTTTCTCCTCTTTGTTCAACTCGTCCGAATAGGAGTTGGTAGTGCAACTGCTTAGTAGCACCAACCCCAACAGAAGTAACCATAAATGCTTGTAATCTCTCATTGTATCACTTTCATTTGTATTCTTAGATTCGTATAAGGAGCAATCAATGTTGTCCCTTCTATGCCGTATGCAGCATACCATGGTGCGACAATACGCATCTCCTCACCTGCACACATCTGTCGCAACGAGCGGTTGATAGCCACCGGCAACTCACTCTCACCCACCACAAACAGCCCTTTCTCATCCGCTATCACCCCCCCCCGTAACTCCGACAATACCAAGTGCAACTCCACCTCCTGACCGTTCTGCAACGTGTCACCGCCTGACACCACCGACTTGGCATACCAGAACCCGAAATCATCCAACGCATACCTTAACGAGTCTTGTTGCACCATCTCAATACACAACTTGTCTGCTGCATCCGCCATGTGCAGGTTAAAACGCAACTGAGCCGCCAACACCGTGTCCTCCTGCTGAGGCTCGTGCAGGTGACGAACAGGCTGAGGACGCTTGCCGCAACCTGCCTGCACCAACAGACATAACAAGAGGTATGCCGAAAATCTTAAACGCATCTGCTGTCAATAAGTCATTTACTCAAACGCAACAGGTACTGCCCGTACGAAGTCTTGCTCATACTCTCACCCAAACGACGCAACTGCTCCGTGTCTATCCAACCATTACGCCACGCTATCTCCTCGATGCAACTGACATAGAAACCCTGACGGTTCTGTATCGTGGCAATGAAGTTCCCGGCATCCAACAGACTGTCACAGTTGCCCGTGTCTAACCAGGCAAAACCACGACCGAACAACTTGACGTGCAGCGTGCCCTCTTTCAGATACATCTTGTTCAAATCCGTTATCTCGTACTCACCACGTGCCGAAGGCTGCAACACGGCGGCTTTGTCACATACACTCGCATCGTAGAAGTACAGACCGGGAATAGCATAGTTGCTCCTCGGCCGCATAGGCTTCTCCTCTAACGACAACACCTTGCCCCCCGCATCAAACTCCACCACACCGTAGGCAGTAGGATCCTGCACCTCATAACCGAAAATGCAAGCACTATGCTGACACCCGGACACCAACGCTACCGCATCACGTAACATACTGCCAAAATGCTGACCATAGAACAGGTTGTCCCCCAAGATCAGACAACCGGGCTCACCGGCTAAAAAGTCCTTCCCCAACACAAATGCCTGGGCCAAACCATTAGGCACCTCCTGAACTTTATAGGAAAAACGCATACCAAGATGACTGCCATCCCCTAACAACTCCCTGAACATAGGCAAGTCACGGGGAGTAGAGATGACCAACACTTCGCGTATCCCCGCCAACATCAGAGTGGACAGAGGATAATAGATCATAGGCTTGTCATACACCGGCATGATCTGCTTGCTGATAGCCTTACTCAGAGGATACAACCTGGTTGCACTACCTCCTGCTAAAATTATTCCTTTCATTCTTTCATGATACTTTAACAATATGCCGTCACTAACGCAGTGAAGTGACAAAGACGCTACAAAGGTACGTTTTTTTTCTAACACATACAAACAACTACCACTTCTCTCAACTCTCAACTAAAAAACACTGGGGACGCGGGCGCCCCGCCTGCGGTCGGTTCGCAAGAACCATTTGACTATGTTTTGTGTTCCCCTCCTCTAGAGGGGTAGAGAGAAATCGTCTTTACTCTTTATTCCTTACTCTTTATCAGCGCAAGCCGTCCCCAACATCAATTACACATTAAAAAATACAAATTAAACATTAATTCAACCTTTAGCACCACATGTGCTGCTCTTGAGCAGAAGATAAGCCGATCTTGAGCAGAAACAAAACTGCCCTCCACTCTCCACTCTCAACTCTCAACTTTCAACTCTCAACTAAAAACACCACTCATAAACCCATAAACTTATAAACTCATAAACTAAAAAACTTCTATCAACTATCAACTATCAACTAAATCCCCCCTCGCTATTTGCGTATGTAAAATGAATCAACTACCTTTGCCCCAAAATTAGGAGGAATTTATAGAAACCCTTAAACTAAC
>CAVEZM010000003.1:0-132739 GCA_963620225.1 Acidaminococcaceae bacterium | reverse complement strand
GTGCTGAGCAGATATTTCGCCAATATATCACAAATATTGATAAAACAGATATTACCTATGCCGATGCGTTAAACCGTATTGGAGATTGCTTGTTCAGTACACGACAATTTACTCAAGCTCGTAACATATATAAACAAGTTGTAGATATAAAAGGTAATGGAGCGGACTATGCTCTGTTTCAATGTGGATATATAGAAGGGTTGATACATAAATACAAAGAGAAAATCCAGACACTGGAAACATTAGCAATAAACTATCCTGCATCTGATTATGCAGACGATGCACTTTACGAGATAGCCCGAGCGCAACTACAACTCGAATACAATACGCAGGCGATTGAAACATACAAACAACTTCTTGCACGATATCCTAATAGCAACAAGGTCGCTAAATCCTCTCTTGAACTGGGAATGACCTATCGCACAAACAAAGATTATAGTAACGCTATACAATCTTTTAAAAATACAATAGAGAAGTATGCAGGAACAGAGGAAGCGTATGCTGCACTCGAAGGACTGGAACAATTATATGTTGAAACGAACAATGTAGGCGAATACATTGCATACATCAAGAGTTTGGGTAAAGTAAACATGCAAACAACTACCCAAGAAGACTCTTTAGTCTATATCACTGCTGAACTGCAATATATGATGGGCAACTACGCACAAGCAGCACAAGGTATGACAGCTTATATAACTAAGTATTGTCCTAATGGAAGATTCTGTACGACTGCGCATTACTATGCTGCCAGTAGTTTATACCAACTCCAACAATATGATCAAGCTATCGGACATTATAGCGAATTGGCGGATATGATGGGCTCTCCATATGCCGAAGAGGCCTGTATGCGCGTTGCAGAACTATGTTATGACAAAAAAGAGTTTCGAACAGCGTTGTATTACTTCCAAAAAATGCGAGATATAGCATCATCTAACAAGATGTTATATATTGCTCAACTCGGTGTACTACGCTGCAGTTATAACCTTGGAGATGATATGTCAAGCATCGAAGCAGCAACACAAATGCTTAACCAATCGAACTTACCAGAAGATGTGAAAAAAGAGGCACTCTACTGTAGAGCCAAAGCATTGCGTAATACGAAGCAGTATGGCCTATCTGTTGCAGACCTGACACCTCTTGCGAAAGAGGTCAGAACGACCATCGGTGCTGAAGCCAAATATATGCTTGCTGACAGTTATTTTCAATTGGGAGCAATAGACACAGCAGAAGAGGAAATAATGGCATTTACACAACTGCACACTACGCAGCAATACTGGTTGGCAAAAAGCCTAATACTACTATCCGATATCAATATACAACGCAAAGATGATTTCCAGGCAAAGCAATATTTAATGGCATTACAAGCTAACTATCACCAACAGGATGATATACAAACACTTATTCAGGAGAGACTAACCAAGTTGGCAAAAGACGATATAGAAGAAAAGGAGGATGCACTATGAAACGAATAATGATATCTTTATGTGTTATGGCTACCACAACACTGCTATGTGCACAACAAGACACTGTCCTTAACCGAGTTGTGACCGTAGAAAGTGATTTCCAACCTGTCATACAGAATGTAAACAAGATTAACCAGACACCTATAATAATAGAAAAGGAACAACAACTCAATCCCGTTATTTATTCAACCTATTCCCCCTCACTGTCCATTGATTTCAACGTACATACATTACAAGTGGCTGAAACTAATTTCTCATCTGCACAATCGCCATTACAAGGGTTGATAGATGGAGCAATAGGACATCGGAATACACATCTAAACTTCAAATACAGAATAGCTGAGAAACAGAAAATCTCATTGGATCTCTTTGCAAAACATGATGCTGTGTGGGGAAGACAGACATTGTCTAATTCACAACTCGGATTACAGATTACACGACATTTCTCCTCACTTGATCTGTACTTCAGTGTGGATGGAAATAATGAGTACTACTCACGCTACGGACGTTACTACGATGGTAATAATGGACTTACCATTAAGAAGATCAAAGATATGACACTAGATGATTGGCAAAACTCTTGGTTACTCAACACATGTGTCGGCATATGCTCTAAAGGCGATGTCCCCGTACGTTATAAGTTACAAACAGGATATTCCGCATACATCCTTCCAAATGCCGTCATAGAACATCAGGTACGCACGCTATTAAACGCTATATGGGCAATTGATACACAACACCAAGCAGGTCTTAATGCGTACGTACAAGACTACCTATACACCATCAGCGATAGCCTACATTTATCTACAGATTCATATAATGCACGACATGCCTTCAGACTTGAACCATACTATGCCTACATAGGCGAGAAGTTCCGCATACATACAGGTGTCAACTTCGACTTCAATTTAGGATCTGGACAGATGATGAGTACAAGACAAGATATCAGTTTTGCACCATCCCCCAATATATCCTTAGAATGGTTCTTAATGAAAGATATTCTAGATTTATACATCAATGCTAAGGGTCAGTTTGGCACGAGTTCACTACTCGAATATATGCAAACCAACCGTTACATGGATATAGTACAAGGTGTTACCTCGCACCATGTGGACGATTA
Source organism: Acidaminococcaceae bacterium (assembly GCA_963620225.1). Lineage (GTDB taxonomy): Bacteria > Bacteroidota > Bacteroidia > Bacteroidales > Paludibacteraceae > Colicola. The sequence continues at coordinate 130,156 of CAVEZM010000003.1, read as the reverse complement.
CACGCCTATTGACGCGCAGTTAGGTCTCGTAATACGCCCTATGGAGACAATGTTGCTGGATATCTACGCGGGATACACCTATCAGATGAACCAACTGGTTATCGTCGCTCCTACAAAAGAAAAGCCTCTACCATACCTCGGCTTTGTTTATTCAGATTTCCAACGATGGAAAGTTGGAGCCAAACTCCACTACCATTACCGAGATATACTCAATATACACCTAACAGGCAATTACTATTATTGGAAACAAATCCAAGCAGAAAAAACAATGGACCATGTAGAAAAGAGTAGTATATTTGATCGACCATCATGGGATGCCTCGTTACGTATAGATGTACGGATAGATCAAAAATGGAGTCTATACTCAGATAATCTATTCGTAGGATCACGTAAGGCATATACTAATAACGGAGAAACGACTCTCAAACCTATCATAGCACTTAACATAGGAGGAGCATATTCTTTTAATCGTTGGTTAAGTACCTATATACAACTCAATAACTATCTCAATCGTGCTAACGACATATACTATGGTTATCAATCCGAAGGATGTAACTTTCTGTGGGGTGTGAAATACCTGTTCTAGCCAATACCTTCTAACACACGATCGCGGATATAAGCCATCGCAGTGTTAGAGTCTATCTGATCGCTATCTTTGTCGATAAAATCAGATAGATCTATGGGTTTACCTATCTTCATGCATATGTTAGAATGAGTACGTACATAGTACTTGTTATGGGGCATCGCTTCATAACAACCAGTCAGCGATATAGGGATAATAGGTAAATGCAAGTCTAAGGCCACCTGAAAAGCTCCACGCTTGAACCTACCCAACTCTCCGGTCTTGGTGCGTGTCCCTTCTGGAAAGATAACTGTACATACACCATTCTGCAACTCTGACTCTATTTCTTTTATACTATGTAGAGCAGCAACAGGATTACTGCGATCCACAAAGATATGCCCAGCCACCTTACAAGCAAAACCGACAAAAGGTATCCGACGCAGTTCTTTCTTCATTAGCCACTTAAAGTTAACTGGCAGCCAGCCATAGATAGCAAATACATCCAAGAATGATTGATGATTGCTAACAAACACATACGACTGTCCTTTGCATATATTCTCTGCCCCTTCCACACGAATGGGTACTAATAGTAAACTTATAATACTGCGTGACCAAAAAACTTGGACTATATGAGGAAAACGACCGTTTTTCCAAGGGAAACAGATAATAGTAGTTATTGCCGTGAATAGAGTTATAAGTAATATCAGTGGAAAGGCAATCAAATATTGATAAGCAATGTAAATATATTTCATACGCTATTACAATTATAGTTTCATCATAAACCCACGATACAATGCACATATTCTGCGTATCTCATCCCACGTCTCTTCGGATAGTTTTGTCCCAACAATCTCTACTACACGTCCTGCAGCGATAGTGCCAATCTCACCACAACGACGCAAATCAAAACCATCGGACAATGCATGCAAGAAACCACCAGCATACAAATCACCAGCACCAGTGGAGTCTAAACATGCTGTAGTGATTGCCCCTATATGGTAACGCTGACTACTCTGCTGGACATAGGAACCACGCTTACCTACTTTCACTACCGCAATATCACACTGCTCGGCTATCTTGGCGACAGACTCCTCCGGGTTCAAGTGTGTGTAGGCAAATGACTCGTCCTCATTAGCAAAAACAATATCTACATACTTGCGAATCAACTCCTTTAATAGCAAATGACTCTCATTCACTACATTGTAACTCGCTAAGTCCAACGATACCATGCATCCTTGTTCCTTAGCCGTACGTAAAGCTTTCTCTATTAGTGCATGATCCTGAACCATATACCCCTCTATATGGAAAATATCATAACCTGTAAAGGCCTCCTTTCGTATATCATCAGCCGTCAAATCGGCAGAAGCACCAAGATAAGTACACATCGTACGCTCCCCATCAGGTGTAATCAAGACAATACAGCAACCAGACATCAAAGAGGAAGTCAACAGCAAAGGCTTAACACCATTTTTAACCAAATCTTCTCGATAGAACTCTCCTACTTCATCATTCCCCACTTTCCCGATAAAAGCAGCCTTACCCCCCAATTGTGCAATGGTAGAAACAGTATTAGAAGAACTTCCACCGGTAACTAAATGTTTGCGCACAGAGATAAAGCGAGTTTGTATCTCTTCAGCCTGTTTCATATCAATAAGGTTCATGCTACCTTTAGGAAAACCGATCTCGCGTAAGTCGTCTTCTGAGACTTGAAGCAAGATATCTGTTAGGGCATTACCTAAACCTAATACTTTTCTCATGCTAGTTTGAAGTTATGACAAAAACAATGTCGTCATACAGATATTCTACTGTATTTTTTGCAAAGGTAGAGTTTTTTTTCGAGAAAAATTTGTCGTATCGAAAAAAAGATGTAATTTTGCAGCCGCAATTAAGGGAAGTTCTATCCATTGATTGCAGCATTATTGCTTCCTTAGCTCAGTCGGTTAGAGCATCTGACTGTTAATCAGGGGGTCCTAGGTTCAAGTCCTAGAGGGAGCGCATGGGTGATGATTGTTAGAGTCATCACTCTCTTTTTGTAAAAAAGTAATGCGTTATTGTATTTCTCGATGAAATGTTGTACCTTTGCGCAATTTTAGAGGGTACATTATTACCGTTAGCAACAAATAAAAATAACAACGAATAAAGACACAAGAATGGGATTGTTTTCATTCACACAAGAAATTGCTATTGATTTAGGAACGGCCAATACCATCATCATCTGTGATGACAAAGTGGTTGTTGATGAACCATCTGTAGTAGCCGTCAACACCGCAGATGGTAAAATGGTCGCTGTTGGACGCAAGGCACAACAAATGATAGGTAAGGGAGGTGCACTGATACGCACAGTTAGACCATTACGCGACGGTGTCATAGCCGACTTTAACGCTTGCGAGATGATGATGCGTGGCATGATAAAAATGCTTCCTAAACGCAACAGATTATTCACTCCCAGTCTCCGCATGGTTGTATGCATACCATCAGGGAGTACAGATGTCGAGATACGTGCTGTGCGCGATAGTTCTGAGCATGCAGATGGTCGGGATGTCTATATGATATATGAGCCTATGGCTGCTGCCATAGGTATGGGTATAGATGTAGAGAGCCCAGAGGGATGCATGGTAGTAGATATTGGTGGCGGTACCACTGAGATAGCTGTCATCTCACTGGGGGGAATAGTGGCCAACAAGTCTATCAAGACTGCTGGTGATGAACTCAATAACGACATAGTAGAGTATCTGGGGCGTATGCATAATTTGCGTATAGATGAACCTACAGGAGAGAGAATCAAAATAGCAGTAGGCTCTGCGTTACCGGAATTGGAAGATGCTCCAGAAGATTATATGGTAATAGGTCCTAATAAAGTAACTGCATTACCTATGCAAGTCCCCGTTAGTTACCAGGAGATAGCCCATTGCTTGGAAAAAAGTATCTCAAAAATTGAGAATGCTGTCTTACAGGCATTGGAAGTAACACCGGCCGAACTATATGCAGATATTGTCAAACGAGGTATATACTTGACAGGAGGAGGTGCACTGCTACACGGACTGAGTAAGCGATTAAGTGACAAGATAACAATACCTTTCCATGTCGCAGAAGATCCACTGCATGCTGTGGCACGAGGAACAGGTATTGCACTAAAGAATATAAATAATTTCGGATTCCTAATAAGGTAGATGAGAAGTCTCCTGCGGTTTTTAACGAGATATGGCAACTTCCTAATATTCATAGTATTGGAAGTTGTTGCGTTTATACTGATAGGTACTACACATACATATCAACATAGTGTGGCGTGGACATCTGCAAACCGTATCATAGCCAGTTTACAAAATGCACAAACGTCCATCAACGACTATTTTCGCTTACATGACACGAATGAAAAACTTGCTGCAGAGAATGCTCAACTTAAAACACAATTGATGCTCCTAACCAATTGTTACGAACATAATACTGAACGTAACAGCCAATACATCTATTCGCACCTCAACTGGGAATATATACCCGCAAAGGTTATCGGCTTAACTACCAATAAACAACATAACTATATAACTATTAACAAGGGAGCACGTGATGGAATCACACCCGATATGGGAGTCGTTGGTAAAGATGGTGTGGTTGGTATTGTCAGCACAGTAGGAGAAAAATATGCACTTGTTGTTCCTCTCATTCACACGCAGATGAATATTAGTTGTAGACTCAAAACAAATGCACAAATAGGAGGAACGCAATGGAAAGGACGCGATTGTTATCATGTCCAACTCACCGATATATCTAGACATATAGTTATCAACAGAGGGGATACTGTTGTAACTAGTGGACTAACACCAATATTTCCTCAGGGGATATTGGTAGGTGTAGTAGAAGAAACTAAATTGAGCGACACGGACAACTATCACCATACTACGTTACGACTATTCATAGACTATAAACAGTTGGAATATGTGCAAGTTCTTCATAACTATGATACACAACTATCCAAGGACCATATACTATGGGATGGATTAAACAAATAGGGAAATTACTACTTGTGTTAATACTACAAGTACTGCTTTTCAACCACATACAGATAGTTGGTTGGTGTTTCCCTATGATGTATATTCTGTTTCTTATCAATCTACCAGCGCATTTACCGCGTTGGACAGAGATGCTAATAGGAGCCTTAGTAGGGATTATCCTGGATATATGGTATTCGTCTATAGGTGTACATATGGCAGCTTGTGTAGTTCTCAGTTTTTTACGACCGATATTACTGCACAATCTCGTACAAGATGTTGAAAGAGTAACAGATAGTGTGAACAGATTGACTATTGGAAGAATGGAATATATGAAATGTACTATTATATTAACATTCACACATCATTTACTCGTGTTTACTTTAGAAGCATGGAACTTTCAAAATTGGTGGTTAATATTACTGCAGACACTTGTTAGTAGTATGATGACATTACTGGTTATTCTTGGCTACGATAGCCTTAGACGATAAAAGATGCTTAACGATAGATTTTATAAGCGCCAATGGATAATATCGGGAATTGCTGTTTTAGTAGTACTCGTTTATATCATACGTTTATTTTGCCTCCAAGTTATTGATCAATCAACTCAAGAGAAGGCGGAAAAAAATGCACAACTCCGGCAAATAGTTTATCCGGCACGTGGACTCATATATGATAGAAAAGGTGAATTACTTGTGACAAACCAACCTGTTTACGAGATTTCCATTATAACAAAAGAAATTGAACAAGACTTTGATACTCTGTCTTTTTGCAATGCATTGCACATCTCAACAGAAGACTTTATAGAACGTTTACGGAATATCAGTGATAAAAAGAAAAATAGAGGCTACTCACGCTATACACCACAAACACTTATTTGCATGTTGAGCCAACAAGAGATAGCGCAATTACAACAAGAATTGTATAAATTCGCAGGAGTCTCTATTCACTATCGAACATTACGCAACTATACATATCCTATTGCCTCGCATGTATTGGGGAGTGTAGGCGAAGTTAATCAGAAAGATATAGATAATGATTCATACTATACAATAGGTGACTATGCTGGACGTGATGGAATAGAACGAACTTATGAGAAACAATTGCGTGGGGAGAAAGGTATGAACGTACTTATGCGAGACTTTAGGGGGCGTATACAAGGCTCATATCAAGAAGGAGAACTGGATAGGGAAGCCCGAGCAGGTACAGATCTTTATCTCAGTATTGACAGAAAAACACAGCAATTAGCAGAGGAATTACTTAAGGATAAAGTGGGTAGTGTCGTTGCTATAGAGCCTAAGACAGGAGAAATTATTGCAATTGCTAGTGCCCCTTGTTGGGATCCTAACCTACTTGTGGGGAAAGAAAGGTCTGCTAATTATCAAAAACTGGTGACCGACCCCAATAAGCCATTGATGAATAGAGCCACACAAGCACAATATTCACCGGGTTCTACTTTCAAAATATTACAGGCACTTATAGGACTACAAGAGGGAATTCTAACAAAAACAACAAAATATCCCTGCAATGGAGCACAATCAACACCCATTAAGTGTACCCACAACCATGGAAGCCCGGTTTCTCTTGAAGAAGGTATAGAACAAAGTTGTAATCCATATTTCTGGGCAGCTTTTCGTGACTTATTACAACAAGATGGATATGATGATGGACATATAGCATTCAAAGAAAACTACAAAAAATGGCGGGAGGATGTTATTAGCTTTGGATTAGGACAACGATTCAGTGACACAGATATCAGTGAACAAGCACCCGGATATATACCATCCGCAGACTTTTATGATAGAGTCTATGGGGACAAAGGTTGGAAAGCTATTACTATTCGCTCATTAGCTATAGGACAAGGAGAAATTCTAGTCACCCCTTTGCAATTGGCTAATATCGCTGCCGCTGTGGCCAATAAAGGATATTATATCACTCCACATCTTAACAGAACTGACTCAATGAGATTACATGCACATACAACACGTATTGACTCTACTCACTTTGATATTGTACAACAAGGAATGGCACGAGTGATGACCAATGGTACTGGTAGATGGTATAATATACCAGAATTACAAATGTGTGGGAAAACAGGTACCGTACAGAATGTACATGGCAAAGACCATGCCTTATTCATCGGTTTTGCTCCTATAGATAATCCGCAGATAGTTGTAGCAGTAACTGTTGAAAATGCTGGTTTTGGAGCCACATGGGCTTGTCCTATAGCCAGTCTCATTGTGGAACAGTATCTAACTGGCGAAATAGGTAGGACATGGCTATACGAACGTATAAAAACGACCAACTTAATGACTAGGTATGAATAAGAATAGAAGTATCATATCAGGTATAGATTGGTGGACGATACTATTGTTTTGCATTATCGCTCTATTCGGTTGGGTGAATATATATGGAGCTACCTATTCCTTTGAACAGACAAGTATATTTGATTTTTCCAACTTTGCAGGGAAACAATTTATATGGATAATCACTGCAATTATCATAGGAGGGCTTATCATGCTCATAGATGAGAAAACATATAACGTGATAGCTTACATTCTATATGCAGCCATGATTCTGCTGCTTGTCATCACCCCTCTACTTGCTCCCAACATAAAGGGTTCTTATTCATGGATATCACTTGGGACCGTACGACTCCAGCCTGCAGAATTATCAAAATGTATAACAGCATTGGCTATAGCCAAGTACATAGGACGATATGAGTTTCGACTTCGTGATTGGCGTGACTTACTAATACCTTTTGCTATAGTAATAGTACCCATGCTAATCATAATGGTAGCACAACGAGATACGGGAACAGCCTTGGTCTTTCTTTCGTTTATGCTTGTGTTCTACCGTATAGGGATGTCAGGGAGTATTCTCTTGTTTGGCGTGATTAGTATTACGCTTTTCCTTATTACCATTCGTTTCGGCAATATCGCTGTGCCTATAGGTACAGGCGATATGGGAAATCTCGTTAGCACGCTACTCATCGAAGCTGTTACGATAGGCATATTCCTTATACGTGATAAAAACTATAGAAACGCACTTTTTATATCTAGTGGCACCATTGTATGCTATGGCATAGGAGTTCTACTATGTATATGGTTCCCCATCAACTTCAATGTTGTTGGAATAATAAATCTTTCCTATGTTGTGATATACACTATTGTCATTTCTATAATACACCGTCATAGGAGAATGGGATGGCTAATACTGTTTATCATCTTTGAAGTGACATTATGCCAACTATGCAATGTAGTTTTTCAAAAAGTACTACAACCTCACCAACGAACACGTTTCGAAGTCTTATTGGGGATGAAAGATGACCCAACCGGAGCCGGTTATAATATCAACCAATCACTTATTGCCATAGGATCAGGGCAATTTGCTGGAAAGGGATATTTACAAGGTACGCAAACGAAGTTACGATTTGTTCCAGAACAGCACACAGACTTTATATTCTGTACTGTTGGAGAAGAATGGGGATTTTTAGGTACTGCAGGATTACTCATACTATATCTCATCCTTATATTACGCATTATACACATTGCGGAGAGACAACGTGATAAGTTTAGTATGGTATATGCCTACTCCGTAGCAAGTATCCTGCTATTTCACCTAACGATTAACGTTGGAATGGTGTTGGGATTACTACCTGTTATCGGCATTCCATTGCCATTCTTTAGTTATGGAGGCTCCTCATTATGGGGATTTTCCATTATGCTATCTATCATGCTTCGATTGGACGCGGCACGTGTAAATAAGATGCAATGACGTATGGCAGAACACAATGTAATAGGAGCGTGCGGAGAGAAAATAGCCGTAGAGATGATGAAAAAGAAAGGTTTTCAGGTTGTTGAGACTAATTGGCGATTCGGACGCCTTGAAGTGGATATTATTGCTACTAACCACAAAGAAATTGCATTTGTGGAGGTCAAGACACGAACCTCCATTTTTGGTGATAAACGTCCAGAAGAATATGTAGGATATACCAAAAAGCGCAATATGACAGTAGCTGCCAATATATATATAAAAAAGAATAAGATCAATCTTCGACCTCGATTTGATATAATCGGTATCCTCTTAGATAGTAATACGCAAGAAATCAAAGAGATAAAACATATTGAAGATGCATTTATTCCCCCGATGCGAATAAGATAATAGAAGCAGAGTTAGAAATAGATATAATAAATAGATGTAATGGATCTCATATATGACATCATTGTTGTAGGAGCAGGACATGCGGGGTGTGAAGCTGCTAGTGCTGCTGCACACATGGGTAGTAACACGCTGCTTATAACAATGGATATGAACAAGATAGGACAGATGAGCTGTAATCCCGCAGTTGGAGGAATCGCAAAGGGGCAGATAGTCAGAGAGATAGACGCGCTTGGTGGACAAATGGGAATCATAACGGACCAGAGTGCTATACAATTTCGGATGCTTAATCGAAGCAAAGGACCTGCCATGTGGAGTCCTCGCAGTCAAAGCGATCGCAAGCAGTTCATTGAACAATGGACACATACCCTTAACAGCATAGATAAACTGCATATATGGCAAGATGTTGTAGTTGAACTTATCCTAAAAGATAATTGTGTATGCGGTGTCAAGACTATACTTGGCATTACAATTCAGGCAAAAGCAGTTATTCTTACCAATGGGACATTTCTTAATGGACGTCTTCATTTTGGGAAAGCACAAATAGCAGGAGGACGAATTGCAGAACCTGCTAGTTATGGATTGACAGAGCAGTTACGACAATTAGGTTTCTCTACTTCCCGGATGAAAACAGGTACACCCGCACGTATCGACAGACGAAGCATTGACTTCTCCAAACTAATAGAACAAAAAGGAGATGGTGACAATCATAAGTTCTCATACATAGATTCTATACAACGAGAACTCAAACAGATAAGTTGTTGGATTACCTACACCAATCCGTCAACCCATGCTATCTTACGTGATGGACTAAGCGATTCGCCTTTATTTAATGGACAGATCCAAAGCATAGGACCACGTTACTGTCCAAGTATCGAAACCAAGATAGTTACTTTTGCAGATAAAGATGCGCACCAAATATTCTTAGAACCAGAAGGAGTTGGCTCCAATGAATACTATGTCAATGGATTTTCCTCGTCTCTGCCGTGGAATATTCAATGGGAAGCCCTCAAAACGATACAGGGATTAGAAAATGTTATCCTATATCGCCCAGGATATGCCATTGAATATGATTTTTTCGATCCAACACAACTATTGCATACACTTGAAACTAAACGTATAAAAAACCTATTCTTTGCAGGGCAGATTAATGGTACCACTGGATATGAAGAAGCGGCAGGGCAGGGTATTATAGCAGGTATCAATGCACACCAAAAAGTAATAGGTGCATCTTCTTTTACACTTGCTCGGGACGAAGCCTATATAGGCGTACTTATAGACGATTTGGTTACCAAAGGAGTGGACGAACCTTATCGGATGTTCACTTCTCGGGCAGAATATCGTATTCTGTTACGACAGGATAATGCAGATGCACGACTCACGGAACGAAGCTATAATATAGGGCTTGCCAATGCATCCCGTATGAATCTATTGCGATATAAGCAAGTGTCTGAGCAGCATCTCATACAAATACTCAACTCCACCACTGTACATGCCAATACTGTTAATGCATATCTCAACAGAAAAGGTTACCCCGACTTGCAACAAGGATGCAAGCTTGCAGAACTCATTATGCGCCCCAATGTTACTATACTCGAACTTGCGGAGATTCTGCCCGAACTCAAACAGATTATCTCTAATATACAACGAGTACCAAAAGAGGTCATAGAAAGTACTGAGATAAATATAAAATACCAAGGATATATAAAACGCGAACGCATGACTGCTGATAAACTACAACGACTATATGGAATACGTATACCCGACAATTTCGATTATAAAGATATCCACTCCCTTAGTACCGAAGCGCGGCAAAAACTCACAAAGATACAGCCTAAAAACATAGGCGAAGCTATCCATATACCAGGAGTAAGCCCCAACGATATAAATGTATTGCTTGTATTCATGGGGAGGTAAATGTTTCACGTGGAACAATGATTATGCTACAAAGTTAATAATATTGAAATATATGACAACAGAAGAAATCATTGCGAATATCCGCAACGTGCCAGATTTTCCTGTCAAAGGAATCATGTTCAAAGACTTAACTACCGTTTTCCGTCAACCAAAATACCTTCGTTGGATGCGAGATGAAATAGTTGCGTTGTATCGTGCTTATGGAATAACCAAAGTCGTTGGTATAGAATCTCGAGGATTTATCTTGGCGCCGGCTGTGGCCATAGAACTGGGGGCGGGATTTGTACCAATCCGTAAACCTGGGAAACTGCCAGCAGAGACGTATCAAGTAAGCTATCAAAAAGAATATGGAACCGATACCATACAAATGCACACAGACGCATTGACTGCTGATGATGTTGTACTGTTGCATGATGACCTACTCGCTACAGGGGGGTCTATGGCTGCTGCACTGGAATTGGTACGCAAGTTTGGAGTTAAGAAAGTGTACATCAACTTCATAATAGAACTATCTGCACTGAACGGAAGAGCTGCAATAGACCGTAGTGTTGAAGTGTCTTCTCTATTGTCTTGCTAAGAAAAAAACAATAGGTGATACTTAATTCCCCGCCTAAACGGGATTTCTGTGAGTATATATGCCATATAATAAAGAATACATAAAGCAGATTCTCCAATACCTGCCAGAAAAGCCAGGCGTATACCAATTCCTTAACGAGGCAGGAGAGGTCATATATGTTGGTAAGGCGAAAAATCTACATAGGCGTGTGAGTAGTTATTTCTACAGAGAACAAGACCGATTCAAAACGAAACAACTAGTCAATCATATCGCAGATATCCGTTATATGGTTGTTAATAGTGAGCAAGATGCGTTTCTACTAGAAAATAATCTAATCAAAAAATATCAACCACGCTATAATATCCTCCTAAAAGACGGGAAGAGCTATCCCAGTATATGCATTACACACGAAGAATACCCTCGTATACTTAAAACACGTAAGATTATTAAATCACAGGGAGAGTACTATGGACCTTACACATTCGGCCACACGTTGGATCTTGTCATTGAACTTATACACAAACTCTATCCTATTCGAACATGCAATACGCCGCTGAGTAAGAATGGCGTTGAAATCGGGAAATATAAGGTGTGCCTCAAATATCATATAGGAACATGCTGCGGAATATGCGAATCCAAAATAACCGATGAGAAATACAAGTCATATATTGATGCAGCTCGAAAAATAATTCAGGGTGATGCACATGAGATTAGTAAACAAATGGAAGAGGAAATGTCGATGCTATCGGCAGAAATGAGATATGAAGAAGCTGCGCTCGTTAAAGAAAAGTATGACCTACTTGAAAACTTCAAGAGTAAAACGGTCATCACAAACTCCACTATAGATGATTTGGACGTATTCGGTTACGATGAAATGGGGGGAGATGTATATATATCAATGCTGCATATACATCATGGCAGTATTGTACAAGGACAAGTTATCGAGTACAAAAAACAATTAGATGAAACTCCCTCTGAGGTGTTAGCGATGGGGATATGGGAACTGCGTCAGCAATTAAATAGCATAACGCAAGAACTTATAGTACCTTTTATACCCGATATCATCAACGAGAACTTACGTATCCATATTGCAATATCAGGAGTAAAAAAGAAACTACTCGAGTTGGCGATGCAGAATGTGTACCAATATAAACAAGATCGGATAAAGCAAGAGGATAAACTCAACCCTGACCAACGTGCTATACGCATCCTTAGTAAACTACGATATTTGTTAGAACTTCCGACTACACCTATGTGGATAGACAGTTTTGATAATTCAAATATACAAGGTAAAGATGCCGTAGCAGGATGTGTCGTCTTTAAGAAGGCTAAACCCTGCAAGAGTGAATACAAACGATTTGAGATAAAAACAGTTATCGGATCAGATGATTATGCTAGTATGCGTGAGGTCGTTTATAGAAGATATGCACACTTAATAGAAACCAATAGTCAATTGCCCGACCTCATCATTGCAGATGGAGGCATAGGGCAGATGAATGCCATCCGCGAAGTTGTAGAAGGTCAGTTGGGACTTCATATCCCAATAGCAGGATTGAAAAAAAATAATAGACATCGGACAAATGTCCTGTTATATGGATTCCCCCCAAAAGAGTTTGGAATAAAAGTGACCGATGAGGTATTCCGTCTTATGGTTGAGATACAAAATGAGGTACATCGATTTGCTATTACCTATCATAAGAAACAGCGGAGCAAATCTCAAACAAGAAGTGAACTTGATGATATTCACGGAGTTGGAGATATAACAAAGCGGAAGATCTTACGTACGTATGGTAGTGTAGCGCGTTGCAAAACAGCTACATTAGACGAGTTGTGCCAATCGCTTGGAAAACACATAGGGTCAATACTTTATCATCATTTTCATGGAGAAATATCTCAATGAGAATCGAATAATCTATCAAAATAATGAACTATATTATAAAAAAAGAATTAGGAGGCAGTGGTCTTATCCTTCTTAATGAACGAGGGTGTGAAGTTCGTACCACAGATATCCTGCATGAGTGCGGGACTCGCCGTGTCTTTGCCTTTGAAGGAAAGATGGGGGCTGGTAAAACGACATTCATCAAACAATTGTGTCAAGATTTAGGAACCAATGACATTGTCAATAGCCCGACGTTTGCGTTAGTCAATGTCTATGATGTCGGTGGGGATGTCCCTTATGTTTACCACTTCGATTGTTATCGGGTTAAGGATATCAGTGAGGCCATTAATTTTGGAGCAGAGGACTACTTGTATTCAGGGAATTACTGTTTCATAGAATGGCCAGATATTATTGCTCCACTTCTCCCCGATGATACGGTCTATATCTCTATAACGGAACAACCTGACACAACTCGTCAATTGACAATAAACAATCTATAAGACTATATTCGAACAAACGACCAACACTATAACTACATACATAGGAGGTAGTGAGAGGTACCTAACAGCACAGATTATTGTCTGCTCTCTGTGTCACGCTAAATTATAGAATGCCATACATGGCATGAGATTTGTATATACCAACAAAAAACTGTATCTTCGTCGGGGTAATCAGTTAAAGAGTATCCTGTATGGAAAGACCTCCATCGTGATAAGTACTCTGCTGATACCAGCAATGGCAAGAACCAAATAACTCTAACATGGACAAACAAACAAAGCGAGATTATCTTTATATGCGTATGGCACGCACATGGGCGGAGAATAGTTATTGCCGCCGTCGACAAGTAGGTGCCATCTTAGTCAAAGATCAGATGATTATATCTGACGGATACAATGGGACACCCAGTGGTTTTGAGAACATATGTGAAGATGAGGATGGTATGTCTAAACCCTATGTCCTACATGCAGAAGCTAATGCTATTACAAAAATTGCGCGTAGTCATAATAGTAGTGATGGTGCAACACTATATGTCACTGCAGCACCTTGTATGGAATGTTCTAAATTGATTATCCAAGCGGGTATTAAACGTGTTGTATATGGTGAAGAATATCGTATCATGGACGGCACAGAGCTACTGAGGCGTGTAGGTATTCAAGTTGACTACATGCCGAATAAGGAAATCGAAAACTGCGGGACAAGTATAGTGCAATGACGTAATATAGATACGTGACTATCATCGCTAAAACAATATACTCTTTATGAAAAAATATATTCTCCCTACTCTGACTATTATAGGGTTATTAATAGGGTTCCTTATCGGGAATGCTGTATCTAACAAAGTAAATGCACAACGGTTCTGTATCCAAAACGGAAGGCTTTTCCAACAGCCGGCATCCAAAGTAGATCAACTACTCCAACTAATGGGAACTGCCTATGTCGAACCAATTGATATGGATAGCATCACCGAAGATGTCATGACTGAATTAGTCAAACACTTAGACCCACATTCTTCGTACATCCCCAAGAAAGACCTTGAGGCGGTCAATTCTGAATTATCGTCTTCTTTCTCAGGTATTGGAGTACAGTTCTCTATACAAAATGATACTGTTCAAATTGTATCCGTCATACCTGGTGGTCCTTCTGAAAGTATAGGTCTCCTTGCAGGGGATAAGATTGTTACAGTCAACGATTCTGCTTTCACTGGCAAAAACATCAGTAATGAACGCGTCATGCATGCACTGCGAGGACCTAAAGGGACACAGGTCACAATAGGAGTTATGCGTAGTGGAGAACAGCAAGTACTCAACTTTACAATAGTGAGAGGAGATATACCCATATACTCAGTTGATGCTCAGTTCATTATAACTCCCACACATTCCAAGAAGGTGAGCGACAAGATAGGTTTTGTACGTGTAAACCGTTTCGGTGAGAAGACCTACGATGAGTTTATATCTGCGCTTGCATCACTCAAGGCACAAGGAGCCACATCCTATATCATCGATCTCAGGGAGAACTCTGGAGGCTTTATGGATCAAGCCATACGTATGGCTAACGAGTTCCTGCAACGAGGCGATATCATTGTCTATGCGGAAGGAAGGGCATACCCACGATATGAAGCAAAAGCCAATGGTACAGGACGATTTCAAAATGCCCCACTCGTTGTATTGATAGATGACTTTTCTGCATCTGCATCCGAGATATTTGCTGGAGCTATGCAAGACAATGATCGTGCGACCATCATCGGACGTCGTTCCTTCGGGAAAGGATTAGTGCAGCAACAACTACCCTTCTCTGACGGAAGTGCCATACGGCTAACGGTCGCACGATACTATACTCCATCTGGACGATGCATACAGAAACCCTATACACTTGGTGGACAGGAAGACTATGCTATGGATATACTCAATCGGTACGAACATGGAGAACTGTTTTCTGCTGACAGTATTCACTACAAAGATACTACTATCTATAAAACCAAGAGTGGACGTGTTGTATATGGTGGAGGAGGCATTATGCCAGATATTTTTGTCGGACGTGACACTTCTCTCTACTCTCCCTATTTCAACCAAGTAGTCAACCGGGCATATACCTACCAGTTTGCTTACCAATACACGGATAAACATCGTAGTGACTTGAGCCAATATTCCGATTGGCAGGAACTCGAAAAGCACCTCAAAGAGGCAGACTGGATGAATGAGTTTGTGAACTTCGCAAAAGCCAAGGGAGTCGAACCGAACCCTCGACAACTCGCCAAGTCGCGACCATTACTTGAACGGCTTATCAATGCGTACATTGTACGGAATATACTTAAC
The DNA here is from genome assembly GCA_963620225.1 of Acidaminococcaceae bacterium. GTDB lineage: Bacteria > Bacteroidota > Bacteroidia > Bacteroidales > Paludibacteraceae > Colicola. Next base: position 114,282 of record CAVEZM010000003.1, on the reverse strand, counting down.
GACCAAGGATTCTTTCCTCTGTTTGAGCGCGATGACGAGATAACCCAAAAAGCAATACAAGTACTCAGTGAATAGGTCTTGGAATGACATACGGGAATTTATACAGTATGACCTTTGGCGGCAGACAAAGGCGGAGATTAGTGACCGTTATAAACGAATATGGTATCGTACACTACAAACTATTGTGCTTGTCGTTAGAGGTTTTCGTGACAAAGACTTAAATATACGTGCCAATGCGCTCACATACTCATTACTATTTGCCTTTGTGCCAATTATTGCCCTTATATTAGCTATTGCACGAGGATTTGGATTTGAGCAGGTTATAGAAACCAAACTTAATGACTCTTTTCTTGGAGAAACCAATATTGTGCCTACTATTATGCAGTGGGTTGAACGATATCTTGAGACGGCACAAGATGGTGTATTTTTAGGTGTCGGACTTCTTATATTGCTATGGTCAGTTTATTCTTTCTTTCGGATGATAGAGACATCTTTTAATGGTATATGGAACGTACAGAAGTCGCGTTCTTTTGGACGACAATTTGCCAACTATATAGCAATATTATTTCTTGTCCCTATACTTATCATTGTTACTTCCGGACTCTCTTTCCTACTCAGTTCTCTCACATCAACCCCCATACTGCAAGCTATTGAGCCACTACGCAAATGGATGTTGCGAGTGCTTCCGTTCATTGTTACCTCTGCTATATTCACATGGATGTACATAGCCATACCTAACACCAAAGTCAAACTGACAACAGCCGTCATTCCCGGCATATTGGTGGGTATTCTTTTTCAACTCACACAGATGCTCAGCACATACCTCGTTATGCTCTGCACTCGAACCAGCGTCGTTTATGGTGCTTTTGCTGTTATACCGTTGATACTAATATGGTTGCATATTAGTTGTTTACTACTCATAGTGGGAGCCGAGTTAGCGTATGCTATACAAAATAATGAGAATTTTGCATATGAACGTGACCTTGAAGTGATGTCTCGACGGTATAAAGACTATGTCATGCTATACTTGTTAACCATCATTATACATCGGTTCGAACAAGACCAAACTCCACTGACTGCATACGAGATGGCACAGCAGAACTGCTTGCCTATCAGACTTGTCAACCAGTTGTTAACACGGCTTGAGCGAGTAAACGTTGTACGAAAGGTGTACGTGGAAGACAAAGCAGAGTCAACCTATGTACCCGCGCTTGATACGCACCGGATAACTATCGGTATGGTTCTCGATCGTGTTTCTGCACAAGGTTCAGAACAGTTCCTGCGCAACACTCCCATAGCAATGAAAAGTTTCTGGGAGAGATATATGCGTATCTGTCAAACACACGTCTCACTCAACGACATACTTGTTTCTGAACTCATACAGCCTACAGAACCCAAGAATATCGATTCTAAGGCATGAACTGATGGTCGAGTAGGAATGTATATACCTTCTGTATTGGAAAGCCCATAACATTGAAATAGGAGCCTTCTATGCAGGTAACGCCTGTATAGCCTATCCATTCCTGGATACCATATGCACCTGCTTTGTCGAGTGGTTTGTAGTGTTCCACGTAGTAGTTGATTTCTTCAGCAGTTAGTTTTCGAAAGGTGACATTTGTTTTATCGACGAGTGTGTGTTTTTCGATATTATTATTTTGCCGTGAGGTGAAGCATACAGCTGTATATACTTGGTGTGTATTATTGCTGAGTTGCGCGAGCATTTGTTTTGCTTCGTTTATGTCCTGTGGTTTACCGAGCATACGGTTGTTGAGCCAGACAATGGTATCGGATGTGATAAGTAAGTCATTGTCTTGTAGTTGGGAAATGTAGGCGTCTGCTTTTTTGTGTGCTATGTGTAGTGGTATATCTCCTGCTTGTAGTGTGGGAGGAAATGTCTCATCGGCATGTATGTTTACCAAAGAGAATGGTATGTCCAGACCCTTCATTAATTCGCATCTTCGTGGGCTTTGACTGCCAAGTATAATATTCATTGTAGTGTGTGTAATATGACGAAACTATAGAGTGTTCCCATAAGCATGATGAACTTCATAAGAGCCTGAGCATTATGGTATTCGCGTGGGAGATGTGCTGCCCAAAGCAATATAACCTCACAGGTGAAAGGTACGAGTAGTCCGAATGTAATATAGCGTGTAGATAGTGTACTCCAGCTGTGCGGATAGGGTACAACAGCGAATCCTACGTAGCATATAGCAGCGCATGTTAGCAGAATGAGTGCTGTGACAAAGATCTTGGTTGGTTTTTCACCCCATCTTATAGGCATCGTTCTGCACTCGAGTTCTGTGTCTCCTTGTATATCCTCCATATCTTTGATTATCTCCCGTATCCATGTGGTAAGGAAAGCGAAAGCAGCAAATCCCCCTAACCATGTATATAGGTCTGCGATGATATGGGACAGTGATTCGTGGTACAAGTGTTGTAGATGACCTGTGTACAAGTGTTGTAGGTAGTCTGCGTTAGCGAATGCAACGAGTAGAGGTACGAGTGCTGCTATGAAGGCTACGACGAGGTTTCCCACAATAAATTGTCGCTTATAGGAAGCGGAGTAGAACCATAGAAGTCCGGGTATGATAAGGAATATGAGTGCCAGCGTATAACTTCTTGCCCATACGGCTACTCCAATCCCCATGACTATGCCGACAGCAGTAAGGATTTGGAAAAGATGCATGGCTGTATTTTTGGACACGAGCCCAGTGATGATAAGTTGTTCAGGTCGGTTGATTTTGTCTATCTTGACATCGAAATAGTCGTTGATAATGTATCCTCCTGCAGCGATGCATACACATGCCAGTATGAGTAGTGTGAGTATCCACCATGGCATGAGTTCTTGTAGCAGTTCTTGTTGTAACAGTGGTGTTGCGACCCATTTCTCCATAGTGTATAGCACTATAGCGATGAAAGCGAGGTTTCCACCGCGTATAAGTCGCACATAGGTTCCTATTTGTTCGGTAGCAGGAAGCATAGCAATCGTTTTAGTTCATGATTTGATGTTGAGTATAACACCTTTCCAAGCGGGCAGGGTAAGACAGACGGGTGTAATGGCAGTCAGCGGGAAAGCATACTTGGTATTGGTGAGCAGGTCAGTAGCCTGCGCAAGTGGTATCTCGGGCTGTTGCAGATGTAAGAAGGCTTCGCGTGGAATACGGACGTGTATATCCACTTGTCGGTCATCAAAATTAAGAACGATGAGCAGCAGTTGACGTTTGTATTTGCGCAAGTATGCGAACTGTTCGTGTCTGTTGAAACCATCTCCTTGAGCATATTCCAAGTCATACATCTCTCCCATTGTGATAGCTTTCTCTGTGCGTGCGGTACGGAGTAGTTTTTTATAGAAGTTTCGCAGGTTTTGTTGTTCGTTGTCGAGTTTGGCACCATCGAACTTGCCATTGTTCGTCCATGCTTGCAGTGAGGCTATTCCCCAGTAGTCAAAGATGGTTGTTCGCCCGTCCATGCCAGAGAATCCCTCCGTGTCCATACCTTTCTCTCCGAGTTCTTGTCCGGCATAAATCATGACGGGGTTTGTTCCTAAGGTGGCTGCGACGATCATTGCCGGTTCTGCACATATTCCTCTTCCGCAGAAAAATCCGCTGGCTATGCGTTGTTCATCGTGGTTCTCGAGGAAATAGAGCATGTGGTCTCTTATATCGTGTACATGTTGCCATTGCAGAGAGATACCTTCTACAGGCCAGTTTTTGCTAGTTACTCCGCGCAGGTAATCGTACATGCCTACTTTGTCATAGAGGTAGTCGAATCCTGCGGTGAGATAGTCCCTATAGATGGCAGGTTGGTATATCTCTGCGATGAAGAGTATGTCGGGGTATTGTGCTTTGACTTGTTCAATAGCCCATTGCCAGAACTCGACGGGCACCATTTCTGCCATGTCACATCGGAAGCCATCGATGCCTTTTCCTGCCCAGAAAAGCAGTATATGCAGCATCTTATGCCAAGTGTTGGGTATAGGGTTGAACTGTTTCTCCATACCTACTTGGTAAAAGACTCCATAGTTAAGTTTGATGGTCTCGTACCAATCGTTCGTTGTAGGGTCATGTCGGAAGCAGTCGTTGCCTGTGGCACGTGCAGGATTCTCGGTGTAATCTTGTGCGTTGAACTGAGGTGCGAAAGGTTGCCCGGGCAGGTAGTAGAAGTTGTTGAGTGGGGAGAAAGCCCAGTTGGGGTTGTCTGTTTCTCCGAGGTCTTGTATTCCTCTTGGTCGTTGTGCAGAGTGATATTCTCGTGCTACGTGGTTTGGTACGAAGTCGATGATCACTTGCAGTCTGGCTTTATGTGTCCGCTCGACAAGGTTGTTGAACTCTTGTATGCGTTGTTGTTGGTTCTCGCAGATATCTGGGTCAATATCGTAGTAGTCTGTGATAGCGTAGGGACTTCCTGCTAATCCTTTGACGATAGAAGGAGTGTTATACTGTGCAGTTGCGTGTCGTATAACACCGGTGTACCATACGTGTGTGGCTCCTAATTCATATATAGCCCGTAGTGCTCGCGGAGTGATGGCATTAAGGGTACCGCAACCATTGGTTTGCAGCGAACCCGCATGCTGCCGTGTCTCATTATAATTAGTGAAGGTGCGCGGTAGCAGTTGGTAAATGATAGGTTTCAAGGTTATATTGTTTTGTTTATATTCTGTTTCTAATATGTTACTACACAGGTGTTTCTATTAAAGTTGCAAAAAGTATGATTGCTATAGTAATGATTGTGTATCCGATGCAATCATCCATTCCTCATCGGTTGGTATGACACAGACTTTGACACGGCTGTCAGGAGTTGAGAGTAGCACTTCTTCTCCTCGACTGCGGCTGTTTTTCTCTTCGTCTATTTTAATGCCGAGGTATCCGAGTCCTTTGACTATTTCTCCGCGTATGTATGTGTCGTTCTCACCGATGCCTCCTGTGAATACGAGAATATCTACCCCATTGAGTGCTGCAGCATAGGCACCTATGTATTTCTTGACGCGATAGATGAACATACGCCGTGCGAGATCTGCACGTTTATTCCCGTTACGTACGGCATCGTCTATGTCTCGTGCGTCGCTGCTGACACCGCTGATGCCGAGCAATCCCGACTTTTTATTGATGAGATTGGAGAACTCTGCGGTAGACAGGTGTTCTTTGTCCATGATATAGGTAGCGGCTCCGAGGTCAAGGTCTCCCACACGTGTCCCCATCATCAGCCCTTCGACCGGGGTAAGTCCCATAGAGGTGTCGATAGACTTCCCATTGAGTACGGCAGTACAACTGCCGCCATTACCTATGTGTGCTGTGATGATTTTCTGGTCTTCCGGATTTACACATAGAAATTCGCATACACGTGCGGAGACATATCTGTGGCTAGTCCCATGGAAGCCATATCGGCGTATAGCGTACTTCTCGTACAGTTCATAGGGGAGTGCGTACATATATGCTTCGTCAGGCATCGTTTGGTGGAAAGCCGTATCGAAGACGGCTACTTGTGGTATGCCAGGCAGTGTCTGTTCGATAGCATCTATACCTTTGAGATTAGCGGGGTTGTGGAGTGGAGCGAGGTCTATACATTTGATAATCATCTCTTTGACTTCCGGTGTGATGAGTACAGACTTGTTGAACTTCTCACCTCCGTGTACGACGCGGTGTCCGACGGCTTGTATCTCACTGAGTGATTGTAGGCAGCCAAGTTGCGGGTCAATGAGTGAGTGAAGGATAAGTTGAATACCGATGGTATGTTCGGGTATGGATTTCTCAACTTTGACCTTTTCTCCATCGGGTAGTTTGATTTGTAGGAACGAGTCGGGGAGTCCTATCTTCTCGACACCTCCTTGTGCGAGGATAGTGCGAGTACTCATTTCGAACAGTTTGTACTTGATGCTACTGCTACCGCAGTTGAGTACGAGAATTTTCATGACGGATCTGTATTAGTTGGGGGTTATTAGTCTTTTTTTATTGCCTGATTGGCTGTGATGATGATCATCTGTACGATGTCTTGTACCTTGCATCCTCGACTGAGATCATTGACAGGTGCAGCCATTCCTTGTAATATAGGTCCGACGGCGTCTGCTCCGGAAAATCGTTCTACGAGTTTGTATCCGATATTTCCTGCCTGCAGGTCCGGGAATACGAGTATATTGGCTTTCCCTGCGACGTGTGACTGCGGGGCTTTGATAGTCGCCACAGTGTCCACTAATGCGCTGTCCAGTTGCAGTTCTCCATCTATTGCGAGTTCTGGTGCCAGTTCGTGTGCAATGCGTGTAGCCTCCGTTACTTTGTCGATGAGTTCGTGTTTAGCACTTCCTTTGGTAGAGAAGGAAAGCATGGCCACACGTGGTTCTATTCCTGCGAGGGTGCGTGCTGTTTCGGCAGTAGATATGGCTATCTCTGCGAGTTCTTGTGCGTTAGGGCAAGGATTGACAGCGCAGTCCGCAAAGATGAGAAATCCGTTTTCTCCGAACTGTCGAGCTTTGGTAAACATCAGGTATGCGCCTGATACGATGTTAACTCCCGGTTTTGTCTTGAGTATTTGGAATGCCGGTCGTATAGTGTCTGCAGTAGTTCCCCGTGCGCCTGCCAGTTCGCCATCAGCATCTCCGTTTTTTATCATGAGGCAGCCAAGGTAGAGAGGGTCTTGTGCCTTGCGTGCTGCTTCCTCCTCGGTCATTCCCTTTTTCTTCCGAAGTTCGTAGAGAAGTCGGGCGTATTCAGACATTTTCGGGTCGGATGCAGGGTCGAAGATGGTGGCATGTTTGATATATTGATACTGGTTGTCTGCTGCCATCTTTTGTATGATTTCTGTTTTCCCGATAAGGATGATATTGGCAATATGGTCGCGCAGGATGATGTTGGCGGCTTCGAGTGTACGTGGTTCGTCTCCTTCGGGTAGGACGATGCGTTGGGGGTGCTGTTGAGCACGTTTCTGCATTTGTTGTAAGATTTCCATGATTCAGTTACAGATATTACTTTTTTAGGGTTGCAAAGTTATCAAAACATTCCCACTCTCACAACATTGCCACTAAAAAAATACTTTTTTGTTGTTTTTCTTTGTCGTATTAAAAAAAAGCAGTACTTTTGCAGACCGATTCGGGTGGGTGGATGTGTTTTTTTGAGTAAGAGTGTTTGAACACAGGATGCTTATGAAAACTATGAACGTTAGATTGCTTCTGGCTTGTGTGGCGATATGTAGCATTTCGGTGTTGCGTGCCCAAGAGGCGTATGTATCCGAGGAGGATACGGTGAGGCGTGGCGTGCATCCTTATCGCGAGGAGGGGTTGGTAGCACCTGAGTTATCCCATTGGGTGTTGTTTTTGGACGCTGGTGGAAATGTCTTTGACGGGGATTTTAATAGTGAGATGGCGCATCCTGTATTTGCTCCGACTGTAGGTTTAGGGTTTACCTATAATTTCAACCCGAGTTGGGGTATCGGTGCTGAATACTTGTACTCTATGTATGGTGTTGCCGGTAAGGCGGGAGGATATAATGCGGATAAGTTGCTGCGTGGTCAGTTGCATCGTACGAGTGGATTTTTGACCTTTGACATATTCAATGTATGGGAGCCTGCTCACCCGAACAAGTTGTTTGCTTTGAACTTGATGTTAGGTGCCGGGATGGGATGGTTTAAGCGTGATATATACTATCCGGCTAATGATAAGTTGAGTGACTATAAGAGCAAAGGAAATACAGCGGATATTGATCCATCGAAAGACGATAAGTTTCATAGCCGTTCCTACCTGTTGGGTGGAGTAGATTTTCAGTTTAACGTAAGTCGCAGTATCTCTATCGGGCTGAAGGGTGTATATAACTTCTTCACTAAGGATGATTTGGATGGGCGCTATTGTGGCAACAATAACGATGGTCTGTTTGATTTGACCTTGTCGTTGCGTTATAAGATTGATGCACAGAAGAAGTCCCATGTATGCAATTTGGCTAATGCGAGATGCTTGGCTGATAATGTGGGTGAGAGTTTGGATCGTGGTGTTGGTGATGTTGGTTCAAGAGATGGTGATGCGCTTCGCCCGTGTGACACGGTGATTATCTATCAGTATCAGTCTGATACGGTGATTATCAATAACACGATAGTGAATACACAATCCATGGAAACTGAGTATTATGTCTACTTCGAGAATGACAAGTCTGTTCTTACGGATGCCGGTTTGGCGACCATTCAGCAGTTGGCTTCCCGGTTAGAGCGTGATATGAGCCTATACATTGAGGTGATAGGTTCGTGTGACAATACCGGTTCGAAGGTCCATAATCAGCGTTTAGGTCAGGATAGAGCAGACAGAGTGATGGATGAGTTGATGGCTGAGTACGGCATAGACAGCACGCGTATGGTAGGTCACAGTAAGGGTATTGTGATAGGCAAACGCAGTACAGCGGCATATAGTCCTAATCGTCGTGCAGTTATCCGGTTGTTGACTAAGGAGCAGTTTGATGTGGTTAAGGAGCAGATAAGCGAGGCGCAAGGTGAGCAAGAGATGGCGTATAGGGAGGTAGTGGAAGCCGTATCGAATACTACTCGAGGTAAGGTGGTTGTCTTGGAGTCCGGTATGACGTTAGGTCGTTTGTCTCAGAGGGAGTATGGGAATGCTGCATTCTGGATATATATATATGAGGCTAACAAGAGTAAGATAACCGATCCGGACAATGTGAGAGACGGGATAGAGTTGTTTATTCCGGAGTTGACGGAAGCGCAGCGTGCAGCGGTGATGCCGTCAAGGTATAAGAGATAACACGTTCCCTTGCAGTGGTGGCAGAAGATAATAAGTAAGGCGCACTTTACGCGCCATGGTCCTGTAGCTCAGTTGGTTAGTAGCACCTGACTCATAATCAGGGGGTCCTTGGTTCAAGCCCAAGCAGGACCACATAGAAAGAGGTTGTCTCGAAGAGAGGTGACCTCTTTTCTTTTTGTGTGGTTGGTGAAATGGTATGGGTGTATTGGAGCAAAGGAGTGGAGTTTTTATTGGGGTGTTGGATGTGATAAGTTGGTTTTGTTTTTCATATGTTTGAGAAAAACAGCAAACGTGCAAAACCAATAACGGATTGCACGTTTGCTGTTGTAGCGGGACCCAGGATTGAACTGGGGACCTCATGATTATGAATCATGCGCTCTAACCAGCTGAGCTATCCCGCCATCGCTTATCCCGAAAGCGGTTGCAAAGGTAGGTCTTTTGTATGGAATACACAAGTGTTGTGAGCATATTGTGACAAAAAAGTTGTTTTTTGTCTGTTTTTTGGTTTGTTATTGGCTTTGTTTGGGCTTGGAAGGGCATGGATTTTAAGTGTGCTCAAGGGGTGTTATGGTTTTTCTTATTGGTTATGTTTTGTGGCGATTCTGTATTGGAGGTTGTGTGAGAGTTGATATGTTTCGCTTTCTCCGTGGGTTAAACATATTGGTTTTTTATATCTTGAGAGCTTATAGTGTAGAGTATAGTGTCCAAAAATATAAAAAAAACGGTGCAATGCTTGCATATATGTGATGTTTTTGCTACCTTTGCAGCGCAATGTTAGATATTTGCGTTTTCTTCAGGGGATTTCGGACGGTTCTTCCGTCTTTCTCTGTTGTAGTGTTAACGGTTAGTATAATTAATCTATAGATATGAAAAGAACGTTTCTCTACCTTTTATGTTGCTTGTTGGCTGTTTCTGTTTTTGCGCAGTTACAGGTTTCTATTCCCTACTCGATGGGGTTTGAAGAGAGTGACTCGTTGGAGCTGAAGAATTGGGTGCTTAATCCCGGGGTGAATGCGAGTAAGTGTGTGGATCAGTGGGTAGTGGGTGAAGCTGTCAAGAGTGATGGTCGTCGTGCTTTGTATGTCTCTACGGATGATGGAATGAATACGGGTTTTGGTATAGCCAAGAATGTTCAATATGTTTATCGTGACATACTATTGCCAAAGGGCTATTATGAGTTGTCGTTTGATTGGTGTTGTAAGGGATCGGCAGATGCGGTGATGTATGCGGGTATAGGTCCTGCTAACAGTTTAGATATGCAAGCAAGTTACACATCCTCGGTAGTGGATTCTAAGGTTGCTCAATGGTGTAATACATTAGGGAAGATGAGTGATGTGTCTTTGTGGAGAAATACATCGATGAAGGTTAATAGTAATGGAAACACTACGCTCCGTCTCTTTTTTGTTTGGTCGTCTTCGAATCAAGATACGACGATAGTTAGTCCTATGGGAGGGTGTGTGGATAATATACAGATATGTTCTGCGAACTGTGCTAAGCCAAAATCGATGGTTGCAACGTCTTCATGTGACTCGATTATGGTTCGTTGGGATGGTACGAGTGAAAAATATAATTTTGAGTATCGTCGTCGTGGTCAGAAATGGAGTACTCCTACATCGTTGGAGCAAGAGTGGTTTTTGTTGGAGAATATGGAGGAGGGTTTGTATGATTTTCGTGTGCGTGGTATATGTAACAGTATAGATACGAGTGCGTATGCATATCTCAATTCATATGTGTTGTTTTGTCCGGAGAAGCACTGCATTAATTATGTGGATCTGTATGGTTCGGATGTGACGTGTACTTATGGTACGTTTAATGATCCATATGTTAGTACAGGGGTTATCGATTCTTCTGTCTTTGGTGTTCAGGAGAAGTTTTACCGTCACACTGTGAATTGGGATCCTGATCGTTATGATCCTCGCACGTGCAATCAGTTGCCATTGATACCTGATGGTGAGTTGGCGTCTGTCCGTTTGGGTAACTGGAACAATGGAGCTGAGGGAGAGTCTATATCTTATCAGTATGTGGCAGATATAGAGAATGCTGCTATTTTGTTTTTGAAGTATGCTATTGTGTTGGAGGATCCGGGTCATGGTGCTTCTGCCAATCCACGTTTCACATTAGAGATTATGGATGAGTCCGGGTCGTTGCTATCGCCGACTTGTGGCGCTGCTGATTTTTATGCGGATGCGAGTCGTTTGGATGGTGGTTGGCATGTGTGCAATATGTCGGGTTACTCTCCTATCTCGTGGAAAGAGTGGACTACTGTAGGGTTGAATTTAGCGGAGTTGGGTGTCAAGACAGGTGATGTGTTGACCATACGTTTGACGACCAAAGACTGCTCATGGTCAGCTCACTTTGGTTATGCCTATTTTACCCTTGGTTGTGCGGCTGCTAAGTTGTATGGTACGAGTTGTGGTAATGATGCGAGTATGTCTATAGATGCTCCTGAGGGTTTCAAGTACGAATGGTATAACAAGTATGATTCTTTGGTATCCACCAATAAGTCGTTGGATATAGAACCGTCAGATACGACGACTTATCGTTGCCGCCTGATATATACGGAGAATGAGGAGTGTGATTTTAATTTGTACACATCGTTGCGTCCCCGTTTCCCTGTGGCAGATTTTTCATATCGTTATGATCCGTCCAATTGTGAGAACAAAGTACGTTTTTATAACAAGAGCCATATCATGACTGTGTTTGATGGTGATACGGTATATCACTATGATGAGTCGTGTGAGGATTATAGATGGAGTTTCGGTCAAGGGGATGAGAGTGTTGCCAAAAACCCCGTCTTTTCATTCCCTATGGATGGTGGGACTTTCCCTGTAACGTTGTTCTCGAGTATCTCGGAGGGTGCTTGTATGGACGATACCACGATATTGGTTACGTTGCCCGCCATAGGTAATACGGAGGAGGTGTTAGATATGACTATTTGTGAGGGTAGTTACTTGCAGTTTGGCAAGTATTATGCAGCCGAGCAGAAGTTGTACTATGATTCGCTGGTAAGCATGGCCGGATGTGATAGTGTTATGATACTGGACCTGAAGGTTAATCCTGTGGACAAGATCGTGTTGCCAGACACGACGGTATGTGCTGAGGAACCATTGTGTATAGATGGTGAGTGTTATAAACATACTTCTTCCGGTCAGTTTGTCCGATTTAAACAGAATATCTATGGTTGTGACTCTACGGTATGGATGTCTGTGACGATGCAAGATTCCATACTTCCGGTAGTTGTTATCAAGGAGCCAAAGGATACAGTAGGGTCCGGAACAATTACGTTGAGTGGTACGGGATATGACTATTATTTGATGAATGGTGTTCGTTATGATGCCTCGCAAACTTTCTTCTCCGGATTGGATGGTGGTGTGTTCTCGTTTGAGTTCTTCAATGATTTTGGTTGCTCTATAGTGCGTTCTGACACGATGTTCTGCGAGTGCCTGCAGATTCGTTTGGGTGATGTTGGTTTCACTTGTCTGTCCGATGCCGAGTTGGTATTGCCGTTAGTGATAGATTCGGGTATCCCGACGACCTACTCATTGTTGTTTGACTCGACGGCCTTGGCTGCAGGTTTTGTGAACAGGATATCTCATCCCATAACGAAGAAAGAGAAGATGTTGACGATACCATTGCCGACCGGTGTGAAGCCTTACCGTTATCATGCTCAGTTGATATTCCACAATCAGTTTGCGCAATGTGAGGAGTTATTGTTTGATTTAGAGTTGCCTGTTCATTTTGCCTCGGACTTGGTGTTCCAGCGTTGGGGAGACGTGTTATCGGTTTGTGGTCCTTCGTATAATGGAGGTTTTGAGTTTGACCGTTTCCAGTGGATGAAAGATGGTGAGGATATACCGGGTGCTACGCGTTCTTATTACTACGAGGAGGGTGGTTTAACGGGCAAAGAGTATCAAGTGCGTGTATGGTTGAAAGATGGTACCGAGTTAACCAACTGTCCCTATGTTCCTATTCCTTATCAAGAGGTGCAACAACCGCAGAAGAAGATAGAGAACCAACGCTTAGTGATCATCAAGGATGGTGTTCGATATAATGCATTAGGAGTTAAGATGGATAATGTTCAATAAATAGCAAGAGGATATGAAAATGAAGCGTTCCCTATTGTTAATGGTTATAGCCGGTCTGATGTTAGTACCCTCTTATGCGGCTCCTAAGAAACCAGTAAATACTGTTAAGAAGACTCAGAAGTCGAAGACCACGACTACTAATCCTGCCCGTCAGTGGGATATACACCATATTGCCGTATGGGGAGGTGTGGGTTACTCTGGGTTGGTGAATCATTATCCGAGTGTGACTTCGGGTGTTGGGTATGTGGGAGATTTCTCCAATAAGTTCATTGGAGGTGGTGGCGGAATATTGGGTATAGGATATGAGTATAAGTACAAGCATTTCTTGTTGTCTGTAGGTCCAGAGTTTCGCTTGTTCTCTTCAACGGACAAGTTACTGTTCGGTTCTCCTTATGATGCATTGATGTCGAAATATGATCAGGTGCAGCATTATCAGTTTGGTAAGTTGCATGAGACTCAGACGGTTGGTCAGTTGATGGTGCCTATACTGTTCGGTGGTACGTTTGACATGGTCTATTTCAAGGCAGGTGCCAAGGTAGGTTATACGTTGTTGGGTAGTTATAAGCAGAAGGGACTATTGACTACGACTATTACGGATCCGATGGGGTATGATCCCCATTGGTCGGATATCTCCTCACACGGTGCAGAGACAGATGTTCCATATAGTGTGAAGGGACGTAATCCTTTTGGTTTAGATGTGGCTTTGTCGGCAGAGGTAGGTGTCAATATCGATCAGTTGTTAGAGCGTGATTGGCAGAAGGACAACGAGAAGCGTGAGCGTCCTATTCGTATGCGTGTTGCATTGTTTGCCGATTATGGTTTGATAAACATGAATGTGGGCAGTTCGTCTGCTTTTGCCCGTGCGACTGAAAGTGTAAACCCGATTGATGGTATAAAGACGATCTCTCTGCATGGGTCAGAGTGGGCGACGTCTCGTCTAAACAGTTTGTTGGTAGGTGTCAAGTTTACGGCGATGCTACAGATGAACAAGGAGAAGAAGTTGAAGAAGGCTATGCCGTTGCTCTATGTGAACACGAAAGATGCGTCAACCGGTTTGGCTTTATCCGGAACTCAGGTAGTGACAGTGGAAGAGGTGACGTTGCGTACTCGTAAGAAGAATTCAAGTGGCAAGGGTGTGGCTACGTTCCGTCTGCCTGAAGGAGACTATACTATCTCTGCTACTCGTCAAGGTTACATACCGAGTGATGAGGTACTATTCTCTCACGTTGAGGATAAGGAGAGTGTAGATATAGCATTGCGTCCGGTACCGGTGTACACGTTGTATGTTCGCAATGTCAAGTCAGGTGATTGGATGTCTGCTACGGTTCGTTTCACCGATGTGAATACGGGCAAGGAGGTCGCTCGTGCTACGACGGATGCGACGACGGGCTGTTATTCGTTGGCTTTGCCCATGGGTAGTCTATATCGTGTGCATGTGGAAGCGGCAGATTTCTTTACGGAGCAGGCTAACATCACAGATCTGTCGGCAACGGATAGTTTTGCGTTGCAGCCTATAGAGAAGAAGAAACCTATTATCTTGCATAATATGTATTTTGCGACGAATGAGACGACTATACTGCCGGAGTCAGAGGGGGCATTGTCTGATTTGTACGATATGTTGGTAGATAATCCTGATATCCGTATCCGTATCACGGGTCACACTGATGCCATAGGTTCTGATGCGGACAATCAGATATTGTCAGAGGGTCGTGCCAACAGTGTTCGTCAGGACATGATAGACAGGGGTATTGATCCGGGTCGTATAGAGGCTATCGGTAAGGGTGAGAGTGAGCCTATAGCAAGCAATGACACGGAGGAAGGTCGTGCTCAGAACCGCCGTGTAGAGTTCGTAGTACTATAGCGTTTGTACACAAAATGAAGAATAGATATATAATACTAACATCAATGTGGCTCTTGTATGCTGTTAGTCTGCAAGCACAGATATATACATGTGACTTCGAGAATAGTGCGGAGACATCGCAATGGGTGCTCAACCAAGCGAGGAACGCTACTACAACGGCACAGTTGGAAAACAAGTGGTATATAGGTGCTCCAGGGCAATTTGCTCCCAAGGGGAACAATGGGTTGTATGTTTCTTCCGATCAGGGTGCAACCGTATCCTATACATCTCATAACACGATGTTTATGACTGCATACCGAGATATGAGCAATGTCACAATGGCAGCGGGGAACTATGAACTCCATTTCAACTATCGTGTAGGGGGGAAAACAAGTTCCGGGGAGGGGTTCTATATCTGTTGGGTGCCTACATCGCAGAACACCTATAGTGCCCCGAGTGGAGGTGGTCGCCCACAATGGGTAGAGGATTATGTTTGTAATGATGACGATGGGAAGATCTGTTTCACGAGTATGACGGCTGGGGGGATAGGGAAGGTGAACATCACCCACGACGGGACACCGCATAAATTAGTGATATTCTGGTTTTCTGCTAGTGGTACCACTTCGTTGCCGGCAGCCAGTATCGATCACCTCGAATTGAGGACATCTTCCTCTTGTCCAGCAGTGACAAACATATCGCATGCTATCAGTGGCGACACGGTGAATCTATCGTGGCGCGGGAATGCTGACCATTATAGTGTGTACTGTTACGATGCGAACAATGACACTTGGTCCACGCAAGATAATGTGAAGGCTAACACTTGCCAGTTGACAAGAGTGTCAGAGGGAGTACATACATTCTTTGTCCGTGCATATTGCGATGGGAATACAGCCAGCGGTTGGGTGCAGTATACCCAACTGATATATCATAAGGGAGAACGGTGTATAGACTATATGGAACTGACCAATAAAAACTGTTACACAGGTTCCTATGGCAGTCCTTATGGAAAGAAAGAAAAGGTAGATAACGGCTATGCCGATTGGACGAGTCGTCATACCCTGCATTATGTTCCTAATGAGTATGATGCAAATAGTGATTATCAGTTACGCACATGTCCGGAAGGCTACTTGGCGTCGGTGCGTTTAGGTAATGGCGATAAGGGTAATGGTACGGGTGAAGCTGTTGAGTTTACCTACAAAGTGACATCAGGTACAGCGGGTATCTTGAAGATTAAGTATGCTCTTGTGTTGGAGAATCCGAATCATTCTATTGAGAAGAAGCCTCGCTTTTGGTTGGATGTTCTAAGAAATGGCAGGCGTATAGCAAACGATTGTGGCTATGCGTTGTTCTATGCTTCTGACGACTCGGGATGGAAGGACGGAGCAGGTGACGGGAAGTGGGTGTATAAGGATTGGACGGAGCATGCAATCAACTTACGCGACTATGTGGGTCAGACGCTGACGATTCGTTTGGTAACCACTGACTGTGAGCCAGCTGCCCATACGGGATATGCATACTTTGTTTTGGACTGTGAGAGTGGAGAGATAAGTGGACAGAACTGTGGTGAGGATAACCCGACGACTCATTTCACGGCTCCGAGTGGTTTTGACTACGTATGGTACAAGTCAGGTGCACCCGGGGATACATTGAGTCGTGCTCAGGATTTCGATATTGAGCCAATGGATACAACACTGTACAGCGTAAATATCATCAACAAGAACAATAAGGACTGTTGGTACACGTTGGACGTGTCAGGTCTCCCGCGTTTCCCACAACCCGAGGTGACGTATTCACTTCAAACCATTCGTTGTGAGAATGTAGTCACATTCAATAACTCTACCTGTGTGTGGCGTCGTAATCAAGTGTCCGAGCAGTTGTATCGTACGGAGGAGCAGGTGACGTCGTTGCATTGGGATTTTGGTGATGGTGAAGAATATGATGGTTTGGACAAGGTGTTGGTGCACAGGTATCCCCCTGAGGGTGGTCATTATACGCTGCGTTTGACGGCGGGTGTGAGTGATGGTGCTTGCGCCATAACAAAGGACTTTGAAATAGATCTGCCCGACCTGACCTCACCAACGACGGTAGTAGAGGTGAATGCATGCCGTGTGGACTACCCGTTTGGTTACACCTATGGCGCAGACAATATCACATTCTACCACGATATAGATTCTGTCTTTACCTATATCTCTCAACGGACGGGTTGTGACAGTTTGTGTCATTTGTCGTTGACGTTCCATGAGCCAGGTCCGTATGAGGTGTATGATACGATATGTGGAGGTGATTCGGTGTTGTTCTTTGATAGAGTGTTACGTGAGATGGGTCGATATGACACGACGGTGCAGAGTATATGGCAGTGTGACAGTATAGCCGTCTTGGAACTGTATGTAGAGCCGAGATTGGGATATGAGGTGCCTGATACTATGGCTGTATGTCCTGATGATTTGCAAGGTGTGTTGGTGATTCCTTATCAGCAGACTACAGGTCGTTTGGATAGTATAGCGATACGTTTTGACTCGTTGGCTTGTGCCGCCGGTTTTGATTCTTTGTATCTGTTTGCTGCGGATCAGCCTTTGCGCATAGAGATGCCGGACAGTGTTTGTCCGAACCGTTATTGGGCGACGATGTCGTTTATCACTCCTCGTTGCGAGGTCCCGGCTCATATTGTGTGTGTGGAGTTGAGTTATTCGGCGTCGGTATTGTATCAGAACGGTGGTATATTGGCGATCACGAATGAGGCGTATAATGGTGGCTATAGGTTTGATACGTATCAGTGGTATCGTGATGGTTCTCCGATAGATGGTGCCAATAGTCCTAATCTCTCGGTGACGGATATGGATACGGGTCATGAGTTTTATATTGTGGTACGTCGTGATGATGGTGTGCAGTTGCCGACTTGTCCTATTGTTTATGGTATGACATCGTTGGAAGAAGTTCATCTTGGTACTATGAGATTCCCAGTCTATGTTTATTCTCCGATAGGACTATACTTGGGAATGAAAGAAAATGTATCGGAGTTAAGCAACTTGCCTTCGGGTATATATGTGTTGACAGATGGATATCAGACTCTCAAGATTGTGCGTTAGTGTATTGTTGTTAGTGGGGATATATGTATCTCCCATGCGGGCAGAGTACTACAATTCCTTAACCGGGAAGGCACACCATTACATAGGTTTGTCATTGGGTGGAGGTGAGAGCAACAATATGGGCAGAAGTTCGAGTGGTCGTTATGTGTTGACTCATATAGCAGGTGCCGGAGCCAACGTGTCTTTGCAGTACGAGGTGCAGTATCGTAGTTGGATCTTTGGCATAGGTGTGGTGGGTCAGTATCATTACTTGCGCGATACGTTGGTGAATTTTGTGGAGTCAGATGCCCGTATTGATAGGAATGGCGAATCAGTGGATTATGGGTATGTGTATAGCAACTATCGGGAGCGTGACCATGTGGCAGGTGTGTCGGCTGATGTGTATGTAGGGAAGAATATAGGTGAGAGGGTTTATGTGCTGTTAGGGGCTAAGTTTTCTCTTCCTTTGTGGTCTCGTTATACGATGGACACGCGGATGTTGACTCAGGGTGATTATGCGTGGAATATAGAGCCTGTACGTTCGGTTGACGGGAATGATTTTTCGGTGTTTGGTTATTATCCGGAGGACAGTTATTCCCATACAGAAGAATACGAGGAGCATATGCGTATAGCGGCTACGGGTGAGGTGGGTGCGAACATACCCCTCCGTCATGGCAAGTCCCGCCTGCGGACCGGAGTGTATGCTACCTATGGTTTCCGATTGGGTCAGTCATTGAACTATCCGTTGGTGGACTACAGTGGTATAGATAAGAATGCATCGACGCAGTCGTTGGCGGATATGCAGAAAAGTATCCGTTGGCATGCGCTGAACACTTCGTCAGTCACGTATCATGTTTTGCCTCAGCATTTGGAGGTGGGTGTCCGTTTGACGTGGTTATTCGATGTAACGATAGAAAAGAAGACATGTAATTGCGTGAAGTAAGTAATTACGTTATACTAATCACTATTAACAACAAACATTATGAGAAAGAAATTACTCTCCGTGTTGCTATCCTGTCTATTGGCAGTGGTAGCGTATGCAGGCGTAGAAGATCAGTACGTGCTGCATGAAGGGTTTGAGGGTGGAGTTATTCCGGCGAGTTGGACGTTGGAATATATGACACCTTACCAGCAACCATGGGTTGTTGAGTCAGGAGCGACGTCGGTCTATCCGGCAGGTTCTATGTCAGGGGACTATCATGTCGCGTTGCGTAATCAGACGTCACAGACACAGCATTTTGTGTCTCGTTTGATCTCTCCTGTGATAAACATCAAAGAGACTTTTCAACCTATCTTAGTCTTTTCTCATGTACAGGTTCAGCGTACCGGTGATGTCGATACATTACGCGTTTATTATCGTACGTCTTCGGAGTCTCGTTGGGTTAAGATAGGTGAGTATGGTAAGAAAGTTTCTCGTTGGCAGAGGGATACTATCTCTTTGCCGGGTGCGAGTGAGACCTATCAGGTGGCTTTTGAGGGTACAGATAACATGGGTCGTGGTATAGCGTTGGATGAGATTATTGTTCGTCCGGTGCCGACCTGTAGTGATCCGACGGCTATCTCTGTTGACGGTTTGACTTCTACTTCGGTTTTACTCCGTTGGAACGGGTCTTTGGATACGGATAGTTTCCGTGTTGTGTTAACGAAGAAAGAGATAAGTGGCAGTATAGACGAGGTAGCAGAAGAAGATATTGTTGATGATGTGTTTGTTGGGGATTTTCAGTATTCCATAGACAAGTTGAGTCGTAACACTCGTTATTGGGTCTATATCCAAGCATATTGTCAGGGTAGTACATCAGAGTGGTCAAGTCCTTATACTTTTACGACCAAGAACCTGACGGGAGTACCTTATGTGTATGATTTCAATAAGGCTTATGCTCAAAGCACTGTCAGTCACGCTGACTACTGGACGCACGGTACGAGTATACGAAAGGAAGACGGGAGTATGGAGTTTATGCCTTTCATCAATCAGAATACCTCTGAAACGAGTAGAGATAGTTACTCGTATTCAAATTCCACGTGTTTTGTTTTCTCGGGAGCGCGTAACTTGACTACGGCTATTCCAGCGGGTCAGTATGTTTATGCAGCAACGCCGGAGATGGATGTAAAGAGTGTACAAGGTTTGCAGGTTTCTTTCTGGGGGACGGCTTATAGTTTTGTGGGTTTGGACACTAAGACCGGAGAGGAGTATGCGAGTGGTTTGATAGTTGGTGTGATGACGGATCCGGAAGATTTCTCGACCTTTGTGCCGGTGGATACGGTATATATAGAAGAGACCTATTCTTTTGATTGTTTCGCGGTGTTCTTTGATAAATACGCGGGTGAGGGGAAGTATATTGCTTTCGCATCGAACTTCATGGACAAGAAGAACCTCTTCTTCTTGGATGATGTGACCATCAAGGAGCGTGAGACAGTGAGCGAGGTTACCAATATCCGCATCAGTAATATCTTTGCAGGACAGTTCACTGTGAATGGCAATATGAATGGTAATGCCCAAGTAGAGATTGTTGTTACGAAAGACACGACTGATGCTGAGACTCACAATACACCTTTAACTCCTGACGGGTTGCCAGCATCGTGTATATTGGCTCGTGGTACCACATCCTCGTTGCCTTATACGGTAAACTTCGATGCTACAGGTTGCTTTGTACAGGTATATATACACCCAGTAGGTTCGGACGTGTATGCATTACCTATTAAGGTGCAGATACCGAAGAAATGGAATGGTACAGACACTTTGCTGATAGACTTTGAGTCTACCGATAATTTGTGGAGTACGAAAGAGGTTCGTAACTTCTCAGGAGTAATGTATAATTACACTTTACCTTACGACTTGGTAGATCGTAGCGAGTATGCTTGCGGTACTGTTATGTGGCCAAGTAGAACTTTCTCAGAAAGTACGTCTGAAACCCAAACTGCGTATAAGGGGAAGTATGGTATGTTTATGACAAAGACATACCAAGAATATAGTTCAGGCGATGAGCGT
Organism: Acidaminococcaceae bacterium; assembly: GCA_963620225.1. Lineage (GTDB taxonomy): Bacteria > Bacteroidota > Bacteroidia > Bacteroidales > Paludibacteraceae > Colicola. The sequence goes on along the minus strand of CAVEZM010000003.1, from coordinate 93,578 downwards.
TGCAAGAGTTCTTTTGGCGGGTATGTCGCTTTGCCGCAGTGCGATAATATCCAGGATGTGTACTTGAAGTTCTATATGCGCACGTATGGTACTGCTGCCAAAAACACCTCTCGTGTGGCTGTTGGTGTGATGACCGATCCATTTGACTATAGCACATTCGATACGTTATATATTGCAGAGGCTGCTGATAAGGAATGGCGTGCCATTACTTGCTCATTCTCTGGCTATAAGGGCACAGGTAAGTTCCCCGCTATTATGGCAGTGGATGCGGAGGAAAGATATTGGGCAAGTTCAACATCAAGCAGTAGTGGTGAAAATTATACTACCTACTACACGAGTTCGCAGTATATAGATGAGATCTCTATCTCGAAGAATAGCAGTTGCTCAGAGCCTGCTAATGTCTCCGCATCAGTAACGGACACCACGTTAATCTTGAAGTGGTCTGCCAATGGTGCTGACAAGTGGATAGGACATATCTACAAAGACAAGGGTGGTACGGATACTTTGGCAACAGAGACCTTGACGTCTGCTGAGTGGTTATATAAAGGTCTCAGTTCGCATACGACTTATTATTACAGCATTGGAACTGTCTGCGAAAGCGATACCATTAACAGTGAGATTGTCCCATTCCGTACTCTATGTCATGACATGGAGCCTATTCCCTATATCGAGGGCTTTGAAACATGGGAGTATTCTACCGCGAAAGATGATATCCAACCATCTAACTGGACATACGCACAATATGGTGGTAGCAGCACTATCACATATTATCCATATGTTTATTCCAATACATCGAATGCCCATACAGGAACTAAATATTTCTACTACTACTACCCATCAGGGAGGGATAAAGTTCTTGCATTGGCATTGCCACAGATGGCAGATGACTTGAACAAGTTGCAGATGACATTCTATGCAAAGCCTGGAGGAGTGTCTTATGTGGGCGATACGCTCTTCGTAGGTGTCATGACCGACCCTAACGATGTTGCAACCTTTGACACAATAGGTACAGCAGTTTTGTCGGTTAACAGTTATCAAGAGTATATCGTGCGCTTCAACAAATACACAGGTAAGGGCAAGTATATCGCTTTCGCTAAACCTCTTTCGAAAGCCACTCGTTCTATCTATATTGATGATATCAAGGTGGATTACTTGTCCGACTGTGAGAAGATACAGGGTGTATATACACGTAACTCCACGACAGTGGGTACGACTGTATATTGGACCAAAGGTGATGCTACAGAGTGGGATGTGCTGTTGACGACCAAAGAGATGACTTTAGGCTCTATCGTTGCCACAGGTAACGACTCTGTTATCTCAATGGGGCATACTACTTCGATGCCGTACACTATTACGGACTGTCCGGATGTCAATACGCCGTATTATGTCTATGTTCGTTCGGTATGCAGCGAGACGAATAAGGGGGAATGGTCTACACCGGTATCTTTCCGTACAACCTGTGAGGCTGTGACGGCTGGAGAGTTAGGCACGATTGATTTTACCAATGTGGACGAGTTAGAATGCTGGACAGTAGGTGTGCGCGAGGGTACGACCGCTGCTCCTTCGAGGAATACGAATAACTACCTCTATATGTTCAACACGGCTACGTCGGATGGTGCCTATGCTATCATGCCGTTGTTGGACATAGATAGCATCAGTCGTTTGGAGGTTTCTTTCGATGCTCATGGAGGTAAAGAAGCAGCCTATCTGCGTGAGATAACGGTAGGTGTTATCACCAACCCGAGCGACCTCTCTACCTTTGTGGCTATCAAGAAAGTATCACTTAATCGCGTATCGGCAACAGGCGCTACCACAAACTTCGGCTTTGGTGAGGCATATCGTTATACTATTCCGTTCGATGCATACGACGGTGATTACAATGGAGACTATGGTAAGTATATCATGTTCCTGTCGGAGTCGGGTGATAAAGTCAACTATGTTTATATCAAGAATATCAAAGTTGACACTATCCCTGCTTGTCAGAAGCCTATAGAGATAAAGGTGACTGCCGGTGTGACGGATGCTACTTTTGCATTTGAGAGTACGACGGATAACTATCGTTTGCAGATACTGGACAGCGACAAGAAGAAAATACTCAAAAATACTTTGGTGTCGGGTAATGCGATTATCCCCGGGTTGAGTTATGCTACCACGTATTGGTATCAGGCAAAGCACTCATGCTCTGCAACGGACAGTAGTGCGTGGTCTAACCTGCGTACGTTCACCACGGAATGTCCTGTAGCATTCGACCTACCATATTCGGAGGACTTTGACTCCTATGCATCGGGTGCAGGCAACCTGCCAAGTTGTTGGGAAAGTTTCACCAACAATTCAACGGCTTATCCATATGTATATAGCAGTGCAAAACGGGGGACGATCGGAAATGGGTTCTACTTGTTCCGCAACACTTCCTATTACAGTGCTGCTGTGTTACCTAAGTTTGTAAATGCTCTTCAGGAACTGACTATCAATTTCTACTATCGTAATGTTAATACGAGTTCCTATAAGGCTTATTTAGAAGTAGGTGTGGCTACGGATATAACCAGTTATTCAGCCCTTGACTCTACTTTTGTCTGCTTGGATTCGATAGAGATGGAACCATTCAAAGCGCCGAATAATAACTGGTTATACTATTCGAAGAGTCTTGACGGTTACACGGGTGCTGATGGTTATATCGTGCTACGTGCTCCCAAGGCTGACAAGTCGGCGAATAGTGGTGCTGTATATATTGATGACCTGTATATAGAGAAGAGTCCTACGTGTTTCCGTCCAACGTATTTGAATATGATTGCTTCTTCTCCTACTTCCATTACTGTCTCATGGTCTCCGGGTGGCAAAGAGACGGCATGGGATGTAGCGTATGTGGCTAAGGATGGTGACATCGATGCTGCTATCGTTCCTGTGTCTAAGGATACCTTTGAGATCACGGGTCTGACGGCTTCGACGGAGTATGATATCTATGTCCGTGCCAACTGCGGCAGTGGGGATGTATCAACCTGGAGCGATGTGCTTACAGCAAGTACCTACACTATGGTAGAGATAGCCGATGCTCATTGGAACTTTGACGAGGCGGACAAGCATGTAGCAATGCCTGAGAGGACTTCGGAGATACAGGAGAAAGGCTGGTTGTTCAAAAGCAGAACATCGGGAGCGACTTACTCATATATCCCATATCTCTACGAGAACACGTACAATGCGACCGGTAATAAAACACGCAATGCACATTATGCGTTGTCGGACACTTGTGCGTTGATGATCAATTCGAGTACGTCATATAATGGTGCTTATGCTGTGTTGCCGTATGTGAATGCGGACCTCAATACCCTGCAGATTCGTTTCTCGGGTCGTTGTTTATATGCTACTGGTAGCAAGGTAACGAATACTGACTCTATCTATAATGTGACGACTGCAAGCAGTACTTATCAGCGTGGTATCCAAGTGGGAACACTGACTAACCCATACGACCTCTCGACCTTCGAAGTGCTGACTGACTATCAGTTCAAAGAGGTGACCGATGGGAAGACTATCGATCCTGACGGATATTGGGAAGAGGTGATTGTGCCTCTCTATGGCGCACAAGGCAAGTATATCGCTTTGGTATCTGATTATCCTCTGCAGAACCGCGTCTATATCGACAACGTGGTAGTAGAGGCAGAGAGCGGCTGTGCTACACCTACGGCTATCAAGTTGGATTCGTTATCCGCCACCTATGCCGGCTTCTCGTGGAAATCGAGCAAGAAAGCATGGAATGTCAAGATTACCGATGCAGATGATAAGGTTATTCTATCAGGAAATAACCTGACTACTGCCAAGTGGAGCACCAATACTCTGCAAGCTGCTACTACTTACACATTCTCCGTACAGGCTGTATGTGATGAAACGACTACCTCTGCTTGGAACTCGGTAAACTTCACTACTGACTGTGCCAAGTACGATACTGCAACTTTCAAGGTTGGCTTTGAGGATGACTTGTACACATATGCAAGTACTGGTACGACCTATTATAGGATCCCTCTTTGTTGGAATGCAGGGCAGTTGGTTAAGACATATACCACCACTAACACCTATATGCCACAAGCTATAGTAAATACTACAACACGTCAGTATTCTCGTAACTTAGATGGTACAGATGGTCGGGCACTGCGACTCTACAACACAAGTGGGTACTACAATTCTTATGTGATTCTGCCAGAGTTGAATGTAGATATGGATAGCACTTCGCTTCACTTCTGGGCGCGCGCGGCTTACTTCTTCGCTACTACACATAGTACACAAACCTCCAAGAACAGATTGGGCGAAGTTAACAATGCCTACCAACGTAGTATTGTGATAGGCGCAGTAGCTGATGTTGAGGATATGACGACCTTTGTGGCTTTAGACACCTTTACTTATTCGCAGTCATGGAGTAGTTATAATGGTATATATACTACGGGTGATCCAACGGGTAACAGTTATTGGGAAGAGGTTATAATCCCGCTCAAGAAGTACAAAGATAAGGGGAATGTCGTTATTCTCTATCCTGGCAATGGAAAGACTTCGTATTTCTTTATCGATGATATGGATATCGTAGCGGCTGATTTCTGTTCTGCTCCAAGTAACTTGCGGGCACGCAGTATCACAGCAACAGGGGCTCAACTGAGTTGGGCTATCACAGGTGTTGATAGCGTTCAACTGCAAGTGGCAACCACTGAAGATTTCTTAGATCCGACAATGGTTGTGGATACTGTGTTGAGTAAGGCAGACGGACAATTTGCTCTCAAACAGTTACAGAGCAGTACTACTTACTATGCTCGTATACTACATTTCTGTTCAGCGGAGGAGATCTCCGATTGGAGCATTGTTACTTCGTTCTCGACGAGTGATGCGGTACGCTTCTATGAGCCGTTCTCAGAGGTTCGCACTTACCCATTGCGTTGGAACCGTGCTAATGCTGTCCCTGCCGACATCTTCGACAAAGAGATAGACATAGCGTCCAAGTATGTGAGTGAGACTGGAACAAACTGGGCTCGTACTGCGACCTACGGGGATATATATTCGAGCACTTCTACGGGAACAAGTTCTACCAATAACTACTGGTTGCTCACTCCTATCATCGATCTATCAACGACTGATGCTGAGTCTATCAGTTTATCTTTCCTCTTGGGTCTGACAAGCAATAGTAATGGTCTGCCCAACCCGACATTGAACGATGATAAGTTCATTGTTGCGGTATCGGAGGATGCAGGTGCATCGTGGAAGTCTGCCAACACGACCTATTGGTCGGATGCAGAAGCGGACAATGCGGCTTATTCGTATGCTGCTATCCCATACACGAAGTCTATCTATCAAGTAGATTTGACGAGATATGCCGGTAAACAGATACGTATAGCCTTCATCAACTCTTCTACCAAGACTGCTTCGAAGAACTACTTGCATCTTGACAACGTGTCTGTCAACGGAGTTACTATCAGTAACTATGCTCAGTCTATCTGTCGTTGGGAAGACTATGAGGATGCCAACTTCTCGATAGATGCCTATAACTTAGTTATAGGAAATACAGTCTATTCCCGTTACGTTCAAGCGAGCAAGGATGGTGAGAATGATAATTATACTACATTGAACTTGCAAGTGATGTGTGACACTATCACACCATTCAAAGCCACTATATGTGAGGGAGAGGACTACACAGAGAATAACTTTGCTATCAAGAATGCCACCACTTCGGGAGTGTACAAGCAAAAGTTGAATGGTTCGAACACCTGCGACAGTACGGTGACCTTAAACTTGACGGTACTTCCTCGTCTGCGTACTGAGATACATCAGACGATATGTCAAGGTGACTTCTACACGTTTAACGGTGTGAAATACTACACCAATGTTATTCACTCGGACACGTTGACATCGCTTGTGACAGGTTGTGATAGTATTGTGACACTCTATCTCACCGTGAATGAGATTTTGCGTGGTGAGTCTGATGCACACCTCTGCCCAGGCGGTTCGATAGTCTTTGGCAAGTTTGGTGAGATCACGGAGGCAGGTATCTATGTAGATACACTGAAGAATGCTGTCAACTGTGATAGTGTGGCTACGTTGCATGTGTATGCGCATACGACAGCGAAGTCTGTGACACGTGGTCTGATCTGTCAAGGTGATACATACTCCAAGGATGTGTGGTCGGGTCTGAGTCAGGCAGGCGACTACCCGTCGAAACAGCAGACAGTATGGGGTTGCGACAGTATAGCTACTCTTCACCTGATGGTAGCGGGTAGTGATCTGCAGGTTCGTGATACGATAACCGTAGATGCGTTACCTTATGTATTAGATGGCGAGGAGTTGTTGCCGGTAGGTACGACAGAAGGTGTTTACACTCAGATAGTGACCTTGCGTTGTGGTTCGGCGACATTGACTATCGTCGTGGGTGAGCCGACAGGTTTGCATACAGTCTTTGCAAGTAGTTTAGCAGTGGCTCCTAATCCGGTACATGTAGGTCAGTCCTTCCGTATCTTGGGTAGTTTCGCCTCTGACGCTACGTTAGAAGTGTTCTCTACGACAGGTGCTTGTGTTTATCGGGCAATGAATGTAGATAGCCCGATGATTGTTCCGGGTCTTCCTGTAGCAGGGGTTTATTTGGTTGTTGTCACTTCTGATAATCAGGCTTATCAGGCCAAGGTTGTTGTGAAGTAAACTGACCTGTTATACGACAACAAAGGCTGCCCATAGGGTGGCCTTTGTTGTTATAGTACTGTTATAGTATTGTCTCAAGTGTGATGACTTGTCTGCAGGCGAGAGGGCACCCCATTGCGCCCGTGTCCACAGTGGGTTCTCTTTACCGCAGGCGGGGCGCCCGCGTCCCCAGTTATTTTTAGTTGAGAGTCCAGTGCAGTTAAGAGTGGAAAGTATTTTTTATTGGGGCGAATAGGGGTTATCCTACTTGTGTGCCGTTTTTGACGGGGGTGGAGGTGGTGGTGACGACGAGTCTGCCGTTGGCGTCCACTGCCGAGAGTATCATTCCCTGTGACTCGATGCCCATCATCTTGCGTGGTGGGAAATTGGCGATGAACAGCACTTGCTTTCCTATCAGCACGGACGGGTCTGGGTAGGATTGTGCTATACCAGATAGAATGGTTCGTCCTCCCATGCCATCGTCCAGATGGAACCGGAGCAGGCGTTCGCTCTTCTTCACGTGCTGGCAGTCGAGTACTGTTGCCACGCGGATATCTATCTTGTCGAAGTCATCAATGGTTGTCGGTGCTTTGATGTCTGCGGGGTGCCAGTTGCGTAGTGCTTCTGCCTTTTCGAGTTGTTCGTTCTCTGCCTTTATGCGTGCCAGACGGTCTAGTTGTGCTTGTATGGCCGTGTCTTCTATCTTCTCGAAGAGTAGTGACACCTCACCGAGTTGTTGTCTTTCAGGGAGCAGGTTGATGTTCCCCAGTTCTTCCCAACGCACCTCTTTCATATTGAGCATCTCACGCAGCCGCTTGGATGAGAATGGCAGGAACGGCTCGAAGGCTATACTCAGATTAGCGGCTATCTGCAGTGACAGGTTGAGTATGGTAGCGGTGCGTGCCATGTCTGTCTTTGCCAGTTTCCACGGCTCGGTGTCTGCGAGATATTTATTGCCGATACGTGCGAGGTTCATCGCCTCTTTCTGTGCGTCGCGGAAACGGAAGTCGTTGAGCAGTCGTTCGAGTTCGCCTTTGACGTTATGGAAGTCAGCGATAGTGGCTGCGTCGTAGTCGTTGCGTTCACCTGCCGCCGGCACTTTCCCATTGAAATATTTGTTTGTCAGTACCAAAGCGCGGTTGACGAAGTTTCCGTAGATAGCGACGAGTTCGTTGTTGTTGCGTGCTTGGAAGTCAGCCCATGTGAAGTCGTTGTCTTTGGTCTCGGGTGCATTGGCGGTGAGTACATAGCGCAGCACGTCCTGTTTGCCGGGGAAATCCACGAGGTACTCGTTGAGCCATACAGCCCAGTTGCGTGATGTAGATATCTTGTCGCCTTCGAGGTTCAGGAACTCGTTCGCCGGGACGTTGTCAGGCAGTATGTATGAGCCTTCGGCTTTGAGCATGGTCGGGAAGACGATGCAGTGGAAGACGATATTATCTTTGCCGATGAAATGGATGAGCCGTGTAGAAGGGTCTTTCCACCATGTCTCCCATCTGCCGTATTGTGGGTGTGCGTCACACAGTTCTTTGGTGTTGGAGATATAGCCTATAGGTGCGTCGAACCATACGTACAGCACTTTGCCTTCAGCCCCCTTGACGGGTACTGGTATTCCCCACTCGAGGTCGCGTGTGACGGCACGCGGGCGCAGTCCGCCGTCGAGCCATGACTTGCACTGTCCATAGACGTTTGGTCGCCACTCCTTATGCTCATTGAGTATCCACTGTTCGAGCCATGACTGGTATTGGTCGAGTGGCAGATACCAGTGTGAGGTAGGACGTTTGGTGAGTGGGTTGCCATTGATGGCGTTGTAGGGGTTGATGAGTTCATCGGGTGAGAGTGTGGCTCCGCATTTCTCGCACTGGTCGCCGTAAGCACCTTGTGCATGGCAACGTGGGCACTCGCCGCGTATGTTGCGGTCGGTAAGGAACTCCTGTGTCTCGGGGTCGTAGAACTGTTCGGTGGTCTGCTCGATGAACTTGCCGTCGTCGTACAGTCTGCGGAAGAAGTCGGATGCCATCTTATGGTGTATGGCACTGGTGGTGCGTGAGTAGATGTCGAACGAGATACCGAAACCTTCGAAGGAGTCTTTGATGATCTTATGGTAGCGGTCCACCACCTGTTGCGTGGTTATTCCTTCTTTACGAGCCCGTATCGTCACGGGTACACCATGTTCGTCGCTACCACCGATGAAGAGTACGGGTTGACCTTTGAGGCGCAGGTATCGGACATAGATATCTGCAGGTACATAGACGCCGGCTAAGTGTCCTATATGTACCGGTCCGTTGGCATAAGGTAGTGCTGTCGTTACGAGTGTGCGTTGAAAAGTCATGCTATTTTCTACTGTTTTGCTGTTTCTGTATCGTATGTGACTCCCATGGCTTGTGCCAGGTAGTTATGTTCGAGTTCTGAGATATTGACGGTGTGTATATCGTTGCCGAGTGCTACGGATATGTGTCCTGTCTCTTCGGAGATGACGATAGCCAGGGCGTCTGTCTTCTCTGTCAGTCCGAGTGCGGCACGGTGTCTCAGTCCGTAGTGTTTGGGTAGGTCTTGTCTTTTGGTAACAGGGAGGATACATGCTGCAGCCTGTAGTCGTCCATTGGATATGATGAGTGCTCCGTCGTGTAGTGGTGTGTTCTTGAAGAAGATGTTCTCTATCATACGTGCCGATATATTGGCATCGATGTTCTCTCCTGTATCGGCATACTCTTTGAGTCCCTGCTGCTTGGTTATAATGATGAGTGCTCCTGTCTTGGATGCTGCCATGTGTGAGCAAGCGAGGGTAATCTGGTCTATCTGTTGGTGTGTGGCTTTCTTGTGTTTGGAACGTGATATATGTTCTTTGAGGTTTTCCATATTGAACTGTGAACCGATGCGATAGAAGAATGAACGTATCTCCTCTTGGAAGATGACGATGAGTGCTATGGCTCCGACGCTGATAAACCGGTCGAAGAGTGCTCCTGTCAGTTCGAGTTGGAAGACATAGCTAACGAGTAACCATGCGAGAATGAAGGCGAGTATTCCCCAGAACAGGTTGCTGACTCCTGATCGGCGCAAGATACGGTATATACCGAAAAGGATGGTGGCTACGAGCAGTATGTCGATGATATCTTTTATTCCTATTGGCATGGTTGTCCGAATGTGAGTTGATAAACGTCTATTGCTTGTTTAGCGGGTGCTACTTCGTGCACGCGCAGGATATTGGCTCCTTGTTGTAGTGCGATGATATGTGCTGCTGTGGTAGCATGTATGACATCATCGGGCGTGAGTCCCATAGGCCGGTAGAACATAGACTTGTGTGACACACCTACGAGTATGGGAGTATGCAGGGTCTGTAGCACGTTGAGTTGCCGCAGCAGTGCGTAGTTCTGTGCGACATCTTTCCCGAACCCGAATCCCGGGTCGATAATGACATCCGCCACTCCCATGCGGTGCAGTTGGTCGGTGCGTGCTTGCAGAAAACCGAGCACCTGTGTCAGCGTGTTGTCGTATCCGTTGGTTGCAGGAGGTATGGTGTTCGCATGTGTGAGGATATAGGGTACATTGTAGTGTGCTATGACGTCGAACATCTGTTTGTCTGCTTCTCCTCCGTAGACATCGTTGATGATGTCTGCTCCGTTGTTGAGTGCCCGTTGTGCTATGTCTGCCCGGAAGGTGTCGATGGATATGACAGCGTTCGGGAGATGTTGGCGTACGGCTTTGAGTGCAGGTTCGAGTCTTTGCCATTCTGTCTCACCATCGACCGGTGTAGCGTTGGGTCGTGTGGAGCAGGCTCCTATGTCGAGGATGTCGGCACCTTGTGCGACAGCCTGTTCGGCACACTCAAGCACTTCTGTGTCGCTCATGGAACGGCAGGAGGTATAGAAACTATCGGGGGTGACGTTGATGACAGCCATCACACGCGGGCAGGATAGGTCTAAGAGTCGGTTGTGTGTGCGGACATACATTTGCATTTCACTTGCAAAGTTACAAAATATATTATGGATGTGCTAATTTGCAGTGGTATGGTGTGGAATAATCTATCTCTTTTCTTGAAAAAAACAGTTTTTCGGTATTTTTTTGGTTTGAAAGTTAGAATAAGTATTTTTTTTTTCGTACCTTTGCGGGCTGAAAATAGATTGTATCATCAGATAGCCAATTTAAGATATCCATTATGAATACTGTATCCAAATCTGTACTTTTCTCGTTGGTAGTGCTTTGTGGTGCTTGCCAGACTCGTGAATTGACCACTAAGACTTCTTTTCAGACCGGTTGGAAGACTTTTGATGCTTCTACCACCCGTTTTGAGGCTTATGAGGGTCAGACGTCTATCTCTCCTGTTGGTATGTTGCCTATAGAGGGTGGTTCGTTTACGATAGGTCAGATGGATGAGTTCATCACTGCTCCCCGCAACAGTGAGCGTCGTACGTTGACGGTGAATTCGTTTTATATGGATAAGTATGAGGTGACTAATATCGCGTGGCGTGAGTATGAGAACTGGATGTCTTATGTGTTTGGTCGTTACAACAAGGATATAGTGAAGGCGGTGCTTCCTGATACGATAGTATGGCGTGATGAGATGGCTTATAATGAGCCTTATGTTGAGAACTACTATCGTCATCCGGCGTACAGTTTTTACCCTGTGGTAGGTGTGTCTTGGGATCAGGCTATGGCTTATTGCCAGTGGCGTACTGATCGTGTGAATGAGATGATCTTGGTAGTGGGCAGGTATATGGAGAACCCGCCTTATCAGCTATTGAATCCTACCATGTACCTGACGGAGCAGGAGGCGGATGATTTTCTGAAGATGAATGTGGATCATCCGGAGTACAGCAGTTATGAGAAAGAGGCTGTGCAGGTCCCGTTGTCGGTCGCTCAGGCTTACGGTTATGAAGGCGATGAGGTGGCCGAGGAGGATGAGTATGGTCGTATGACGGATCCGTTGGTGACGATGTACAGGTTGCCTTATGAGTGGGTTCGTGATCAGTTTGTGTTCAACACAGAGAAGTATTTTGCCGATTCCCGTTATGCTCCGACTATGGGTCGTGGTACCCGTGTAGATGCTTATGGTAGTCCTCGCAAGTTGAATCGTGCGGACGGCGTGTTGTTGATTGGTTATCGTCTGCCTACGGAGGCTGAGTGGGAGTATGCTGCTTTTGCGCCTGTTGCAGGCGAGGATGGTCTGCCGGTAGAGGGTCGTATCTATCCGTGGTCCGGTTATCACCCTCGTGACTTGAGTAAGAAGAACAAGGGCAAGTTGATGGCGAACTTTGTTCGTAGTCGTGGTGACATGATGGGTGTGGCAGGTGCTGCTAATGATGCTTATACATTGACGGCTCCTGTGGATGCTTTTGCTCCGAATGATTTCGGTTTGTATAATATGGCCGGTAACGTGAATGAGTGGGTGTTGGACGTATATCGTGAGACTTCGTTTGAGGAGATGACCGAATATAATCCTTTCCGTGGTAATATCTATTCGCGTGTTGCGCGTGACGAGAATGGTAATCCGATAATGACGGCGACCGGTTGTTTAGCGATAGAGTACAATGCTATAGATGATAAGCGTGATTACAAAGATGGTGATCTGCCTTCCCGTTTGGACACGGATTATCCGTTGGATACTGTAGGTTTGTCTGAGGAGCAGATGTTAGATGTCATGGTAGATCCGACAGATATATTGGTTCCCCGTATCAGCAAGACGGCGCGTGTATATAAGGGAGGTTCGTGGAATGACCGTATTTATTGGTTGAATCCGACGACTCGTCGTTACATGGACCAGGATAAGTCTTCCAGCACGATAGGTTTCCGTTGTGCTATGTCTATGTTGGGTGATAATAACAGGTAAACAATATCTTATAAATCTGATAATATGAATAATCCATCAAATCTGCGTTACACCAAGGATCACGAGTGGCTTCGTGTAGAAGGTGAGAATGCTTATGTAGGTATTACCGATTATGCACAATCGGAGTTAGGTGAAATCGTGTTTGTAGATATCGCGACGGAAGGCGATACTTTGGCACAGAATGAGGTTTTTGGTTCTATAGAGGCTGTTAAGACCGTGAGCGACCTGCACATGCCTGTAGGTGGTGAGGTGTTAGAGGTCAATGCTGCTATTGGTGACAAGCCTGAGTTGGTCAATAGTGATCCTTACGGTGAGGGTTGGATGATAAAGATACGTATCAGCGATGTTGCCGAGTTATCCACGCTGTTAGATGCTGCGGGGTACGAGGCGATGATTGGTTGATATAATAATCGTTTCATGTGGGGCTACTGGTTGGTATCAGTAGCCTTTTTTATTTGTGAGAGTGGATAGAAAATCAGGAGTAGTTTGGTTGACGGGTGTATAGTTTATCTTCGTGTCTTGTTGAATCCGGAGTAAACGACTTCTATATCCATTGGTTGTGAGGTGTTGGCCGCCGATCGTATGCGTGTGGCGGAGATGGTCTGCAGTTGTTTGACAGAGGTGATGGTTGAGGTGGAGTTAGATGTCTCCACAGACACGGGTACGAGTACGAAGTTGAGTATGTCGTCTCTTTGTGTTGCTCTCAGTTGGTTGGTTAGCAGTGTGGACAGGTCGTATGAATAGAAATATGACACGTTTCCTGTTGTGTCGGTTTGTGAAGAGAGTGTTGCAACGATGGCACTTGTGTCGTTTGGCAGTTCGTTCTTGGCGAAGAAGGTGTCGTAGTTACTCTCTTTGACAAGCATCATGTATGTTGCAGGTTTGTCCCATGTGTCGCGTGGTCGTGTGCTATTGTTGTCGTTTTGGTAGATGACATCTATCGTCAGGTCTGCTTTGTTGACATAGACACGGTATCCTTCGGGGTCTCCGAGTTGCTCTTCCATACGGAGGAAGACAGAGTCCATTCTGACAGACAGTTTAGTGCATATATTCGCCGGTGCGACGACATAGTTGGTGTCTGTGATGAGGCTGAGTTGTTGTATAACCTGTTCTCTGCGCGGGTATTGGTATCGGTTGATTTGTCTTACCTCGGAGTTGGCATAAAAAGCCTTGACATCTGTGAGTATCGTATCGTTGCCTGAGTTGGATTGCGGATAGGTGAAATGATAGTATACTGCCATATTTATATCTGTGACATACAGTACGGTAGCGGCTCCAAAGTCGGTAGTGATATATAGTCCTTTGAACTGTTGGTTGAACTGTTCTTGTGAGGAGAAGTCTTGTATCCGGAAGAACCGTTGTGCGAACTTGTCCGACAGTTTGAGCCGGATATATGGTACATATTTGCTCAGTGAGGAGGAGTATATGGAGTCTGTAGGTCGGTTTGCTACGATGATGCGTGACAGGAGTGTGATGCGTGTAGAGTCATTGAGGCTACAGAACGAGGCTAGTGCCGTATCGCTGGGGTATCGTTCGTTGTAGTTGAGTGTGGTTTTGTCCATCTCGTACACGGTGATGCTGAGTGGTGTGTTGCCATCTCCGTACCAACTGTTGTAGTAGAGGAACAGGCATACAGAGTCCACTTGTGCTGTGTTAGCCGATGGATACTGGAAGCCTTGCGGGCATGCCAACTGCGTGAGTATGTCTGCTTTGATTGTCCCGAAATGTGTGTCGCACTCTCCGAGCAGGAAAGAGTCGGGTGTCATGCTGATGGGGTCACATGTCCCGAGTTGTGAATGTACGGAGAACGTGTCTGCTTTGACACTGATGTTGTCTTCGTTTTTGAGCAAGGATGCGCCTGCGTCTGCGACATCATCTTTGCAGCCTACCAAGCATATAGTGAGTATTGTCAGTAAGCAGTATATTTGTTTTTTTTGCATCATTCTGTTGTCAGCAGGCTATTGCAGAAATTGAGGTATTCGTTTTTTTCTTCTCCTACGTATGGCAGTATCGGTTTCCCGCTATTTTGTGCATAGTTGAGCAGTCTTGTATTGACGGTAGGTGTGGAGAGGATGATGGCATCAGCGTAGTCGATGGATAGCCGCATCAGGTCTTCGTACCCTACAGGTAGTCCTGCGATGCTTCTCACGTGGTTTGTAAGGACACCGTCTATCAGGAGTTTGTTGGCAAATTTTGTGCCAAAGGGGGTGTTGTACTCTTCGTCATCGAGTAACAGTATGACTTTGCTATCTCGGAAGAAGGGTGTGTCGGCATAGGCTTTCTTGACGTACAGTGGTGTGAGTGCGCTCATCCATCCGGAGCATTGTATGATATTGGGTGTCCATCGTAGTTTCTTGACGGTTTCGAGTGCTCCTCGTGCGAAGAAGATGCAGCGTTCGTCGTTGTCCAGATATTCTGTTCCTTGTTCGTCAGCACATCCCCGACGCCGGTGGAAATAGTCGTCGTTGTCGATAAAGTATATCTGGATACGTGCGGATTGTATGCTTGCCACTTTGATGAGCAGGGGGTGGTCGGAGTCGGAGATGATAAGGTTCATTCCCGAGAGTCGTATCACTTCATGCAGTTGATTGCGTCGTTCGTTTATCTCTCCGAATTTAGGCATGAATGTGCGAGTCTCGTATCCGTGTGATTGGAACCACTCGGGTAGTTGTCTGTTTAGCGCCCGTATGGGTGTCATCTCATCAAGATAGGGGTATATCTGTTGTGAGACAAACAGGATGCGTCTTGGATCTTTCATAGGCGTATATATTGACGTGGTACTGCTATTTCAGCGCAAAGGTACTAAAAAAAAATGACATTTCTTCTATTCGGTTTGTTTTTTTTGTTCTCTCTATGTTTTTTTTGTACCTTTGCAGGCTTTTTTGATACGTTTTTAAGTTTATGCAATTACTTACTACGAAGGAGGAGTTGACGCGTCAAGTGGCAGCGTGTGTCCGTCAGAATAAGACGATAGGTCTTGTACCGACGATGGGTGCGTTGCATGAGGGTCATGCGTCGTTGGTGCGTCGTGCTGTGGCGGAGAATGCTGTTTGCTTTGTCAGTGTGTTTGTCAATCCCACACAGTTTAACAACAAGGAGGACTTGGAGAAATATCCGAGGGATATTCATCGTGATACGGAGTTATTGTTATCCTTGGGTGTGCATTTTGTTTTTGCTCCTACTGCGGAGGAGATGTACAGTGCGGAGGAGATGTCTCATCCGTTTGTGTTCGATTTTAACGGGTTGGATGCGGTGATGGAGGGCAAGATGCGTCCGGGTCATTTCAATGGTGTGGTTCAGGTTGTGAGCCGTTTGTTCCATTTGGTTCATCCTACCCGTGCTTATTTTGGAGAGAAAGATTTTCAGCAGTTGGCCATCATTCACTATATGGTGGAGCGTTCGTCGTTGAGCAGTACTTTTGGTGACTTGTCGATAGTGGGTTGTCCTATAGTACGTGAGGAGACGGGGTTGGCACTGAGCAGTCGTAATGAGCGTCTGTCGGATAGTGAGAAAGAGACGGCGTCGGGTATCTCGAGGACGTTGTTTGAGTCGGTGAAATGGGCGCATAGTGGTGTTTCTGTTGCGGAGGTGCAGCAGCGTGTCGTAGATACGATAAATGCTATTGACGGGTTGGAGGTGGAGTACTATTCTATTGTGGATATGGATAGTCTGCAGCCTGCGCAGGTTTTTGACAACGCGATAGGTTGTGTGACGGTTTATTGCGGTGCTGTCCGGTTGATAGACAATATCAAGTACTGTTAGTCTGTCTTATGCGTGTACTGATAGAGAAGTATATACCATTTCTGCAGGGGGTGTTGGAGCCTTATGCTGATGTGTGTTATGTTGCTCCTGACGGTTTTACTTCGTCGTTGGTTCATGATGCGGATGCGTTGGTTGTCCGTACCCGTACGCGTGTGGACAGTGCGTTATTGTCCGGCAGTCGTGTGCGGTTTGTGGCTACGGCCACTATTGGTTATGATCATATAGATACGGCATATTGTCAGCGTCAAGGTATCGTATGGACTGCTTGTCCGGGGTGCAATGCCCAGGCAGTGTGTGACTATGTAGAGGAGGCGATGGACACGTTGGTTGCCGTGTGTCCATCACTGCGTGTGGCAGGTGTGGTAGGTCATGGTCATGTAGGTAGTTTGGTTGCAGCGATGGCACGTCGCAGGGGGTGTGAGGTGTTGGTGTGTGATCCTCCGTTGGGTATGGGTGTCGGGCTGGATGAGATAGCGAGCAGGTGTGATATGATAACGTTTCATACGCCATTGACGACAGGTGGGGAGTATAAGACGTTCCATATGGCGGATTCTGCTTTTCTGCAGCGTTGCAAGCCGGGTGTTGTGTTGGTGAACACTGCGCGTGGTGGGGTTGTTGATGAGGAGGCATTGGTTCGATACAAGCGGTCTGTCACGGGTAAGGATATGCATATAGTGATTGACTGTTGGGAGGGTGAGCCGCATATCAACACCGATTTGTTATCGTTGGTGGACATGGGGTCGTATCATATAGCAGGTTATTCGTTGGAGGGTAAGATGCGTGCCAGTGCGATGTGTCTGGAGGCGTTGTGTCGCTTTTTCGCTCTTCCTTCTTTGTCCATCGACAAAAAATCATTACCTTTGCAGGGTGATTCGTCACACGGTTGGTTGCAACATGTGTCACAGCAATTGAAGGCTCAGCCTGATGCGTTTGAGCAGTTACGTAAACAATACAGACTAAGATAATGGCAAATTTCCAGAGATTAACCTCTCGTGCGGAGGACTATTCGAAGTGGTACAATGAACTTGTTGTGAAGGCTGATTTAGCGGAGCAGTCTGCTGTCCGTGGTTGTATGGTCATCAAGCCTTATGGTTATGCTATTTGGGAGCGTGTACAAGCGGCGATGGACACTCGTTTTAAGGAGTATGGAGTGCAGAATGCATATTTCCCGTTGCTTATCCCGAAGTCATTCTTCAGTCGTGAGGCGGAGCATGTAGAGGGTTTTGCCAAGGAGTGTGCTGTGGTGACTCATCATCGTTTGATGAATGATCCTAATGGTACGGGTGTGGTTGTTGATCCTGACGCGAGGTTGGAGGAGGAGTTGATTGTCCGTCCCACGTCCGAGACGATTATCTGGTCCACCTACAAGAACTGGATATCGAGTTATCGTGATCTGCCTATCTTGTGCAATCAATGGTGTAATGTGATGCGTTGGGAGATGCGTACCCGTCTTTTCCTTCGTACGGCTGAGTTCCTGTGGCAGGAGGGTCATACGGCTCATGCGACCGCGGAGGAGGCCGATGCTTTTGCCCGTAAGATGTTGGATGTCTATGTGGACGTGGCAGAGAATGTGATGGCTATTCCTATGGTGAAGGGGACCAAGTCTCCTAATGAGCGTTTTGCGGGTGCTGTGGAGACGTATTGTATGGAGGCGATGATGCAGGATGGTAAGGCTCTGCAGGCAGGTACGAGTCATTTCTTGGGACAGAATTTTGCCAAGTCGTTTGATGTCCAGTTCTTGAACAAAGAGAATAAGTATGAGTATCCATGGGCTACGTCGTTTGGGACGTCTACGCGTCTGATGGGTGCTTTGATCATGACACATTCGGACGATAACGGGTTGGTTCTGCCACCTCATCTGGCACCTATTCAGGTGGTGTTTGTTCCTATCTTTAAGACGCAGGAGCAGTTGGATGCTATCTTGTCAAAGGTAGGTCCTGTGATAGCCAATTTGAAGAGTCATGGTGTTCGTGTGAAGGTGGATAGCAGTGAGAAGTCTACTCCGGGCTTTAAGTTCGCGGATTACGAGATGAAGGGTGTGCCTGTTCGTTTGGCGATGGGTGGACGCGATATGGAGAACAACACGATAGAGGTTGCCCGTCGTGATACGCTTACCAAGGAGACGGTATCGATGGATGGTATAGAGGATGCTGTTTGTCGTTTGTTGGAGGATGTTCAGCGTAATATATTCAAGAAAGCCATGGACTATCGTCTTGCTAACACTCGCACGGTGGATACATACGATGCGTTCAAGGAAGAGATAAAGAAGGGTGGTTTCTTGCTTTGTCACTGGGATGGCAGTGCCGAGACGGAAGAGAAGATAAAGAATGACACGAAGGCCACTATCCGTTGTATCCCGTTTGACGGTGACCATACTCCGGGGAAATGCATGGTAACCGGTCGCCCAAGTAAGCAGCGTGTGGTGTTTGCGTTGGCATATTGATGCTGTTGCAGGAGGAAATATGCAAATAAATATCTATTCTCTTGTATGTTTTCAGAAATAGCAGTATCTTTGCACTGCTTTTGGCTCAGAGGTTAAGGCAGTGGATAGCGGTTGCCGTCTAATTCGCGGGATGTGGCGCAGTCCGGTAGCGCAACGGTCTGGGGGACCGGAGGTCGCAAGTTCAAATCTTGTCATCCCGACAAAGGGTAGAGGAAGTGAAGGTGTGGAGCCTTCACTTTTTTTGTTAAGGAGGACGCCCTCCCCCACTTATCTACCGTTTATCTACCGTGTATCAACCGTATATGTACCGTGTATGTACCGTATATATACCATGTACCGACCGTAATTGACAGCGAGATGATAGCGATAGTAGTGGGAACGGGTCCGTATGGATGTCTGGGGTATTATAGGTTAAGTAGGTAGTGACTTTTGTCAATGAATAATCAGATAGAATAAACAGGTAGTGTTATGCGGATTGTTGGATGTTGTTCCGGGTTGAGGAGATGGGTGAAAGTGTTGATGTGGTTGGGCTGTATGGTGGTGCTGACGATGTTGGTGTTGTGTGTATGGTCGTTGTTTCCTGACCGTACGTCGGTAGGTTCGTTGAAGGTGTTGCAACTGTTGCAGAGTCTCTGTACGTTCCTGTTGCCGCCGTTGTTGATGGCATTTTTATGGAGCAAGCAGCCTATGTGTTGGTTGCATATAGACCATGGTATGCGGTGGCAAGTGGCGTTGTTAGCGGTGGTGTTAGTGTTAGTCGGTTCGCCGTGTATCAACCTATTGAGTTACTGTAATCAGCAGATGGTGTTGCCGTCGTTTATGGCACCTTTGGAGGTCTGGATGCGTCAGCAGGAGGAGGCTGCTGCGCAGTTGACGGAGCGTTTCTTGCAGGTTGACAGTATATGGGGTCTGTTAGGAAACGTATGTCTGATGGCGTTGATACCCGCCGTAGGTGAAGAGTTGACGTTCCGTGGGGTGGTTCAGGGACTGCTGACGCGTGTCGAGAGCAAGGTTTCGGCACGCGTGGCTATATGGGTATCGGCTATTATCTTCTCTGCCGTACATTGTCAGTTCTACGGTTTTGTACCGCGTATGTTGTTAGGGGCGTTATTCGGTTATATGTTATACTGGTCTGGTTCGTTATGGTTGCCGATATTGATGCACTTCACCAATAACGCGTTGGCGGTGGTGATGTATTATGCGGGTGATAAGGCGCAGTGGGAGTCGTCGGTGGTGGAGACGTTTGGTACGGGCGATACGCTGTGGGTAGGGATAGTGAGTATGGTGTTGGTGGCAGCGGGTGTTTACCTGTTGCGTCGTTCCCTGACGATGAGTAGTGCCTCATCGCGTATGTCGTCAGGCAGTTGAATATTACGCAGTTGCAGGCTTCTTACCCAGCCTGTGACGTCTTCTTCGTTGAGTGTATCGAATACCTCCCGGAGCATCTGTCGTTGTTCGGGAGTGTAGCCGGCAGGTTCTATACCCGACAATTGGTCGAGTTCTTCGTCGTCGTAGTAGATTATCTTGTCGTTGGTCTGCAGGAGTGTCTTGCGTTCGCAGACGAGGTGTTGTCCGCAGCATCCATCAGACGGGGCGGGTGTTGTGGTGTGGTTTTCGGCGGGTGTCTTGGCTTGTTTGTGTGCGCGTATCTCGTAGAGGACGGCGATGAGTATGCCTAAGGCGATGAAGAGGAGCAGTGGGAGCATTGGTATGACCCGATGGTACGGGTGTTGTTTTTTATTCTTCTTCGGGTTTATCTTCTTCGATGACGAGGTTGTTGATGATGAAGTTCTGTCGTTCGTTAGTGTTCTTGCCCATATAGAAGTTCAGGAGGTCTGCTACGGCATCTTCTTTTCGCAGCGTGACCTGGTCAAGCCGTATGCCGTTCCCTATAAACCCTTTGAATTCGTCCGGGCTGATCTCTCCGAGTCCTTTGAATCGTGTTATCTCCGGGTTTGGTTTGAGGCTTTCTATAGCCTCTATTCGTTCTTCTTCGCTATAGCAGTACCGGGTTTCTTTTCTGTTCTTGACGCGGAACAGTGGTGTTTGCAGGATATAGACATGTCCTTTCTTGACAAGGTCGGGGAAGAACTGCAGGAAGAAAGTGAGCATCAGCAGGCGGATGTGCATGCCGTCCACATCGGCATCGGTGGCGATGATGACTTTGTTGTATCGCAGTTCATCGAGTCCGTCTTCTATGTTGAGGGCAGACTGCAGGCAGTTGAATTCTTCGTTCTCGTAGACGACGGATTTGCTTAGTCCATAGGAGTTGAGCGGTTTGCCTCTGAGTGAGAACACGGCTTGTGTCCGCACGTCCCGGCTCTTGGTGATAGAGCCTGAGGCGGACAGCCCCTCCGTGATGAAGATACTGCTCTCTTGTCTGAGGTCGTCGTCTGCATCTTTCGCCGATTTGACCGCTTTTGCGTCATTGTAGTGTACTTGGCAGTCTCGCAGTTTAGGGTTGTTGAGCAGATTTTTCTTTGCTCTCTCCCGTGCAGTTTTTGTGACGCCTGCAATGGCTTTTCGCTCTTTCTCGGAGTCTTGTATCTTCTGCAGCATCACTTCCGTAATCTCCGGGTGTCTGTGCAGATAGTTATCGAGTTGCTGTTTGACAAAGTCGTTGACGAACTTGTTGACTGATAGACCTCCTTCCGGTGACATATCTTTGGAGCCTAATTTGACTTTTGTCTGGCTCTCGAATACAGGTTCAGAGACGTTGATAGCGATGGCTCCCACTACTCCGTTGCGTATGTCGCTGAGGTCGAGGTTCTTGTTGTAGAACTCTTTGATGGTGCGTCCAATGGCTTCACGGAATGCCGTTTGGTGCGTCCCCCCCTGTATGGTATGTTGTCCATTGACGAAGGAGAAGTACTCTTCTCCTGTTTGGTCGGTATGGGTAAGTGCTATCTCAATATCTTCTCCTGTGATATGGATGATCGGGTATAGCGGTTCTACCGTCATGTTATCGTTCAGCAGGTCCAGCAGTCCGTTTTTGGATGTGAATTTCTTGCCGTTGTATATGATAGTGAGTCCGATGTTCAGGTACGCATAATTGCGCATCATCGTCTCGATGAAATCGTCCCGGAAGTGGTAGTTCTCGAATAACCCTCGTGAGTTATCCGGTATAAATTCGATGATTGTCCCTCTTTTCTCAGCACCTTTGTATTCGATGATATCGGTATCTGCGATGAGGTGTCCTTGTTGAAAATCTGCGCGTCGTGTCTTCCCGTCCCTGAAAGATTGCACACTGAAGTTCATGCTAAGGGCATTGACGGCTTTTGTTCCCACGCCATTTAGTCCCACTGATTTCTTGAAAGCCTTTGTATCGTATTTACCTCCGGTATTCAGTAGTGAAACGGCATCTACCATTTTCCCGAGTGGTATGCCTCGTCCGTAGTCTCGTACGCGTACTTTCTCGCCTGTTGTCTCGCCGTCCTCTATGACAGGTAACACCGTCACTTCTATCACTTTGCCTTCATTCATTCTGAATTCATCGATAGAATTGTCGATAGTTTCTTTCATTAGCACATAGATACCGTCATCGGAGTGGCTGCCGTCGCCCAGTTTGCCGATATACATTCCGGGTCTGCGTCGTATATGTTCGCGGTCATCGAGGTGGACAATGTTCTCGTCTGTGTATGTGGTGTTGTTTGTTATTTTGTTTTCCTGGCTCATATCCCGTTGTTTTAACGCTTGCAAAGGTACTATGTTTGCCCCATATTTGCAAGTTTTACCCCGTTTTTCTGTCTTTTATCCCATTGTGTTTGGTTGCAAACCTCTGTTTTGTTCTCTCCATGTAAATCCGATATCTTTGCGTTGTTTTTTGGACATTATAACTATAATTTGTATCAATATGAATACGACGAAACATTATTTCACGTTCATCAAGGACGTGATGAAGAGTAATTGGGACGGTGCTGCTTTGACCGATTATGAGGGTACTTGTTCTTATACGTATGGTCAGGTGGCTGAGCAGGTCGCCCGTATAGAGTTGTTGTTTGAGGAACTTGGCATACAGGCGGGTGACAAAGTATCTATCTGTGGCCGCAACTCCTCGAACTGGGGTCTTGCTTTTTTGGCGACGTTGGCACACAGGTGTGTGGTGGTGAGCATATTGCCTGACTTTACGACGGAGAGTATCCATTCGTTGGTTAACCATTCGGACTCGAAGTTGTTGTTTGTAGGTTCCTGGGTAAGGGGTCGTATTGACTCTGCTCAGATGCCAGATTTGACAGCGATTGTCTCGTTAGAGGATTTCAGTACGGTGGACGGGGCGTCTGTTTCGTCTGCTGTTCTTGGTGAGAAGTTTGCGCAGCGTTATCCTCATGGTTTTTCAATAGATGATGTTCACTATCCAGAGGACAACTTTGAGGAGTTGGCCTTGATTAACTACACATCGGGTTCGACGGGTTCTCCCAAGGGTGTCATGTTGACGCATCGCAGTCTGAGTGCGAATGTGGTATATGGTCAGGCCAATATTCCTAATCATCCGGGTCAGAGTATTGTGAGCATATTGCCATTAGGTCATATGTTCGGTATGATGTTCGAGTTGCTTTATCAGATGGCAGGTGGTACGCATAT
Organism: Acidaminococcaceae bacterium; assembly: GCA_963620225.1. Classification (GTDB taxonomy): domain Bacteria; phylum Bacteroidota; class Bacteroidia; order Bacteroidales; family Paludibacteraceae; genus Colicola. The sequence continues at coordinate 70,323 of CAVEZM010000003.1, read as the reverse complement.
ACACTTTATCACTCGCAGTCTTACCCCTACGGTTTTGTTGAAGGCTTTCCAAGATGTGAAACCCTATATGATACTTACTGTGCCTCTGGTTGTGGAAAAGATATTCAAGAAGAGTATCTTCCCTGTTATCATGAAGCAGCCGATTAAGACCTTATGGTATACTCCGTTGGTCAATATCCCTCTTCGTCGTAAGGTCTATAAGAAACTGATGTCGGCTTTTGGTGGTCACTTGGATATACTGATCATAGGAGGCGCAGCGTTGAATGGTGATGTAGAGAAGTGTCTTCGTCAGATACATTTCCCTTACACATGTGGGTATGGGATGACGGAGTGTGCTCCTTTGGTTTGTTATGCTAACTGGAAGACTTATGCGATGAAATCGTGTGGTCGTGTTGTTGATCACCTGGAGTTGCGTGTGAACAGTGATAACCCGTACGAGCATGAGGGTGAGATACTGCTCCGTGGTGCCGGAGTGATGTTGGGTTATTACAAGAACCCTCAGGCTACGGAGGATGCTTTTTTGGATGACGGTTGGATGCGCACGGGTGATGTTGGTGTTATTGATCACATGGGTAATGTCTATTTACGTGGGCGAGTAAAGAATATGATACTTGGTCCTAATGGTCAGAACGTCTATCCGGAAGAGATAGAGGATAAGTTAAATTCTCTGAATGGAGTGTTAGAGTCAGTTGTTGTGGAAAGGGAGGGTAAATTAGTCGGGTTGGTGTTCCCTGATACCTCTTTTGGTGATGCTGATCAGATAGCGTCTTTGATGCGGGAGAACTTGAAGAAGTTGAACGATATGTTACCTGTTTTTGCCAAGGTGAGCAGGTTAGAGGTTGTGGAGAAAGAGTTTGAGAAGACGCCGAAGAAATCGATCAAGCGTTTCTTGTATAAGTGATAAAGGCGAGAGGCTGTCTAACCAATAGGTCGGGCAGCCTCTCGTTTCAGTGTAAGGTTATGTCTTAATTTTCTATCTCCGGGTCAACGAGGATACGTCCGCAGAACTCGCATACGATAATCTTTTTACGCAAGCGTATATCCAGTTGTCGTTGTGCAGGGATCTTGCTATGGCAGCCGCCGCAACTGTCGCGCTCCACTCTGACGACTGCCAGTCCGTTGTGTGCGTTTTTGCGTATGCGCCGGAAGGCTGTCAGCAGTCGCTCGTCGATATTCTTCTCGAGTTCAGTAGCCTGTAGCATTAGTTTCTCGGTTTGCTCTTTGGTCTCGTTGAGGATAGAGTCGAGTTCGTTCTTTTTCTGGTTGAGGTCTACTGTCCTCTCTTCGATGTCGCTAATGGTTTTCGCCTTATCTTCCTGGCGTGCTTCCAAGGCAGAGGTGTTCTCGTGTATACGCTTTTGAGACAGTGCTATGTCTTGTTCTTGATAGTCTATCTCTTTTGTCAGGTTGTCAAACTCGCGGTTGTTCCGGACATTGTTTTGTTGTTCTTTGTAGCGTGAGATAGCTGCGTTTGCGTTCTCGATGCGTACACGGTGGTCTGAGATAGCGGTCTCATACTCTTTGATGTCGTTCTCGATGTTTGACAGGCGGGTTTTCAGTCCTTCTACTTCATCGCTCATATCCTTGACCTCTTGTGGCAGTTCTCCGGCAAGGATACGTAACTCGTCGATTTTCGAATCTACTTCTTGTAGTTGGTGGAGTGCGCGCAGTTTATCTTCTACGGTCAACTCTTTTTCTTCTTTTTCTTTTGCCATATGATTATTTTTTTTATTTTACTCTACCAAGGTATTGTCAGCGATATATTGGACAGGGCTATGGTCTTTTTGGGATATGTGGACGGTGATGTGTGGAGAGAGTATCTCTTGGAAGATGTCTCGTGTGAACTGTTCACTGACCCAGTGGTCGAGTTCGATAACCCCTATTCTGTTCACAGCGGCTTGCATCTCGTGGTATTTGAAGTCGGCAGATATGTATATGTCTGCTCCTTGTGTGATGGCAATGTCGAGGAGTTCTGCTCCTGCTCCTCCGCACAAGGCGACAGTGTGAACAGTCTGCCGACATGGTGGGATATAGCGTATGCCCATGGTGTGGGAATGGAAGGCGTGGTATGTATGCCTGATAAAGTCGTTCGCCTCCATTGGTGCTTCGAGTGTCCCGATGACTCCGAGTCCGATGTGCGGGTTATCTGCTGATGGAGAGAGAATAGTGTACTGTGAGATGCCTATATGTTCTGCCATGCGTCCACTCACTCCGTGTAGATAACTATCCATGGCGGTATGTGAAGAGTAGATAGCGATGCCGTGTCGTATAGCCATTTCTACGCATCTCTCTTGTGGTGTCTCGTCCGTGAGGTGTTTGAGTCCATGGAAGAGTAGCGGGTGATGGGAAACAATCAAGTTGCACTGCTTCTCCACAGCCTCGAGGACAACGGACTCGGTGATGTCTATTGTCAACAATGCGGCTGTGATGTCTGCATTGCGATTACCCACCTGTAGTCCCGAATTATCCCATTGTTCCTGGTAACTCAAGGGAGCGACAGATTCTATGATATGGATGATATCCTGAAGGATCAACCTTTTTTAGCACCTACCCCCGTTTTTACAGAAGACACGGCGGATTTCTGTGTCTTGACTTGTGCTTTGGGTGTAGTTTTTTTGACTTCTTGTTTTTTCTCCTCAACTGGTTCTATATCTTCGTTTGCCTCTTCGGTGGTGAAGTCTGTGATGCCTGCTTGTACGAGGATGTTGTACCACTGGATGAGTTTTCTGATGTCGTTAGTGTACACTCGGTCCCGGTCAAAGTCAGGTAGTACTTGAGCCATGAATTCCCGCAGTGTGTCGTTATCAGCCTTTTTGACATCTATTGATGCTACTTTAAGTCCTTCTTTCTCGCCGACTTTTGTCAATACCTTGCTGAGAGCGATGTCGTCGCCGACGGTAAACATAGAGACCTCGGCGAGTGATACGATCTTGTCACGAGAGTAGGTAGGCATACGTTTCCCATCGATGAGAGACTCTACAATAAGCATATTATTGCCACGACTAACTAACTTGTACAGACCGGGTTTGCCTGTGATAGCAAGAATGTTCTTAAGCATAAGCGTTGCGTTTGATTTGGGCTGCAAAAGTACGTCTTTTTTTGTATATCTGCAAATGTTTCCATACCTTTGTGCGTTTTTTGTACATTCAGGCATGCGGTTGAAGAGTGATATCAATATAAAGAACCGTCGTGCTACGTTCGATTATGAGATATTGGAGCGTTACACGGCCGGCATTCAGTTGTTTGGGACGGAGATTAAGTCTATTCGTGAGAGCAAGGCTTCGTTGGCAGACACCTATTGTGTGTTTGCAGGGGGGGAGTTATGGGTTAAGCAGATGCATATAGCGGAGTATCGTTTTGGCAGTTACTCTAATCATGAAGCCAAGCGTGATCGTAAGTTGTTGCTTACACACAAGGAGTTACGAAAGTTGGAGCGGCAAGTGAAAGACACAGGAAAGACTATTATCCCCTTGCGTCTTTTTATTAATGACAGAGGTTTCGCAAAGATAGAGATTGGTCTTTGTCAAGGCAAGCACACCTATGACAAGCGTCAGTCTCTGCGTGAACGTGACGACAAGCGTGAGTTAGAGCGCGTGTTTCGTGACAGTCATTCGGTGTAACGTTTGATTTTGTGTTCTTTGACGGCTTGTTTGTACAGGGCGTTTCTCTCGTCTTTGATGAATTGTACTTGTCGTTGATTGAGGATGATTTTTTCGATATCAGGTGTGGCAAAACCGATTGGCATCTTCTCTCCTCTCTGGTAAGCTTCTGTCACTTGCAAGATGTAGGTATTGACACTATCTTGCAGTTCTATTTGTTTTTTCTGTTTTAGTAGTTTTTGTAAGTCTTCTGTGCCGAGAGGTATTCGCACGATAACTTGATTGATGCTTTTCCAATCGTCAATGAACAGTTCGTATCCCACGGCATATTGGTATGCAAACTTCTCGATTCCTTCGATGTTTTCCTCTTGTTTCGGGTCCTGCATCCATTTGCGTAATTTGTCCAAGTCGGGTACTCCATTGGGGACTACGACGAGTACTCCGCGTAGTATGGCTTCGCGCAGGAGCAGTTGTTGACTATGTGTGTTGTAGAATTGTTCGATCAGGCTGTCTTCAACGAGTTTAGGCATACGCTGGGTTATCAAATGTCGTTCGTATTTGTCAATATACAGCGAGTGCCGGTAGTCTTCGACCAATCGTTCGATGTCTTTGTCCGGTGTGTCTTTGGCTTTGTCGTATTCTATTAAGTCGGTTGCCCATTGTTGGATATATGTCTCAGCCACACGTGCGCTATCTTCGGGTGACAGTCCTGAGGTCAGTTGTTGTATCTCGGTTAGGGTGATGCTATTTCCGTTGTATTCAACTACGATGCCATTGTGTCTTTTGTTCTCCAATGGAGAACATCCATGGCATACTATCATACAGATGAGTACGATGCATGTATGCGTGATTTTGTTAAGCATAATTCTATCTGTTTTTTAGTGAGTTTTTGTTTGATTTGGTTCTATATATATGCAGTGTCCATCCACTATTTGTGGATATGTGCAGGTTTTGTATATTGGTGCTTTTACTCCGGTTTCATCGGTTTCTATATCCAGTTTGGTGTTGCTGACCTCTATGTGTACTTCGTCATAGATGCCTGTACCAAGGATATAGTTTATCAGTGTTGTTCCTCCTTCGACCAATAGGGAATGGATGTTACGTTGTGCAAGGTCGGTGAGTATATGTGTCCAATTGGTATTCTCATAAACGATAGTTTCTGCGTCGGGTGAGAACAGTTTGCAATTATGGCAGACGGCGTGGTGCCTATCTAATACGATTCGTATTGGGTTTCGTCCGCTCCATCGTGTAGTACGCAGGCTTGGGTTGTCCAGTATAGCCGTGCGTGTTCCGACCATGATCGCCATGTTTTCTGCGCGTTGTTGGTGTACTAACTGTTTGGTCACGGGTGTTGATATGACTATGGGTTTCCCATCTGTGCGTTTGCGGTCGATGTATCCGTCGGCTGTTTCCGCCCATTTCAGCGTTATGTATGGTCGATGTTTTTCTTGTAGGCACATGAATCGTTTGTTAAGTTGGTGACATTGTTCTTGTAATATCCCTACTGTCACTTCTATGCCTGCATTACGTAATTTTTCTATCCCCTGTCCGGATACATGGGGGTTAGGGTCCGGGCAGCCGATGACTACTCTTTTGACTCCTTTCTTGATGATGAGGTCGGCGCATGGTGGTGTTTTCCCCCAGTGACTGCATGGTTCGAGGCTGACATACAATGTGCAGTCAGATATGCTCCATGTGCTGTCTTTGTGTTGTTCGGCATCCTGGAAACAGTTGACTTCTGCGTGTGCTCCTCCGTATTGTCTATGCCATCCTTCTCCGACGATATACTCTTGTTGTCCGTTTCGATACACCAATACCGCACCTACCATAGGGTTGGGTGCTACGTAATATTCTCCTATGCGTGCGAGTTGCAGGCACCGGTACATATATCTGTCGTCTTGCATGTCTCTTGGTGGGTTAGGTCGGTTGATTCGTTTTGTTTTCTCTATGTCGCAGAAAAGTAGTACTTTTGTGAGATGATACCTGTGATTGAATATATCGTTTCTTCCTTGCGGGATTATTATCCGGAGCATGAACTGCGCGAATTAGCCTATTGGGTAGTTGAGGAGACTACGGGTCTGAGCCGAGCAGATATACTCTGTGGCTGCAAAGGTATAGAAAATATCCCACATCTCGAAATTATTCTCCAAAAACTGCGTCAGCATGAGCCGATACAATATATCTTTTCTCATGCTCAATGGATGGGTTTAGATTTACGTGTCACTCCAGCGACGCTGATTCCGCGTCTTGAGACGGCTGAGTTGGTAGAGTGGGTGCTGGAGGATGTGGCTATGTGTGATCGGTTGGTTCGTGTCTTGGATATAGGAACGGGTAGCGGGTGCATTGCGTTGGCTCTGCAGCAGCGTCGTCCGATGTGGGAAGTGAGTGGTTTGGATAATAGCAGTGAGGCTTTGCAGGTGGCTCAATATAACGGGTTGCATAACCATATAGATGTACGGTGGTTGCAAGCCAATATTCTGACAGATGATATAGACAAATATGATATCATCGTTAGTAATCCTCCCTACGTGCGGGAGAGTGAGCAGTCAGTGATGGAGGAAAGGGTTTTGCGTTATGAGCCTCATACGGCACTGTTCGTACTGGACGATGACCCTTTGTTGTTTTATCGCCGTATCGTCTCTTTGAGGCGTGCTACGCACCTTTTCTTAGAGATAAACGAGGCTTTCCCGGAGGAGATGTGTGGGTTACTGTATGGGTCCGGGTATGTGGATGTTCAACTAAAATATGATATGTATGGCAAACCACGGATGCTCTATGGCAGACTTGACAGCGAGGGCTGAGTCTTATTGTGCTATGGCGGAGCATTGCCCTATGGAGTTACGAGTCAAGTTAGGTCAATGGGGAGCCGATTCGTTGCAGACAGACACTATCCTTGCTCATCTGTGTGCAGAAGGTTTTATTGATGAGGTGCGTTATTGTGCTGCTTTCGTTCATGACAAACTTCTCTACCAAGGTTGGGGGCGTGTGAAGATGCGTGCTGCATTGCAAGCGAAGCGTTTGCCGAGTGATGCTATTGACAGGGCGTTGTCCGGAATAGATAAAGCAGAGTATGACAGGATCTTACAGCGTGTTATCCTGAAAAAGAAAAGCGCACTACCTGAGCAGGTGGTACGCTTCTGTTTGCAAAGGGGTTTTACTTTGTCTGAGGTTCGTCGTTTTGTCTCGTGGCCTTGAATAGCAGTGGCGCTATCTCGGTGTTATCGTGCCATCCTGTGAATAGTTCGGCTCCTGCTCCGATAGCGAATACAGGTACAGCAGTAGCGGTATGGGTATAACTTGTCCATCCTATCTTGGCATTGCGGTTGAGAATCTCTATGGCTTTGTCTGCGAGGGCGTTGATATCTTTGTACAGCGTCTTGACCGTCTTGTATTGTCGCATGATGTTCCGATAGGCGGCATATAGTTCTGCATCTTCGTCCGGGGTGACGGGGACTTGTTTGTACAGGCCTGTGTTGTCAGAGAGTAATGTCTTTACTTGTTCCCATTTGAGTTGTTTGCCTTTTTGTTGTTGTAGTTCGGACAGTTTGTCTGACAGTACCCATTCGGAGCATTGTTGGTATTGTAGTGCTTGCAGGTTGAGGGTGTAGTCTCCATTCCCCAGGGTCATTCCTCCTGTCTCGTGGTCGGCTGTCACTACGATGAGTGTCTCATCCGGGTGTTCGAGGTAGAACTGGTATGCGAGTTGGATTGCATTGTCCATATCTATTGTCTCGTGGATGGATGTTGCTCCGTCCCGTCCGTGGCAGGCATAATCAATCTTACCCCCCTCTATCATCATAAAGAAGCGGTCATGTGTGCCTAATTGTATGATAGCGATATCTACTATCTGGGCGAGTGTCAGGTCGTTTTCTGTCCGGTCTATGGCATAGGGGAGAGATTCTCCTTTGCGTGTCTTATCGTTGATATACTCTGTGGGTACGAGTATTAGTTTTTTTGCTCCTGTTTTCTGCAATGCATCGTCGTATCCTCCGGCGAGTGTGTATCCTTCGGTTAGGCATAAGTCATACAGGTTCGGGGTAGCAGGCTCTGCGGTGTTTATCGGTTTATGGAATCCTGCTCCGCCGAAGAAATCGAAGTCTGAGGATGCAAGTTGTGTCCCGATGGCATAGTAGTCATTCCGTTTTGCGCTATGTGCGTAGTGTGGTGCCGGTGTAGCATGGTCGATGGCTACGGATGTCATGATACCTATTCCCCATCCCTCTTGTTTGAGGCGTGTTGCGACACTTTCTACTGGTTCCCCGTCAGGTGTCTGTCCTATCATACCGTTGTTGGTCTTTTTTCCTGTGGCGAGGCATGTCCCTGCAGCGGCGGAGTCTGTGATGCCGTTGGATGCGGAGAAAGTGGCCACTTGTCCAGAGTAAGGGAACCGTGTCATCAGCAGTTGTTTTCTTCCGATACTCCCCTCTAATTCGGCGAGGTACATCTCGGCACTGAGCACTTGGGAGGGTCCCATGCCATCACCGATAAAGAAGAACACATACTTTGCTTGTGCCATGCAGGCGAGTGCCCAGCATAGCATTAGAGTACTTAGGAAAATATAACGATTCATGATTCGTTGAGTTAAAATGTTTGCAAAGGTACGGTAAACTTCTTATATGTACAAGATAAATCAGTGACCGCCTAACGATTGTTAGACGGTCGCTGATTGTTTTTTAATGTATAATTCTCTTTGCTATTTACGTGTTACTCAATAGCCGTCTTGGTGACAGAGACATTTTCTTTGCCGGTTATGTTCGATGTCGTAAGTACACTGCTTGCATTATTGACAGCAGCCACCTTATCAATCGAGGTCTCGCCACGTCGAGCAGCATAGTAAGCATCGATAGTGATGTCATCCAAAACGCAGTCCGACAGATTGGCTGTTCCAACAACGCGACCTACGATACTTGCCACAAAACCGGATTCGTTTGCAACTGAGAGGTTTGTAATCTTCGTACTCTTTACTGCGCAGTTCGCTATGTTCAATGTCGCACTGCTTGATGAGAAACCAACAATACCGCCAACAGATTGTACACCGCTCACTTCGCCATTGAGCACATGTACATTCTCAATGGTTACAGGCAGCGAACCTTGTGCATCACCAAGCACGATACCCGCATAACCATAATTTTCATTCGTGCTAACTACTTTTGCATCCTTCACTGTGAAATTCTTCAGTGTTGCGCCTTGCATAGCTGTTCCGTAGAACAGACCAACCGAGTAGTTATCCGTTCTGTTTCCAACAATGGTCATATTCGACAAGATATGGTTATTACCCTCGAACGTGATTCCGCGCGGGCAAATCGGATTTATCGAATAGCCACCGAAATCGATATCGTTGGTCAGTGTGATATTCTTCATGATAGTTTTGCCTGTCAACCAAGCCCATTCAGCAGCCTTTGTGACATTATATGCATCACCTACTAATGCAGGCTCTGTGACAGTTGTACCATCCCAAACTTCTATATTCTCTTCGCCGTCAAAGTCAGGCATGATGACCACATTGAACTCAGCGGCACTGGTCAGCAGGTTACCGTAGATATTCGTGCGGTAGTTGCGTTGCAGAGGCACGTTGTTGAAGGTGCGTGTGCCGGCAGCGGTATTGTCGTACGAGATGGTGATGGTGTTGTCGGCTTTCTTATCTGCCGGCATCAGCAGGTAGTTCATCGTCAGGTAGTCGTAACCCGACACAGGGAACGTCTCACCGGTTGGCAGAGCAGCCACTGCGAACTCCACGTCAGCAGGGTCTGCCACCTCACCCGTCTTCAGGTTCAGTGTCTTGTAGGTGTTCACCTTGATACCTGCTTTCGTTACCTCTACACCCGCAGCCTTCGAGGCTGCCAAGTCAGCCGTACCGATGTTGAGTTGTGCGAACGGACGTTTCAGGTCGATAGTTTCTTGCAGAGCACCGTTCAAGGTAAACTCTTTCATCGCATAGAAAGCGTCGTACGCCTCTACGTTAGCAGCCGCATTGGTGTAGTCAGCTGTTACAGTAGCCGCGTTGGCACCTGCTGTGAAAGTGTAGATAGACGTTGGAGCGTCTGCCCAAAAAACGACAGCATAGGTGTTGCCGTTGACGAGTTGTAACTTAACCGTGGTGCTGAGGTTGATAGGCTCATCGGTCTTTCCGAGAGTTGGCATGAGAGTGTAGGTCTTTGTGCCTGCGTTATCGGTTACTTGATACACTGCGTAGTCGAGTGTGGTAGCGGTCTTGCCGTCACCATACTTGGCCGCTGCACGGCGTGGGCCGTTAGCACGGTTCTGAAGGTCATTGGGTAACTGAGCAGTTAAGACTACGGTAGCCTCGCCACCTACTTGCACTTCCTCGTTTGGCTTCGAGCACGATGTCGCAACAAGCGCTGACAGCGCTAATGCAGAGATGATAAATACGTTTTTCTTCATTTGAGTGAATGATTTAATGATTAATATTAGATTCTGTTATCTTTCTGTTACCTATGATAAGACAGATTTACCAAGGGTAAGATAGATAAATAGGTCACGTTTAATATATCTTACGAGAGATTGCGCTGCAAAGGTAGTTCTTTTATTTGATATAAGCAATACCCCCCCCATTTTTATAGTTTATTAGTTTATGAGTTGATATGTTTAGGAGTGATTGTTTTTGGTTAAGAGTTGGATAGTGGTTTATAAGTTTATATGTTTATGAGTTTATAAGTTGATGAGTTTGTGGGTGCTTGAGAGTGGATAGTTTGGAGTTATATAAGGGATCTAAGGCGAGTCTTGAGGCTTGTCCGCAGGCGAGGGCGCACCCCATTGTGCCCTCGGGCTTATGGGGACCCCGCCAGCACTCAGTGTGCTACGCACACCTGCCTTACGCTTCACGTCCACAGTGTATTTTAAGTTAATAGTTGATAGTTGATAGTTGAAAGAATTTAGGGGGGGGTGAGAGTTAAGTGCAGTCAAGAGTTGGTGTAGTTTAGGGTGGAGAGTTGGTGGTGGGTTATTAATAATTATGAGTGATGAGTCAGTTAGTTTGGTTGTGTCGTATAAATTTACTACTTTTGCAGCGTGGGAGATGTAAAGAGGATATTTTTCTTCGTTTCTGTTGTTTTAGTATGGGTGTTATGTGTCGTTCCTGTGTCGGCTCAGTCGCTGCTTGATGAGTCTGTGTTGGAACAACAGAATATGGAGTTGCGTGCACGTGCGTTATTTACGAAGCAGTTGCCTTATGGTTTTTCTGTTGCTTTGCGTCAAGATGTCCGTGCTCGTATGTTGCAACATACGTACTCTAAGTCTGAGTCGGGTGCTACTCAGTCTGTCTCTCCTTATATCCGACGTCTTTATACGGATATAGAGATGGGTTATAGTCCGATAGAATATTTCTCTTTGAAGGTCGGTTATGTTTTTCGGATAATAGGTGATGAGGGGTATCAGTATCCTCGTGACTATATCCGTCATCGGGTTGTGGTTGCGGTGGCGGGGCATTATGATTATCACCGTTGGAGTTTCTCTATTGCCGAGCAGTTGGATATAGATTGTCGTATGGATGATGTGGATCCGTTGGTTCAGAATCGTGCTGATCTGTTGTTGCGTCATACTTTGCAAGCGGATTACGCTTTTGCCAGTAGTCCATTGAGTCTGAAATCAAAGGTTGAGGTTCACACGACATTGAATCAGCCTATTGAGTATTTGAATCGTTGTTTGTCTGGCAGGTCTTTTCATCAATACCTGACTTCTGCACGTGCGGAGTTGGGGCTGAAATGGAAGATAAACGATAAGCATGCCTTGGTGTTGTCGTACCGTTATCAATGGGATTACCAGCGTAGAGCGACCTTGTCTTTGTTGGACGAGATATTGCCCATGTCTGCTGCTAATACAGCCATAGCACTAAAGCATACTTATTCGAGTACTCATATCATTCAGTTGGCATATGAGTTAGGGTGGTAGCGTCTTGTCGGGTACAAGAGGCTTGTTTGCCACCTTTTTTGTAGAGTTCCTGTATTACTAATCCTGCAAGCGTAAATCCGAAGATAGCCGTTATATGCACTACGGTTCCGTTAGGGGCTTTTTGTTGTCCGGCAGTGTGAGTATAGCCGGCTTCCCGATTAGGTAGCAGTTCGTCACTATATACGCATTGGAACTTGTGTGCGGGGTACTGTTTCTCTTTTTTGAATCGTTGTCGTAATGCTCTTGCCAGAGGGTCTCCGTTGACCGACCAGAACTCAGCCGTGTGTATGCGGGCAGGGTCCATCTTGCGTGCTGCTCCCATAGAAGAGACGAACGTGACATGTTTGATACGTGTGGCTGTTCGTATGAGGTCTGCTTTATCTTTGAGTGAGTCGATGGCATCGATGATGACATTGTACTGTGACAGGTTGTAGCCGTTTCTTGTCTCTGCCGAATATATGCCTTGTATGGCTGTTATCTCGGCATTGGGGTTGATAGACAGGAGCCGTTCTCGTAAGACCGTTGTTTTGGCTTGTCCTAAGGTGAGTGTGGTAGCCATCAGTTGGCGGTTGATATTGGTTATGCATACCCGATCGAAATCCACTATGGTCAGGTGCATAATACCTGATCGTATCAATGCTTCCGCGCACCATGAGCCAACGCCACCCACTCCAAAGATGATAACACGTTGTGTCGCGATGTCCTGCATGACACCGTCGCCCATCAGTAGTTCGCTACGCTGAAATATGTCTTTGAAGGTGTATTCCATCCCAGGTAGTTATTTATCTCTGCAAAGGTACAGCATTTGTGCCATATATGCAAAGCGTTTTTGTGGATATACAGGGTAGTTTCTCCCTATGTTTAGGCATGTATGTCTATATATGGATTGATGAATAACTGTTTTTAGGGGTTGTGTATGTTAATCCAATGTAGTACCTTTGCGCTTGAAAATGAAGGGAAAGTGTTTGCATAGTATGGCGATTGTTCTTGCCTTGTGTTTTGTTTGGGCAGGTTCGGGTGTGAACTATATACACTATTGTTGTGCCGATTGCCGTGATGCGGGTATTAGTCGTGTGTTAGAAGAGTCGTGTGAGGTGGTGCATCATCACGAGCATGGGTGTCACTCATGTGGTCAGTCAGATTGTTGTGGTCATAGTGGCACATGTGCTTTTATTCGATTGCATATTAGTGAAGGGGGAATAAGTCATTCGATACATATCCCTTCTGTGCAAGTTGTGGTAGAGGAGTTTTTGCTTGCCTGTGAGGGTAGGTTGTTGCAGGCGTTATTAGAGAGTTCTACAAATTTCTATAGTCTATATTCTCATATCCCTGCGCCGTTGTCCGGGCGTGGTGTGTCTATTCAACATTGTTCTTGGTTGATTTAGAGATAGGTTAGTGTGTAGCGATGATGCTACTGTAGATTGTTTTTTTCATCGGGTGTGGAGCCTGATGGGATGTTGTTACCTATCTGTTTAATTAAATATAAGAATAATGAATAGTCTATATAAGTATGTTTTTGCAGTCATGTGTGTTGTTATGCCCTGTGTGTTGGTCAATGCTCATGTGTCCGGTATAGTGTTGGATGATAATGGTGAGCCTTTGGTAGGTGCCAATGTCTATTGGGCCGGTACTACCCATGGTGTTGCTACGTCTGTTGATGGTACTTTCGAGTTAGAGCCGGTTCATTCTACCCGGTTGTTAGTGAGCAGTTTCATGGGTTTCCGCAACGATACGACAGAGGTGTCAGGTCAGAAGATGTTGACGATAGTTCTTGTTAGTGACTTGTCGTTGGATGAGATAAGCATCACGGAGCGTAAGATGGCCGTGTTGCGTTCCCGAGCTTCTGTTTTGGATGTTCAGACGCTGACGGGTGATGAGTTGTGCAAGGCTGCCTGTTGTAACTTGTCAGAGAGTTTTGAGACGAGTGCTTCGGTAGATGTTGCCTATTCGGATGCGGCTACAGGTGCCAAGCAGATACGTATGTTGGGTCTGAGTGGCACCTATGTGCAGTTGTTGACGGAGAACACACCCAATGTACGCGGTTTGGCTCAGTCTTTCGGGTTGGAGTATATACCCGGTCCTTGGATGTCATCTATTCAGGTGAGTAAAGGTACTTCTTCGGTCATCAATGGTTACGAGGCTATTACGGGACAGATCAATGTGGAGTACTTGAAGCCTCAGACGTCAAGTCCCATATCGGTGAATGCGATGTTGAACACGGAGTTGCATGCAGAGGTTAATGCTACGGGTGGTTGGGATATCAATGATAAGGTGTCCACGGGTGTGTTGTTTCATGTGCATGATGCATCTTTGGAGATGGATGATAACCATGATGGTTTCTTGGATATGCCCAAGAATCATAATATGAATGTGCTGAACCGTTGGTATATCAAGTCGGGTGATTACACGGGTCAGATATTAGTGCGTGCTTTGTATGATCAGCGTGTGGGGGGTCAGATAACCAAGCCGATGCATGGTCATGAGTCGATAAGTGATCCGTATCGCATTGACTTGCGTACCCGTCGTATAGATGGTTTCATGAAGAATGGTTATGTGTTTGATAAGGAGAGCGGGATGTCTATAGGTGTGATTGCTGCCGCTTCGTATCACAGTCAGGACAATGTGTATGGTACGCGTGCATGGAATGCGGGTCAGACGAATGCTTACCTGAATGGTATCTTCCAAACAATGTTTGATGATGACGCGACCGATGTGTATGGTTATCATGAGCATAAGTTGTCGGCAGGTCTGAGTGTTAATTTTGACAAGTACGATGAGGTTCTACACGCACCGATAACTTTGCGTTGGGTGAATACTCCTCTGGTAGAGATGTGTGATTTGAGTCGTATGGAGACTACGCCAGGTGTTTTTGCCGAGTACACCTATACGTACAAGGATAAGGTCACGTTGTTGGTAGGTCTTCGTGAGGATTACTCGTCTCGTTATGGTTTCTTCACCACTCCCCGTATGAATATCCGTTATGCACCTTTTGCATGGTGGACGTTACGTGGTTCTGTGGGTTTAGGTTATCGTTCACCGAATGCAATAGCGGATAATGCCTCTTTCTTGCCGAGTAGTCGTGTATATACTTTTTCGCGTGAGCAGTTGGCTCAGGAGCGTACGCTGAATGCGGGTGTTACGACGACTTTTTATGTCCCGATAGGAGAGAGGGAGTTACAGTTATCCGGAGAGTACTATTATACACGTTTCTTAGATGGTGTGATTGTGGATATGGATGCGTATCTGCACAGGGTGACGTTGTATAATTTGCATGATGTGCCGGGCGCTCAATCGTATGCGCATAACTGGCAGTTGGAGGCCAATATGGAGATCTTGCGTGGCTGGACATTGACTGCAGCGTTTCGTTATACGGATGTCAAGCAGACATCGTTAAATAAGGCTATTAACGCATACGAGTTACGTGATAAACCTTTACAGAATAAGTTCAAGGGAGTTATCACGACGAGTTATCAGACGCCGCTTAAGACGTGGCAGTTTGATGTGACGGCACAGTTTAACGGTTATGGTCGTATGCCTGATGGTTTTGTTGTTCCGGAGGGGAGTCAGCAATATATGACTCGTCACGGGATGGTGTATCATCGTTGGTATCCTCAGTTGTTGGCTCAAGTCACGAAGTATTTCCGCACCTGTTCGGTATATTTGGGTGCGGAGAACATGACCAATTTCCGTCAGGATTCTCCTATTGTGGGTGATAAGATGCCTAATAGTTCCTATGTAGATGTGACGTCGGCTACGTATGATGCGTCTATGGTATGGGGTCCTGTGCATGGTTGGAAGATGTATTTAGGTTTTCGTTGGGCTCTTGATCGTCCTGACGAATAAGTGAAAGGTATAAATAATATAACCATTGATAGTATATGAAACGTTTAATGATTTTGCTGTTGGCTCTTGTGCCTGTTACTTTTTGTGTATCGACCGTCTCTGCTAAAGTGGATAAGCAGGTGGTTGTTTTATATTGTGATCTTCATTGTCAGGGTTGTTGTGACAAGATAATGAAGAATATAGCCTTTGAGAGGGGTGTGAAAGATCTTGTGTGTGATCTGCAGTCCAAGACAGTGACTGTGACATACGATGCGAATAAGACGGATGTTGTTACATTGCAAAAAGCTTTTGCCAAGATAGGTAAGCCAGCGACGACTCATCCTATAGAGCCAATGCACTCGCATAAAGGAGAGGGGCAGTTGCACGGAGAAGGTGAACATCAGCACGAGGGAGTGGAGCATCTGCATGAGAGTAAGTGAATGGTGGTATGCCTAAAAGTAGGTGTTTTTCGTTGTATACTTGCTTGATGGTAAAAAAAGTACTACTTTTGTATGTCGAAATAATTAAGTGACAGTGTTATGAAAAAGAATTTATTCGTTCCTGTATTGGCGATTGTTGTCGTTACTCTATGTTTTTCCGCATGTACGAAGAGGGCTGCTCAAGATGAGGTTATCTATACGATAGATGAAGTTTATACTCAGGCAGAGGTATTGTCGGGTGATACGATCACTTTTGAGGGAGTATGTACCCATCTCTGCAAGCATGGTGGTCGTAAGGCTTTCTTGATGGGGTCTGCTATGGATACTATGTACACGGACACGGCTATGGTTGTTAAGCCTCGCATCCTTCGTGTAGAGGGTGCGAAGATGGGTAACTTTGATGCGGCTTGTATCAATAACGTGGTTCGTGTGAAGGGAGTGTTACACAGTTTTGAGTATCAGCAGCCAATAATGGATAATCCGGGTGAGCAGCATGGTACTGCCGGTCAGGGGTGTGAGACGGAGAAAGCGGCTATCAAGGGGTATTATGCTGAGGCTATATCCTATGTCATAGTCACTGAATAACACGATATGCTATGTCTGAGAAGACGAAGATATCGATAGGGACGCGTTTCCGTAAATACTGCAGGGTGGTACATAGGGAGTTGAGTTATGTGTTTGCGGGAATGTTGTTAGTTTATGCTGTGAGTGGTATAGCACTTAACCATAAGGATTCGTTTAACAGTCAGTATTCCATTACTCGTACGGAGTACCAGTTGGTGCCCACATCCCGAGAAGCGGTGGTGCAGGGTGTTGTGGATGAATGGTTGACGCAATGTGGTGTTGGTGGTCAGGAGATACAGCATTATTTCCCGGATAACACCACTCTGAAAGTTTTTCTGAAGGGGAATAGCAGTTTGGTTGTTGATTTGTCCACAGGTCACGGCGTCTTGGAGCAGGTGCGCAAGCGTCCTCTCATGGGTAGTCTGAGTAAACTACATTACAATCCCGGCAAGGTATGGACCTATTTCTCGGATATCTTTGCGGGAGCGATGGTTGTTGTTGTGTTGTCGGGGTTGGTGATGTTGAAAGGTCGGCATGGTTTGTTCGGTATTGGTGGTGTGGAGTTTTTGATAGGGATAATCATACCTTTGTTATGTATTTTCCTGCTTTGATGTCGTTTTTGAGTCAGGAGTGATACCTAAAAGTAAGCAGGAGTTGTTCAGGATATGCATTTTTTTTGTAGAATTGCCCCCTCATAATCCTTTATTTATGGGATTGTGAGGGTGTTTTTTTTCCACTACTTTTGCACCCGAAACAGTTCGTGTCTTTTGACGCCGAACCAAGTGCAATAAGAATAACAATATAATATACTGACAAAGATATGAAGAAATTTTCCTTTTTTGCGGGTGCACTCTTGTTTAGTGCGAGTATGGTGGCTCAACTGACTTGGGCTCCGTTAGAGTTTCAAAATGACATAATCAAGAGTAATTCCAAGGCTTGTGGTCGTTCGGATATGGACAAGGTGTTGGTTACTGCGGGTGGTGATGTGTTTTTATTAGCACATTCTGCGTCTATGGGTGTTCGTCCGACTGTTACTTTTGGTGTCAACAGTACGGATTCTTTTTTGGTAGAACCTTTTGCGGAGGATAGAAGTCAAACGAATACCAACATGGTGTTTGTGAAGACAGACAAGTCCCTGAAAGCAAAGTGGGTAGGCACAACCGACCGTGGATATTTCTATAGTGATTATGGTGCAGTGCCTACTGCGGAAGGTGGTGTTGTAGTTGCCGTTAAAGCCCGTCATTCGGAGAAGAACCGCATAGGCGACAATAAGGTGATGGAGTTCTTGGGTACCGACGATACCAAGGCTGAATTTGTGGAGCCTTATACTACGGACACGTGGTATGGTGCCATTGTGGAATATGATGCCCAAGGTGTGCCGACTATTCGTCAGAAGTTTTATCAGATGGAAGGTCAGACGGATGGTTTTATATTTAGTAAGATGGTGACGGATGGCAGTAACTACTATGTGTTGTCTGTTCTCAAGCCAGGTTTGGTGATAGGGGAAGATACTATTACTACAGGTGTTGCGAGTTCCAAGGATGGTAGTACGGCAGTGCTGAAGTTTGATAAGGATTTTGCTTATGTGGGCTGTGTGGCTACGGATAGTGTTCCATTCTGGAGTAGTTCGCTATGTGACTTGCAATATGCTGATGGCAAGATATATGTCTTTGGTCAGTTAGCAGTTACGAATAGTGCCAAGGATTCGTTGGCGGGCAAGAGTCTGTGTTGGGGTGATAAGAAGGTGGCTGTACCAGAGAACAACAGTGTTTTGTGCGCTACTCTTTCCACTGAATTGCAGTGTGAGCAATTGAGTGTAGTCAAAGGAGTGAAGGATGATAAGTTCTGTGACCCTAAGGTATATCACAGCGTCATCGTTGGTAACTATGCTTATATTGCCGGAACTATCAAGGGAGGTCTGGAAACGAGTGCCGGTGTATTTATGGGTGTAAATGCAACTGCTTATCATGCTTATGCTATCAAGGTAGATATGACTTCGGGTGAGTGTACTCATGCGGTTGGTGTAGAGAGTGAAAAGATCTCTGCGAATCCATCTATCTTATTCAGTCATGATAGCATCTACATGTATTATTATGATTGGACTGATAACAAGATCTATTTGCAATCTTACGACCAAAATCTGAACAAAGTGACTCAGCATCTGTTAGTCTCATATAAGTCCTTGACTTCTACAACTCCTGCGGTGTTTAGTGGTAATGACTTGATATATTCGTTTAGTGAGCGTTATACTTGTACTTTTGCTGCGGACACGACACAGACATACACGACACAGAATGAGTTGTATACGGCTATGACAGCAGTACAACAGTTGTTTGAGGAAGCGTCCAATGTTGAGGAAGTTCGGGACAGTAACAAAACGCGTGCAGTGAAGTTTGTGAAGGATGGGCAGGTGTATATCCGTAAAGGAGACAAGGTCTATAACATCTTAGGTGTAGAGTGTTGAGCGTTTAGAATTGCGTGTTTCTTTATAATAAAAAGTGAGGCTGTCTAATCTATTCAGGCAGCCTCGCCGGTTTGTTGGAAGCATGGTGTTGTTAGAAACATAATCCTGTCAGCAGTGCCATTTGCCAACGATATGTCTGTGAGGTATAGTATGTATATGTTGCTATGGGTTGGAAGAACCATGCGTATTTGTGTGCGATGGGGAAAGCATAGCGCAATGATAGTGTCGCAGTGAGTTGTGAGGCGCGTAGGTGTGTGGCTAAGTCGTTGAAAGTTGTGTGGGAGTGTCCGGTAGTTGGTGTAGTCGGCAGTTTGTGCAGGTAGTCGATATCTCCTGTCAGACGAAGATACCCGGTCTGCACGTTCCATCGGTAGTTAGCGGATAGTCCTGCTGCTATTTGTTGTTCTGTATAATTGGTTGATGTGAACAGCAGGTGGTAGTAGTTTCCTGTCACTTCCCCGTATATATACTGTGTCCCTCGCCGTAGGGTACAGGCGGTGTGTAGCAGTATTCTCCATAGTGGTGTGGCGTAGCCTAATGTCGCTTCTGCGGAATGTGTGCGTAATTGTGCTATAGGCGTGGATGTGGCACTCTTCAGTTCTTTGGTTATAGAGAGGTAACTATAGTCGATACCTGCCATCCATCCGGTAGAGAGTGGTTGTAGAGATAATCCTCCTCCTGCGGTGATACCGTGGTAGTATGCCGATGTGAAGTCTCCAGCAAACCTCACATAGTCTTCGTCGGGCTGTACGAGGTGGAATATCATTGTATTTCCCAGTCCGGAGTAGAAGGAGATGTCGTTGTTCTGTTTGTAGCGTCCTACCCGTCCGATAATGTTATAGGTGTATTGTGTGTTGATATACCCGATGGAACCGTCTATTTGCAGGTCAGCCACTTTGTTTTTTGGTCGGGGGTCTATACTTCTGTAACTTTGTAGTGCCCGATACTGCAGTGCCAGATGCCATGTGAGATGTTCTTTCCCCCACCTGTATCCTCCGCGGAAACAGTATTGTTCTGTCCGTAATCCTCCGCCGATGGTGTCGCATGTCAGGTATGGGTACAGGAGTTCATAATCTGTGTTTTCTACCCATTTGTTACCTTTGCTTTGTCCCCATGTGTAGTTTGCTTCTCCGAAGACGCGGCTGACCGGTGATATGTCGTATATGGACTGTGCGTGTATGCTGAATCCACCGTTCTGTGTTCCTGAGACAGGCATAGTAGATTGTTGGTATAGTCCCTGTATATATGTTTCTGTAGCGGCGGTGTCGAGGAACAGCGATGTGATGATAGTGAGTAGCAGCATAGCAGGTTAGTTGTTAAAGTGGTATGGGTCTGACACTTGTGCCGGTAGGAAATCCACAGAAGAGTTGTTGGTGTCCTGTAGTATGAGTCGTCCGTTCTGTATATGTTCTCGTCGTCTCATACTCTTTCCGAATCGTTGTTTGTCTTGTCCTATCTCTCCTATATATGTCCATCCTGCGTCTAAGGAAGGAGACACTACTGTCCATTGGTACGCGGTTCTTGGGCAGGTATTAACACAGTCGAGTATCCATGCGTTGGGTACGATATAGCATGTGGCAGACATGTTGAAGTTGCCTGCGCTGGTGATGAGCAGATAGTCATACGTCAGTCGGTAGTCTGCCAGAAAAGCCGAGTCTGTCATATTCTCCGGGAACCGTGCGATAGCGAAGGAGGTGTTTCCTTGTCTGTTAGGCAACCATATTGTCATTGTATAGCAATATATCTTGTCCATATTCGGTACATCCGGGTTGTCGATGTCGGTTACCGTTGCGCTTGTTGACTGGTCGTACCATTCGAAGTCTGCGCGGCTCAGGTCGAACGATGCGGGGTTTGCTTTCCGGTGGTCTTGTGCGTTGTCAGCGAGTAGCACTGTTGCTCCGGGTGCTACCGGATAGTCATGTCCTCTGCCCGGTATTCGGTATATGGCATCGGTTCCGAAATAGTCGGGGATGAAGTTGGGTGTTATAGATTGGTATTTCTGTGTGTTTTTGAGTTTTGATTCGAGTAGTACGACTCCATCGGCGTAGAGTGTGTCTGTTGTGTTGTTATAGAGAACGAAAAAACTATCGCCAATATAGTTTTTCCCCTGTGGTGTTTGTGTTCCTGATGTGGACAGTTCGGCAAAGATGAAGTCTTGGCTACGTTCTTGTACTACGATGGCTTCAGTGTTTAAGGAAAGAATGGTGTCTGTTGCAGGTCTGCCAAGGCTGATACTCTTGATATATGCTTGTAGTCTAACAGGAAGTGAGTCTATCAGTATGGTTACAGATATATCTGCATCGTAGAAGCCTGCCAGTGCGTTGATGCGCATCGTGAGGCAGGTGTCGTTTTGTACATAGTCTTGTGGTATGAAGGTATGTTGCCTTCCCATATTCAGGTCGTTGAGTACAACTATCAGTTCGTTGATAGTGGTTGTCTGTTGCGTAGTCGTGTCCGTCAGTAAGGGTAGGCTAACGTTTATCTGTACCGGATATTCTTGTTTCCCGGTGTCAATAGGTTGGCATGCGAAGAGTATGACGCATGTGATGCTACAGATGAATGTGCGGATGTAATGATTGTTTGTTGTCATAGTTTTAAGTTTATCTCCATACCAAAGTAAGGATTTGCGTTTCGGTGTATGGTTATTCCGTCAACATAGTAGTCGGGGAGGTAGTCTAACAGTTTGTTGACAAAGAAGGCTATGTCGGCATACTGCGTGATGCTTTTTTGTACTCGCAGGTTGACGTATCCGGCGAAAGGTGTGGTACGTTGTCGGAAAGAGGCTTGGTTGTAGTTGAATATGAGTGCCTTGAGTACGGGGTCGTTCTTTTCGGTTTCGGTATAAGGTTTGAGTTCTCCAGATGTGTCCATATAGGCGACAGGTGTTCCGTCTTTGTATAGTGTCCGTAGAGCAGAATATATGGTCATCTCGAGTGTGGCACTGACAGTGAGTCCTATTTTGGGTATGAAGACGTCAGCAATGATATTGGTATTCAGGTTCTCTCGTACGCTACCGTCCTCCCAGTTGTAGTATCCGATGTATTTGTCGCGTACCGCTTCGCCCTTTATCACTTCATTGAGTTTCTCGTTAGAGAATACGGCTTGTGAGTTCCTGTATGTGGTGCGTAGCCATGCACCATTGACGGTAAACCGTGTGTATATAGCAGGTATGCGTGGGCTACTATATTGCCATTCGACACCTTGTTTGATAATCTCGCTACCGTTTTTCGTTGTGGAGTATGTGAGAAGTTTAGTGTATGTGATAGGTGTTCGGTTGCCGTTTGGTGCGATGGAATCGATGGTATATGTGAATGGTGTGCAGTTCATCCACGAGCGGAAGCCATCGTTCATGTGTTCTTGGAAATAGGTTATGGAGAAGTTGTGTTTGTGTATTGCTATTCCGGCTCTTACTTCCCATTTGAAGTTTCGTGCCGGTGTCAATTGGTAGTTCGTAGGGTTGATGATGTGTGTATATACATCCATGATGCTATCGGGAGAAATGGTTACGTTTCTCACTTTCAGGTCTTCGTAGATGAGGTTGGGGTACAACTGTAAGAGTGTAGGCATCTTGGTATGTTGTCCGACGGCTGTAGCGAGGTATATCTTCCCGTTTTTGACGGGTATGTTATACATGATGTTAGCCCGTGGGTCGATGTAGCATTTCCCGTGCATGGTGTACTGTTTGTCGAGTCCGAGTAGTGACGTGCCTCGTATGCCTATTGCAATGTCGAATGATGTGCGTTGGATAGGGATATGTATATCGTCTTTTATGTACCATGCGAGTTGGTTGGTTGCGGGTATGTCGTTGTATGCACGTGGCCGCAGAGCGGATGAGTAGTTGAGTGGTCTTGTCATGTCATAGACCTGTCCTTGTCCGTAGTTCTTGTCGTATTTCCACTCTATGCCTATTGCGGCTTTATGGTCGAGTGTCCACGTGTGGAACAGGAAGTTGGCTTTTGGGCGGATGAATATGTTTAGTGGTTTCCCGTCCACGGTATGGTGCGCTACGTATTGGTATGGGAGTAGTTTTACGTCTTTGCGTCCCTCCTGCATATTGTCGAGTATCGGTTGTATAGGTGTCGTAAGTTGTATGAACTTGCTTTGTGTTATCCGGTCTATGGAATAACTGATGTTGGTTGTCAGTGCTGTTGACCACCATGTTTGGTTTTTGTTGTTGACATTAAGTGTGTTTCCCCAGGTCATGTGGTGGTATTCGCTGCGGTATGCGTCTTCCTTGTTATGGTTGATGTCCGGGTCCAGTTTATCGTTGTCTATGCTACCCGTATAATCGAGGTTTGTTTGCCATCGTATGTTGGTATCGTCTATGTGCCATCGATTTTGCAGTCGGGCGGATGCAGTGATGCGTTGGTAGTTCTCGAGCGTGTTTGTTGGGTCGTTCTTGGCGTTTAGGTAGTCTATTCCGACATTCAGTACTGTCTGTTCATTCCTCCATCCGACACCTTTCCCGACATAGAATAGTTTGCTAAATCCGTCTGCTTTGAATCGTGCTCGCCATGGTGTCGGTTTCATTGTCCGTTCTATCTTGACTACTCCGCTTGTCACGTCTCCGTATTCGGCTCCTGCTATTCCTCGTATTATCTCCACTTTCTCGATATCATCGGTGGAGATAGTGCGCATATCCACTCCTTTGTTGACTACTTGTCGTTGTTCGTCTTGTCCGCTTGTTCCGCTTTGTACATATTGCATATTGGCATCGGTAGATATGGGTGCTCCGTCTATGACGAAACTTGTACCGAGTGATGCTGCGGCATAGTCGTTGCTGCTGGTTCCATTGTTTGCTTCTCGTAGTCTTATGGTGTTTGCCGATGTGAGGTTTGGCGTGCCGGAAGTGGCTCCTGGTAACATGCTGACTATATCGGCAAAACTAGATGGTTGTAGGTGTTGCATTGCCTCTTTGCCGATGAGTGAAGAGGTGGTTGCTCCGACAGCCTCGTTAGCAGTGACGACGATCTCCTGGATTTGTTGTATCTGCTGTTTTAGTTGGATAGAGATGGTTTGGTGTGTGTCGGTAATGTATATTGGGTGTATATGTTCCCCATAACTAACATGTGTGATGTCAAGGGTATGGTAGCCGGGTTGTAGTTTGAGTGGTGCGACTCCCTGCGTGTTCGTAGTGGTGCTTTGTTGTGCTTCGAGGGCTATGACAGCGGCATCGCAGACAGGTGCTTTGGTAAGTGAGTCGGTGATGATGACCTTGACTTGTGCGTGAAAGGCTATAGGGGATAGTGCGAGTAGTGTGACAAATATGGTTCGGTGTATGATTCGATTCATGAGTGGTTGTCGTCGGTTATCCTTACAAGTTGCAAAATTACGGTATTTGCGTTGGATACACAAGGGTGTAGGTATCACTAATAATAGGGATTTAGGGATGGCTGTTTTGTCCCTGCTCAAGGTCTGCTTATGTTCTGCTCAAGATCGGCTTATCTTCTGCTCAACTGCAGCACTTTTTTTTGCTTGCAAAAGGTGCTCAAGAATGTGAGAAAAGCAGACGTTGTTGTGATCTGTTTTTGCAGGTGTGTTTATGTGTTTTTTTGTTGGGAATGACGTATAGTGGGTAAAATGGCGTGGATGTTTGTGTATATACCTGAAAAGTAGTACTTTTGTCCGTACAATTGTAGTAAGTATTAACGTCCATGTGTATTTTGTTTTGCTATGGCAGATAACGAGATAATGATAGAGTATGACCATGTGACGCACTACTACGGCAAGCGTTTGATCTATAAAGACTTGTCGTTTCGTGTGCCGAAAGGTCGGATATTGGGGCTGTTGGGTAAGAATGGTACAGGTAAGACTACGACGATAAATATCTTGTCGGGTTTTATTCGTCCTATGTCGGGTAGTTGTCGTTTATTGGGTTATGACACGCGTAGTATGCCGTCCAGTGTCCGTTCTCGTATAGGATTGTTGTTGGAGGGTCATGTTCAGTATCCCTTTATGACGATAGGTCAGATAGAGCGTTTTTATGCTCCTTTTTATGCACGTTGGAACAGGTCTGCGTATTACGATTTGATGGGCTTGTTGCATGTGAAGGACTATCAGCGTCTGAGTCAGATGTCCAATGGTCAGCGTTCTCAAGTGGCTTTAGGTCTGTTGATGGCTCAGGATCCTGAGTTATTGATTTTGGATGATTTCTCGTTGGGTCTTGACCCCGGTTATCGTCGGTTGTTTGTGGAGTATCTGCGTGATTTTTGCAAGAGCGGCTGTAAGACTGTTTTTTTGACGTCGCATATCATCCAGGATTTAGAGCGTTTAGTGGATGACTGTATAGTGATGGATTATGGAAAGATCCTTTGTCAGTGTCCTGTGGGCGAGTTGATGAGTCCTACGATGACGTTGGAGGATACTTTTATAGAGATGACAGGTAGATATTGATAGAGAATATGTTACGAAGTTTGTTTCTGAAAGAGTGGTTGAAGACCCGTATGGTGGTATTGCTCGCGTTAACTGTGTCGTTGGGTTTGTGCGTATATATACTACAGAGTGTCAGCCGTTTGATAGATGCTAATGGCATGATGTTGGTATGGGACACGTTGTTGAATAGGGATGTGTTGTTAGTAGATATGTTGCGTTTTGTTCCATTGGTCGTTGGTGTGTTGTTGGGTGTATCTCAGATGTTACCAGAGGTATTGCAGAAGCGCATCAAGTTGACATTACATCTGCCTATTGCTATGTGGGAAAGTGTGGGTGTGATGGTCTTGTATGGTGCGATAGTGATGGTTGGTTTGATGGTGCTGAACTTAGGTGTATGCGCTGTAGTGATGTCTTCGTGGTTTCCTAAGGAGTTGCTACAACATATTTTTTTGACTGCTGTGGTGTGGTATATAGCCGGTCTGTTAGCCTATTTCTTCGCTATATGGGTTGTGTTAGAGCCGACCTGGGTCATGCGCGTGCTGGAGTTGTTGTTCGCAGCGGTGTGTCTGCGTGGTTTCTACATGAGTACGATGCCTGAAGTGTATAATGCCTTTTTGCCGATAATGGTCGTTTTCACGGTGCTGTGTGCAGGTTTACCCTTGCTGAGTATAGACAGATTTAAGAGGGGGATTGGGTTATGAGAAAGTGTATAAAAGTTACCGGTTTGGGCGTGTATAGAGTGTTTGTTATCGTTGTAGCAGTGGGATTGGCTATGTGGGTGCTGCCGTGGTTATACTCGTTGTTAGTACCTGTGGAAAAGGGGGATTCGTTTGTGTATTATAGTCCTATAGTGGATGATTTTATTACTCGCCATGATGGTGCTTTTGTAGATGGAGGGGGTAGAGCCTATAGTACCTACGAAGCAGATTCTATATTGCCATATTTCTTTTACCGTCAGTTGTTGTCGGATGGTCGTTTACCCGATTCGTTGTTTGGTGAGGTTATGGATAGTAAGGTTCTGCGTCGTGAGCAGTTCACTTTTAAGACCAGTCCTGCGCAGTTGAACAAACCCCGTGTAGCACTATATGAGTTATTAGATTCTGAGTCCGGTCGTGTTGATTTGCAGTTACCGGACGATGTTTTTCGTCTGACCTCTGATGGTTTGGAGTTTGTGAGTTCGGCAAGTAATGAGGTTGATAGGGAGAAGTCTGCTATGTTCACCTCGGTATTGAAGGCGCATGGTTTTGTGTTCCCTATCCGGTTGTTATGGGGTAATCCCTCTGTTCGCAAGGCGTATGATAATGGTTATTTGATGACGGATGCAGAGGGGAAGTTGTTTCAACTGCAGATGGTAAAGGGTAGCCCTCAGGTTCATAATATCCTTATACCTCAGGGTGTAGAGTTAATAGCGTTGTTTGTGACGGAGTTTGATAATAGGCGCAATTTAGGTTTTGTTGTAGATAGTGAGTACAAGATGTACGTAGTGGATAGAGCGACATTGTCTTTACGCATATTAGACATCCCCGCTTATGATCCCCAGCAGATGCAGATACTGATGATGGGTAACATGCATGATTGGACGGTGCGTATCTATACTGCTACTGATACACGTTACTACGCCTTGGATGCGAAGGACTACTCATTGATAAAAGAGCGGGTGATTCCTGATGCGTCTCCGAGCGGTTGGAAGAAAGCGGAGCGGTATCTGTTCCCGGTGCGAGTGTCATTGACTTCGTGGCAGTCCCCGACGATCTTCCCTCGCGTGAATGATTAGCGGGTGGGTGTTTGTGTTATTTTCCCGAGAAAGCGTTCTCTGTCAACGATGAAACGTATATGTTCGCCTTCGCCTATCAGTGTGTCTGCCTGATATGCGCATACACGGAAGGTGAGTTTCTTGCCATCGATGGCTGTTAGTGTGGCTGTTGCGGTCACTTCTTGTCCGATAGTAGTGGGTTTGATATGACTTACGTTGACGTGTCCTCCTACGGTGCTTTCGCCTTTTTGTAGTGTTTTGCTGACGGCTGTCATGGCAGCGTTCTCCATGAGTGCCACCATAGCGGGTGTGGCGAATACTGGCATGTCTCCTGACCCTATATGTTCGGCGGAGTTGTCGTTGTTGACAATGAGGGTGCTGGTGTGTTGTAGTCCTATTTCCATGTTTGGGTATATGCTTCTTGTTAATTGCAAAGAAGAAGGTTCTACGCCTTCTTCTCTATTGGTACCGCGAGTGGGACTTGAACCCACACAGTCATTTCTGACCAAAGGATTTTAAGTCCTTCGTGTCTACCGATTCCACCATCGCGGCATGAAATCGGCTGCAAAGGTATTGTTTTTTTTTAGAACATACAATAAAAATGATTTGTTTTATGTTTTTTGCTTGCGTATGTCGGAAATATCCTTTACCTTTGCAGCGCATTTAGAGATAGGTGCTTGTGTTGGTACCTTGCCCGAGTGGTTAGGGACCGGTCTGCAAAACCGGGGACAGCGGTTCGAATCTGCTAGGTACCTCTCCGAGGGAGCTGCCGGATAGGCGGCTCTTGTTATCGGTAGTCATATAGGAGTGAATCTTTTATGCAGCAGGACTTAGAGCGTATTACTCAGCAGGAATACAAGTACGGTTTTACCACAGATGTGGCGACGGATGTCATTGAGAAGGGTCTCAATGAGGGTGTTATTCGTTTGATTTCTGCGAAGAAGTGTGAGCCGGATTGGTTGTTGGAGTTTCGATTGAAGGCTTATCATAAGTGGTTATCAATGTCTGTTCCTACATGGGCTCATCTAACGACACCTGCTATAGATTTTCAGTCTATCTCTTATTATGCCGCCCCGAAGGCACGAGGTGTGAATCCGTCTTCGGATACGATAGATCCAGAGGTGATGAAGACTTTTGATAAATTGGGGATACCTTTGGAGGAGCGTGCAGCGTTGGCAGGTAATATGGCGGTGGATGCGGTGATGGATTCGGTGTCGGTAAAGACTACCTTTCGTGAGACATTGGCTCAGAAAGGGATTATATTCTGTTCTATATCAGAGGCGGTGCAGGATCATCCTGAATTGGTGCGCAGGTATTTAGGCTCTGTAGTCCCATATTCGGATAATTTTTATGCGGCGCTTAATTCTGCTGTGTTCTCGGACGGTTCGTTTGTGTATATCCCTAAGGGAGTGCGTTGTCCGATGGAGTTGAGCACTTATTTTAGGATTAATGCCAGTAACACTGGGCAGTTTGAGCGCACCCTTTTGATTGCGGATGAGGGGGCGTACTTGAGTTATTTAGAGGGTTGTACTGCTCCGATGCGCGATGAGAACCAGTTGCATGCTGCTATTGTAGAGATTGTGGTTCATAAAGATGCTGAGGTGAAATACTCTACCGTCCAGAATTGGTATCCAGGTGATAAAGAGGGTAAGGGTGGTATTTACAATTTTGTGACGAAGCGAGGTATTACCTATGAGAATGCTCGTTTGAGTTGGACACAGGTAGAGACGGGTTCTGCTATTACGTGGAAGTATCCGAGTTGTATATTGAAAGGAGATAACTCTTCGGCAGAGTTTTATTCGGTAGCCGTCACCAATAACTTTCAGCAGGCTGATACGGGTACGAAGATGATACATTTGGGAAGGAACACTCGCTCGCGTATAGTTAGCAAGGGTATCTCTGCCGGACATAGTCAGAATGCTTATCGTGGTTTGGTTCGTGTAGTTCCTCATGCTGACGATGTTCGTAACTATAGTCAATGTGATAGTCTATTGTTGGGAGATCAGTGTGGTGCTCACACTTTTCCGACTATGCAGATTCAGAATCCGACGGCTATAGTTGAGCATGAGGCTACTACGAGTAAGATTAGTGAGGAGCAGTTATTCTATTGTCAGCAACGTGGTATAGGCACTGAAGATGCTGTCGGTTTGATCGTTAATGGCTACGCAAAGGAAGTGATGGATAAGTTGCCTATGGAGTTTGCTGTGGAGGCTCAAAAGTTGCTCCAAGTTAGTTTAGATGGGTCTGTTGGGTAACATAGTGGTTGATGTCGGTTCGCATAGTAGGACGAGTCGAGATACTAATAAAGAGAGCCGCTTAACGTTCTGCTAAGCGGCTCTCTGTCCATGTTGCGGAGGATGGGATCGAACCACCGACCTTCAGGTTATGAGCCTGACGAGCTACCACTGCTCTACTCCGCGCCGTTATCACCCCGTTGAGAAGTCCTATTTGCCCATAGACGATTTAACCTAAAAAGGTATCGTGTATAAGTAGTACTTCCTCGAAATGCGCTGCAAAGGTACAACAAAGGATTGGTATGTGCAAATAAACAGTCTGTTTTTTTGCGAAAAAACAATGTTCTCTTGCATATCTGTAACAAATATACTAATTTTGCACGCTATTCTTTGCAGGTATGCAGTACACATCGTGTGCCTACCTCGTTGTTTTTTGTGAGGTGTAGGATACTGATGCAAGTATTTGGCGTGTGGATTTGTTGTCTGCAAGGTTCGGATACAGAGATTATAATAACAAATATAAACCAACTAAACGATTATGCAAAACAAAGGACTAGTTATCACTTTGGCTGTCTGCCTTGCTTTGGCAAGTGCTTTCTATCTATCGTTTTCGTTTGTGACGAGACACTATGACAAGAAGGCTGTAGAGTATGCCCAGGGTGACGATGCAAAGGAGTTCTTCTACAAGGATTCTATTGCGAACCAAAAGGTGTGGTTCGGCTACACGTTGAAAGAATGCCGTGAGAAAGAGATTAACTTAGGTCTTGACCTAAAGGGAGGTATGAACGTTACAATGGAGGTGTCTGTACCAGATATTCTCCGTGCACTTAGTGGATATAATACTACCGAGACGTTCAACCAGGCTCTGGCTATGGCGCAAGAGAAACAGCGAAAGTCGGGGTCTGACTTTATGACTCTGTTTTTCGAGTCATTCTATGAGTTAGATCGTGATGCGAAGTTAGCATCGGTGTTCTCCACATTTGAGTTGAAAGACAAGGTGACACTCAATTCTACCAACCAAGAAGTAGAGAAAGTGTTACGCGAAGAGGTAGATGGTGCTATTGATAACTCCTTCCGCGTGTTGCGTACTCGTATTGACCGTTTCGGTGTTGTGCAACCTAACATCCAGAAACTTAGTCAGCCCGGTCGTATATTGATAGAGTTACCTGGTATCAAGGATCCTGCGCGTGTGCGCAAACTCTTGCAAGGTTCTGCTAATCTCGAGTTCTGGGAGACGTACGACTTGGCGGAGATATTGCCTCAATTGGTGCAGATCAATAGTGAGTTCGCTCGTGTTAATGCAAGTAACGAGTCTGCCCAGGCAACTAATGCTAAGCCTGTAGAGGAGGAAAAGACCAAAGAGGTTGCTACAGATGATATCGATGCTCTCGTTGAGAACTTATCGTCGGATAGCACAGCTGAGGCTGTAGAAGATGAGGCTGCTGCTCTGGAACAGTACAAGAAGCAGAACCCCCTGTTTGCAGTGCTTAACCCATCGGTTAGTCAGTCCGGACAAGCCTATAGAGGTCCTGTTGTCGGTACCGTTCATTATACTGATACTGCTCGTGTGATGGAGATATTGAATTCTTCTATTGCCAAGTCTATCTTGCCTCGTGAACTCCGTCTGCGTTGGACGGTAAAGGCTGTGGATGATGCTGATATCTACTACCAATTAGTGGCTCTCAAGGCGCAGACCAATGGACGCCCTTCTATGGAAGGAGATGTCATCACGGATGCACGTGCTGATTTCGGGCAGACATCAGCTTTTGCCAATGTGTCTATGTCAATGAATGCCGAAGGTGCTCGCGACTGGCAACGTATCACACGTGATAACATCGGTAAGTCTATCGCCATTGTGCTGGATGGATATGTATATAGTTTCCCAACGGTTCAGAATGAGATAGCCGGAGGTAACTCGCAAATCACAGGTAACTTCACTGTTGAGGAGGCTAAAGACTTGGCAAACACCCTCAAGTCTGGTAAGATGCCTGCGCCTGCACGTATTATTCAAGAAGATGTGGTAGGTCCCTCATTGGGTCATGAGGCAATCCAGAATGGTCTTTGGAGTTTTGTACTTGGGTTCATACTGATCCTTGTCTACATGATATTCTACTATGGAATGATACCTGGCTTGGTAGCTGATTTTGCACTGCTCTGCAATGTATTCCTCTTGGTAGGTATCCTGGCGTCTTTCTCCGCTGTGCTTACGTTGCCAGGTATTGCAGGTATCGTGTTGACAATGGGTATGGCTGTAGATGCCAATGTGCTGATATACGAGCGTATTAGAGAGGAGTTGGCAGCTGGTAAAAACCTCCGTAAGGCAATACAAGATGGTTTCAAGGGGGCTATATCTGCCATTATTGACTCCAACGTCACCTCTTTCTTGACTGGTGCCATACTTGCCATTTTTGGAACTGGACCTATCAAAGGTTTCGCAGTTACCTATATGATCGGTATCATCTCTTCGTTCCTGACAGCAGTATTTATCACGCGTCTGTTGCTTGAACTTTATGCCAAGAAAGATGATGCCAAGCAGATATCCTTCACCACTAAACTGATGCAAAACTTCTTGCAGAACACCAATGCTAATTTCATCGGTGCACGCAAGGTCACCTATATCATATCAGGCGTACTCATCATTGTTGGTATCCTCGGGTTGGATCCTCACATCATGGGTAAACTGAACTTAGGTATTGATTTCTCAGGGGGACGGAATTATATCGTTCGTTTCGCACAACCTGTCAACACAGAGGAGGTAAGCAGTAGCCTTGATAAGGTGTTTATGGAGGCTAAAGCGCAACTGGATGATGATGAGACTTTTGCGCTCAACGTCATTACAATAGGTGATGCTAATCAAGTGCGAATTTCAACGAACTACCGTGTGGCTGATGATTCCGATGACGTTGATGCACAGATAGAGGTGTTGCTCTACGAAGGCTGCAAACCATTCTTGGCAGAGAATATTACTTTAGACGACTTTAAGTCCACAGAGATCAACCCGGAAATTGGTATCATGCAATCGCAGAAGGTCGGACCGGCTGTTGCTGACGACATTACTAAGGCTGCCGTTTGGTCTGTGTTAGCCGCACTGTTAGGTATATTCCTTTATATCCTCTTGCGCTTCCGCAACTTCGCTTTCTCTGTGGGCGCATTGGCAGGATTGGCACACGATACGATTATTATTCTCGGTATGTATGCTATCCTATGGAAAGTGATGCCATTCTCTATGGAGATTGACCAATCGTTCATCGCAGCCATCTTGACAGTCATAGGTTACTCTATCAACGATACGGTTGTGGTCTTTGATCGTGTGCGTGAGTACAATAAACTATATCCAAAGCGCCCACGTCTGCAGAATATGAATGATGCGTTGAACCATACACTCAGCCGTACGTTCTCAACATCTATGTCAACTCTTGTTGTGTTACTCGCAATCTTCTGTTTCGGTGGGGAGACAATACGTGGCTTTGTATTTGCTCTCTTGATGGGTGTCATCATAGGAACCTACTCTACATTATGTATTGCCACGCCTCTCGCTTATGATATCCAACAAGCGCAACAGCGTCGCAAAGAACGTAAAGCTCTCAAGAAATAATAACCATGTGTCCCTGTGTGCTTCTGTAACATAAATAGGGACACATATAGTCACAATATCTAATAACTACTAACAAACTTTTTATGAAGACATTCAAAAATTTAGCAGCTATAGCACTTATAGCAGTAGCTGCGTGTGCAGTCTCTTGCAAACCCGAAGAGATACCTGCAACATCCATCTCTACGCTGAAAGAGGCAACACTGTATGTAGACTCCACTCTGCAGTTAACAGCAGTAATACAGCCGGAGAATACCACTATGGCTGTGCAGTGGAAGAGTTCTAACATGAACATTGCCACGGTTGATGAGAAAGGACTTGTTAAGGCTGTCTCCGATGGAGAGTGTAACATCATTGCTTCGGTTGGAACATTGGAAGCTGCCACAAAATTGACCGTATATAATAACCCTGTTACGCTGAAACTGGAACAGGTCGGCGTCACGCAAACGACGTGTACCGTTTCCATTACTCCTTCCGATAACGAGGGGTATTATTACTGTGGATATGCTACCGCAGAATTGGCAAGCACTACCTCTGATACTGAATTGGCAGAGTTAGTATTGACCAATCTCAATAAGACAATCCAATCATACGCTGCTTACGGATACAATAAGACCTTGAAAGACTTTTTGTTCAAAGGGGAGAAAGAGTTGAATGCTACTGGTCTGACAGCTACTACTGATTATGTGATGTTCGCTTTTGGTATTGATGTCGAGAACGAGAAGCCCAGTCCCAAACTAACTCGCATGCCTTTCAAGACGGCAGATGTTGTTCCGTCTGACATGACTATCGAGATAAAGTTCGATTCTATCTCCTATAAGACGAGCAAAACGTCTGTGGATACACTTGTCTATATCTCAATAACTCCTTCTGCCAAAACCGAGGCATACCTGTTCCAAGGGACTAAAAAATCGACATTAGAGGAGAAATATGACAACTCTCCGATGAAATTCCTTGAGGCTGCAGTATCGTACTATGGAAGCAAAATCAGTTCTTACTTATATAAAGGCGACAAGAGTGTCTCCTATAAGAATCTTGCTGATGGTGAGACGTTTGTTTTTGCAGCAGCAGGCTACGATGGTGGCTTCACTACCAAAGCCTTCACTCTTGAGTATGTGTACAACGCACCTAAAGAAGGAAAACCTGCACGTTTGGTACAGAAAATTAACCCTGCTGCACAAGAGGTCGGTGTTGTCGAGTTCATCCCTGAACTGATGATACCGGGTATGTGCCACGAATAAGAGGATTATTTTCCGAGCATATAGATAGAAAGAAGACCACTTGACATCCGTCAGGTGGTCTTCTGCTTTACTGCTACGAAACTGCACAAGTATCTTGCTCCCCCCATTGTAAAACAATCTCGTCCATGATATGAAAGACTTCTTCCTTCGTTTCTGCTCGTAACAAAGCGATACGTGTCTGCCTGAAGTTACTTAACCCCTTAAAGACAGGAGAGGCCGCAAAATGCCGACGACTATGCACTATACCCTTACGCTCGTCACCTATCCAGGTTATGCTACGCTCCACATGCTCTTTGAGTATATCTACACACCATTGCATATCGCGATGGGGAAAAAACTCTCCCGAACATAGGTAATAGACCATATCCTCAAAAATCCAAGGGCAACCGAAAGTGGCACGACCAACCATCACTGCATCTACACCGTAACGATCGAAACACTCCTTGGCACGCTCCGGACTACTCACATCACCATTGCCAATGATGGGTATATGCATACGAGGATTATTCTTTACTGCTCCTATCAGTGTCCAATCAGCCTCCCCACGGTACATCTGACAACGAGTACGCCCATGTATCGCCAACTCAGCAATACCACAATCCTGCAAAGACTCTGCTAACTCTACAATGATGCGATGCTCATCATCCCAACCCAAACGAGTCTTCACGGTCACAGGTATATGTACTGCATTTACCACTGCACGAGTGATGGACAGCATCTTGGGGATATCGCGCAATAGCCCGGCTCCGGCACCCTTGCCTGCTACTTTCTTGACTGGACAACCGAAATTGATATCTATAAAGTCAGGACGACTCTGCTCAACGATCTTGGCAGCCTCCGCCATACTCTCGGGCTCACGACCATATATCTGAATAGCCACAGGACGTTCTTCATCACTTATCTGCAGTTTACGCATCGTCGAAGATACATCACGAACCAAAGCATCGGCATTCACAAACTCTGTATAGACACGGGACGCACCAAAACGTTTACATAACAACCGGAAAGCAGGATCGGTTACATCCTCCATCGGAGCTAAATATAACGGATAGGAACGAGACATAGCAATCAGTTCTTTATCTCCGGATAAGCGATACGATGATGGTTCATGGCTAATATCTTTTGCTTAAAGATACACCTAATCTCTTCTAAGTCCTTGAAAGATAGTGGAGTCTCGGCAAACTGACCATCGTTCATCTGTTGGTTGATCATACTATCCACCATATCGGATATGGATTGTTCGGTTATCTTTGACAGACTACGTGAACGAGCCTCTATCGCATCTGCCATCATCAGTATAGCGGCTTCTTTGGTAGATGGCTTTGGACCAGGGTACATATAGTCAGCGATATTCACATCGGACGTATTCAGACCTGCTTCTTTAGCCTGGTTGATAGCAGTGTTGTAAAAATAACGAACTACAGATGTGCCATGGTGTGAGCGGATAAAATGTACGATCACCTCAGGCAGATGATGCTTGCGTGCTATACGCTCACCATCCGTCACATGAGCAATCACCACACGTGCTGCATCGGTAGTGGACATCTCTAATAAGGGGTTACAACCAGGAACCTGATTTTCTGTGAAATACTCCGGATGCATCATCTTGCCTATGTCGTGATATAAAGCACCGGTACGGACTAACAACACCTTGGCACCTATACATTTGGCTGCCTCAGTAGCCAGATTACTAACCTGCAGCGAGTGCTGAAAAGTGCCCGGAGCCTTCTCTGCAAACTCATGCATGAGGTTGGAGTTGACATTTGTCAACTCAACGAGTGTGATATTGCTCACAAGATTAAAGGTACGCTCAAACAGGTAGATGACACCATAAGAACAGATAACTAATACCGCATTGATGGCAAAATAGATATAGTAGTGATAATCAATATCGTGCATATCTCCAGATAACAACATCACAATGGCTGTATAGACCACTGAATAAGCAATAAATACCCAAAGAGCGGTTTGTGCCAACTGCGCGCGTTGTGTCATATCACGCAGACTTGACACCGCAACCATACCCACAGTCACCTGTAGAATGATAAACATATAAGGGGCGGGGACTGCCATCGAGACAATGCACACCGTTATCAGGTTGAGACATACTGCCGTACGTGAATCGTAAAAGACACGAGTGATAATAGGGACCCAAGCAAAAGGTATCAAGTATACTATACCTAACGGAGCGTAACGCAATACCAAAAAGGATGTGGTAACGACGATGGCCATCAGAATGACAAAGAACAACATGTTGTTCAAGTTTTCTAATAACTTACGACGGAAGACATATAAGTACAGGACAAATACCACCAATGATATCACTATTAGCAGTCCGCTACCTACAGTTGCTGTGATAGACTGACGTTTCGATATGTTCTTCTCCTCCAACACATGACGTAACGATACTAATATCTGGTAATCCGTTTCGGTCACTATCTCTCCAGTATCTATTATCTTCTCTCCTGACTGCACCATACCTTGTGTCAATGAGATAGATGACAACAAGTTCTGTCGTAAATTCTCCGATGTAATCGAGTCATATACCAAGTTAGGACTTAAGGTCTGTCCCGTTAACTCATACGCAGATTTCTGCGTGTAAACATCCTGTATGGCGATAGAAGTGGCTACACGATTCTTTAGTACCGATATGCGTGAACAACCGAGATTCTTTATCCTGTCTGACTCCGACAGTGAAACGATGTATATATCCTGCTGCGTAGCAGATGAGTCTATCGTATAGCATGGTACGAAATTACGCAACACCTCTGCACGCTCTTTCGCTAACTGTGCTTCGGACTTGTAGATAGGGAAATCAAACTCTGCTGTCATCAGACCATAACCCCAAGGCTGACCTATCTCGAAATGATATTTGAAAGGGTTGTTATAACGAGGGAAAAGATACAATGATAAGCCTGCAAGTGCTACCAAAGACACCACCTGACAAGTGATACGCAATGCGGAAGTCATCCTGTTCTTCATAAGCGTTTATTTTGAAAGAATGTTTGTATTAGTTCTCGACACTCATCTTCTAAAACTCCCGATGAGATCGAACATTTGGCATGTAATGCTTTGGGGGCAAAGAGAGAAAACCCTCGTTTCACATCTGCAGCCCCATAGACGACACGACGTATATGAGCCCAACCTATGGCGCCTGCACACATCACACATGGCTCAACCGTCACATACAACGTACAATCCGCCAAGTATTTCCCACCCAACTCTCCTGCTGCGGCAGTGATAGCCTGCATCTCAGCATGGGCTGTCACGTCATGCAGAGTCTCTGTTAAGTTATGCCCTCGGCCTATCACCTGTCCCTGCGACACGATCACACAACCTATAGGCACCTCACCTGATGACAGGGCGACACGAGCCTCATGCAAAGCAAGACGCATAAAACGAATATCATCTGTATCGACGGCTGACATAGACTTCTTTATAGGACATAAACAGAGACACTTGCTCCGGATGAAACTCAAAGTGATTACCGATAACAACGATATCTGCACCGGCTGAAAAAGCAGCAACCATCCCATCGGGCGAACAGATACCACCACCCACTAACAGACCTACATCTACTTGTGAACGCACGGCGCAAATGACTTCTTCAGACACTGGAGTGTTCGCACCACTACCCGCCTCTAAATAGATTAACTGTTTGCCCAATAACTGACCGGCAACCGCCGTGCTGACAATGGTGGTGACATCTGCCTGAGGGATAGGATCGCTATGTGTCGCTATCTCTACACTGCTCTTTTTCCCCCCGTCAATCAATATATAACCAGTTGCAATGCACTCTAACCCGGATGAACGTATCATACATGCGGCTTGGATATGAGGGGTTATCAATACGTCCGGACAGCGTGACGACAACATACTCAGGAATAACAAGGCATCTGCACCGCGTGCCACCTGCTCTATACGACCAGGGAAAAGTATCAGAGGACGTGTGGTATAACGGCGGAGTTTAGCGATGAATTCAGGAGAACAAGAACCTGTACTACCTCCTATCAGCAGTATATCAGGCATATCTATGTAAGGAAGCAACGCCTCAACACACTCTGCTTTCTCAGGATCAATCAATACAGCCAATAACGGGTGACCTAAGGCACGTTCTCGAGATATGTAGTCCAGAATATGCATGGTACTAATGCTTCTCCTCCCAACGAAATGACTCTATCAGACGTCGTACATCTGTTCGCATATAATCGTATATAGGAGCCAAAGAATCTTGGTTGGGAATAGTGTTACAATAGACCGAACCACGAAAGAAATGCTCGATGGAATCGGTCAAATAGAACTGAATAGGCGAGGCTGTATTACCATGTAACTCATAATATACACCCCATACATGAGAGGCTCCATTGCTGAACTCTTGCTCCGGAATAGCAGATGCTACAGTAATATGGCTGTACAGAAACTCTTGGGCATCACGAGACAAAACACGCAAATTGTTGGTAACAGGTTTGTAACTGCAATGTATCGTCGTATTTAATGTCGGATAAATAATGTCTATCCAATACTGCTCCCCCTCATGGTGGCGGGGCTCCACCTTCGCATTTTTAGATAAAGCAAATGAGTATGGACAACCAACAACGGAATAGTCTGCATACAGCGTATCAGGAATGGCAATACGATAGTATCCATACGGCTTTGGAACAACCGCACGCCTGCATGATACAAACCCAACCATAAACAACATAACCACTATGGCAAGTCGTTGCACCCGATAGTATGTAACCCCAAGTCCCTTTCGCATATGCTTCTGCTCAATACACTAATAATGGTGCAAAGGTAGAAAAAATAAATGATATAACAATAGACTCAAATGAATACACTATGAATACGCCAATGGATACACTATGAATGCGCCAATGGATACACTATGAATACGCCAATGGATACACTACAATACCCCAATGGATACACTATGAATACACCAATGGATACACTACAATACCCCATGAATAACATCGCAATACACAGTAGAATATACCATACTGACTCTATACATACATTGGGTGATTATTGGGTGATTACTATGTGATTACTGGGTGATTCCATATAACCGATGCACCGCTCTTTGTGTTTTTTCGCAAATGCACTTGTACAACCAATAAAAAAGTACTATCTTTGCACGGTAATAGAATAGGACTCATATCCTAAATAAAACAATAGACAAAAACCTTAAAACATGAAACAAGATATGAAAGAGAACAACTATTGCGTCATTATGGCGGGTGGTGTTGGCAGCCGTTTCTGGCCGTCCAGCCGCAACGATAAACCCAAACAGTTCCTTGACTTCTTTGGTACCGGACGTAGTCTGTTACAGATGACAGTGGATAGATTTCGTCCCATAGTCCCTGTCCGTAACATCATCATCGTGACTAATGTGCGCTATCGTGATGTCGTGCTGAAGCAGATACCGGACATGTTACCTGATCAGGTGCTGTGTGAACCCGCACGCAGAAACACAGCCCCATGTATAGCATACGCTATAGCACACATACAATCTCGCGTACGCAAACAAGCCGTATTAGACGGCAACACAACAACTGACAATGAACAGTTGAAGGCAAACATAGTTGTAGCACCGAGCGACCACCTGATACTGCAAGAAGAGACATTTGTACAGACTATTATGACAGGACTGCA
The DNA here is from genome assembly GCA_963620225.1 of Acidaminococcaceae bacterium. Lineage (GTDB taxonomy): Bacteria > Bacteroidota > Bacteroidia > Bacteroidales > Paludibacteraceae > Colicola. The sequence goes on along the minus strand of CAVEZM010000003.1, from coordinate 30,679 downwards.
ATTTGTCGCACAGAATGATGCCTTGCTCACACTCGGAATGAAACCGACGCGTCCGGAGACAGGATATGGATACATCCAGGCACTGAGTAGTGGCGAAATAGAGGAGGGACAGATATACAAAGTGAAAGCGTTTACCGAGAAACCGGAACTCGCAATGGCAAAGATGTTTGTGGAGAGTGGAGATTTCTTGTGGAACTCAGGCATATTCCTTTGGAACATACGGACAATACAACGCGCTTTCCGTACGTTTATCCCGGAGATGGCAGAGAAGTTTGCAGCAGGTGAACAATACATGGGGACTAACAAAGAAAACGCATTTATACAAGAGATGTTCCCAACCTGCCCAAATATATCCATCGATTATGGCGTTATGGAGAAAGCAGAGAATGTCTATGTTATGCCATCTGACTTTGGATGGAGCGATCTGGGCACATGGGGCTCTCTGTATGAATTAGGAGAGAAAGATGATAACCAAAATGTCACACTCCATTGCAATACCCTTTACTATGATAGTCACGGGAATATGGTCGCACTGCCTAATGGGCAGTTGGCAGTGATACAGGGATTGGATAATACCATCGTTACAGAATCGGATGGAGTACTGCTGATATGTAAACGCAATGCTGAACAACAGATACGCCAGTTCTGTATGGACGCAGAAGTGAAATACGAGGGGAAATACAACTAAAAGAAATGTAACGAGACTATGAGTTACCTCAATTTTGATAAGACACTGCTCATTAATCTGGAACGGAGTCTAAGCAAGGAGATGATACGCACCAACAGAGCCGGCGCATATAGTTCCACTACGTTGGTCAACTGCAACACGCGTAAGTACCATGGACAACTCGTACTACCATTGCATGACCCATTGCCGGAAGGGAACTATGTATTGCTGGGCAGCATTGATGAGACCGTTATTCAGCATGGAGCAGAGTTTAACTTGGGGATTCATAAGTACGGGTGGAACGTATATGCTCCAAATGGACATAAGTATATCCGTGAGTTCGACTGCGAAGTAATCAGCAAAACAACGTATCGTGTGGGAGGAGTTATTCTTACGAAAGAACGTATATTGGTTAGTTTTGAACCACGTGTACTCATCCGTTATACACTTGTGGAGGCGCACTCGCCTACAATACTGCGACTCAAACCGTTCTTAGCCTTTAGAAATGTCAACGAACTGACGGTAGAGAATGACCAAGCCAATGCAGATATGCGTGAGGTACAGAATGGAAGAGCATGCCGCATGTACACCACATATCCCGAATTGTTTATGCAGTGTTCCAAAAAAGTAACATACACACACTGCCCGCAATGGTACAAAGGTATCGAGTACCCTAAAGAGCAAGAACGTGGTTTTGCCTATAAAGAAGACCAATTGGTACCGGGCTGTTTCGAAGTGCCTATCAGGAGAGGAGAGAGTATCATCTTCTCTGCGGGGATAAGTGAGGTCAAAACCAATACGTTAAAAACTCTCTGGACTAAAGAATTAGCAAGGCGTGTCCCGCGTAATGATATGTTTGGATGCCTATCGAACGCTGCAGCACAGTTCTATAAACGTGAAGGAGATAAGTGTTATCTGCTGGCAGGATACCCCTGGTTCCAGGCCTCAGCACGTGAAGAATTTCTCTCGGTGGCTGCTTGTACGCTTGGCATAGGACGACCTGAATACTGGGACGCCATAGTCAACCGTACGGCTATCGAGGAGATACGGGAGTTTATGGCAGGCAAACAGGGAAAGTTAGTGGGGATAGACGCCCCCGATGTGCTGCTCTGGTTCGTGCGGGCAATACAGGCATATGCGGAATATACAACAAACCAAGAGGCTGCACGACTCTATGGACAGTTGGTGATAGACATAGTCAATTTCATACGCAAACAACAACACCCACGATTGTTCTTGCATAATAATGGCTTGCTATGGGTAGATGGTACTGAGAAACCTGCCACCTGGATGAACGCTACGGAAAATGGCAGACCGATTACGCCTCGTACAGGCTATGTGGTCGAACATAATGCGTTATGGTACAACACGCTCCATTTCGCGGCAGATATGCTGCGACTGATGGATAAAGAACAGATGGCAGACCTAATGGAATACCAGGCGGAGATAACTAAGGAAAGTTTTGTGCATACGTTCTGGAACGGCTGTTACTTGGATGATTTCGTTGCAGAGGATATACATAACAAAGAGGTACGACCATGCCAGATATTAGCCGTGTCACTCCCTTATTCTCCATTGGATAAACATCAACAGAAAGCAGTTGTGGATATCTGTACGAAAGAGTTATATACGCCTAAGGGACTGCGTACCATATCACCGAAAAGTGGCGATTATCGCCCTGAATATATAGGAGGACAATTAGAGCGTGATCGCAATTTCCATAACGGACCTGTGTGGCCATGTACCATATCTGCTTATGCCAAAGCCTATCTACGGGTATATCAACATTCTGGCGAGAGTTTTATCCGACGCTTATTGGTCGGATATGAAGCCGAGATGAGCGAGTTATGCATTGGTACGCTTAACGAATTATATGACGGCAATCCACCTTACAAAGGACATGGAGGAATGAGTTATGCACCCAGTGTGGCGGCTGTGATAGCAGTATGTAACACCCTAAAGGAGTATGAGTGATATGAAAGCATTAATGTTTGGATGGGAGTTCCCACCTCATATCTTAGGAGGATTAGGTACAGCCAGTTATGGACTGACACGCGGCATGTCGGAACAAAACGATATGCAGATAACATTTGTTATCCCTAAACCATGGGGGGACGAAGACCAGTCATTCCTGCGTATCATCGGAGCCAATAGGATTCCTGTTGTATGGAAAGACAATAATTATGACTATGTACGCCATCGTATGGAAGGATGGATGTCTGCAGAGGAGTACTTCTATTTCCGTGATGGCATACGGTATGACTATAGACGGATAGGTACAGACGACCTTGGATGCGTCAACTTCTCTGGACGTTATCCAGATAATTTGCTCGAAGAGATTGGAAACTACGAGGCGGTCGCCAGTGTACTGGCACATAGTCTGAATTTTGATATCTTACATAGCCATGATTGGCTCACCTATCCTGCCGGTGTCTTTGCTAAACATATATCAGGCAAGCCGCTGGTTATTCACGTACACGCCACAGACTTTGACCGTAGTCGGGGGAATGTCAATCCTACCGTTTATGACATTGAAAAACGAGGAATGGATGAAGCCGATCACATCATCTGCGTCAGCAATCTCACACGCAACACGGTTATTGAGAAGTATCATCAAGACCCTGCTAAAGTGAGCACTGTACACAACGCTGTAGAGCCTTTGGCAGATGCTGATACCTTCACTAAGACACCACGCAAAGATAAGATCGTCACTTTCCTTGGACGCATTACAATGCAGAAAGGACCTGAATATTTCATCGAGGCGGCAGCACGTGTGCTGCGGCGTACGAAGAATGTACGTTTTGTCATGGCAGGTAATGGAGATATGATGACAAAAATGATTGACCTGGTTGCGCAACGTGGCATAACGGACCATTTCCACTTCACAGGATTCTTGCGTGGACGACAAGTGCAAGAGATGCTGGCCGAGAGTGACGTGTACGTCATGCCCAGTGTCAGCGAGCCTTTTGGCATATCACCGCTCGAAGCGATGCAGGTAGGCACACCCACGATCATCAGTAAACAGTCAGGATGTGCTGAGATATTGCAACATGCTATCAAAACCGACTATTGGGATATAGATGCCATGGCAGACGCAATATACGGAATAGTGACATACCCCGCTATGTACCAGTCGTTACACACACTCGGACGTGAAGAGGTAAACAATATTCGCTGGTATGATGCAGGACTAAAAGTGAGGAACATATATAACCAAGTACTCAGTCGATACCACTAATCTTTTCTCTGAACGGTACTCAACTCCTCACACCCATTCAACTACGCATAAAGCTATAAACTCATCAAACGAATAAACAAGGATTTGCATACTTGCAAATCTTTCACTACCTTTGCAGCCGATTTAGTATCATGCTTATTGCTCAATAGGCGGATGATACAAAGCGAATAAATAACTAACAGATATGATAAATTCACAAGATGTCAAGAACGGTGTTTGCATCCGTATGGACGGCCGTTTGTATTTCGTAATTGAGTTCCTGCATGTGAAGCCGGGCAAGGGAAACACGATTATGCGTGTTAAGTTCAAAGATGTAGTAGATGGTCGTGTATTGGAACGCCGCTTTAATATCGGTGAGAAACTGGAGGATGTACGTGTAGAGCGCCGTCCGTACCAGTACCTGTACAAAGAAGGACCTGACTATATCTTCATGAATCAGGAGACATATGAGCAGGTTCCTATCGCCCACGATCTGATAACAGGAGTTGACTTTCTCAAAGAGGGGTTTGTATGTGACGTCGTTTCGGATGCCTCTACGGACACTATTCTCTTTGCAGAGTTGCCTACAAAAGTAGAGTTGGCTATTGCATATACAGAGCCTGGTCTGAAAGGAGATACTGCTACCAACACACTCAAACCTGCTAAGTTGGAGACTGGTGCGGAGATTCGCGTACCATTGTTCATCAATGAGGGAGAGATTATACGTGTTGATACACGTGATGGTAGTTATTGCGAACGTGTACGCTAATCACACAACCGTATTACGACAATGATTTAACGAGGTTGCCTAACGGATGTTAGACAACCTCGTGTGCCAAAAAGATGAGGATAGATAGTCCTGAAATAGAAATCCCCATACTACACCTCATCGGTGAACAGGCAGACAAGATAGGACTTGAATGCTATGTGATAGGTGGATGGGTGCGCGACCTGATACTGCATCGTGAGAGTACTGATATCGATGTAGTGGTAGTAGGTAGCGGCATTCAACTCGCGGAAGCCGTAACACGACGCCTGGGACACGGAGCACATCTTAACGTGTTTCGCACCTATGGTACTGCCCAAGTAAAGAAAGGGGACACGGAGGTAGAGTTTGTCGGGGCACGACGGGAGAGTTATCAACATGACTCACGCAATCCTGTTGTAGAGAATGGAACACTACAAGACGACCAGAATAGGCGTGACTTCACCATCAATGCTATGGCTATATGTCTCAATCAGGCACGTTATGGTGAGTTGATAGACCCATTTGGCGGAATGCAAGACCTTGAGGAGTGCGTCATACGTACACCCTTAGACCCCGATATTACTTTTTCTGATGACCCCTTGCGTATGATGCGAGCCGTACGATTTGCTGCGCAATTGGGATTCTATCTCGACAGAGAGACATTTGATGCCATAGAGCGTAATCGTGAACGTATCCATATCATCACACGAGAACGTATCGTGGAGGAAATGAACAAGATAATGCTCTCGCGACGCCCGTCTATAGGCTGGACACTACTTGATAAGACGGGACTGCTACCTCTGATATTTCCGGAACTGGCCGCACTCAAAGGAGTGGATACGAGAGAGGGGAGAGGACATAAGGACGTGTTCCTGCATACATTGCAGGTGCTGGATAACCTCTCTGCTAAATCGGATAACCTATGGCTGCGTTGGGCAGCCTTGCTGCATGATATAGGCAAACCTAAGTCTAAAGCGTGGGACCCGCAAGCAGGGTGGACATTCCACAATCATAACTATATAGGAGCCAAGATGATTCCTCGTATCTTCAAGAGAATGAAGATGCCTCAGAATGAGAAAATGGACTATATCATCAAGATGGTGGATCTGCATATGCGTCCTATCAGTTTGATAGAAGATGTCGTCACAGACTCCGCTGTACGCCGATTGTTGTTTGAGGCAGGAGATGATATCGACGACTTGATGTTGTTGTGCGATGCCGATATTACATCTCGTAACGAGGAAAAGGTGAAACGTTACCATAACAACTACCAATTGGTTAGACAGAAAATGGTAGAACTGGAGGAGCGTGACCGTATTCGTAATTTCCAACCGCCAATACGAGGAGAGGAGATTATGGAACTGTTGCACTTGCCTCCCTGTGCACGTGTGGGAGAAATAAAAAATACTATTAAAGACGCTATACTCGATGGTGTGATACCCAACGAGTATGAGGCAGCCAAAGCATATCTAATGAAAATAGCCAACAATGAACAAGTATGATTTTCTCATAATAGGCGGCGGTGTAGCCGGTATGAGTTTTGCCCTCAAGGTGGCACGTGCGCAGAAGTATAAGATAGCACTCTGCTGCAAGACTACTCTCGAAGAGACAAACACCTCCAAGGCACAGGGAGGTATAGCCAGTGTAACCAACCTACTCGTAGATGATTTCCAAAAGCATATCCATGATACTATGGTAGCAGGGGATTGGCTGAGTGACCCTATGGCGGTAGAACAAGTGGTGCGTAACGCTCCCAAGCAGATAGAAGAACTGGTGAACTGGGGCGTGAATTTCGATAAGAATAGCGAGGGTGGATATGACTTACACAGAGAAGGAGGACACTCTGAGTTCCGGATCTTGCACCATGCGGATGACACAGGAGCAGAGATACAGCGAGGGTTAATGGCGGCAGTACGCAATAATCCATACATAGATGTATTGGAGAACCATTTTGCTGTGGAGATAATCACCCAACATCATTTAGGCGTCCGCATTACCCGGCGTACACCGGACATAGAGTGTTATGGTGCTTATATCCTCGACCCTGTTACCAAGAAGATAGAGACATACCTCAGCCGTATTACTCTTATGGCGACAGGTGGTACAGGGGCGGTCTATGCAACTACTACTAATCCTAACATCGCTACAGGTGATGGTATTGCCATGGTGTATCGTGCCAAAGGGCAAGTCAAGGATATGGAGTTTGTACAGTTCCATCCTACAGCACTCTTCCACCCGGGTGAGACACATCCGGCATACCTTATCACAGAGGCTATGCGTGGATATGGAGGCACACTTCGATTACCCAATGGAGATGAGTTTATGCAGAAGTATGATGCACGCCTCTCTTTGGCTCCGCGTGATATCGTGGCACGGGCTATAGACAATGAAATGAAGATACATGGTTTGGATCATGTGTGTCTGGATGTCACACATAAAGATCCTGAGGAGACCAAGCACCACTTCCCTAATATCTATGCAAAGTGTCAGAGTATAGGTATAGATATTACCAAAGAGTATATACCTGTTGCACCCTGTGCGCACTATATGTGTGGTGGTATCAAAGTCAACTTGGATGCGCAATCTACTATTCGTCGTCTATATGCAGTGGGCGAATGTAGTTGTACCGGGTTGCATGGCGGAAACCGCCTTGCAAGCAACTCACTCATTGAAGCAGTCGTCTATGCGGATGCGGCTGCTCGCCATAGCCTCAGTGTGATAGATCAGTATGACTTCAATAGCAAGGTGCCGGATTGGAATGATGAAGGGACGATGACGAACGAAGAGCATGTCCTCATCTCACAAGATATGCGTGAAGTAGGTCAGATCATGTCAACGTATGTGGGTATTGTACGCAGCGACCTGCGTCTGCGACGCGCATGGGAACGGCTCGACCTGTTATACGAAGAGACAGAAGACCTGTTCAAGCGCGTCAAAGCCACACGTGATATTTGCGAGTTGCGAAATATGATCAACGTAGGATATCTGATAACTCGCCAGGCTATCGAACGCAAAGAGTCTCGTGGGTTACACTATACGATTGACTATCCGAAGAACCCCAATAATAACACACAAGAAGTCTGGTAATGCGAGCGGTTGCTAATGCTACGATTGTCCCTATGAGGTCTGAACCTGCAGAGGGAAGTGAGATGCTCACACAGTTGCTGTGGGGTGAGCCTTGTGATGTCATCAAACGGTTACCACGTTGGACTTGTGTCCGCTCTCTGCGTGATGGACAACAAGGATGGGTGGACTTTAAGATGGTTACGCTGTGCGAAGATGATGAGTGTATGCCGTATATACAAGAGAATATGGCTGTTGTGAAATCTGCTGTGGCATATGCTCAATACCGGGATACGGAGGAGACTGTCTTGCTCACAGCAGGGACGCGACTACCTGAGTATGCCGATGGAGAGTTTGAGATGTTGGGTGTGCGTTACTGCATAGAGCCTCAACACGTAGCGGAGCAACCACTGCCATTCCATGCAGATACGATAGGTTCGGTTGTACATAGTCTTATGAATACACCTTACCTATGGGGGGGAAAGAGTACTCTGGGTATGGATTGTTCGGGTATGACGCAGGTCATCTACTCACTGTTTGGTGTGTCGTTACTGCGTGATGCACGTGAACAGATAACACAAGGGTGCTGCATCCAATCGTTGGCACAGGCACAGATAGGAGATCTTGTCTTTTTTAACCATACAGACCGAGACCCTTTATCGACCAATGTGTCGCATGTAGGATTATTACTCAGTCCAACAGAGGTAGTGCACTGCTCCGGGAACGTGCATATCAACAATATAGATGAGTGTGGCATATATCTGCCATCCGGTGAACGAACACATCATTTGGTAGGCATACATCGTTATATAGAGAACAGTCAGACAGAGTGATGAGTATCTTACGTCCCACTTTTTATGAAAAAGGGGACGTTTTTATAGGAACATTTCTGTATATCGAGGAAAAAGAGTACCTTTGCCAGTTGGATGGGGTATTGGTGTCAGTCTCTATCTCTCCGTGTATTAGCAAGAACGTTTAACATAAAAATAATAAATCTATGTCCAAAGTAACTGTTGTAGGCGCAGGTAACGTAGGTGCTACGTGCGCTAATGTATTGGCAGTAAAGAAAGTTGCCAGTGAAGTCGTACTGATTGATATCAAGGAAGGTGTTGCCGAAGGCAAGGCTATGGATATTATGCAGACTGCTCAACTATTGGGGTTCGACACAGTAGTTAAGGGTGTTACCAACGATTACACACAGACTGCTGATTCTGACGTAGTGGTTATCACTAGCGGTCTGCCTCGTAAGCCAGGTATGACACGTGAGGAACTGATAGGTGTTAATGCCGGTATTGTTAAGAGTGTAGTTAATCAGGTGTTGACCTACTCTCCTAATGCTATTCTTATCGTTGTCTCCAATCCTATGGATACAATGGCTTACCTCACGTTGAAGGCTCTCGGACTGTCACGTAATCGTGTGATAGGTATGGGTGGTGCACTCGATAGTAGCCGCTTCAAATACTTCCTTAGTCAGAAGTTGGGATGCAACGCTAATGAGGTTGAGGGCTTTGTAATAGGTGGTCATGGAGATACGACGATGATCCCTATGGCACGTTTTGCTACCTACAAGGGCATGCCTATTCTTAATTTCATCAGCGAGGCAGAGTTAGACGAAGTGGTACACGCGACTATGGTAGGTGGTGCTACACTGACAGGTCTTCTTGGTACCAGTGCTTGGATGGCTCCGGGTGCCAGTGCTGCCAGTGTTGTAGATAGTATCATCAATGACCAGAAGAAGATGATACCTTGCTCGGCTTATCTTGAGGGTGAGTATGGATACAAGGATATTACTATAGGTGTTCCATGTATCATTGGTAAGAAAGGTATAGAGAAGATCGTAGAACTCCCGCTTAACGACAAGGAGAAAGAACTCTTTGCTGCCAGTGAGGCTGCGGTAGCAAAGACGACATCTGTCCTTCACGAGATAAACGCGATATAATTTCGCTCGGCACAATGGCTGATTTGTTTCAGAAGTGCCATAATGACCTTTTGGAAGAGGTTAAGCGCCGTGACATCTATCCTTATTTCCATACACTGGAGTCTAAGCAGGCTCCAGTGGTGGAGATGGAGGGTCGGCGGCGTATCATGCTGGGAAGCAATAACTACCTCGGCCTGACGGAAGATGCACAAGTTATCGAAGCAGGACATAAGGCATTGGATAAGTATGGCACTGGTGTGTCAGGTAGTCGTTTCCTAAACGGCACCCTTGATTTACATCTCCAATTAGAATGCGAGTTAGCAGACTTTACGGGATATGAGGCTGCTATGACCTGTAGTACGGGTTTCCAGACGAACTTGGCGATAATCTCTGCCCTATGTGGTAAGAATGACTATATCCTCAACGACCGTGAGAATCATGCCAGTATCTATGATGCGTGCCGTCTGTCTTATGCGCAGGTGTTGCGTTATAAGCATTCTGACATGGCGGATCTGGAGTCCAAGTTGCAACAGATACCGGAGAATGCCGGTAAACTGATTGTTACGGATGGAGTATTCTCTATGCGTGGTGATATCTGTCGTCTGCCTGAGATAGTATCGCTTGCGGAGAAGTATGGTGCTCGTGTGATGGTGGATGACGCTCATGGTTTTGGTGTGTTGGGTGAGGGAGGTCGTGGTACCGCCTCACATTTCGGTCTGACGGACAAGGTGGATATTACTATGCTCACTTTCTCCAAGTCGTTGGCTAGCATAGGTGGATGTATGTTATCGAGCAAGGCTGTGCATGAGTACGTGAGTCATGCTTCTCGTCCATTCATCTTCTCTGCCTCTATCACACCATGTAGTGCTGCCACAGCCTTGGAGGCGTTACACCGTTTGCAGCAAGACCCGGAACGTCCAGCACGACTGATGCGTATAGCCCGCTATTTCAGCCAACGACTGATAGATGCAGGCGTACATATTATTCAGGCACCTACGCCTATTGTGCCTATCTTTACCTATAAGACTTTTGACACGTTATGGTATGGCAAGGAGATGTATGATGAGGGCGTGTATGTCAACCCTGTCGTTGCTCCAGCCTGTGTAGAGGGCGAGTGCTTGCTTCGTACCACGCTGATGGCGACCCATACAGAGCCAATAATTGATAAGGCAGTGGAGATTATCGCCCGTGTCCTAAAGAAGACCCCTAAGTATTAACCTTTGAGTATGGTATTAACGAATTAGAGTTGAAGGAGTCTTTAGAGTGGACAAATGATGAGGATGGTAACAAAGTTCCTAATTTAGTTTTCTATAATTGTATTACTTTTGTGCCAAAATATAGTTGTTATGGATATTTTAAGTAAGATTGTCAAAGTATTGTGGAAACTCTTTTTGATTATTCTACTTGGTACTTTTGTTTTTGGTACATTAGGTTGTACGATTTATCTGATTCTTGATTCATTAGGTATTGTATCGTAGTTGTTATTACATTACAACTTATTACCCAGCTTCCCACGTAACGTAGTGAAGTGGTTTGTCCGGGTAATAAGTGTTTATATATGCCCTTCAGTTATAGCGCGCAGACATGCGCACATGTAGAACACTGCGAGTGCGTCCCCAGTGTTCTGGTTATCTTAGAACCCGGGATATATTGGGCACTGTTTGGCGAGTGTAGCGGAGCCGCTCCGAGCGGGATAATATCCCGCCCTAAAGAACTGCCACTTTATTATTATCTCCGCTACAAGTTTCAACGATTAGCCCTATCTATTACGGCAAAAAAGAATTAGTAAAAGAACCATACTACTCATACAACTACAACCCTTATTTTCTTCTACTTTTTCTATAATCCATACTTTAGGTCATTGTCAATTCTCCTTTTCTGTTTTATGTCTTAAACGTTCTTCTGATTATCTGCAATTTGAGCATTTATACTTTACATTGTATATGGTTTTGAACAAAAAAATCCCGCCTTTAGCAACCTTATATGGTTCGCGTGATTGTACAGTTTGTTCACTTTCTAAAAACACAAACCATTTATGGCAGTTAGGACAACGGTGCTTAACACCATATACACAGATAAGACTAATAAGTCCCAAAACACTAAAGCAAATAGCCGCAGTAGTGTTACTCTCTGACCAATAATACAGAGCAAAAAAGGCAGAAACTAACGTTAACGCCCAAAAGATTGTTTTTAATAAGAATCTCATAAGTTATAGATATTATCCCTCTATACACAAATAAAGTGTGGAACTTAGTCGTTTCACTTGGATGTCGCGGTCATGAACTACCTTGCTGACCAAATTCTACGAATGAAAGCCCACGCAACAAGCGTGAGTGTTAAAGGCTTCGTTCTTGGTCAGTTGTTAGAAATGGTTCAGGTTTCGAACATATAGAGAAAGCATAACGCTTCTATAAATATGTTATTGCATCGCCTTTACGATGCGCAGTTATACCATAGGCGGAGTAGTTGTTAAGTTGTTGTTTGTTTTTGCTCGGTTTGCGGTTTTGCCTCCAAGACTTTTCGCCGCATAGTTAAAACATTTGATGTAAATGGGCGAATATATTTATGATGTGATTGTTTATGGGTTGATGAGTTTATGCGTTGTTTAGTTTGGTTGACGGGTTTATGTGTGGATTAGTCTGTTGCGGAGTTTTGGAGATGTCGGAGAATAGTAGTACTTTTGCGGGTGTAGTTTGGACAGTGGATATTGGGTGTATTCCTAAGTATGTGTAATGATATAAGTATGGCGTTATGAGTAGTGTTATGAAGACATTGGTTTTGACAGGGGGGTCGTCGGGTATAGGTTTGGCGGCGGTGCAGTTGTTTGCGAGTCGTGGTTGGCAGGTTTTTGAGCTCAGCCGTCATGGTCAGAGTCATGATGGTATCGTTCACATCTATTGCGATGTGACGGATGAGCCGTCTGTTCGTCAGGCTGTGTCAGAGGTGCTGACTTATACGAGTCATATAGATGTGGTTATCAGCAATGCGGGTTTCGGCATATCGGGTCCGATAGAGTTTACCACGACCGCTGATGCTCATCGGCAGTTTGACGTTAATTTCTTTGGTGCTTTTTATATAGTGAAAGCCGTGTTGCCTACTCTTCGTGCTCAGCGGTATGGTCGTATCATCTTCACCTCTTCTGTTGCCGCTGTGTTGAGTATTCCTTATCAGAGTTTCTATAGTGCGAGTAAGGCTGCTATCAATGCCCTGTCTATGGCGTTGGCGAATGAGGTGCGCAGTTTTGGTATCTCGGTGAGTGTGTTGATGCCTGGTGATGTGTCAACGGGTTTTACGGATGCTCGTCAGAAGAGTGTATGTGGTGGGGATGTCTATGTGCGTATGCATTCAGCGGTAGCTGCTATGGAGCGTGATGAGCGTAGCGGAATGACGGCAGAGCATATGGCGCAGGACTTGTATCGTATAGCCACTCGCCGCTGTGTGAAGCCGTTGTATGTGGGGGGTGCGATGTACAGGTTGTTTTGTTTGCTCAATAGGTTACTTCCCTCCCGTTTGGTCAACTACATAGTGGGTAAGATGTACTCCTGACGGGTTCGTGTAGAGAGCGTTTCCCGTTCTGTTCGTCGCACGGTGTTAAGTAGTTGCGTGCAGTGGATAGTCTCTTGTGGTATTTCTCTCTCGACACGTAAGATGACAGATGCCAGTTCGTTGCGCTTGTCGGTGTTCCCGTTATAGTATTGTTGCCGTAGTTGTTGCAGGTAGTTTTTGCTTTCTTGCAGTGTCTGCCATGCCGTCTGCCATTGTTGGTATAGTTGTCGTGCGGTATCGCTTTGAAAATCGTCGAGAGAGTGGTATATCACGGAGTCGTTGAGTGCGAAGAGTATAGAGGGTGAGGGGAGTTGTTGCGTGTTGGGGAGGGTTGTGCCGGTAGTATCGATGTCTTTTTTATCCGCTTGCAGTATATAGCGTAATTGAGCATAGGCGATGAGCGAGTCGGTAGGTATATTGCGCCAGTATGTCTTTTGCTCCTGCGGCAGGAAAGAGTATATCTTCACCCGTCCCGGTTCAGATGATCGGTCTGTGGCGAAATAACCTATCTGTCGTGTCTCGTCAATAATCATCATGTAGTCGTTAGCGTTGGAGTTATAAGGTAATCCGAGGTTCTCGGGTGTGGTGTAGTTTCCTGTTGAGGTGTTGTACCGGCTGACGTAGATGTCGTATCCTCCGAGTCCGTTGCTGTCGTTCGAGGCGAAGTATAGTGTGACTCCGTCGCTAAGCATGAAGGGTGTAGTCTGTCTGCTGCCCCTGTTGATAGTTGTGGGTAGTGTGTCGGGCTTGGTCCATTGGTCGAGTAGTCGTTGGTTAGATACTATGAGAGAGGACGAGTCGTTGGTCGTAGTCCACAGTCGTCTGTCTGCCCGTTGGTTGGTATAGATGACAGTGCCTGTGTTGTCGGTTGTCAGTTTGCCTGCTTCATCGGATAATACGCATACGTGGATGAGGCTATCCAAGGTGGTGTCGATAGAGTCGAGTATATGCACTTTCTCTACCCGTCGCAGGTAGCGTTGGTATTTTTCTGCCTGTTGTATCTGTTTGCGGACATAGTCTTCCCGTCCAGAAGGTGTCTTCAGCAAGCGCAGGTATGTGCTGTATGCTTCTACCGCTTGTTCCATGTACCATAGTTGCATATATATATCACCGAGGTACAGGTATTTGAGCGGGTATTTGTCCCCTGCCTTGTTGAAGTACAGTATGGCGGTATTGTAGTCTCCTTGTTCTTGTGCGCACCGTGCGTATCTGTATAGGTACAGTGGCGAGGTCGGATTTTTTCTTAGGAGTTGTTGGTATTGTTCTTGTGCCTGTGCATATTCTCCGTCGAGAAATAGTTTGTCGGCTGTAGCGGCGTTTTGACCATAGACAGGCATGAGCCATGCAGTGGCGAGGATAACAATCACTACTGTGTATAGTCGGTATATGTGCAGTTTTGTCATGTTTCTTTTATTTGATTGTTCTCCACATTCCCCCGGGCATAGAGCGTACTATATCTTGCAGTTCCATCATGACGAGTTCGGCTGACACTTCGTTGTATGGCATTTGTGTTTCCATTACGAGTTGATTGATGTGTAGTCCCTCTTCTGTCTCTCGGAGTAGTATGAGCAGTGTCTGTTGTTGTTCGGTGAGGTTATGTGTCAGTTCAAGCATAGATGTTTGTATGCTTTGTGGTGTATTATTCTTTTGCCATGTCATGATGTCTATCAGGTCTTCTGCGGATTCGATGAGTTGTGCCTGTTGTTTTTTTATCAGTCCGTTGCATCCTGCGGAAGTACTGTCTGTTGTTCGTCCCGGGAAAGCGCATACTTCTCTGTCGTAGTCTAAAGCCATCTGTGCTGTGATGAGTGATCCTCCTTTGGCTTTCGATTCTACGATGACAACCACGTCTGCCATGCCAGCGATGATACGGTTTCGTGCTACGAAGTTGTATCTCTCCGGTTCTGTGCCAGATGTATATTCGGTGAGTATGCCTCCTTTTTCGAGTGCTTGTATGGCTACTTGTCTGTTGGTGGTTGGGTATATCCTATCCAGTCCGTGTGCAGGTATGATGATTGTGGGTATGTCTGCTTCTATGGCTGCCCGGTGTGCCGTGACGTCGATGCCGTATGCCAATCCGCTGATGACCGTTATATCGGGTACTTGTGAAGCGAGGTCGAGTATGAGTTGCCGGCACAGGTCTTTCCCTCTTTCGGTGGGCATACGTGTCCCTACGACGCTTATCGCTTTCTTAGGGTTGACGTTTATGTTCCCTTTGCCGTATAGCAGCAAGGGTGCGTCTATACATTGTGCCAGTCGGTAGGGGTAGTTATCGTCTTTGTAGTAGTATGTCTGTATCTGGTGTTGTTGTATAAATGTATATTCGTTGCGTGCATGTACGAGTGCCTCTCTGTTGATTATATCAGGGTGTTGTGTGATGGCTTCGGTGGCTGACGAGTAGTGGTCGAGCACTTCGCGTGCACGACGAGGTCGTGTTTTGTTAGCCCAGATGAGTGCTATTCTATTTATTTGTTCGTCTGTTGACATAGTATATCAGTCCGTACATGATTGTGCATCCTATGATTGTCCCTATGATATCTGCTCCCCAGTCAGCCCATTCTGCGGTGCGTGGGTAGAAGAAGTATTTCTGTAACAGTTCTATAGTCCCTCCGAAGGCGATGGGTACGAGTACTGTTGTTATCCATAGTCGCCCTTTTGTCTGTTTGTCACGGTACAGATCCCAACACAGTGCCATTGTCAGAAGCATATACATAGTGCCATGTATCCATTTGTCGGCGTTTGCTACCGGTGGTAGTTGGAGGTGTGGCTCCCGTATCAGACTACCATACAGTATAACCGCTCCCACGAGTATGGTTCCCCAGTATCGAGTTATCCGCCTCATTGGCGTGTTGTTACAGTTTCTCACCGTAGCAAAGGTCTCCTGCGTCTCCCAGTCCAGGTACGATGTATTTATGTTCATTGAGTACCGGGTCGATAGCGGCACACCACAGCGTGATGTCTGAAGGCATATTTTTCTCGAGGTAGTCGATAGCCTGTTCTGTTCCTATTACACAAGCGATATGCACCTGTTTGGGTGTGCCGTGGCTAAGGATAGCTTTGTATGCCACTTCCATAGACATGCCTGTTGCCAGCATAGGGTCTACGAGCAGTAGTGTCTTGTTCTCAAGTGAGGGTGCAGCGAGGTATTCAGACACTATCTCGAGTTTCTCTTGTCCTTTTCGTCCGACAACGGATCGTCTGTACGCACTGATGAAAGCGTTCTCTGCGTTGTCGAACATATTAAGAAAGCCTTGGTGGAATGGCAGCCCGGCACGTAGTATGGTCCCTAATACTATTGCATCACGCAGTGTCGGTACGTTGGCAGTGCCGAGTGGGGTTTGTACCGTCTCGTCTTCGTAGGATAGTGTTTGGCTGATTTCTACTGCCATCACTTCGCCTATGCGTTCTATGTTACGTCGGAAGCGCATACTGTCTTTTTGTATAGTTACTGAACGTATCTCTTTCATGTATTGATTGAGCAGAGATGGTCTTTGTGACAGATTGATGACTTGCATATTGTATTAGTTATTAGAAAATTTCTCGATGACATGTTGTGCATATCCTTTTGACACCGGCACTTTGGGTAGTGTCTCTTCTCCGAAGTCGAGCATCAGTTCTCCATTGACCCGTCGCAGGAGTTGCACTTTGTTGAGGTTGACTATAAAAGACCGGTGACATCGTACGAGGTCTTTGTCGAGGAAGTTATATGCTATGTTTTTGAGGCTATTCCGTATGAGCAGGGTTTGTTTCTTTCCTCCGTTCATATAGTGTACCTCGACGTAGTTATCTGCGGCTTCGATGTAGTACATCATTTCCGGTTTGACAGAGAGTTTGAGTTCTCCTTTCTCATCGTAGAAATTGAACATGTTGGGTGTCAATTCCCGCTGTGTGCTTTGTGATAGTCGTTGTATCTCTTTGTTTTTCTCTTGCAGGTTGATAATCAGGTACACTATAGTGTATGGTATGAGCAGTATGAATGCGGTATCGAGCACTGATTCTTTGAACAGATTGAAGAATGTCAGTCCCCGTTGTTCGACGTATTGTGGCAGCATGACGAATGGGAAGACCGAGTAGATGAGGGCCATGACACTCAGTTCGCAGAATATCCAGATGGCGTATGCGATATAACTAATCTCGTGTCTTTGTGCGTAGTAGTACATCACTGTTCTACTGATAGAGATGACCGCCATTGCTACGAAGACTACGATAGTGACCCATCGCAGGTACTGCATGTCGCTGTCCGCCCACAGTCGTGATTGGAAGGGTGCAAAGATGAGTATGAACAGTTCAGCGAAGACCGTGGTGCTCAGCACGAGAATGATGACATTTCGTGGTAAGTTGTAATAGTATGGTAATTTATTTTTCATTGTTGTGTTCACGGCTTTTCCGGTTGCAAAGGTAGTGAAAGATTTGCAGGTGGGCAAATGTTATTTTTGTTGAGAGTTGTGTGTAGCGTTGTTTTGGTTGGTGGTGTCATAAAAAAGCAGTACTTTTGCAGTATAATTTTTGCAGTTATGTATCCTCAGCAGGTTATAGATGCTTTGTGTCATGTTCGTTATCCGGGTAGTGGTAAGAACGTGGTAGAGAGTGGTATGTTGGAAGATGACATCCGCATCTCGGGTTTAGAGGTGAGTTTCTCGTTGTTATTTGAGAAGGATAATGATCCCTTCATGAAGTCTGTCATTAAGGCGGCAGAGGTGGCAGTGCGGACATACGTGAATGCTAATGCCACGGTGCATATACACATTAAGTTCAAGAAGCAGAGCAAGCCTGTTGTGTCCGGTGATGGTTCATTGCCTTGGCGAGCCAGTCATATCATCGCTATTCATTCGGGTAAGGGCGGTGTCGGTAAGTCCACTATTGCTTGTAATTTGGCTATTGTGTTGTCACGTATGGGGTATCGTGTAGGTTTGTTGGATGCGGATATACATGGTCCGTCCATGCCAAAGATGTTCCATATAGAGGGTTCTCGTCCCGTATCCACGTCTGTGGACGGCCGTGACTTGATAGAGCCTATAGAGCAGTATGGTGTCAAGGTATTGTCTATCGGTTTTTTTGTTGGTTCGGAACAGGCTATTGTATGGCGTGGCGGCATGGCCAGCAATGCTATCAAGCAGTTGTTACATGATGCCACTTGGGGGACGTTGGACTATTTCTTGATAGATTTACCTCCCGGCACGAGTGATATACACTTGACGTTGGTTCAGACTTTACATTTGTCGGGTGCTATTGTTGTCACGACTCCTCAGCCCATAGCGTTGGTTGATGCAGAGAAGGGTGTAGATATGTTTCGCAATGAGAAGATAGGTGTTCCCGTGTTAGGTATTGTGGAGAACATGGCATGGTTTACTCCTGCCGAGTTGCCTACTCACCGCTACTATATTTTTGGTAAGGATGGTGGCAAGTCTTTGGCACAGAAATTGCGTGTTCCGCTGCTGGGTCAAGTCCCGTTAGTACAGTCTATCCGTGAGGGAGGAGATGAGGGTTTGCCTATTGGTATGCAGGAGAGTCATCCTGCGGCGAAGTTTTTTGAGGATATATGTCGCAAACTAACATCACTGAATTAGGTACAGAATCTATTCGTAGTTTACTGATTAAGTATGCGTTGCCAGGCATCATTGCGATGACGGCGAGTTCGTTGTACAACATTGTTGATAGTATCTTTATCGGTCATGGTTGTGGTGCGATGGCGTTGTCCGGTCTTACCATAGCGAAGCCATTTATGGACGTGTGTGCTGCTTTTGGCAGTTTGGTTGGTGTAGGTGCGAGTTCGTTGGTTGCTATCAAGTTAGGGGAGAAGGATTATCACAGTGCGGGTAAGGTGTTGGGTAATGTGATTGTCTTGAACATGTTGTTAGGCACCTTGATTATGGTTGTCGGGTTGATATGGTTAGATCCTGTTTTGTATGCTTTTGGTGCGAGTGATGTGACGCTTGTTTATGCCCGTGAGTATATGGAGGTCATCTTGTTTGGTAACATACTGACGCACATCTACTATGGTCTGAATAACATATTGCGTTCTATGGGTCATCCGCGTTCTGCTATGGTATCTACTATTGTTGCGGTGTTTGCGAATGTGGTGTTGGATCCTATCTTTATCTTTGGTTTGGATATGGGTGTTCGCGGTGCGGCATTAGCCACTGTGTTGTCTCAGTTGATAGCGGTGATATGGCAGTTCACGATCTTCTTTAATCCTAAAGAGATTATCCATTTCCACAAGGATATATGGCGTTTAGACGGTAATATTACGTGGCGCGCTTTGTCTATAGGTATGGCTCCGTTCCTGATGAATCTGGCGTCTTGTTTTGTTGTTGTCATCATCAACAATCAACTGAAGAGATATGGTGGTGATATGGCTATTGCCACTTATGGTGTCATCAACCGTTTCACGTTTGTATTTGCTATGATTGTGATGGGTTTGAATCAGGGCATGCAACCTATAGTGGGTTATAACTATGGTGCCAAACGTTATGACAGGATGATTCGTGCTTTTCAGTTGACGGCTATTTGTGCCACTTGTGTAACGGGTGCGGTGTTTGTGTTGGGTGAGATAGTGCCGGAGTGGATGATACGCATGTTCACTCATGATGTTGCACTAATCACTCAGTCTATTGCACCTATGCGCATTGTCGTTTGTACGATGTTGATTGTAGGTTTTCAGATGGTTGCCGGTAATTTCTTCACTTCGATAGGTATGGCGGGTAAGTCTATTTTTCTGAGTCTGACCCGTCAAGTGATCTACCTAATACCTTTGTTGCTGTTCTTGCCCTGGGTGTTTGAAGTCAATGGTGCGGCACCTATCTCAGGTGTATGGTGGAGTATCCCTGCGAGTGATCTGTTGGCTGCTTTGACGGCTGCTATCATGTTATGGGTGGAGATACGTCGTTTTCGTTCTCATGTGTCAGAGGGTGAGCGATAGTGCGAATCGTTTTCGCAAGACGTCTTTTGTCTTTGTGTTTCTAAGTTCTACCACGAGTACGTACACTCCTATGTCGGCAATGTTGGATTGTGCGGTTGTCCCGTCCCAGCATAGTGTTCCCTGTTCCGGTATCTCTGTGTTTGTACATACTTCTTTGACGTATATTCCTGTGGCCGTATAGACGTTGAGTGTGGCTTTGTAGTTAGCGTCAGGTAGTGAGTATGCGATACATGCTTCATCTTCCCATCCGTCGTTGTTGGGTGATATGGATGTGTTGAGTAGTCGGATGCTGGCTACTGTTGTGTTGTTATCTGTGTTGTCTTCTTGTGGGTTGACAGGTGCTGTTTGTGGTTCTCCTGTAACGGATATATTGTCCATATAGAAGTCGTATCCCCGTTGTTTGCTGTTGCATACCATGAGTGCGAATAAGGAACTTTGTACGTAGTTGGCGAAGTATGTACCTTCTTCGACATAGGTGCTATCCACCCCATCGATGCGTGAGTAGAGGTGGAATATGCCATCGGCAGTGCGTGTTACTTTCCAGTCGAGGTATGTGGATGTGGTGTTGAGTACTTTCTTGCGTTCCGTGTTTTCTATCACTTTTCGTCGTACGCCGTCCTGTTGCTGGTATAGTACGATATTTTTGTTCGCTCCTCCTATCTGCACATAGTAACTATTGGCATTGATGCTATCGGCTTGTGAAGTGATATATATGCGTATGTAGTTGTATGCGCTGCATGTCCCTGATATGCGCACCCATCCGCTCCATTCGGCGTTGATAGTGGCGGTGCTGTGGCAATACAGTGCACTCTCGGCGGCTGTGGGTGCCTGTGACTGTAGTTGTTGTGAACGGTTGATAGTAAAATGGTGCCAGTCTCCGTACCATGTACGGTGTGACATTAGTGTGTCGGAGAAGTCGTCGTGGCACTGTCCCCAGGCGGTGTAGGTGATAGTGAGTACGAGTAGGGTTAGTATGAGCCTATTCATAGTTGTCCTGCTTCGACGAGGTTGATGACACGTTCGGTGATACGGTCTTTGTCAGCGGCGTCGTATCCTTCTTTGAGGTCGTTTTTGAATAGTTTGGCGACGAACTGCCAGAAGTTAGCACTGAAGGTGCCTCTGTATCGTTGTATGAGTTGGTAACTGGTATAATCGCTTTCTCTGTCCATGAGTTTCATAAGCATCTGCCCTTGTGAGGCGGTCATGTTTCGGAACTCAGGTTCGTATTTTTTGAACAGTTGTTTCTCGTATTGTTTCCACCATCGTCGTTGTCCTTTTCTGTCCGGTATCTGTGCGAGTTGTTGGTCTGCATAGAGCATTTCTTGTGTCAGCATCTTGGCAAAAGGTAGTGTTTTCTTCACGTCGCGTACAGTCCGCCAATAGAAACGTTCTTGCCTTTTGTTCTTGAACACCATCTTTGGATAGATGTATATGTCGTGCATGGCAGCGAGGTAGAACGTGTCTCCGTTGTTGACTTGCAGTTGCAGAGATGTGAGTGCCTCTTCGTTTGCCAATAGCGGTGTGGATAAGCAGAGGAGCAGGGATAAATATAGGTATGCAGGATGTCGCATTGTCGGGTGTTGGTAGGTTGTTATCGGTTGCAAAGGTAGTGAAGTATTTGCAAAGGTGCAAATATTTAGTTGAGCGTTGAGAATAGTTTGTAGGGGGAGAGGCAAAACCTCCCCCCTTGTCCCTCCAGAGAGATAGATCTCCCCACTCCAAAGGCGGGGTATGAAGAGTATGCCAAGACGAGTCTGATGGTGCGGCAGCAGACGGGGGCGTCCGCGTCCATAGTGCTTGTTTTTTTTGTTTTGGGGGTGTATGGTTGTAGGATGTTAAAAGTGTTATATTTTTGAGGAGAATCAAGTCTGGTTAAGGTCTGCTCAAGATCGGCTTATCCTCTGCTCAAGTTCAGCACAAGTTTGGCTGTATGAAAATTGAGAATTTGGTATTGTTTTTTGATGAAAGTTGATAGTTTTTTGGGAGGATAATAGGATGTATAGGAAGAATAGGTTGTGAAGGGTTTTTGGAGAGCGGTGTGTTTTGTTGTTGTGTATTTGGCTCGTTTTTTGTACCTTTGCAAGTCGAATTCACAGCGAATACAAGAAGGGCGTATGGTAGATGTGTGATGAATGTTTGGTAGAGTGGGGATGTTTCGTTGTATGAGGTTTCGGATAGTCGGGGGGTGGAGAGTATAGCAGTCTAATAAACCCTAAATAATATACAAGAATATGGAAGTAAAAGAGTTAAAGAAGGTGTTTTGCACCATCTATGGTCAAGAGTCACAGCATGTGTTTTTTGCTCCGGGTCGTGTGAATTTAATTGGTGAGCACACAGATTACAATGGAGGTTTTGTGTTCCCATGTGCATTGAGTTTTGGTACGTTTCTCTTGCTTGCTCCGAATACGGAGAAGAAGATGCGTTTCTGTTCGTTGAATGTCCTTAAACGTTCGGATTGCGGCGGAGAGAAAGATGTGGTTATAGAGAAGAAGTGTTGCGATAAGACAGTATACGTTACGGAGATTGCATTGGATGACATCTGCACTCCGTTGGCACATAATATATGGGTGAACTATCCGTTGGGGAGTATCGCTCAGTTTGTGAAACTAGGTATAGGTGTAGAGTGCGGGTATGATATGTTGTTCTGGGGTGATGTCCCTGCCGGTGCCGGTTTGAGCAGCAGTGCTGCTATTGAGGTTGTGACGGCCTTTGCTATGAACGAGATGTTAGGTGCCGGCTTTGATCGTACTGAGATAGCCAAGATAGGTCAGTTGTCGGAGCATGAGTTTGCTGGTGTCAATTGTGGTATCATGGATCAGTTTGCTTCGGCTCAAGGTAAGAAGGATTATGCTATTTATCTCAATTGTGACAGTTTGGATTTCACGTTAGTGCCGGTTAAGTTGGATGGTGTGAAGGTTGTCATCAGTAATACGCATTCGCCTCATAAGTTGGATTCGGGTGCGTACAATGCTCGTGTGGCCCAGTGCAAGCAGGCTGTTGCAGACATCTGTACGGTTCGTCCTATCAAGAACTTAGCCGAGTTGAGTATATCTGATTTCGAGGAGGTGAAGGATGCTATCAAGGATGATGTCGCTCGTCGTCGTGCCCACCATGTGGTCAGTGAGGTCAAGCGTACGAAAGATGCGGTAGAGGCTTTGCAGCAAGGTGACATAACATTGTTTGGCGAGTTGATGAATGCGAGTCATGTCTCGTTGCGTGATGATTATGAGGTGACGGGTAAGGAGTTAGATACTCTGGCCGAGGCAGCATGGTCGGTAGATGGTGTGATAGGTAGTCGTATGACCGGTGGTGGTTTTGGTGGCTGTACCGTGTCGTTAGTGAAGGAGGAGGCTATTCCGATGTTTATTGAGACTGTAGGTAAGATATATACTGAGATTACCGGTCTGAAGGCAGATTTCTATATTGCTCAGATTGGTGATGGTGCTCACAGGGTTGGTTAGTTTATCCGTATATTAGTTTATGATTAACGAGGAGAGTTTTAACAGACGTGTAGGGACCAGGCGTATTGGTCTCTATACGTTGCATAATAATCGTGGTTTGCAGGCTCAGGTGACGAACTATGGTGCCAAGTTGGTGTCTTTGGTTGTGCCTAATACTGCCGGTGAGAAGGCAGATGTAGTCTTAGGCTTTAGTACGTTGGACGAGTGGATGGAGAAAGAGACCTATTTCAATGCTATCATTGGTCGTTATGCCAACAGGATTAAGGATGGTCGTTTTGTGTTAGATGGTCAGACCTATCAACTACCTATCAATAATGGCACCAATTCGTTGCATGGAGGGGTTCATGGTTGGAACGAGAAGATATGGGAGGTTGTTGGTCAGACGGCGTACAGTGTGTCGTTGCATTATTGTTCTCTAGACGGCGAGGAGGGTTATCCTGGTAAGGTAGATGTGTTTGTGACCTACTGTTTGACCCGTGAGAATGCTTTGCAGATCACTTATGAGGCTAAGACGGATAGCCCTACTATTGTAGGTTTCACTAATCATGCTTATTTCAATCTTGCGGGTGAGGGTAGTGGTGATGTCCGCGACCACAGGTTGCAAGTGATGGCTGATACGTATACTCCGTTTGATGACACGGCTTGTCCGACGGGTGAGATAGCCTCGGTTGTTGGTACGGCTATGGATTTTCGTGAGTCTCAGCGTGTGGGCAACCGTATAGATGATGCTTTCTTTGCTCCGGGCAGGGGTATAGACAATAACTTTGTCGTTCGCGGTGCGGAGCCTCGCAGTGGTAAGTTAAAGCAGGCGGCTGTGGTGGAGGCTGATGGTCGCAGGATGGAGGTGTGGACGTCGATGCCCGGTTTGCAGGTATATACAGGTAACTGGGTGGAACATAACATCGGCAAGAGTGGTCGTTATTATGATGTCCAGCATGCTATTTGTTTAGAGGCGCAGAACTTCCCTGATAGTCCTAATCACGCTAATTTCCCTTCACCTATCCTGCGACCGGGTGAGGTTTATTATGAGCGTACGGAGTATAGGTTTTAGTATTGCCTATCCCTTGTGCGGTTAGGTCTTGGCAGATGAAGCGGTTTTATA
Organism: Acidaminococcaceae bacterium; assembly: GCA_963620225.1. Taxonomy (GTDB): domain Bacteria; phylum Bacteroidota; class Bacteroidia; order Bacteroidales; family Paludibacteraceae; genus Colicola. The sequence continues at coordinate 6,038 of CAVEZM010000003.1, read as the reverse complement.
TAGAGACATACGGCTGTCAGATGAATGTGGCTGACAGTGAGGTCGTTGCTGCGATTATGCAGACGACGGACTGTCAGATGACAGAGAGTGTGCAAGATGCGGATATCGTGATCTTGAACACTTGTTCTGTTCGTGACAATGCGGAGCAGAAGGTGCTACATCGTATTCAGGAGTTGTGTGGCAAGCACAAGCATGGCAGGATAGTTGGTGTTATTGGTTGTATGGCGGAGCGTGTAGGTGAGGAGTTGCTTCGTGATTATGATGTGGATTTTGTGGCAGGTCCTGATGCATATATGGATATCCCGAATCTGTTAGGTCAATGTGAGCAGGGTGTTCGTGCAGCCAATGTGGTGCTGAGTAAGACGGAGACTTACCGAGATATCTTGCCCAGTCGTATTGGCAAGCAGATATCCGGTTTTGTGAGCATCATGCGTGGGTGTAACAACTTCTGTTCTTATTGTGTTGTCCCCTATACTCGTGGTCGTGAGCGTAGTCGTGATGTAGCGAGTATATTGCGTGAGGTGCGTGATTTAGAGTCGCGCGGGTATCGTGAGGTGACTTTGTTGGGACAGAATGTGAACTCGTATCGTTATGAGCGTGAGAGGGGTGATGGTGTGTTGGAGATAGTAGATTTTGCAGATTTGTTGGCTTTGGTGGCTCAAGCTGTTCCGTCGATGCGTATCCGATTTACGACATCGCACCCCAAGGATATGTCGGATAAGACGTTGGAGGTTATTGCGAAGTACGATAACTTGTGTAAGTTTATTCATCTGCCTGTACAGAGTGGTTCGGACAAGATACTGAAGTTGATGAACCGCAAATATACCCGTGCATGGTATTTGGATAGGATAGCTGCTATTCATCGTATCTTGCCCGATGCCAGTATTGGTACGGATGTGTTCTGCGGTTTTCATGATGAGACGTTAGCAGATCATGCTGAAACGTTGTCACTGATGCGTGAGGTGGGTTTTGACACGGCTTTTATGTTCAAATACAGTGAGCGTCCAGGCACCTATGCTCAGAAATACCTGCCGGACAATGTTCCTGAAGAGGAGAAAGTCAGGCGGTTGAATGAGATTATAGCATTGCAGAATCAGTTGTCTTTAGAGAGTAATCGTCGGGAGATTGGTCGTGTGGTAGAGGTGTTGGTAGAGGGTTTTTCGAAGCGCAGTCATGATGATATGTTCGGTAGGACTTCGCAATACAAGACGGTTGTTTTCCCTCGTGCAGGGCGTCATATAGGCGAGATAGTCTATGTCAAGATATTGGAAGCCAGTGCTGCCACTCTGAAGGGAATTGTTGTATAAATTCTCTTATTGGTCTGATGGTCAAATGGAGAATATTGCTTGTTCTTGTAAAAAAGTGTATTTTTTAGTAAGAAAGTTTGTAAGGTTCGAAGTAAAGTTGTACCTTTGCAGTCGAAAACAATAAATTTTCATAGTTAAGGTTTAGGTTTAATGGCAACGAGAGGCTGGGAAGTTTCTCGTTGTTTCTTAACTAAAAATTATTTTGTTTGTTTATAAATAGGCATAAAATTATCGTATTATGGAGAATAAAGATGAGAAAGAAACTATGCTCAATGAGTTACTACCCGATTTGAGCGATGTAGCAGAGGCTCGCAAAGCGTTTATTGCGAGTGAGGTTTTTAATCGTAAATACTAATAGAATAATATGGCAACAACTTACATGACCGCAGATGGTCTACAGAAACTGAAGGACGAGCTCCAATTTTTGGAGAGTACAGAGCGTCCTCGTGTGATAGCAGCGATAGCAGAGGCTCGTGACAAGGGTGACTTGAGTGAGAATGCTGAATATGATGCAGCCAAGGAGGAGCAAGGAGTGTTGGAGAGTCGTATCGCCGTGTTGAAAGGCAAGATAATGGATGCACGCATCATTGATGAGAGGAGTATTAAGACAGATGAGGTGCAGATACTGACGAAGGTTCGTGTTCAAAACCTGAAGACGAAACAGGAGAAGGTGTATCAGTTGGTCACCGAGAATGAGGCTAACATCTTAGAAGGCAAGATAGCCACTACCACTCCTATTGCCAAGGGTTTGCTTGGTAAGAGAGTGGGGGAAGTTGCTACCATTCACGTGCCGGCAGGAGAGTTGGAGTTTAAGGTATTAGAGATTGGTATATAAACAGTTATAGACTATGACTTTGTTCACTAAGATTATCCAAGGAGAGATTCCTTCGTATAAAGTGGCGGAGGATGAGCGTTTTTATGCGTTCCTGGATATTAACCCTTTGCAGAAGGGTCACACGTTGGTTGTCCCTAAGTTGTCAGAGCCAGAGGCCGACTATATCTTTGATTTGGATGATCAGACATTAGGTGATATGATGGTGTTTGCCAAGAAAGTGGCTACTGGCATAAAGCAAGCGACAGGTTGTATGCGTGTAGGTGTCGCCGTGTTAGGCATGGAGGTTAATCATGTACATGTACACTTAGTACCTATGAATTCGGAGAGAGACATGCTATTTACTAATCCTAAGTTGCAGTTATCATCCGAAGAGATGAGTGAGATAGCGAACTCTATTGCGCAAGCTATTGCCCCGGTATAGGTAATTGCTTATTGTGGATACAGAAGAGGCTGCCGAAGTGTTAGGCAAGCCTCTTTGGTTGTTATGGTAGTTATGGCCGGTAATCAGTTGCTTTTTGGGAGCCATGTCTGGCTACGCCCAAGGATACCCGCCTTGTCAATCGATCCACGCAATACCAATTTCCCTTCTCTGTTTAAGTATATTTTCCCGTAGTAAAATTTCCCATTGTTTGGGTCCAGCACGCGTCCTCCTTGCAGTTCTCCGTTCTTCAGGTGCATACCTCGGATAATTGTCAGTCCTTCCATAGGCTTTCTGTAGTCTTCTCCTTTACATAGGGTACAAAGGAGAAGTTCTGGGTCATCGATTTTATAGAGGATTTCCTTTATATCTCCATAATACAGACCATCTGCTGCTTGGTAAATAGACACCACAGAGAATTGTTGTCCTGTCTCGTCATCTACAGTAATCCAATCACCTAAGATAGGGGTCTGTGCCGGAAGAAATGTCCAGAAGAGCACAGTTGTCAGCAGACATGTTAGTTTTTTTGTCATCATATAGTTCTTATTTTACGCTGCAAAGGTACAAAAAGAGAAGGATACGCACAAATGATTGCATTGGTGACAGGCGATGGAGGAGGGGCAGAAGAGGAGGTGGTGCTTTGTTTTTTTGCAAGAAATATCACAGGGAGTTGTGCGTGTCGGAAAATAGTTGTACCTTTGCGGGCTTTTTCGAGTAAAGAGCATACCATTCATTTATTAACTCGGGCATGCAACTCGTGCAGTTGTAGTCCATAAAACAAACAAAACAAATGGCAACAAAGATTCGTTTGGCTCGTCATGGTCACAAGGACTATGCTTACTATCACATTGTAGTAGCAGACAGCCGTTCTCCTCGTGATGGCAAGATTATTGAGCGTATTGGTTCATTCAACCCCAACACAAACCCTGCAATGGTAGATTTGAAGTTCGATCGTGCTCTGTACTGGGTAGGCGTGGGGGCACAACCTACAGACACTGTTCGTAACATTTTATCTGATGAGGGTGTTATGTTGATGAAGCATCTCAATGGCGGTGTCGCCAAGGGTGCTTTCAGTCAGGAAGAGGCTCAGAAGCGTTTTGATGCATGGAAGGCTCAGAAAGATGCTAAGAACGGTAAGATTAGTCAAGCTGAGGCAGAGAAGAAAGTAGCCACAGCCAAAGCTCTTTTAGCGCAGGAAGTAGAGATCAACAAGACTAAGGCTGCGGAGTTAGCCAAGAAACGTCAGGAGGCAGCCGAGGCATTAGCCGCTAAGGCTATGGAGGCTGCCCAGGAGGCTACTCAGGCAACAGAGGCTGAAGTTAAGGAAGAAGAGGTTTCTGCTGCAGAATAACAAGAACCTCTACAAGGTGTATTGTGAAAGAGTTCAAAACATGTTTTGGGCTCTTTCGCTTGTATATATAAAATAAATCTCGTATCTTTGCGGGCTTTCAAGGCACCATTCATTTCTATACAATGAACTACATAACGCTCATACTGACTATAGCAATGTTATTTGGGTTATCAGACTTTCTGACCGAGCGTGTGCCAGCCTTACAACGGGTGACTTATGTAGTGATGTTTTTGGTGATGTATGTGCTATTCACTATCAAGTATTACTATGGCGCAGATATACTACATTATCATAATCACTACGTGTGGATAGGTTCGGTGAGCGAAGTGTGGCATAATCCAGACAAGTATTCTTTTGAGATAGGCTACTCGCTACTATGTGCATGGCTCAATAGTTTGGGAATATCGCTATATGGTATGACGGCTATCATATCCACCATTTATTTTATTGCTATTGGGTTGTTATTCAGGCAGATAGAACGATATCGTTGTTTTGCGTTGATGTTGCTTGTTGTGTTGGATTACCTCCTCATCTTTGCTGCATTTCGCCAGTGCCTTGCCGTGTCGTTTTTCATCTTTATGGTGTTGCTGTTGCAGCATAGGCGCTACTTGTTTGCCCTCGTTGCCGCCTTTGTCTGTGTCAGTATGCATAAATCCGGTATATTTGTCGTTACGCTGTGCTTGTTAGGTTATGCCCTGCATAGTATGCAGGTGAAGCCTTGGGTGTTTCAACTGCTGATGGTGGTGCTGGGTATTATGTTGCTGCTCCCTATTTCTCGGTTGGCTATCGGTACGGCAGGTGTCTTGCCGAGCAGCATTGGTGCTTCTATTGCACACCACTTACTGATAGGTCGGCAGGTGCAGAGTATCTGGGCGGTCTATGCCATGTTGATAGTCTGTATCGAGTACTATCTGCATTACCATACGATGCGTATAAATACCCTTGCCATTGTTGCTGTCGTGGGGATAGTGCTGCTCGCTACGGGCTATCAGTACTATTATATCTTGAATCGTCTTCGCTCCTATTTTCTGCCTGTGATATTGGTGTGGGTGTTCTCGCTTGTCCAGTGCTGCGAAGACGAAGGTCAGCGGATTCCTTATGCCGCTCTGCTTAAGCAGAGTTGCTGTGCGCTGGCAATGTTCTTTTGTATCCATTCGACGGTGCTTTTTACGCGCGGTGCCAAGCACCTGCATGCGCCTATCTACAACGCCTGTACCCTGTTCGATTTACGGCACGAGAGCAAGGAACAGGTGCGCAACCGGCAGTTGGAGCAGGCGCGCAAGTTCTGGAAAGAAGACTTTATGCAACACGAAAACAACACACTCTGACCCATGATAACCATTTTGATGTCTACCTACAATGGGGCAATGTATCTGCGTGAGCAGATAGATTCCATATTGGTGCAGACCTATAGCGATTGGCAATTGGTGGTGAGAGACGACGGATCTACCGATGAAACCGTAGAAATTGTGCAATCGTACGCCGAAAAAGACGAGCGTATTCGAATAGTACACGATGGGCATAACCTCAAGGCGATGCGTTCGTTTGAGTACCTATTGAGAGAGTACGGGAAAGAAGGGTATATTGCTTTTGCTGACCAAGACGATGTATGGTTGCCGGATAAACTGCAGGTGAGCCTGCAGAGGATGATGGAAGCAGAAGAACAGTATGGAGCAAAAACGCCTTTAGTAGTACATACGGACTTAAAGATAGTGGATGAGGGTTTACACATCATTTCACCTTCTTTCTGGCAATACTCGAATATCCATCCACAGATATTGGATGATAATATCCACCATCTGGCACTCTGCAATAGTGTAACAGGGTGTACGATGTTAATCAATCAGGCTGCAAGAAGGGTATCTCTGCCTTTTACGGGGAAGGCACTTATGCACGACTATGCAATCGCTATGTCTGTTTGTCTTGCGCACGGCAGACTTATACCCATTGACGAATCAACTATCCTATACCGCCAACACGGTGATAATACTGTAGGAGCGTTATATTATACTTTTTGGCGTTCATTGTCAATTCGATGGAGAGAGGCTAAAGAGCATTATCGTGCCTTTTCGCCGGAGATTTTTCACAGCAAACTACATTTCCTTTATTGGAAAACACGCTATTTCT
>CAVEZM010000002.1:115219-142801 GCA_963620225.1 Acidaminococcaceae bacterium | reverse complement strand
CTTTGATATAGGGTGCATAAGTCTCATAGGAGAGTAATCTCATGCGCTGTGCGTCAGGCGTATGTTCGTCTGCCAATAGCAACCAAGTGAAATCCTTGCAAGTCTGCTGCATTACAGACGGCAGGCAGTATTGTTCAAACAGCGTAAGCCGATTGTCTAACCAAGCGGGTTGGATGTGCAGCGTACTATCGGCTTCGTACTGCAGGTTGAAGCGCGTAAGGATAATATGACGATAAGAGATATTGCTCATTTTCGAAACTTACAGACCGAATGATAGACCGCCATTAGTTCTTTTCCAACTGCTTCGTAGCGGTATTTCTCTCCGTATGGACGGATACGCTCTGCGGAATAATCATCCAAGTGGCTTGCCATCTCGAGTATGGCGTTGGTGAGGGCTTGTTCGTCTTCTATCTCTACCACTATGCCACATTCAGCAGGCAGGTCTTCTGCTATTCCCGCAACGCGTGAAGTGATAATCGGCAGTCCTACGGCTTGGCACTCTGCCAGTACGACGGAAAAAGTCTCGTAGCGTGAGAACAGCACGAACGCATCGCTTGCGTACATCCACCGACATACCTCTATCGGAGGAACTTCGCCCGTGAAACGAATGCTGTCTTTGGGAAATTGCAGGCTGTCAGCATATTCCTTGTCTTTTTCAAAGTCTATTCCTGTACCGACAACAACTAATTCTATATTCTCATTTTGTGTGAGGGCTTTCCGATAGGCACGGAGCAACCCTTGTATGTTCTTGGCTTGCTCGTCAAAGCAACTGACATGCAACAGTCGCACTCTATTCTCCTTTCGTGGAATGCACTCTGTAGGAGGCGTATAGAAGAAATTGTCCACCACATTTTGCACTACCCCCCATCGAGGGCATACTATTCCGCATTGCTTCATCGCCTTTTCGAGCGTGCAACTGACGGGCATAATACATGAAGCCATGCTCGCAATATAGCGCATAACTTTACCATGCCACCCGCCCCGAAAAGAGAAGTGAGTAGGTAAGTACCCCGTCCAATGCTCTATAATGACAAATGGAATATGATAGCGTCGGTGCAAGTAGAGTGCCAATACACCGTTCTTGTCCAGCACATTCATCTGTACCACATCGGGAAGTCCCCACTCGCTATGCAGTCGCTTCCATGCAGATACCATTTCCCATAGCCATCGTACACCTGTGGCTTCGGAGTAGAGTACACGCACATCTGCCCCTTGTTGTGCAACGGCTTCCGCATGCTTCTGCACAAAAAGTCCCGCCATTGCATCTCGCTCGGTCGGATACCACGCACTAAGAAAGAGTATTTTCATTGTTAGTTGTTTGTTGTTTTGTGCGCACAAAGTTAGTGCTTTCTTTTTGGAATAGTAGTTAGTTGGAAGTGTTGTTTACATCCGGCACTTTAGTTTACGAAGGTTGTTCCACCATACTGCCAAGCGGAAGAGCGGGTGGTAGTATCGTTCGACGCTGTAGTATGTGTTGGGTGTGGTGCCGAACTGCTTGTAGTGGTTGGCTACTCCTCGTATCATGCTGCCTTCGAAGTCGAATGTCACGTTTTTTTCCCGTGCGAGTTTTATGGCTTCGAGTGCGAGTAATGCGCCTGCTCCGCTATCCTTATGTGCAGGGGAGTAGCATGGTATGAGGTAATACAGTGTGTTGGCGTCCCAGACTACGAAGGCGGCTGCGAGAGGTACGTTGTCGGGGTTTGCTATGCGTATAAACTGGCTTTGTTGTTTTCGGGCAGTTTTTCGTTCGAGTACGAGCAGGAACTCACGTGTATAGGATATTTGTTTGCCTTGTTCTTTGAGGCACTGCGTGTGGAATTGATAGAACTCTTCGGCAGTCATTTGTCTGTCGGCGTGTAGTGAGAGTGCGCGTTGCAGTTGTCTTTTTTTGTTTTTAGAGAAGGCATTGATGACGCTGTTGAGGTCAGTGAGGTCTTCTATTCTGTACGTCACCTTAGGTTTAATCTTAAATCCGTGCGTCAGCATGATGTCCGGTACGGGGCTTTGTATGGGGAATTGCTGGTAGTAGTAGGATAGGTGCAGGTCTTCTATTTGTTTGACGAAGTGTTCGCATACGGAGCGCACTATATCGATGTTATCTTGTATATCGCTGCGTAGCCATATACCTCCTATCTGCGTCATCTGTGGCATGATGATATAGCGCATGCGTAGTCGTTCGCGGATGAGGAACGGCATTGCTGCTCTTGGTTTATTATCGGCATCCAGATCGAGTAGTACATCCCATTGTTTACCTGCACATACGGCATCCATCCACCAATCGGTGAGGAAGAGTGGTATAGAAGGGTCGTTTTTGCATAACTCTGTGTAAATCTGTTTGTTGTTCATGATGATATTACAGGCAATTTATTTCACTTGCAAAGTTATGTTTTTTTATGGTTTTGTCCAAATCCCGTTTGCGTAATTCGTAGGAAAGCAGTAATTTTGTGCGTTGTTAGAGTAGGTTTGCAGTCAATCAATCTAAAGTACTATACAATGATATTTGAAGCTAGTCCTTACAAGGTTTTTGCGGGTTCTCAGGGTGAAGTTCTCGCTACCCGTATTTGCGAGTGTCTTGGTTGCTCGTTAGGTAAAGTGAATGTTGCTCGTTTTTCTGACGGTGAGTTTGCCGTTAGTTTTGAGGAGTCTGTTCGTGGTCAGTCTGTTTATTTGGTTCAGTCCACTTGTCCGACCAGTGACAACTTGATGGAGTTGTTGTTGGCGATTGATGCTGCTCGTCGTGCGAGTGCGTACAAGGTGATTGCTGTGATACCGTATTTTGGTTGGGCTCGTCAGGATCGTAAGGATAAGCCTCGTGTTTCTATAGGTGCCAAGTTGTGTGCCAACATGTTGCAGATAGCCGGTGCAGATCGTGTTATCACGGTTGATTTGCATGCGGATCAGATACAGGGTTTCTTTGATATTCCTGTTGATCACCTGTATGGTGCGAATGTGTTGGCTCGGTATGTAGGTGCGTTGCAATTAGATAATTTGGTTGTTGCCTCTCCCGATGTCGGTGGTAGTAAGCGTGCTGCGGCTTTTGCCAAGAAGTTGCATGTGTTATATGGTCAGGAGGTTCCAATGGTCATTTGTTATAAGAATCGTCCTGATTTCAACAAGGTGTCGGAGATTCGTGTTTTGGGTGATGTGAAGGGTAAGAATGTGATTATAGTTGATGACATAGCGGACACTGCAGGTACGTTGTGTAAGGCGGCCAAGACGATGAAGGATGAGGGTGCTGTGTCCGTTCGTGCTTTGGTTACTCATGGTCTTATGTCCGGTGAGGCATGTCAGCGCATTATGGGGTCTGAGTTGGAGGAGTTAGTATTTACCGATTCTATACCGTTTGATGTATCTCTCTGCCCGAAGGTGAATATGGTTTCTTTGGCAGAGCCTATAGCGGAGACTATTTCTGCCATACAGGAGCATCGCTCGGTGAGTGAGTTGAATATACATTGATTTGCAGGCAAGTCATCTTGTCATATTGTTATCTGTTTTGGGCTTGGCTGCTTGTTCGACCAAGCCCAAAAAGGCTGATACGGTTTGTGTTATGTTTTCTTCAGATTCTGCATATGCCAATATAGCGCACCAGATGTCTTTTGGTGCCCGTGTTCCCGGTTCGGAGGCTCATAGTCTTTGTTGTGAGTGGTTAGTATCCCGATTTGTGGATATGGGTATATCTGTAGAGGAGCAGCAGGGTGTGATGGAAGATTATGCTGGCAGGGAGCAGTTGGTACGTAATATAGTGGCTCATATAGAAGGTACGAATATGACTATGCCTTCCGTGTTGTTATGTGCTCATTGGGACTGTCGTCCGTGGTGTGATGCGGAGAGTGATTATTCGCATCGTTTTGAGCCTGTCCCGGGTGCCAATGATGGTGCGAGTGGTGTAGGGGTGTTGTTGGAGATTGCCCGTCAGTTGCAAGCGATGCGTGTGTCGGGTATGCAGTTTCCTCCGGTAGATATTGTATTCTTTGATTGTGAGGATATGGGTGCTCCATCGCATTACACGGGTAAGGAACGTGAGGATACCTGGTGTTTGGGCAGTCAGTTATGGGCTCAACGTCATGTGCAGGCGTGTCGTAGTGGTTGTGGCGTACAGTACCGGTATGGTATATTGTTGGACATGGTAGGTGATCCTTCGGCTACTTTCCCTAAGGAGTATGTGTCCATGGTGCATGCCGGAGGTTATGTGGAGAGGATATGGCGTGTGGCGGAGTCGTTGGGTTATGGTCGTTATTTTGTGTCTCAACAGTCGTACCCTATAGTGGATGATCATTATTATGTGAATACTATAGCGGGTATTCCGTGCGTAGATATAATCGACTACAAGACGGGTACTGAAACAGGTTTTCCGGAGTGGTGGCATACTCGTGCGGATGATATGTGTAATATAAACAAACAAACATTGCAGGCAGTTGGTGAGACTGTCCTTACGGTATTATGCTCGAGATAAAGAATCTACATGCCTCTGTGGGCGGTAAAGAGATACTTCGTGGTGTGGATTTGACTATTCATGCCGGTGAGGTGCATGCTATCATGGGTCCTAACGGTGCAGGCAAGTCAACGTTGTCAAATGTGTTGGTGGGTCATCCTGCTTATACAGTGACGGAGGGTGAGATATGGTTCAGGGGCAAGAACTTGTTGGAGATGTCTCCGGAGGTTCGTGCTCGTGAGGGTATCTTCTTGTCGTTTCAGTATCCTGTTGAGATTCCCGGTGTGTCTATGGTTAATTTCTTGCGTACAGCGGTGAATGAGAAGCGTCAGTATGAGGGTAAGGAAGCGTTATCTTCGACAGCCTTTTTGCGTCTGATGCGTGAGAAGAGGGCTTTGGTCGGTATGGATAACCGTTTGACTAGCCGTTCGGTCAATGAAGGATTCTCGGGAGGAGAGAAGAAGCGTAATGAGATATTTCAGATGGCGATGTTAGAGCCTTGTTTGTCCATATTGGATGAGACCGATTCGGGGTTAGATATTGATGCGTTGCGTATTGTGGCTGAGGGTGTGAATAAACTGAAGACTGCTCAGACGGCTTCTATTGTTATCACGCATTATCAACGTCTGTTGGATTATATAGTTCCTGATTTTGTCCATGTATTGGCCGGTGGTCGTATTGTTCGTACTGCGGGTAAAGAGTTGGCGTTAGAGTTAGAGGAGAGGGGTTATGCTTTTCTCGAAGACAGTTCTGCTGAAGGATAATGTTTAAGTTGTAATGTGTAATTGAGTTATCTCTAAAGGATGCGAAAGGATATAGTGTTGCATAGTGGTGAGGTAGGTGAGTGGGTGCTGCTTAATGAGCCTGCTGTGGATTGGCATATTGTTCAGGAGGCTAACTCGGCATTACGTTTGCATGTGGTCTGTTTACCTGAGGATGGGGAGGAGCATGGTCAGTGGTGTTCGACGATAGTCGTTGAACAGGATGGTGAGGGTTGTAGGACAGAGTTATATGGTTTGGGTATCTTGCGTGGCAGTCAGGAGTCTCATGTATTGACCCGTGTTATCCATAATGTGGGCAAGGGTTACTCGTCCCAGTTGTTCAAATATGTGTTAGATGATTCTTCGTGTGGTTCTTTTCGTGGGGAGTTATTGATTCGTCCTCATGCTCAGTGTGTGGAGGCTTATCAGACGAATCGCAATATCTTGTTGTCTCGTACGGCTCGTATGACGACGGAGCCTCAGTTGGAGATATATGCGGATGATGTGAAAGCCAGTCATGGTGCTACGACGGGTCAGTTAGATGACTCTGCTGTTTTCTATATGCAGCAACGCTGTATAGATCATGCAATAGCCTATCGGTTGTTGTTATGCGCTTTTTTTGATGATGTTGTTCGCAGTGTGTCGGATACAGAAGTTCAGGAGCGTTTAATAGACACGATTGATCGCATAATCCAGTAGTGTTATCATACTATCTTTGTATCGGTTGTTAGGGAATACGTTTAGTGCGTCGAGGGCTTTTTTCCGGTGTACTTGCATTTGTTGGTGTGCATAGCGTATCCCGTCGTATCGCAGGACGAAAGATTTAATTTCTTCAGCGGCTTCGAGGGTGTTTATATGTGGGGCTTTATCTGCCAATCCCTCTGCGAGTTCCCGTATATATTCTGCTTCTTTTTTTTCTGCCCGTTGTAGTGAAATGAGTAATGGTAGTGTTGCTTTTCCGTCCATGACATCTCCCATCGTTGGTTTTCCTATATCTTCGATATCGGAGTAGTCGAGTACGTCGTCTTTGAGTTGGAAGCATAATCCCAGTTGCAATCCGAACTGTTTGATAGCCGTCATTTGCCTGATTGTTGCTCCTGTGCTGGCGGCTCCTACGGCGCAGCATGTTGCGAAGAGGCATGCTGTCTTTTGTTCGATGATTTGCATGTACTGTTGTTCGCTTATCCACATGGATTGTCCTGAGTGCAGTTGTAGCAGTTCTCCCGAAGAGAGTGTCTCTCCCATGTGTGATACGGTATTGAGTATGTTGATGTTACGAACTTCTGCCAGTATCTCGATGACTTTGGCGAGCATATGGTCTCCGACGAGTATAGCGATTTTGTTTGTCCACTGTGTATGTACGGCTTCGCTGCCTCGTCTCATAGGCGAGTTGTCCACGACATCGTCGTGTATGAGTGTAGCGGTATGCATAAGTTCAAGTGCCACCGCTGTTTGTATGGTTTTTGTCGTTATACCTCTACATAGTGATGCGGACAACAGTACGAGCATGGGTCGTAGTTGTTTTCCTCTTTTGGCATGTACGTAGTCAAGAACCTCTGCGAGTAGTTTGTTGTTTGATTGTAGGGCTTGTGCAAATGCTTGTTCGTATAGTCGGAACTCGGGCTGTATAGGTTTGCGAATGTCTTGTATTGTGTCCATGTCTTACCATTTAATGGAGTTAAGGTATCCACGATAGACATCGCTGAACGTCTCGGTCATTGATTGTCCTCCGATGAGATAGATATTGTGTTCTGTATCCAGCAATACTGTTTGTTTCTGTCGTGTTTGGTATGTGTCCGGCAGTTTGTTGTGTGCGGTATCCGGTACATACCAATGCATTCCTTCATCATCAGAGAGCAGCATGTCGCTTCTCCATTCGAGGTCATTGTCTATGCCTCCAAACATAACGAGGTGTTTGTCATATTGTATGATTGACATTCCTGTGAGTGTATGGAAGTTTGGTTGTTCGATAGTGAAGTTTTTGATGCGGTATGTCCCGTATATATCTTTTTCCATGTTCCATCGTGTGTTGACGGGTACTCCTTTATCTGTCCGTCCTCCTACGATCATGGCGCGTGGTCTCTCGCTGGCGCCGGAGAATGACAGTGCTGCAAAATCGTTGACGGGGAAGTTGTCAGGCAGTATGTTCTTTTCTAGTCCGTTGATAGAGTCAGAAGGTTGCATCTTTCCTTGTTGTATATATCCGAGTTGCAGTTGTTTTGTTGTTTTGTCTCGCAGAATACCCCATGCATAACCATCGAAGACGACGAGCATATTGACGAGTGAGAAGTCTTGTGTGCCATAGTCTTGTGCTGTCCAGTCGGTGATATCCGTGGATATATACAGTTTGTCGTTGTCAGCGTAATACAGGGTGTCGCCGTGTTGTAGTATGTCGCGCACGCGGCATGGTGTAGGAAGTCCTGATGGCGTTGTCAGTGTCTGCCACGTTGTACCGTCGGCAGATTGGAACAATTGTGTTTGCAGTCCGTTGTTGACAAAGAGTGTGAGTTGGTTGTTGATATAGAATCCTTTGTTTTCGCAGTTCTGCGGTTCAAATATTTGTGCTGTGAGTTCCTCCCATACGTATAGGTCAGGGTCCTGTTGGTGTACTGTCAGTGCGATACGGTACCATTTCTCATTTGTCAGGTCTGATGATTTGACATAGAGGTATATTGGTTCTTTGGAGAAGTCCAATGTGTCTGTTCCTGTGATGAATACGGCGGTATCTGGGAATATGAGTTGTGCTGTTGCTGGTGTACTTTTGTATGTAACTTTTGGTATGACTCGTGTCAGTGTGCTACCGTACATGATGGAGTCTGTATTGTAGATGAGTCCGGTATCTGTTCGTTGTTCTACTTTGTATGTTGCTTTTGCGGGTCCCGGGTTTGCTGTGTCTGCTGCGAAAGTAAACGCAGTGACTTCCGCATACGGGGAGGTCGTATCGGTTGTTGTTGATTTGCAGCCGATGAGTATTATGATGCTACATATTATGATAGGTGTTATCCGTTGCATATATATAAAATTTGTACAAAGTTAGTTCCCTTTTTGCAGATGTGCAAATAATGTGCTATTTTTGCATAGTTTTTACTTTTCTATATGCTTTTTGAGTCAAATATTATTGATTTTCTTCATTGTCTTCCTTGTTATCGTGTTCGTTATACCAAGTCAGAGATGCGTTCGTTGTTGGTTCAGAAGCGTCGTCTATTAACGGCAGATCAGGTGTGTGAATACTCTGCGCGTGTTATCAGTCGTGTGGAGCAGTTGGCGTGTTTTCGCCAGGCCAAGACGGTGTTGTTGTATTATCCGTTACGTAACGAGGTTGATCTGCGTCCTTTGTTGGAAAGATATGCTGACGAGAAAACGATGTTGTTACCGGTGACACACCGTAAGCATATGGATGCTTGTCCATATTGTGGTGAGTCGTTGATGAAGCCGGGTCGTTTTCATATTCCCGAGCCTCAAACATCTCCTTATAAGGGTATGATAGATATAGTCTTGGTTCCCGGTGTTGCTTTTGACAGGCGTTGCAACCGTTTGGGGCGTGGTGGTGGTTATTATGATCGTTTCTTATCTCACCGAAGGGGGGCTGTCTTGGTTGGTGTGGCGTTTGACTTTCAGTTAGTAGAGCGTGTCCCTACCCGTTTTTTTGATAAGCGTTTGGACATGGTTATTTCTCCGTCTCATACCATTGTAAGGTAGGTTGTTTTGCCTTATTTTCTGATATCTGTTGGTCTGTTTTTGCTGTGAGCAACGCCTCTCCTCTTCTGTAGTAGTATATGAGTCCGTAGGCTTGGCATTTACACAGTCGAGCATAGGGTAGTTCGTTACGGTAGTATGCTTCCACTTGGTTCCATATATCAAGTAGTAGTATATCTATCTGTTTTCGCATGTTTTCGGTATCCCCATATACACGGGAGTGTGCTTTCTTGTGTAGTTGGTGGTTGGTGTATTGTTCTTTGAAGATGTCGTAATGTACCTGCACTTTGTTGATAGTAGGGTTGTATATAGGAAAACCTCCGAGGTTGGTGCGTTGTTTCTCTCCTTCGATGATGTTCTGTCCCCATTGCAGCAGGCTCTCTTCGGTACTGAGGTCCGGTAGTGTGTCGTTTTCTGGGTTGAGTTTGTACAGTTCTTTCTGTGTCCGTTTTATTTCACCGCGTATGACAGCGAGGTTAAGCACTTGTATAAAGTGTGATATATACATACGTGCGTTGTGTACCTTGTGTCTATATTGTTTGTTAGCAGACACTTTGCTATCGAAGTTAGCTTTGTATTGTGCTACCTGGTTTTCGAATTGCAGTAGTAGTCGTTGTGCCTCGGTGAGTGTCCGGTAGTGTATAGCCTGTTGGTTGTATTCGGCTTCTTCGGCTTGTGCTACGGCTTTTTGCAATGCTCTGAGTCGTGCTTGGTCAGTTTTGGGTAATCGTCTGTACGGCATAGTAGTGTTGTTTTTTTTATTTGGTACGACTATATAATGATTCTGCCAGTGTCTGCAGGGCTTGTGTCCCTTTGTTTTGTGGCAGTGTTTGCAGGTATTGGATAGCTTGTTGTGTGTATGTCTGCACGGCTTTTTCGCATACGTGGCGTACTCCTATCCGATTATATAAGGCTGTGACGGCTGTTATCTTTTCGTTTTTGGGTGCGTCGTTATTATTGAGCCATTGTTGCAGTTCATGTTTGTCCCAGGTGTCTGCCAGTTGTAATGCGGTTAGTAGCAGATATGTTTTTTTATTGCAAGCGATATCTCCGCCTATGGCTTTCCCGAAGGTTTTTGGGTCTGAATATACATCGAGTATATCGTCTTGTATCTGGAAAGCGAGTCCGATGTGTATGCCGTATTGGTAGAGTGCTTGTTGTTGTTGTGTGTTTGCTCCCGCTATGTATGCTCCTATCTGCAGTGCTGTAGCGAGGAGTACCGATGTCTTGCGTTCTATCATCATGAGGTAGTCATTGATGGTAGTCTGGTTATTGTTTTCGAAGTCTATATCGTATTGTTGTCCTTCGCATATCTCTGTAGCCATCTTATTGAACATATGTATCACTTGCGGCAGTGTGTGTGTCGGCACTTGTTCCAGCAGTTTGTATGCTTCGATGAGCATTTGGTCGCCTGAGAGTATGGCGGTGTTTTCGTTCCACTTGACATGTACTGTTGGTCTGTCTCTTCTCACGTCTGCTTTGTCCATGACATCATCATGTAGCAGGGTGAAGTTATGGAAGAGTTCGAGTGCAAGTGCAGCGGGTAGCACGTCTTGTTCATTGCCGTCAAAGATCTGTGCTGCGATGAGTGCGAGTTGTGGTCTCAGCCGTTTACCTCCCGTCTGTAGTGCATACGCGATGGGCTCATATAGTCCTTGTGGCTCTTTGTTCCAATTGAGTTTGGTTATTTCGTTGTTAATATCCATGGTCTTTGGTGTATCAGTGCGTGAACTTCTCTTCGATGATATCGGTGAGTACTTCTTTGATATCTAACCCTGCCGCTTTGACTTGTTGCGGGATGAATGATGTGGCGGTCATTCCCGGTGTGGTATTTATCTCGAGCAGGTTGATAGTCCAGTTGTCGGTAAGGATATAGTCGATACGTATGATACCATAGCATCCTATGAGGTCATATATATGTGCGGTGAGTGCTTGCACTTTATCTCTCACATGGTCTGGTATGCGTGCAGGTGTTATCTCTTCAACGGCTCCGTTATATTTGGCATCGTAGTCAAAGAACTCGTGTTTGGTTACCACTTCCGTGATAGGGAAGACTACCGTTTTGTCGTGTGTCTTATAGATGCCGCATGTTATCTCGGTACCTTTCATGAATGCTTCGCAGATGACCTCGTCTCCTTCTTGGTATGCGCGTTCGATAGCCGTATTGACTTGTTCGATGTTTTTGACTTTAGTACAGCCGAAAGATGACCCACCCACATTGCTTTTTATAAAACAGGGTAGTCCTACTTGCTTCACTATCTCTTCGGGTGTTGGTTGTGGCAGATGTCTGCGCAGCAGTATACTGGGAGAGATGCGTACGCCGAGATCTTGCAGGTAGTGGTTGCAGGTGTATTTGTTGAATGTGATGGCGGCTGCGAGTACGTTGCAGCAGGAGTATGGTATGCGTAGCATATCCAGGTAGCCTTGTAGTAATCCGTTTTCTCCCGGAGTGCCGTGTATGGTGATATAAGCGAAGTCGAAGATGGTTTTGTTGCCTTGGTAGGTAAATGAGAAGTCGTTTTTGTCGATGTTGGCGAAGGTGTCTTCTGTTATCTGGGCTCTCCATTCAGTTCCTCGTAGTTGTACGATGGTGATGTTGTACCGTTCTTTATCCATGAACGAATACAATCCTGCTGCACTGCGGAGAGATACGTCATGTTCAGAACTGTCTCCTCCTGCTATGATAGCTATATTGCGTTTCATTGTTTATGCGTATCGTATATTTATTACCCGGTTTGTCAGTCTTGTGTAGTTATTGTTCTGCTGTTGTTTGTTTGAGTTCAGCGAGTATGGTTGCTCGCACGAAAGGGTGCAGATAGTGGTATATTTTCCGCCTTTTAGGGACGATGTCGTTGGTTATAGGTTCTCCTTTGGTGAGTTGTGCCCGCCATCTTTGTTCCCAGTATGTGCGTTTGGGTGAGTCAGGCGATAGTTCTTGTGCGGCTTGTTTAACAGCTGCGGTAAACAGGTCGATATTACGTTGTTCTGCGGGCGATGGAGGGTTTTTCTCTCTGTCTCGCGGTTTGATGACGCGATATGATTCTTGTGGTCCAACGTGTACGATATGTCCTTGTTCGTCTCGTACTGTCTTGCGTCGGAAGACGACGTTGCTTTGTTGGTGAAGTTTTCCCTGTAAGCTTTCAAGTGGTTCGATGAGTGTGGCTTTGCTCATAGTATTGTGGTGGTATATAATCTGCCACAAAGGTACTATTTTTGTTTTTGACAGGCAAGTAATCATAATAGAAAAATATACTTAAAACCATATGATGATATTTTAAGTATGTGATAGTAGTAGAGTAATTATGTTTTGATGATAGTATAATGCTATTGTAATCATAGTTTAATCACCCAATAATCACCCAGTAATCACCCAGTAATCACCCAAGTTATAATGTGTAATTCTAAATGTTTAATTTGTAGCAGGGGATGTATGGAGAACCTCCCTTTACCTCTCCAAGTGAGGGAAAGAGTCCTCCTACCCCCTCAAAGAGGGGATACATATTGCAGTGCCTCAAGTCTTGCGACTTGACTGTAGGCGGGGGCGTCGGCGTCCCCAGTAGGTTCTGTTGCCGCAGGCGGGGTGATAAGGAGTTCCACTCAGCCCACCGGGCTTCGTGTCGCTAGGGTACTCAATGTGCTACGCACACCTGCCTTACGCTTCACGTCCCCAGTGTTTTTTAGTTGATAGTTTAGAGTTGACGGTTGAAAGGAGTTGCGTGTCAGGTGTCGGGAGTTGTCTGTTTGTATGAGGGGGTAGTACGGTGGTGATGGGTACGATGTGTTTCTTTGGTGCAGATGGGTATTAGTTGTTGCGGGTTGTGTAAAGGTGTCAGTTTTTTGGGTATTATGTATGGGTATCAGTCGTTGAATGTGAGGTATGGTGTGAGGCGTTGTATGTCTGTTGGTGTGAGGCAGTTGAGTGTGGATAGTTGTTGTATGGAGTGTAGTCTTACTTTTTTTCGTCTGAGTTCGTATATGGCTTTTGCTTGTGTGAATGAGATATATGGGTGTCGTTGCAGTTGGTCGGGTCGCATGAGGTTGACGGGTAGTTGTGTGACTATGATCGTGTCGATATAGAAGTGTTGTAGCAGGCTATCGGCAGTATATAGGCTATCTTGTTGCATGCGTCTTGCGATGGTTTGTTGGCATGCTGGTATCTCGAGTAGTTGTTGTGTGTTGGTAAATCCTCCGAGTCGTGTTCTGTAGCGTATTATCTCGTATGCCGTGTATCTCCCTATCCCCCGAATGAGTTGTAGTTCCGTTGTGTCGGTTGTTCGCAGGTTGAGCAGTGTATCACGTTTGACAGTATAGGTATATGTTGTTGTCTGCGGGTTGATGGTGTCCAGACGGTTAGTGTCCGTTTGCAGTGTGTCGATGGTGATACGGATGTATGGGTAAAGGATATGGTACAGGCTATCTGTCATGCCATAGAGTCGCTTGAGGTCATCGGGCTGTTTGTATCTTCCTCCTTTGCTTCTATACCGTAGCATATTGCGTGCTTGCCACGGTTTTAGTCCGAGGTGTACGAGTGTCGTGCTGTCGGCTGTGTTTGGGTCGAAAGGTTGCAGGTAGATAGCGATGGTGTCACGTTGGTATTGTCGTTTCCATTGTGCCTTACGGATGCTATCTTGTTGTGCTTGGTGTTGTGTGAACGAGGATTGAAGAGAGTCGTTATTGAGTTGTTGTTCGTCTGTTTGTGGTTTTGGGAACAGGTGCAGTAGTATGATAGTCCCGATTGCTATCAGTGTGAGGACGGCCACTCCTATCCACTGTTGGGGAGTGAGAAGGAAGATGATATGTGTATTGTTATCGTGTTTTTTCATGGGTTATGCTGTGTTGTTTGTTCTGTTACGATACTATCGATGATGCCGTCTTGCAGGTGTGTTTGTATATATTGTCCTTTTTGTACTTCTTGTGCCGACCGGATGATATGTCCGTTGGTCATAAGCAGGCTATATCCCATGTTATATATGTGTTCAGGGGAGTGCAGTTCGATGGTCTTGAGATAGAGTGATAGTTTGTTTTTGTGTTTCGTGATCATATGTTTGGTAGAGAAGAGTAGTGACTGTTGGTAGTGTTGCAGTCTGTTTGTCTCGTTGGTTAGTGTATTACGGAAAGCGTTATACAGTCTATTCTGCAGTTGTTGTATATAGTCTGTCTGTTCTTCGATGAGGCTGATTAGGAACTGTGCGGCGGCTGTTGGTGTCTTGAGTGCGGTATGTGCTACTCTGTCAACGATGCTGATGTCTCGTGTGTGTCCTATGCCTGTGATGATAGGAACAGGGAATTGTGCGCAGTGTGAAGCGAGCATATAGTCATCGAAACATCCGAGGTCTGTCGTTGCTCCTCCTCCCCTGATGATGACCACTACATCCCACTGCTGTGTCTGTTGTGCTATGGATAGCAGTGCTTGGATGATAGAGTCGGCTGCGTTCTCTCCTTGCATGGTTGCGGGGAATAGTTGTGTTATAAAAGAGAAATGCAGGTTGTTGTGTGTCAGTTGGTGGCAGAAGTCTGTGTATCCTGCAGCGTCCGGTGATGAGATGATGGCGATATGTCTTGGTAATGTGGGAATAGTGAGTGACTGTTGCAGTTCGAGTACGCCGTCTTCTTGTAGCCGTTGTAGTGTGATTTGTCGTTGCCGAGCCAAGTCTCCGAGTGTGTATGTAGGGTCGATATCGTGTATATTAAGACTTAGTCCGTAGACAGGATGAAACTCGGTAGTTGTCAGCAGCAGTACCTGCATGCCTACTTGCAGGTTCTGCCCTGTCTCTTGTGTGAAGTACGGGTTTAGTATGTTGAAGCGGTGACTCCAGCAAGTGGCTCTCATTTTCGCTGCTATGGTGCCGTTGTCGGCTTTCTCGACGAGTTCAAGGTAGCAATGTCCCCGAATACTGAGTGAGGCTATTTCTGCTTTTACCCAGTACTGTTCATTTAATTGTGTTGTGACAGTATCCTGTATGACGTCACATAGTTCGGAGAGTGTATATTGTATCATGATTGTTTTTATTTACAAGGTATTATGTTGGTCTCGAGACATACGACGATAGCCATACAGAGTATTACTCCTGCCATCCATCCCCAGTGTACTTTATTTCCCCGCATCATCATCATGGCGGAGAAAATGATGGCATAGAGCAGTATGACCGATGGTGCTGTTATGGAGGCGTTGGTGGTGGAGAATGGCAGGTTTTCTATCCATTCCACATACTGTCTCAGTCCCCATGTGCTCCATTGTACGCCGGAGGCTATCCATGTGCCGATGATAGACCAAGAGAGAGCGATGGCGCACAGGCTCATGGATAGGAGGACGAAGGCAAGTGGTATGACGATTAGGTTGGTCAGTGCAAAATAGTTGCTTGTCTGTCCGAAATAGTAGAGTGTGAGAGGTGCTGTACCTATTTGTGCTGCGAGTGATGTGATGAGTAGTCCTCCTATGTATGCCAGTATATTTCCTCTCAAGATGACTCGTTGTTGTATTCGTTGTGCTACGAGTATGAGTGCCGCCATGGCTGCGAAACTGAGTTGAAAGCTGACGCTCCACAGTGCGAGTGGGTTGATGATCAGTATGATGACGGCTGCTGCGGCGAGGCAGTTGAGTCCGTTGATGGGTCTTTTCAGCAGGTAGCCTATTTCGATTAGGCTGAGCATGAGTGCGCTGCGCATGACGGATGGGCTGAGTCCTGTGATGAAGGCATATCCCCACAGGAGTAGTATGGACAGCAGTGCGAGTGTCCATCGTTGCCAGTAGTTATGATATAGTGGCTTGGCGAGTCCTCCGAGTGTGAGTATGCCGAGTATGATAGTCCATAGGATACCGGTGTGTAGTCCACTGACGGCGAGTATGTGCATGGCTCCTGCTGCGGAGAAACTCTGTTGTACTTGTTTGTTTAGTTCTTCCCGGTATCCGAGAGTGAGTGCTGCAATAATCCCCAGTTCCGGTTGGTGTATGCCTAATACCTGGTATCGTTTGTACAGCCATTGCTGGCATCTCTCTGCTGTGGCGCGTATGCCTTTGATGTCTTGGTGTCCGATGATTAGCCAGTTTCCCCGATGTGCCCATCCGCTACCGACGATATGTTGCATCTGCAGGTAGCGTCCATAGTCGAAATGTCCGAGCATACCTCCGCGTCGCACTGTGGTTTGCACGAGTAGTTGGTCGCCTATGTGTGGTTGCGGGAGGCTGTCTTTTTGTAAGTAGAGCAGGAAACGGCTTCCATCGGTTGTCTGTGCTACATAACGTATGGTCTTGGCTCTGTCTTGCCCTTCGTTAGTTATGAGGACCTGCAGGACAGTGTCTTTGTCCAAGTAGTCTGCGTCTGTATCCGCAAAGAGATTGATCGGGAAAGCGGTGTAGTAGCAGAGTATTATTCCGCCGATTAGTGGTACCAACAGTAGCAGCCATGTATGTGCCGCTATCCATCTCATCCTTGTTTGAGGTTCTGTATCGCTGCTATAGGGTCTGTTGCCTGGAATACTGCGCTCCCTGCCACGAGGATGTCTGCTCCTGCGTGCCACAGTATAGGAGCCCAATGGCTATTGATGCCGCCATCTACTTCGATGAGGGTAGGGAGTTGGCGTTCATCGATCGTTTGTCGCAGGTATTGCAGTCTATTGATTGATTCGGTGATGAAGTTCTGTCCTCCATATCCTGCTTGTACGGACATAAGTAGTACCATCTCCACCTTATCCAGATATGCGTCAAAAGCATGTATGTCTGTATGCGGGTTGATGGTCACACAAGCCTTGGCACCTTTGGCGTGTATCATATCGATGATAGGCAGCGGGTTGTCTGTTGCTTCGAGATGAAAGCCTACGCTCCATGCTCCTGCGTCGCAGAACCGCTCGACATACCGTTCCGGATGGGTGATCATCAGATGTACGTCCAATGGTTTGGTACAGTATTTTCGTAGTGCTTTCATGACGGGAAACCCAAAGGAGATGTTTGGTACAAAAACTCCATCCATGACATCCACGTGTAGGTATTCGGCCTGGCTTCTGTTTATCATTCCACATTCGTCCTGCAGTTTGCCAAAGTCTGCTGCGAGTATGCTGGGAGATATGTAGCGGGTATTGCTCATGTGCACAAGAGTTTGTTCTTATCGGTGCGCAAAGGTACTATTTTCTTTTTGGATATACAACAAACAAAAAAGAGCGCGATATCACATCGAACTCTTTTCCTATGAAAAACACTATTTATTAAATAACACAATTACTTGCGCTTTATCTAATACTCTAATCATTCATAATCACTAATTTATATCCTTTCCCGTGTACGCTCATTATCTTGACAGGACCGTTGTGTCCGAGATAATTGCGTAGGTGGTTTATGTAGACACTGAGCGAACGTGAGTTAAAATACGTATCACTTCCCCAGAGGCTCATTAGAATACGGCTACGTTCTACCAATGTGTTCATATTCTGACACAAGAGGAGTAGTAATTCATTCTCGCGAGAACTAAGGTGTTTGTCTCCCAGTCTCTGTCGGATGCCGTCGTAGTGTACGCCTGCTAAGTCGAATTCGTACTCTCCGTTTCTTTCTCCTGCACGATAGCGGCGCATGACTGCCTCGATTTTAGCTATCAGGACATCCATAGCCAGAGGTTTGATCATGTAGTCATCACATCCCAAGGAGTAGGCTTTCAAGATATCTTCTCTATCCGCTTTAGCAGTGAGAAAGATGACTGGTATAAGGTTGTTGCTGTCGCGAAGTAGTTTCACCAACTCCCAACCATCCATACGAGGCATCATAACATCCGTAAGTAGCATGTCATAATGCTTATTGGAGAGTAACTCCCATCCTTCTTGTCCATCTGCTCCAGTTTCCACTATGTAGCCACAATTATGCAAATAGTCTGCCACTACAGAGCGTAGATCGATGTTGTCTTCCAATAATAATATGTGAGTAGTTGTTGTCATAATGACCAAAATTGCTTCGCATTAGTTTATACAAAACCTATGCCAAACCTATGTTTTGTATTATATATTTTTGTGATTGTTTGAATAATATGGTTCTTTGTGTATTATTCACATTTAACTACTTTATTGCTGATATATGGGTTGCTCATTGTACGATGTGTGTCGTATGTATAGTCTAACACACCGTAGCACATGCCGTGGTCTGCTATATCTCCATCTGCAGCGCACGGGCGATGATGTCGTCCATGTCGTAGTATTTGTATTCGGCGAGGCGTCCGCCGAAGAGCACGTTGGTTTCTTGGCGGGCGAGTGTGGCATACTGCTGGTAGAGCAGGCTGTTGCGCTCGTCATTGACCGGGTAGTAGGGTTCCATCCCTTGCTGCCACTCCGTAGAGTACTCTTTTGATATCACTGTATGCGGGTTTTGATAGACCTCTGCGCCGAAGCAATTGAAGTGCTTATGCTCTATTATACGGGTATAAGGCACAGCCGCATCGGTATAGTTAATTACCGCATTTCCTTGATAATTAGGTACATTGAGCAGTTCGGTCTCGAAGCGTACCGTACGGTACTCCAGCCTCCCGAGCCGGTATCCGAAATACTCGTCTATCGAACCCGTATAAACTATCTTGTCGGCAAGGGCATCGAACTCGGCTTTGTGGGTAAGGTATTCGGTGTTGAGACGGATAGCACAACGGTCTAACAGTCTGTCGACAAGCAGGTTATATCCGCCGATTGGTATGCCTTGGTATGGGTCGTTGAAGTAGTTGTTATCGAAGACCATGCGCACGGGCAGGCGGCGGATAATGAAAGCGGGCAACTCTGTGCATGGGCGTCCCCATTGTTTCTCGGTGTAGCCTTTGATGAGCCGCTCGTAGATGTCGCGTCCGACCAGAGTGAGGGCTTGCTCCTCCAGATTGGCCGGTTCACGTCCGCCGAAGGCATGCAGTGCTTCGGTGCGTTGTTCGTCTATCTTGGCTTGTGCTTCAGTGGGGGTGATGACACCCCACATCTGCGAGAAGGTGTTCATATTGAACGGCAGGTTGTAGAGGTGTCCTCGGTAGTTGGCTACCGGTGCGTTGGTGTAGCGGTTGAATTCCACAAGCGAGTTCACAAACTGCCATACCTCTTTGTTGTCCGTGTGGAAGATATGCGCACCATACTTATGCACGGGAATACCTGCGATGTCCTCGCAATAGATATTCCCGCCGGGGTGCGGACGGCGGTCGATGACTAATACACGCTTGCCTGTTTGGCGTGCGCGATAGGCTACCACTGCGCCAAACAACCCTGCTCCAACTATGAGATAATCATATCGTTTCATAAGAATGTCTGAGAATACGCTTGGTCATTATGACCTCCTTTTCTATGGCAGGATGGGTGATAGTACGCAGCATATAGTTGTGCCATCGCCGATCATCCGATAGCGGCGAGATTCTTCCAAGCGCGATTGCAATATCTGTAGTTGAGGAAGGATTATCATATCTTGGTGGTGTGTGTGAAATACTCAATCTGTACTCCGAAAATTCTCAATTTCTATCGAGGGGAAACTCAGAGTTAAATCATAATATATTGAAACTTTGCTTATTGTACGAGTTGTAAATTCTCTGCAAAGTTAGATATAATCTATGAATTACACAAGTGAAATCTTCAAATCTATAGTAGGAAACATGCTATTCATGTGATTGCTTGCTCCATCATCCATGTTTGATATGGCGAGACAGGTGAGATTATTTATTGTTTGATCACAGTGTAGTCCAGCCATCAGGAATCATTCTGCGTCTGTACCAAGTATTAGAATCTTCGCTCACGAAGAACTTACTTGGTGCGATGACTATCTTGTCGGGGTTCGTGTTCAGCCATGCGCCCCACCAACTGAAGGTACTGTTGGCGATGATGTTATGTTTGCACTGGCTCATCAGTCGCATGTCATTGCAGGAGTCTGCTCCATGATTGATATCAACAAAGACTGCGTTATGTATATCGGTAAACTGCTGTTTCACCCACTCGATGTCATCGGAAAAGAAGTACCATGTAGGCTGTGTCACACGTGTACTTATCTGCTCCATCGCTTGACGGTACCATTCCACAGATGGTGTCCAGAACATTCGTTGGTTCACCTCGTTGAGGTAGTCCCCACGGCGAATATGTACCGATACCGACTGACAACTTTTCATCAGTTCCATCAACTGTCTATTGGCGGCATTTGGTGTTTGAATGAAAGCGAACTGCTGTAACAACTCATTGCGGTATGGTGCAAACAGATGGCAGTAGAGGAAATAACTGCATAGAACAAGGGAACGCCTATTCTCTTGATAATTCTCAGTATCAAACAGAAATCTGCCTAATTTGAATTTGTTATGCTTGCGGCAGTACTGTGATATTTTTGGCAGAATACGTACCAAAAGACGGCTATGTTGTACGACTTGAGTATTTTGGCTTAATGCAAATATACATAGTTCGTACGGGCGGCACCAAGAGCGGCTACCATAGACCTCCATGAAAGATGTGTCTATCACCAAGTCACTATATGACCTCTTTGCTAATGCATAAGCCGATGCATATTCAAACATCTGGTTACCTAAACCGCCTTGTGTTATTACTCGTATCATTGTTTGTCTTTCGTTATAAGATTTGGCCTTCAGTATGAAATAAGAGAGCATACGGTTATGACTTTCCCAAAATAGCGGGACAGTATCTTAATGCGAACCTAATGGGGAAATAACATAGTAACATAACTATGATACTGGTTGCAAGCCCGATAGGCGGCAGGCCTACAATATCATAAATCTTGTTGCTAACTTGAATAATCATACCATGTAAGCCGAGTATTAAAAATGTTCCTTTAGAGAATGTTTCTACAATTCTGTTCGTCACACTAAACTTCTTACATACATTGAATAGCAACAATGATGCAACCAAAGCACAGACAAAGCACAAGAAGTATGACGGCTGAAAGATATAAGCCCATATTTCTGTCTTAACATTCACCAAGATAAGTGCCACATAAATGATGAAAAGAAATATGATGTTGTATTTTGAGAGGTTCATCAGTATATTTTTCCGTTCTTTTAGTATCAAGCCTGCCATCATAAAAGGCATGCATGCAATAATCTTATAGGCATAATAAGGATGTAATTTACGTGTTAAGTCCTCAAAAAGAGGTTCTGTTGACATATATAGCACAAATACGGGGATTAGCCAATAAACATAATTGCGAAAGAACGATAAGCCAGGCAAGTCTCCCAAAAGCAGTCTCATGCAGAATAGAACCACAATAAACCATATCCCGGTGAACAAAGTGATGTTCTCTCCGTAGTTGCATCTGTATAGGGGGGGGATAATCTTCTTTAAGAATTCGTAGGCATCAATAGTATTGCCCATATAATTCATCTTGAGAATAACGTAGCATAGATTGATTAAAGAGAACAGCAACACAGGGACACCGAAACTCTTCAATGTTTTTCGCCATCCATGTGGCTTATACAGGTATCCCGAAATCATAAAGAACGCAGGCATATGAAAGGAGTATATGATCCTTTGCGGCATATCACTAATACCTGCGTGTCCCAGCACCATTAGCCATATTAGCAGAGCCTTAGACCAGTCAACCCAACTCTCTCGCTTTGTATCTATAGTCGGCTTCTGCAATGGTTGGTATTTCTTTTCCGCTTTGTTAGTTGCAGATGTGTTGTCCACTTACTTATTCTTTTTTTTTATGACTGTACCACGTTATTTCCTATTCAAACACATAGTTGCCTGGCAGTGCTACTTTGTAAAGACACCCGTATCATTATCTGTCGTGCATGAAGATATGGTACAAACGCATGAAGCATTGGAGGACAGTCCACTGCCGTCTCTGTACCAAGTAGTAGATAATACGATTTACCATAGTCATTTGACATCCCGACAGGGAGAGATATTCACGATACACATCTGTAATCTCTTGCCATGTGGGCAGGTCTGTATTTTTGATAAGCGATACCATACTACGAATGGGCAGTACATCCACCACATCCTTGTACAGATATGCGTCCGGAACATTATGAAACCAATCTACTAACACCTTATCGGCTCGATAATGACTTTCTATTGCAGCACGAGTAAGATTATGAATATAAGAGGACTGATTACAGGTTTCGTAGAAATACAGTGGTTCGTGTAGAACGGATATATTCTGTGCGTTGTGAACTAAACGGGGTGTAACAGCATAATCTTCCGCAAGACGAATATCTTCACAGGATTGGATACCTGACAGCCGATAGAAATCACCCCGATAGAACTTGTTCCAATGAGCACATTGCTCCGTATGTTGTAAGAGTCGTTTGATGTATGTAACCTTGTCGGAATAGTTTATTTGTTTTGTTATGATGCCCTTAGGAGTAAGTATATTTGTATCGAAAAGAACAATATCTGCCTTCTTGTTTGTGGCGCATGATGCAAGATGTTCAATGGCATCAGGTGCTATGTAATCGTCGGAATCGACGTGAATCAGATAAGCACCCGAACACGCATTGACAGCCGTGTTGCGTGCAGCAGACAGACCTTTATTTACAGGATGGTGAATAATTTTAACTGCAGACTGCCGATTAGGATAACGAGCGATAACCCTCTCAAGTACGGTGACTGAATTATCTTTTGTGGCATCATTGACGAATATATACTCGATGTTATCGTAACCCTGTTCGAACAGACTTACAGCGCACCGCTCGATGTATTGTTCCACTCCGTAGACGGGAACCAATACGCTTACCTTTGGATCAGTCATAAAACTCAATTCTCTTGGTGTGTGTCTCTCGTTTCTCTTCAGGCGGTATCTGCATGTAGTCGCCAAATAATCTGGTTAATACAGCATCCGGATTGTTGGGTACACAGACTTGCATATCTTCGAATTGCATACGCTTGATGGGATATAGGTCTTTCTTTGAGAAACTATTGTATGCTCTCCAGCCATAGACATGCGCAACCTGGTCTGTACGGAGAAAGAAGTTTACTAATCGTGTCGACATTACCAGCAGCCAAACAAATGGTAATACAGAGATAGATAATATCTTATCTTTAGTACCTGCATAATTGTGTACACCACGCAAACAATGCCCATACCAGTAGTCTAATTTCTTTTTCCATGGCATGTTTGGTATCTCTTCCATTGGGATGATATCAATGAATATACCTTTTTCTTTCAAATGGTCTGTCCACTCATCCTCGTAAAAGTAAGAGCGTTTATCTCTTACTTTGGCCACTAAGATGGGGTAATCAGGGTCTGTGGTATAGTCTTGATAAATCAGATATGATGGCAACTCTTTAGGAAGGATCTTGCGGAGGCGTTTAAGGTCTTTGCGCATAACGGTGATGTCGAGATCGTCATCCCACGGGATGAATCCCTTGTGACGAACAGCTCCTAATAATGAGCCTCCGTCCAAGACATACTCGATGTGATGTTTTTGGCAGATAGTATCTACTACTTTCAGGATTTCAAGCATCCTTAACTGTGCCTTACGCAAGGTAGAACCCTCCGGGTTATATTTTGACAGATCTTCCATTTTCACTTTTCTATTTCACTACGGAGGCGAATAAGTGTCTCGTTAATTAGGGTGCTGGATGTGCCTTTGGTGTAAGGGAAATAGACTACTTTTACTCCTACTTTTTCCAACTCTGCTTCTATCTTGTTCCACTTGTCAGTACCTTTCCAGTCATCACCCACAAACATCACATTAAAATGATACTTTCTCCATGCTGCCATTTTATCCATACTCTCTTGTGTTACCACCTCGTCTACATAACGAATGGCACCTACTATCTGTTTGCGCTCGTCAAATGGGATAACAGACCGCTTACCTTTGTACTCAACCAGGTCATCTGTTGAAACGCCGACAATCAGGTAGTCGCATTGCGTTTTGGCTTTGCGTAGCAGGTTGAGATGTCCGATGTGGAACAGGTCGTATACCCCCGTTGTGTAGCCAATAATTCTGTTATCTTCGGGTTCGTAGAGGTTGAGGAATTGCTCCAAGCAGTACATTTGCCACTTCTGATTGCCGGTAAATTGCGACATATTCAAGTTCGGCTTGAACTCGTGGCGGGTAGGTCCTTGCCAATCTTTGAAATATATATCCACGGGACGCGGCATCGGCACCTTGTTAGGAACAGGGATGTCTGGGTATTTTTGGTGCATCAGTTCGCGAATGAGGTACTTGGGTTCACTGTGACGAACACGATACAAGTCCAATGGTTCTGCCATCCGCAATAGTGCATACGGGTCGGTATATGGCATATTGGCTGCACCAAAGGCATTATAGTACGAACTAGAAGACTCAATACTGAACACATCGTCCATGAAATGTAGAAAGTCTATTTTCTCTCCTTGTCGGTAGCGTTCATATAGATAAGACATATCTACAGGCTCATTCAAAACGAGTGTTGGGTCCAAGAATGTGTAGCGTTTTTGGAAAGCATCCAAGGTCCAATCTTGTGAAAGGAGTTGATCCATACCTCCAAAGAGCAGGTCGCTGCTTTCGCCAACAATCAGGCGTGTGATACCGTCTGCTTTTGCTTGAAGGGCAGCCTGATAGAGTTGCGGTTCAATGGAATGTACCGGTGCGTTTTTTGCCCGCATGACAACGGTGAGATATTGCTCTACCGTATTCCAATCAATGTCCACATAATGCAATGTCAATCCGTAGTAGTTTGCATAGTATTCGGCTCTTGCCAATTCTTCTTTTTGGAATCCCCCTCCTAAAAACCGGAAAGTATATGCATCACACCCACGCATATAAGACGCTAAAATGGCGGAGTCCATACCTCCAGACAAACAGATTCCTAATTTCTCGCCTTTGAGAGAATCGAAGACCTTTTGGATGGCAGCATCGATGTCTGATGCCGTGCGGACATAGGTTAATCTATCATCCGATGGTTGCGGAATAGTTTGATGTTGCAGTCCCTCGTAAAAATCCATGTCGTCTCGCTCTATATATCGAAAAGCAAGATATGAACTCATGCAAAAGTTTTTATTGTTCATATTGTTGGAGATTATTTTGTTGTTTGTTAGTTGTTCCATTATCCAATCGCTTGCGTCTAAGGATGTTATACTCTTTCTTTTTCTTAAGGTTATGTGATGTGGCTATGTCCACTGTATGAGGTCGGTTAATTGCAAGAAATAGTCTGTGGACCATATCCCTAACTCGTGCGGATTGCGAAGGAAGGGCAGTACATCTGCTTTCACTTGATGTATGTCTGCCGTTGTTATTCGCTCACGGAGCAGTTGTAAGAACTGCTGCCGGTCAATAGCAAGCCCGTTAAACTGTTGCATGCGTGCTTGCAAGTGCGCGTAGTGCAGCGGTACATTATGCCGCACATAGAATTCAAAGTCGTACCAATCGCGTCCCTTGACCCTGTTCTTCCACGTACGGAACACAAGTGCATGCATTTTTCCGGCAAACAGGTCGGGCAGCGTGAAGCATCGTGTCATGAACGATACGGGTTGCAATAGCAATTTCTGCTCGGTCTGGAACCCGAGTGGCGGATAAGTATCCACCTCTATCTTTATCCGTATGCTCTTTTCTGTTTGGAAAGAGAGGTCGTACACATCGGTGTTGTCTTTGAGGAATGCTGATTCTACTTTGCCAAAGTTGCGTTTCTCTTTCTTGTGTATCTCCACTTGACGCCCCACTATGGCAAACTCGTCGATGACAGGCTGAAAATACTGTGTGAAATCGAAATGCTCGTCAGGTGCCAAGAGAGAGAAATCCATATCCTCACTGAAACGCTGCAACCCATGAAAGATACGCAGACAAGTGCCGCCGTAGAATGCTGCTTGCTCGAAAAATCCGCCGTGGTATAGCCCTGCGAGTGCAATCTGCTGGTTGGTTTCAACTACGGCGTTGCGCTGCTGTTCGTGCGTTGTGAGGTCGTAAGCGGAAAGCATATTTTGATAGACAGCGTTCATTGTTCCAACAGTTTGAGGAGTGTTTGTATGGAGGATGTTTTTTTGCCGACGGCTATATACTCACGGAATATTGCTTTGTCCATCTCGGCGAACGCGTCCATATCGAATCGGATGTCCTCTTCCAAGTAGCGTCGTGCTTCGGTGGTGTAGCGCAGTGTTACTTGCGGGGATGTGGCGATGAGGTCGCAGAGTGCTTTCTCCGGCGTGGCGATGAGGAACGAGTAACCGTTTTCGGTTATGCTGGTGACCCCCACAGAAAAGGCTTCCCGATTCGTATTGGTGTAGGAGAACTCGCCAAGCGATGTGTGGAAAGTCTTCGTGTGTTTTATAGTCATTGACTGTATCCGACATACTTGTTCGGGGGTTAGCCCGTAGTAGCGCAATGCTGTGAGGCACGACAGATAAGAGGGCGCATACAGGTGGTTGGCTATCAGTTCTGTAGAGAGTGTTTGATGGCTAATGAGGGGCGAAACCACATACATACCACGCTTGAGGCGGATAATATCGCCCGCCTGTTCCATACGGCTGATTTTGTGGTTCCGTTGGTCAAATTCTCCCAATAGCGAAGATAATACAGAGGTCGTAAACGGTACTGCTCCTAATTGCTCCAATAATAGGGACCGTTTGTCTGTATGTCTTGCTGATATTTGCATTCGAACCGTAATTCTTGGAATAGTAAATGTAATGACTTTACATTATCTGTTCGTAATTTTACCGAAAAGGTAGTCTTTTTTCTGTGTAGTACCAAATGCGAAGAAATAGAAATTATAAGTCTTCTTTGTAGGTTAGTTTGCGGTTGGTGGGGGAGCCGAGGACGATATGGATGGGAATGTGGGGCAGGTATTGGTGGAGGATACTGCAGTCGTCGGTGGCGGTGAGGTGCGGGCTTCCGGAGAGGGCGGAGGCTTGTGCTTTGGTGTCTTGCAGGGCAAGGCGGTAGGCCTCGGCGATGGTGGAGAGACGGAAGGCTTGCGGGGTCTGGGCGCAGAACAGGGTGGAGCGGGGTGGTATGTCCTTTACGGTTCGTTCGCTCGTTGCGTCCTTCCCTTGTGGCGAAACCCTGTACATCGTGTCGGTGGCGGGGATGGCGACGGTAACTGCTTCGTGCTGCTCAAGGGCGGCGCAGACATCTTGGATAATCTGTTGGCTGACGAATGGGCGCGCGGCGTCATGAAGCAGGATGTTTATGTTCTCACTGTCTATTTTGTCAGTAACGTTTCTCTGTATGTGACGTATCGCGTTGAGGCTTGATTCCCAGCGCTCGCTGCCGCCGGCGATCACCCACGCTACTTTCTGCCATGCGTTGCGGCGAACCATCTCTTGGGCTTGCTCAATGTAGTCCTTGTGCATCACGATACCTATTCGGTGGATGTGTGGTGCGCTTTCGAAGGCGTCGACAGAGTGTTCGAGCATGCTCCGCCCGTCAGCCAACGGCAACAACTGTTTGGGCAGTCCGCCTCCTATGCGGGTTCCTATTCCGCCTGCTAATATGACTGCTATATTGGTCATTTATGTATTATTGCCACTACTCCGTAGTATCTCTTCTGTTATCGCTACAAAGGTACACTTTTTTTATGGATGACACAAAACATATCGGTAAAGTTAAACATCTTTTGCAGATGTGAAGCAAAAAAACATCCGTTCCGTTTGTGGTATTCATGAAATAGTTGTACCTTTGTGGCAGATTGTTGAGTTATGTACAGTGTGACGCAAATAGTTGTATCATCCGTGATGTCGGTTATATTGTTCGTGTGTACGCCCGTTAGTGTACACCTGTCTTGCGTGCGTGTACTTCATTCTCTCCCCCCCCCCTCACCCCCCCCCCCCCCTCC
>CAVEZM010000002.1:0-115209 GCA_963620225.1 Acidaminococcaceae bacterium | reverse complement strand
CTTTCTTTTGTTTGTTTTTTTTTTTTTCTCCCCCCCCCCCCCCCCCCCTCACAACTATAATAAACACATATACTGATATTTATGTGGCGGATATGGACATATCTGCCTGTGTTGTTGTGGATAGAGGTGTCTGAATGTATTGATAAAATCATTGAATATGAAAAAGAATATACTTTCGTTAGCAGTCGTCTTAAGTACTGCTATTGCTGCTCAGGCAGCGGCCCCAAAGGGTGCTATCAATGGTAAGTTTGCTGTTTCGTCAGACAAACAAGTTTATTTCTCGCAAGGCAACCTGCGTTGCTCCGGCGTAAAAAGCGGCACCCTCGTTTGGAGTTTTGCCGAGCGTCAGTACGAAATTTTAGGAAAAGCCAATGTTACGGCAGTGTGGTATGGCACCTTAGCCGATACGATTGATGTTTTCGGCTATAGCACCGACAATGTCAACAGCAAGTACGGCACAAGCGGTTCGCACTCGGCGAGTGACTTCAGTGGTAACTTTGTGGACTGGGGAAGCAACACCATCATGGGGTATGCTGCCAACACATGGAGCACACTAACCCAAGAAGAGTTTAGTTATCTTGTGCAGAACAACCGCTGCACTATGGGTAGAGTGGCTATCAGCACCACCGACACTTTATTAGGACTGATGCTACTCCCCTCGGACTTTACTGCCCCAACCGGTATTACCGTGCAAGAAGTAGCGAATAAGAGAAGTTTTACCAAAGAAGAGTACAAGGATAATGTCTATAGCACTACTGTCTTTGCTCAGTTAGAGGAGAAAGGTGTCGTATTTCTTCCTTGTGCAGGATATGCTGAATTCTATTCATATTACGCTGGAGAAATAGTAGATAGATTAGGTATTGAAGGTTATTATTGGTTGCAAGATGCGGACTTGTCGGATGATAAGGCAGATAATGTCCGGTTCTCCTCAACAAGTATATATATTATTAATGCAACATTAGGATATCTTGAGATGTCTGTGCGTTTGGTGATGGATGTGAATAATGCTCCTGCCGACCCGACTACGGCTGTTGAGAACAATACGGTTGTATCAGAGCAAGTGCGTAAGGTGGTGCGTGAAGGTAGGGTATATATCCTTCGTGGCAATCAAGTGTTTGATATCTTAGGGAGCGAGGTAAGGTAGAAGAGCATGGTTTGATAGGGGCAACGGTCTATACTCAGAACTTATAGGCGATATAGTAGTTTAGTCCCCAGTTGGTGTCGTTGCGGAATCCGTAGCCGGGCATGTAGTACGGCAGCGGTCCGCCGTTCTTGTCTGTGCGTGTGAAGAGTACCTTCATTCGGGCATACCATCCCATTTGGAAGCCCTTATAGACCTGCACTTGGCATCCTGCTACTATTTCGCCCCATGCGTCCCAGTGTGTCTGGTTTAGGTAGTCGATGCGTGCGTTTCCCCAGTATTTATTTTGCAGGAGGACATGGGTGAGTCGGTAGTTCTGGTAGGAGGTGCCGACACGTAGTCCAATCATCAGGCAGTTCTCGGAGACTCCTTTCTTGAGTGCACTGATATCCAGTCCGAGTCGTCCGAATCCGCCTTGTCCGTTATACAGTCCTGCATCTGCATGACAGTCGGCGAGAGCGTATCCGAATTCGAGAGTGGGATACCAGCGTTTGGCGAGGCGTACGTTCATTGCCCCCTCATAACTCTGTATCTTGCCGCTCGATCGTGCCACCTCGATGACAGGTGTTGCCAGGTCTATCTTAAGACTCATCCCTTGGTATATGGCAGTATCGGCATACTCGCGTGCATAGGTTGTTATTGCGAAGCAGCACAGGGCGAATAATATGGTTGTTTTGAGTCTATTCATGTATGTATATGCGTATGTTCTCTTGTGCTACTGTCTCTACCGATGCGTTGATAATCACCACACTATCTACTCGTGCGTCACTACTGCGTGCCCCCGTTATGG
Source organism: Acidaminococcaceae bacterium (assembly GCA_963620225.1). GTDB lineage: Bacteria > Bacteroidota > Bacteroidia > Bacteroidales > Paludibacteraceae > Colicola. The sequence goes on along the minus strand of CAVEZM010000002.1, from coordinate 113,278 downwards.
TATGATTAACATAGCATCCACAAGCCAGGCTGACGAATTGTAGTCCAGGTGTGTGGGTTATCCATAGTGTATCGATACTACCATGGTAGTTCATCAGGTAGGCGGTAATAGTGGTGTCCGGGCATAACTCGAGAGCGAGTTCCTCTATCTTGCTTGGGCTATACAGTATCGTATCCACACCTATACCTTTCACTTGTATGCTGTCCCATGCGGTGTAGGTGGTGCGCACGTTGTCCGCCCCTATTGAGTAACCACGCAATGTCACCACCATATAGGTTTCCATATCCTTGTAGCACGTGGTGTCGGGCTCACAAGACACCATGAGCAATACAAGCAGCGCACTGACCCAGTGGAGAGGGTATAGTAGAAAGCGTTCTCTTCTCATAGGCTGCAAAGGTAGTAAAAGATTTGCAGGTGCGCAAATGTTATGGTTGATAGTTGAGTGTTGGGGGGTTGATTTTGGGGTGTTTTGTTTCGGTTTATGTTCTGCTCAAGATCAGCACATGTGCTGCTGTGGCTGAGAGGTTGGGAATTATATATGCAATCTCTCATGTTTGTTTGTACAGGTGTTTCTGTTTTTGTACCTTTGCGCTTTGAAAGCAGTGTGTGGTTGAAAGCAGTATACGTATGCGTTAGAGGTCAGTAGTCTTTTCCCCTGACTCAAGCGGGCAGCAAACAAAAAGGAGAGTTGTACTCTCCTCTCTGTGAACCAGCTGGGGCTCGAACCCAGGACCCCATCCTTAAAAGGGATGTGCTCTACCTGCTGAGCTACTGATTCAACGCTTTTTTCCAAAGCGGCTGCAAAGGTACTGCTTTTCTTTGAACCATGCAAATAGAAGAGTGTTTTTTTCGAAGAATAATGAATATACCTCGTTCTTATACACGTCGCAGGACAACACAGACCCGAGTGGGTCAACTGTCTATAGGTAGCGACTATCCCATCCGCATACAGACGATGGCCAACACTTCTACCAATGACATAGAGGCTTCTGTCAGTCAGGCACGGCGTTGTTTTGCAGCCGGGGCCGAATTGGTACGTTTCACTACGCAGGGACTGCGCGAGGTGGAGTCCTTGCGGCAGATACACGATATCCTGTCACGTACTCGGCAAGCACCCGTTTTGGTTGCTGATGTGCATTTCCAAGCCGATGTGGCTGACGCAGCCGCTCGGGTGGTAGAGAAAGTGCGAATCAATCCGGGCAACTATGTGGACCCTGCACGTAAGTTCCAACACATAGACTACACGGACAGTGCGTATGATAATGAGTTGCAACATCTGCGTGAACGCTTCACGCACCTGATAGACATATGCAGGCAATGCCATACAGCCATTCGTCTTGGTGTCAATCATGGTAGTTTGAGTGACCGTATAATGTCCCGTTATGGCGATACGCCCGCCGGTATGGTCGAGAGTGTGATGGAGTTTTTGCGCATAGCGGTGAGTGAGGATTTCGGTGACATAGTCATCTCTGTCAAAGCGAGTAATACCCGTATCATGGTAGCGACGGTGCGTCTATTGGTACAGATGATGGATAGAGAGGGTATGAGGTATCCGTTGCATTTAGGTGTGACGGAGGCAGGAGAGGGGGAAGACGGACGTATCAAGTCGGCTGTAGGCATAGGTGCGTTGTTGGTCGATGGTATAGGCGATACAGTGCGTGTCAGTTTGAGTGAGTCTCCTGAGAAGGAGATACCTGTGGCTCGTGCGTTAGTTGACTATTTCGCGGAGTCAGTGAGTATCCGATATGCAGAGAGCACCCAGACGGCTGTGGAGGATGGTGTAGTGTATTACTCCAATGCGGATACTGATTGGGCGTTGTTTCAGTTGCATGCTGCTGCGGAGTGTGGGCGGTTGTTATGGGATTACGATTGCACGGAGTTGGTATTGCATAACCCTAATTTCTCTCAGGAGCAGTTGGAGCTGTTAAGCAAAGATATCCTACAGGCGGCCCGCGTGCGCATATACAAAACGGAATATATCTCTTGTCCGGGTTGTGGTCGTACGCTTTTTGACCTTGAGAGGACGATAACAGAAGTGAAGGCAGCTGTGAGTGAGTTGAGAGACCCATGTACGGGAGAGCCTATACAAGGTCTTAAGATAGGTGTGATGGGTTGTATAGTGAACGGTCCCGGTGAGATGGCGGATGCCGATTATGGGTATGTCGGTGCAGGACGTGAACGTATCAGTCTCTATCGAGGCAAAGAGTGTGTGCTTAAGAATATCCCACAATCCGATGCTGTGCCTGCGTTGCTGAGACTCATTAACGAAGACAGAAAGGGCAATCAGGCATAGACTGCTGCGACTCGTTTCCTGATGGTATGGAGAATAAAAGCAGAGTGCCGCCAACGCAGCACTCTGCTTTATTACTACATTCCAACTATAGACGTTCGAGTTCGATGGTGAAGTGTCGCATCAGTGCTGTCTCTTTGGTGATTTTGAGTCCTCGTGTGATGGTCTCGCGTCGGTCATAGACGTTCTTCAGTGCTGCTGCGATGACGTCCATATGGTTGTCGGTATAGACGCGGCGCGGGATGCACAGGCGCACGAAGTCCAGTCCGTTGAAACGGTTCTCGCGTGTCACGGGGTCACGGTCAGCAAGGATATAACCTATCTCGCAGGCGCGGATACCCGCCTCCAGATACAGTTCGCAAGTCAGTGTCTGTGCGGGGAACTCCTCTTTCGGCACATGCGTCAGCACGCGGTCGGCATCCACGAAGATAGCGTGTCCGCCAGCAGGGCGCTGGTATGGGATACCATACTCGTCCAATTTCTTTGCCAGATACTGCACCTGATGGATACGTGTCTCCAGCATATCGAACTCGGTGTTCTCCTCCAGACCTACAGCCAGTGCTGCCATGTCGCGTCCGTTCATACCACCGTAGGTGATGAAGCCCTCGAAAGGTATGCAGAACTGCTTGCAGCCTTCGTACCAGTCCTCTTTGTTCGTAGCGATGAAGCCTCCCATATTCACCAGACCGTCTTTCTTGGCTGACATCGTCATACTGTCCACATACGAGAACATCTCACGTGCTATCTCTTTGATTGTCTTGTCAGCGTAACCCTGTTCGCGCGTCTTGATGAAGTAGGCGTTCTCGGCGAAACGTGCGGAGTCCATGTTTATCGGCACACCGTACTTATGGCATAGTGCAGCCGTCTCGCGGATATTCTGCATCGACACGGGTTGCCCGCCGACGGTGTTGTTGGTGACAGTCAGCACGAAGAACGGCACGTTACCAGGGTGCTCTTTCAGCACTTTCTCCAGTTTCTCTAGACTGACATTGCCTTTGAACGGTGCTTCTTTCTGCGTATCTTTCGCCTCATCCACCGTCACGTCTATCGCAAACGCCTTGCGTGACTCGATATGTCCTTTGGTGGTATCGAAATGAGCGTTGCCTGGCACTATCTGCCCCGGTTTGACCAGGTACGAGAACAGCACGTTTTCTGCAGCACGTCCCTGATGAGTGGGGATGACATAGTTGAAACCCGTCAGGCGAGTAACGACATCTTTGAACTCGAAGAACGAACGGCTGCCTGAGTAACTCTCGTCGCCCAGCATCAGTGCCGCCCACTGACGGTCGGACATAGCCCCTGTACCGGAGTCGGTGTTCAGATCGATGTAAACCTGCTCGCTGCGGAGCATGAAGATGTTGTTCTTGGCCTCTTTCAGCCATTGTTCGCGTTCAGCGCGTGTGGACTTGCGGATGGGTTCCACCATCTTAATCTTCCACGATTCAGCAAATGGTAATTCCATGTTGTTTTTATCTTAGGATTAAACTTATAAGGTTAATTATCTGATATTCTCTTGTCTTGATTATCCGTTGGGGTAACATGTTTCTTTGCAATCCCATGTTCCCACCATAACCACAATACAAACTGCATGCCATAAAACAGATACTTGAATACATACACATGCAATAACTCAAACGAATCGGGGTGATGCTCCATAGCTAATGCAATGAACAATATGCGAAGTATATTGAATAGGTATGTGCAAATAAGCCCCAAGGGGATAAACCACAGTTTCTTCATCCATGGACCGATAGCGGTTATCATGATGCATACCCAGATAAAAGACTGCTTCAGTGCCGTACAACTCCACACGATACATATCCCCGTTTGAGTATCCGTATAGGTAATGCAAGTCCCGTTCAACACAGCATTATCCCGCATCAAGTGGACAAGCCAATACACTACACGTGCTATATGTGACGATAGGAGAGTAAAGGGTGCCGTGATGTCCCAATTGAACCACTTGACACACTCTCCACAGTCATCACCGATGATAGTAGATTTCCATAACAGGTTTGCAGCGAGCAACGTCACGACAAACAGCAATATACCTTTATAATCCCGTATGTCAAATCGTTGTCTTGGCATAAGGGACTGCGTCTATAGGACAGAAATCCTTATCGAGATACTTGAAATAACCTGCCTGACATATCATGGCTGCATTGTCGGTTGTGAACGAAAATGGAGGGATAAACACATCCCAATGATAACGCTTGCCGTAATCCACAAGAGCCTGTCTCAAAGCACTATTCGCACTCACACCTCCTGCTACTGCTACTTGACGTATGTTAAGATCCAATGCTGCACGTTTCAGTTTGCTCATTAGAATATCTATGACTGTCGCCTGCAACGATGCACACAGGTCTGTCTTATGTTGTTCTATAAACTCGGGGTTGTCATGCAACGCATCTCGTAAGAAATAGAGGAAAGAAGTCTTCAGACCGGAGAAAGAGTAGTCGTAGCCTGGAATGTGTGGCTTCGAGAACTGAAAGGCTTGTGGATTGCCCTCTTTGCTTAGTTTATCTATCCATGGACCACCAGGGTAGGGGAGCCCTATCACCTTTGCACACTTATCAAACGCCTCACCTGCAGCATCATCTATAGTCTGACCTATGATCTCCATATGGTTATATGCTTTCACTAACACGATCTGACTATTTCCTCCACTGACCAATAAACACAAAAAAGGGAAGGTAGGATGCTTGATCTGAATATCCGCCATACTCGGTATAGCGGCTTTGAGTTCTGTTGAAGGCTCTACAAAGTGCGCTAACACATGACCTTGCAGGTGATTAACCTCTATCAGCGGTATGTGTAGCGACAGTGCTAAACCTTTTGCAAAACTGGTGCCTACCAACAGACTGCCTAACAGTCCTGGACCTCGAGTAAAAGCTATGGCACTCAAATCATGGTTACTAACACCTGCACGACGCAGTGCAGCATCTACTACAGGGACGATGTTCAACTGATGAGCACGACTCGCTAACTCGGGGACAACACCTCCGAACTCTTCATGTACTCGCTGCGAAGCAGTGACATTACTGAGTAAAACTCCATCACGTATGACTGCCGCAGAGGTGTCATCGCAACTGGACTCAATTGCAAGTATAACGACATTTTCCATTGCGACTGCAAAATTAGGAAATATATTTGGTCAATCCAATTATTCTGAGTAATTTTGCAGGGTGTTTATATCACTTCGTCGTATGCGTTTGTACTTTTTTTTAGTACGTTTGGCGGCCTTGTTGGGACATGAAAAAGCAAAGAAATTGGTAACAGGGCAACGCTGTACGTTTGTTGATTTGAAGCCACTGCAGGGTATATCTGTGGTGTGGTTTCATGCTGCATCCGTTGGCGAGTTTGAACAGGCTCGTCCTATCATAGAACGCCTAAAGAAAGAGAAACCCGAAAAGAAGATACTACTGACCTTTTTCTCCCCTTCAGGATATGAACTGCGCAAGGATTATCCATGCGTGAATAAAGTAGTCTATCTCCCTTTCGCCACAGAGCATAATGCGGAACACTTTCTGCAATCCGTACATGTGGAACTCGCTATATTCGTCAAATACGAGTTTTGGCCGGCATACCTGAACGCTCTCCAACGACATCACATCCCCACTTACTTGATATCCGCCATCTTCCGTCCTGGACAACTCTTTTTCTTACCATGGGGCAAGAGGTATTTGAAGTTGTTGACGTGCTTTACACATATCTTCGTACAAGATGAAGCATCTAAACAACTGCTCATCTCTCATGCTATTCAACAGGTAGAGGTGGCGGGAGATACCCGTTTTGATAGGGTGGAAGAGGTGATGACTCATGCCAAAGACCTGCCCTTGGTGCAGGCTTTTGTAGAAGGAACGGAACGAGTACTGGTGGCAGGTAGCACGTGGCCGATAGATGAACAACTATTGTCGCAGTATATAGCAGAACGCCCCAACACACGTCTTGTGCTCGTGCCGCATGAGGTGGGAGAAGAACATCTGCACCGGATATTTCAGTACTTTGAAGGACGATACGTACGTTACTCGGAGGCTACATGCACAAATGTACATCACTGTTCCGTATTATTGGTGGATACAATAGGGGTACTATCGTCTATATATCGATACGGACAAGTGGCATATATCGGAGGCGGATTTGGCGAAGGTATCCACAATACGCTTGAGGCTGCAGTATATGGCATGCCCGTAGTGTTTGGCAAGAAATGGAAGAAGTTCCGGGAAGCCGGGGGACTATTAACGGCAGGAGCAGCACGGACAGTGCGCAACTATGACGAATTGGTAGCGGCATTAGACGAAGCATTCATAAGGCAAACGGAGATGGGACGCAAGGCTGCCGACTATGTGCAATCAGAACGAGGTGCTACCAATCTCATATACTCCGCATTGTTCGATAAATAGCATTCACTACTCCTCACTACGATAGCCTTCACAAACTGGCTGACGGCATATAGAGGAGATGTAACAAGTAAATTGGTTATAATCATCACATGGTACAAAAACCTACTATCCCCAAGGGAACGCGCGACTTTGGAGAAATTGAGATGGCGCGTCGTAACTATATATTTGACACCATAAAAAACGTATTCCGACTATATGGATTCCAACAGATAGAGACTCCGGCGATGGAGAATATATCTACACTGATGGGTAAATATGGTGAGGAAGGCGACAAACTGCTTTTCCGAATACAGAACTCCGGTGAGAAAATAAATGAGGCACCTGAAAAAGGACTAAGGTATGACCTGACAGTTCCCTTTGCGAGGTATGTGGTACAACATAGAGAACAACTGCAGTTCCCTTTCCGCCGTTATCAGATACAGCCGGTATGGCGTGCTGACCGCCCACAGAAAGGACGGTACAGAGAATTCTACCAATGCGATGTAGATGTGATAGGAACCACATCTTTGGTCAGTGAAGTGGAGTTGATGCAGATAGTTAAGCAGGTTTATCGTAGTTTAGGCGTACGGGTAGCGTTGCATATCAATAACCGAAAGGTACTATCAGGGATAGCCGAAGTGATAGGAGAACCAGATAAGATGATAGACATCACTATCGCTATAGACAAACTGGACAAGATAGGAGTGGACAAAGTGAACGAAGAGTTGTCAGAACGAGGACTGTCAATCCAGGCGATAGCAGCACTTCAACCCATTCTTAACCTCAATGGAAACAATAAGGAGAAGTTGGAGCAATTGGAAGGCGTCCTTTCCTCTTCGGAGATAGGAATGAAAGGAATAGAGGAACTGCGGACTGTCTTGGATATGTATGAGGAGCAGGAAGGGACGAGAGAAGACCAACAGAGAGAAAACATGGAGGTAGTCTTGGATCTTTGTTTAGCGCGTGGACTGAACTACTATACAGGTGCTATTTTCGAAGTAAAGGCATTGGACGTACAGATGGGGAGCATCACAGGCGGCGGCCGTTACGACAACCTGACGGGTATATTCGGTTTGACGGATGTCAGTGGAGTAGGCATATCATTCGGTGCAGACCGTATCTATGATGTACTAACGGAACTAGATCTTTACCCGAAGGATATGTTGCAGACCACACAACTGCTGTTTGTCACTTTTGGCGAGTCCGAACTACGTTATGCCATGCAATGGGCAAAGACACTTCGTGCCGCAGGTGTGCGTGTTGAGGTGTACCCTGAACCTGCTAAGATGAAGAAACAAATAGGCTATGCTGATGCTAAAAAGATACCTTTCGTCGCTATCGTTGGTGGCGACGAGATGGCTGCAGGCAAGGTAATGCTCAAAAATATGCAGACAGGCGGGCAGAAACTGCTTAGTGCAGACGAGTGCATCGCTGCGATGAGATAATAATAATCACCTATGAATACCTCTGTGCAATACGATGATGTGGTGGCAAAATGCCGTCAGATATTCGTCCTGAAGATGAAGGACTACGGACCAAGTTGGCGTATCATGCGCCCGCAGACCGTCAACGACCAACTGTTCATCAAAGCCAAACGAGTACGCGAGATAGAAATGACAGGAGTTAATCTCGTCGGAGAAACGATCGAAGAAGAGATGATGGCTATCGTCAACTATAGCATCATCGGACTTATACAACTGCGCGAAGGATACGCCGACTCCGTGGATATGACTGCCGAACGGGCTACCGAACTATACGACCGGTATATACAAGAGGCCAAGAAACTCATGATGCGTAAGAACCACGATTATGGAGAGGCATGGAGAGACATGTTCCAAGCAAGCCTCACGGACATCATACTGACAAAAATCAACCGCAACAAAGCCATCACAGCCAATGATAACCAAACACTCGTATCAGAAGGTGCGGATGGAAACTACTTCGATATGCTTAACTACGCAGTGTTTTACCTGATCAAACAACTATATAATGAAAAACAGTAAGACACCCATCGCTGCCGTTGTCCGTACACTGCTCGGACTCGTGTTCATCTTTTCCGGGACAGTCAAAGCCATTGACCCGTTAGGCACCACGTACAAGATAGAAGACTACCTCAAAGCATTCGGTGGTTTCTTTACCGACCTTATGCCACTGACAGAGGCGGCTGCCGTTTGCCTCATCGCATTCGAGTTTGTACTCGGCGTATGCTTGCTGTGCAACGTGCGCACACAGTGGACGACATGGATAACATTGGTTTTCTATGTAGTGATGACTCCACTGACACTCTATATCGCCATAACCAATCCTGTCAGCGATTGTGGCTGCTTTGGAGACGCGTTCATCATCTCCAACTGGCAGACGTTCTACAAGAATGTCATCCTGATAACGCTAACTGTCGTACTGATATACTTACGACGCAGCGTGCGTCCTTTCTGGCACACACCTGTTGAGATGGCTATTGCTTTGCTCGCACTGACCTTGGTGTCCGGACTAATGCTTTACACCAATACGCACCTTCCTCTCATCGATTTCCGACCATACAAGGTAGGGAATAATATCATGCAGATGATGGAGTTACCAGATGATGCAGAACCGTCCGAGTATGAGATAACATTTGTCTATGCCAAAAACGGAGAAGAGAAAGTATTCACACTCGACAATTACCCAAAAGGAGATAGTTCATGGGTATTCGTCAGTCAAAACTCACGACTGATAAAAAAAGGATACGAACCTCCTATCCACGACTTTGAGATAATGAATGCCGACTATGAAGATATTACCTACGACATCCTTGAGAGTGAGACACCCGTCACGCTTGTCATCATGTATGACCTGAATAAGGCGGATAAGACCCAGATAGACAAAGTCGTTGAACTATATGACCAAACTGTTTCTGCTGACGAACTATTCTATATTCTCACAGGATCTGGAACAGAAGAGATAATAGCACTGTCCTTGGAACACCCGTCATTGTCCGAAACTATATGCACATGCGACCCGGTCACACTCAAAACCATAGTACGTGCTAACCCGGGAGTGATAGTAGTGCAAAATGGCACGATTATTGACAAGTACAACCTTCGGAATAAGAAGTTGTAAAGACACACGTGAACCTGACTTTTCCAACAACACATAAACGTATAACAGTGTAAACAAACAATTTGATTTATAAGGTATGAGAACAAAAATGGTTGCAGGTAACTGGAAAATGAACATGAACCTGCAGGAAGGTGTAGCACTCGCTACGGAACTCAAACAACAGATCACCAATCCAAACTGCGCTGTCGTTATTGGCACACCGTTCATTCATCTCGCTACAGTGGCAGAAATACTTAAGGGATCGCCCATACAACTCGCAGCAGAGAATTGTGCCGACCATGAGAAAGGTGCGTACACAGGAGAGGTAAGTGCGGCTATGGTCGCTTCTACCGGTGCAAAATATTGCATACTCGGACACTCCGAACGACGCGCATACTACCACGAAGATTATGACACACTCAAAGAGAAAGTGCTGCTGGCACTTGCCAACAACCTCAAACCCATATTCTGCATCGGAGAGGTTAAAGAGGAACGTGAAGCAGGTAAACAAAACGAAGTAGTAAAAGCACAACTCGAAGGATCTGTGTTCAACCTGTCTGCAGAGGATTTCGCTAAGATAACATTGGCGTATGAACCTGTATGGGCTATCGGAACAGGACTAACGGCTACATCCGCACAGGCGGAAGAGATGCACGCATACATACGCTCACTCGTAGCAGATAAATATGGTAAGCAAGTCGCAGACGACACCACCATCCTCTATGGCGGTAGCTGCAATGCGAAAAATGCTGCCGAACTATTCGCCAACCCGGATGTGGACGGTGGACTGATAGGAGGAGCCAGCCTCAAGGCGGCTGATTTCTGCACCATCATCGCTGCACGATAAACACATCCTGTTAGTCATAATTCATGCTCAAAATCACGACTTATCATCCTGTGTTCAATACCCTGTAAAAGAGTTTGTACTTTTTTATGCTTTTGATCTCATTCTTGACACAATCAAAAGAGCGGCACTTGAGCAGAGGATAAGCCGATCTTGAGCAGAGGATAAACAGACGGAAAATAGTTTAAAATTTATTATGCCTCTCATCATTCCTGTACGCGGTTACACACCGCAAATAGGCAAAGACTGCTTCCTGGCACCTAACGCCACCATCGTGGGCGATACGGTCATAGGAGAAGGTTGCTCTATATGGTTCAACGCCGTACTACGCGGAGATGTCAACTCCATACGGCTTGGCAACCACGTCAATATCCAAGATGGTTCAGTGCTTCATACACTCTATCAGAAGTCAACCATAGAGATTGGAGACTACGTATCCGTCGGACACAATGTGACTATCCATGGCGCACATATCCATGACTACGCACTCATCGGCATGGGAGCAACACTGCTCGATGGAGTGGAAATCGGAGAGGGTGCTATCGTAGCCGCTGGAGCATTAGTACTCAAAAACACCAAAGTCGGAGCATACGAAATATGGGGAGGAGTACCTGCCAAATTCATCAAAAAGGCAGACCCTGACGAGACGAATGAGATAAACAGGAAGATAGCACATAACTACGCTTTGTACGCGTCTTGGTACCAAGAAGACAACGAACAACAATAATACGTGCCCTATTCTTTCTATGTCTGTACTCACATGAGACAAAATTGCACACCACTTGTATATTCCGTAGAAAAGTCGTACCTTTGCGCCATATTCAGTAAACCATAACCGATATGTACCAACGAATACTACTCAAACTCTCAGGCGAAAGTCTTATGGGCGCACAGCAATATGGCATCGATTCTCAACGCCTGTCTGACTATGCACAACAGATACGACACATAGCGCAACAAGGACTGCAAGTCGCTATCGTCATCGGAGGAGGCAATATATTCCGTGGACTATCAGGAGCTCAGAAAGGTTTCGACCGCGTCAAAGGGGATCAGATGGGTATGCTCGCCACAGTGATCAATTCACTCGCACTGTCGTCTGCACTCGAAGATGTCGGACAGAAAGTGCGAGTACTGACAAGTATCCGGATGGAGCCTGTGGGCGAACTGTACTCACCCGATAAAGCACTGAGGCTGCTCAACAAAGGAAACGTGGTCATCATCGCAGGAGGAACGGGCAACCCGTTCTTCACTACCGATACCGCCGCTGTCCTGCGAGCCGTGGAACTGAAAGCCGATATCATGATGAAAGGGACACGGGTAGATGGCATATACACGGCAGACCCGGAGAAAGACACCACTGCAACCAAGTTTGACCAAATAACTTATGACGAAGTGCTGTCACGCAACCTGCATGTCATGGACCTGACAGCAATCACCATGTGCCGCGAAAACAATATGCCCGTCTATGTCTTCGATATGGATACAGTGGGCAATTTACAACGTATCATCAAGGGCGAGAATATCGGCACCCTGGTGCAGAAATAAAAAACAACCAAACAATACCTTATAACATCTAACACGCATACGTATGATTGAACCAAAACAAATCCAATCCGATGCCGAAGAGCTGATGCAAGCGGCTATCCTTTTCTTGGATGACTCCCTCGCACATATCCGCGCAGGAAAGGCGAGCACACGTATCCTCGACCCCGTCAAGGTGGACTATTATGGACAGATGTCGCCACTCACCAACGTCGCTACTGTCACCACACCCGATGCACGAACCATTCAGATCCAACCCTGGGAGAAGAAAATGCTGTCTGTCATTGAGAGAGCCATTATCAACTCTAACATAGGACTGGCACCCAACAACAATGGCGAGTGCATACGACTTATACTGCCACCTCTGACTGAAGAAAGACGTCGGGAACTTGCCAAACAGTGCAAATCCGAAGCAGAGAACGCTAAGATGAGTGTGAGAAATGCACGGAGAGAAGCAATCGAAACACTGAAAAAACAAATCAAAGAGGGACTGCCGGAAGACGCAGAGAAAGATGCAGAGAACGAAATGCAGAAACTGCACGACAAGTACATCAAACAAATAGATGAACTCTACGCCAAGAAAGAAAAAGATATCATGACTGTCTAATACCGTCAAGAATCTGCAACGCTTTCACCGGACAATTGGCTTGCTATGTGCCGTAGGACTGACAACACTGTCCTACGCATTGTCTATAGATAGCATCATCAATCTGCCGGCAATGGGCGTACCGATCATCGGTTATACGCCCGAGACATCATGGGAGTTTGGAGCGGCTACACAGACATATTTCTGCCTGCCTGACCAAGACAAAACATCTATACTACAATTGGATGGAGCATACGCCATCAAAAAACAATGGTATATCAACACACAAGGGACACTCTTTTTGGGAGGAGATAGACCATGGCAATTACAATACAAAGGCGGATACAGTGACAAACATACTGGATACTACGGGACAGGCAATGAGGGAAATACAGCCATTGGCATGAGACGACAGGTCATACCCTTCGTACTTAAACGTGGATATACCAACATCCAAACACGCATATACGTGAACAACAACTGGTCAATAGGACCACTGTTCGACTTCCAATACCATAACACAGATCTGATAGACACCCTCACGGCTTACCCCTTCTCTATACAATGGGGACTCGGAGTAGTGGCACAATATGATACACGGGACCGTATATATTATCCTACACGGGGAATGTTGTTCAAGACATCGGTTACCTACTACGAACCCACACTGGGATCCACGACACGTATGGCACTCTGGGATACGGATATACGGCAATTCGTGCCTATGCCCTACGACTTTATATGGGCTTGGCAACTGCATGCTATATGTGCTTTCTCAGCAGGAGAGATACCGTATCCTGTGTACCCGTGCCTCGGAGGACAAGACGCATTGAGAGGAATAAGCAAGAATATGTTTCGAGACGATATCATGCTTGCACTGCAGACAGAACTACGGATACCTATATGGACAATCTTTCGTGCTACACTCTTTGTCGGCGTAGGAGATGTGTACGATATGCACCGGTGGAACTGGGCAATACCCAAAGTGTCCTATGGCATAGGACTGAGAGCGTCTGTCAACAGGGCAAAAGTCAATATACGTTTTGACCTCGCAAGGAGTAATATCGACCCGAGATGGGACAACATACAAGCCTATAGTTTCTATCTCACAGCCACAGAAGCTTTCTGACAGACAAAATAACTACCCTATGAAAGGCCTTATCATCAAATCTACAGGCACAGCCTACAACGTCTATCTCCAAGACGGTACAACCATTGACTGCCATGTCAAAGGCAATTTCCGGATACGTGGTATCCGATCAACCAACCCGGTCGCTGTCGGAGACTATGTCGAAATAACCAAAGGAGATGACGCCACATACTGGATAACAGACATCTATGACCGACGAAACTACATCATACGCCGTAGCACAAACCTCAGCCACCAATCACATATCATTGCTGCAAACATAGATATGGCTGTACTGATGGTGACGATCAACCACCCTAAGACTTCTACCATATTCTTAGACCGCTTTCTCGCTACATGCGAAGCATATAGCGTGCCTGCATGTGTCGTATTCAATAAGATAGACATCCTGTCCGATAACGAACAACAACTGCTGACACAACTGCGTACCATTTATGAGCATATAGGATACAAGACCTTTGCTATCTCGGCATTGGATACGCAGAGCGAAGAGTATAGACGGTTGCTGGGGATGATGGGGACAGGTGTGACGCTGCTGAGCGGTAACTCAGGCGTGGGGAAATCGACACTGCTGAATGCGATATTAGGGCAGCAGGTGACACGTACGGGGCGTATATCCACAGCACACGACAAAGGGATGCATACCACCACTTTCTCGGAGATGTACCGGCTGCCACTGAACACACAGAACCCACAGACGAAAGACAATGCATGGGTGATAGACACACCTGGGATAAAAGGATTCGGAGTACTCGACATGCAGCGCGAAGTAGTGAGCCACTACTTCCGCGACATATTCCTCATTGGACACCAATGCCGCTACTCCAATTGCTTGCACATAGACGAACCAAACTGCGCCGTGCGTGACGCTGTCAACAACGGCACAATAGCGTTATCCCGATACGAGAGTTACCTGTCTATGCTCAACGACATCACAGAAGAGAAGTATCGGTAGAACGGCAATACAAACAACGACTATAAGACGGACAGTATATGCTCCATCTCCTGGCTGACACGCTCCTGCTCCTCTAACAAACGTAACTGGGCGCGACTGCGAACCAAGTTGTGCTCAGCATAAGAGGTCTTATAATAAGTGTCACCATTCAAGTAATCTGTATAGAAACGGACAGCCTGCATATAACTGAGCAAACGACAACCAAAAGGTAGTAGAGAACGCTCCGTATCGGTCAGGAAAGTAGCACGACGGAGATAACCACGGGAATATGAGGCAAAAATATCCATATTGACATGGATATTGTCCAAACACCTGTCATCCTCTTCACCCGTATTGGCAGCAGAACGCATAAAATCGCCAAAATCACTCAACACATACCCTGGCATCACCGTATCCAAATCCACAATGCACAAGGGCTTGCCATCCGTATCAAACAACATGTTGTTTACCTTTGTGTCACAATGATTGATACGCTTGGGTAACTTGCCCTCACGATGTAACACCTCCGCTAAACACATATCCTTCTCCCTACTGACCAAGGCAGATAATAGATCCCGTGTCGCAGACAAACGACACACCTTGTCATTCGCTACTGCCTCGTGCAACTGTTCTATACGAAACTCGATGTTGTGAAAGTTAGGTATGGACTCTATCAACTCGGTAGCAGGCAGGTCAGATAACTGACACTGAAAAGTACCAAAAGCCTCACCGGCCAATTCAGCTGAATAGGGCGTTACATTATCTTGACTGTGAGAATCGGATATCAACAGATACATACGCCAATACTCCACATCACTCGTACCATCCGACTCGGGCAAAGACTTATAGTATAACTTGCCGTCACACGTAGGAACCAATCGCAAGACACGCCTGTCCACATCCGCTACGCCTGACGATAATAACTTCTGACGGATATGATCCGTCACTCTCTGTATATTGTGCTGTAGTCCGGCTACATCCTCAAAGATATGATGGTTGATTTTCTGTAAAAAATATGAGGGCGTCCTGCCTTCTTCTGCACGAACGACATAACTGTCATTGATGATACCTACATGCAATGGCTCTAAATGGTACACACCATCCAAGATGGCAAACTTCTCCAATATATGTTCTCTCATAATGATTGATAGGGTATGGAATGTTGATTTCTCTGCTTGCAAAGATAAGGCAAAAAAGGGATAGATACAAACAAATGATTACGAAAGCCGACGAAAGGGTAAATAATATGGTTTCGTAATGTTTCGAAAGACTTTTTTATACAAACAGGATATGTAACATACTACAAGATAACCTATTAGGTAGCCTGTAAAGAAATATGTTATAAAACATGCAAAAATAGCAGACAAAAGAAAAAAAGCAAACTACTTTTGCAACAAAGTTCGTTAACCATGAATGGACGATAGTATTGTTTAACCCTGAAAAAATAGAATGGTATGAAAAGATTTTTATTATTCTTTATGGTCTGTCTTGTGACGCTGTCTGCCGGTGCAGCAGTCGTTCCAGTAAGCCCTGGTGAAGGGACTGTCGCAGCAGCGGTAAATGCAGCCGCCGCTGGCGATACGCTCGAATTGACAACAGGTGACTATACAGAAACAAGCAATGTTACAATCGATAAAGCCATCACTCTGCAGGCGGCTGCAGGGACGACACCACTACTCAACATGAAAGCACGCTTCACAGTGAATGTAGCAGGTGTGACTTTCGATGGACTGACACTGAAAGGTACGGACGCAGAAGGTATCCGATACTATACCGCAACAGGTAACCAGAAAGTGAAAAACTGCTCATTCGAAGGCTATACGTCAAGAGTTATTCGTATCTATACGGGAAAAGCATCATTAGACTCACTGGAAATACAGGATTGTCTCTTCCAAAACATAACAGGGCGGGTACTCGAATGCTCGGCAAAAGATATGATGAAATACCTGGGCATTATACGTTCTACATTTATGAATATAACAGCAACGGACAAATACTTTATCTATTTGAACTATGGGGAGTCGTCTGTAGATGGCACACGTGTTGACATAGACCATTGTACTTTCTATAATTGCATAGATCGCCGTGGTGCTTATTTCTACAATGTGAATGACGTACATGTGACCAATTGCATTGCAATGCTTCCTGAAGAGGTCAATGACACAAAATCATTCTCCGTTTATGGGGACAAAAGCGAGATTACAAATACGATCTCCTACAATGTGTCTGTCTATGGAGATGCCACAAAAAAAAATATCAGTAGCCTGAATCCATATTTTTTAGATGCTGCAAACGGAATACTTACTCTCTGCAAAAACTCACCTGCTATAGGAACAGCAACCGATGGAACAAACTTGGGAGACCCAAGATGGGGCGTGTCCGACAAAGACGTAGACCCGTCACAACTGCCCTATACATTGTATAAAGTGCCATATAGCATGTCTCCTACAACCTCATCGGTACGCATACTTTGGCAAACAGAAGACACTGTATCCTTAGGGAAAGTGCGCTACGGAATGTCACCGGATGACTTGACACAAGAAACAACAGCAAGAGATGGATGGTATGTCGAAGGCGAAGGATATGTACACGTGGTAGAACTGACAGGACTGCAACCTTTCACACGCTATTACTATGCTGTGGGAGACGGCACAAGAGAAGATACGATAATCAGCAGTTGCAAAACAGCACCTGACATAAATACAGCATTCCGCATATTCATGATTTCTGATATCCATGAGAACGCATGCAACAATTGGGAGAACGAACAGACGTATATCACACAGACACTAAACCCCGATTTCGCAATGTTCATAGGTGACTTTGTCAATCATGGATGGGACAGAGCATGGAACGAGTCATTCTTCAACCCCGGAAAACCTTTCTTGAGACAGGTCACTTTCTCTGGAGCCATCGGAAACCATGAGACATATCTTGCAGATGGAACACTCGAAGAAGGATTCACAAACTACCACACATACTACGACTATTTCTCATCATTCTCACATGGAGAGAGCGAAGGAGCAGTCATTGACCCAAGAGGAGAAGCATATTTCTCATTCAACTATGGAGATGCACAGATTATTTGCCTCAATCTCAATAATAATTATGACGACACCTACGATAGCCCTTCATTTGCTGTAGGATCCAAACAGTACAATTGGTTGGACCAACAACTCAAAAACAGCACATCCAAATGGATACTTATATATGCACACGTAGGCATCACCACATCAGGATACCATGGACAATGGAACGACGAAAACCATTCGATCATTCGACCACTATTGGAACAGTATGCCAAAGCCGGCAAACATATCATCTGTTTCGCCGGTGACGACCACTCCTTCGAACATGCACAAAAAGACGGAGTGAACTATGTCCGTCCTGGATGTGGACGCAACTCCAATTATGCACAAGTAACGTCACTACCTGACGCAGCATATACACTCATGTATCGCCAAGTGAGTTGCTTCTCTACGCTAGATATGGCAGCAGACGGCAACTCAATACGCCTCACTACATATGACTCGGTGGGTACGAGTTTCTACTCATATACCTTCTCGCTATCCGACAAACCGTTGCCAGCCGTATATATCACACAACCCAATGCCTCACAAACCATTTTCTCCGATTCTGTCGAGATACGCTACTCCGCTGCCTCAACGTCCGATGCTACGGTAAATCTGTACTACAACACTACGGAAAAAACTACAGATGGAACACTCATAGCCGCTGACTTGGACGGCAGTAATGGTATGCACTCATACGTGTGGAAGACACGATACGTAGAGCCGAAAGGGATGTACTATATCTACGCCACCATAACAAATGCTGACACAACGATAGTACGGATGGCTACTACACCGATAACATTGGTGGCAGATACCATCGCACCACCCGCACCGGCAGACTTAAGGTATAAGACGCAAGGAAAACAACTGACAATCTTTTGGAAAAACCCTACACACCTGCTACACAAGGAACGCATACTGACATCGTCCGAAAGTGGAATAGAAAACTTCCAATCTATAGAAGAGGCTGACGAAGGAACAGTGAAACTGTCCACTACAGAGGGACGCGATGGAGGAACAGCAATTCATATCGACTATACGATAGCCAAGGCATGGGGACAAGGCAATGCAGCGTATGTGTTCCCTGACGCAGAGGATATATCCGATACATATATGTTGTCTTTCTGGTATCGTGGAGATGGAGCGGCAAGAAACTTGAGAATAGTAGTGTATAACGATGTTAATGCAGATAATAAGATAAACGATAGTGCTGACGACTGGTGGTACAATGAGTCGCTGTCTCTGGGAACAACGATATGGAAACAGGCTACACTCGATATGCGACAATTCGATAAATTCACGTGGCATACAAATCAGGAAACGGCTAACAACTGCTCACGTACAAAAGCGATACATTTCATCATTCCCAGTGCTACAGCAGGAACAGGAACCATAGACATAGAGGACATAGTACTCTCAGGCGAGGTGTATCCGGCACCGGACTACGCAGGGACACTTATCCTGCGCAAAACAGATACATACTCTGCTGACATAACAGATGGCGAAATAATCTACGAGGGTACAGATGAGCAGTGCATAGACAAGACGCTCGATATCAACAAACCGTACTACTATACTGCATTCGCATACGATGATATGCATAACTATTCAACTGCAGCCACCCTGTATTACGATCCTGCTATCCCTACTACAGTATTGGATTATACTGCGGTTGACAATAAACCCAACAAAATGTTCCGCAATGGACAACTCCTTATCCTGTACAACAACAATATATACAATGTTGTAGGAGACTTGGTGCAAAAACAATAAGTGATATTTTATGCATAGAAACTGATATGAAAAAGTGTAATAATCTGTTACTCTATAGTATATGTGTATTCCTGTGTACATCGTGCAACCTGAACTATTTCCCTTCTGACGAACTCAACTCAGAGTTACTGCTCAACGATGAGTCTGGAATAGAGTACCTTATGGACGGATGCTATGCTATGCTCAAAGACGAAGTAGAATACATCGGCTACTCCAGTGGAAATAGTTATGTCAAACATTATTTCCAAATGGCTGAAGGACCATCTGACAACACCAACCTGTCAGGAAAAACGACATCGGCGATATACCAGGCAACCACCTATATGATGACCGATAATCTTAAGAATGTAGGTACGTTTTGGATGGTAGCCTATAAAGTCATATATATGACAAATACTGTCATCGAATCAACACCTGTAGGCTCTAATGACCAACTACTGGGTGAAGCGTATTTCTTAAGAGGGATGATGCACTTCCACCTTGTTACTTTCTTTTCTCGAGCATACTGTTACGGTACAAACAACTTGGGGATACCCGTCATGACATCTACGGCCTCCGAGGTCAAACGGGCACCTGTAGGGGAGGTTTACGCACAAATAGAAAAAGACCTTATACAAGCGGCTAATCTCATGGGAGAATCACGAGGAGACAATGGATACCCATCACACGATGCCGCTCTCGGACTGTTGTCACGCCTCTATCTCTATATGGGACGCAATGATGAGGTCATCGCCACAGTCAACCAAATGATAGGCGGTGCAGCAGCAACAGATAAACTGATTGGAACCGAAGAATTTACACGGACTTTCGCAAACGCACGCACATCACAAGAAGTGCTGTTCTGTGTCGCACACGAGACAATAGAAGACAGAGGACAATCCAGTATAGGCTCCATGTACAACGGTGACGGAGGAGGATGGGGAGAGATATATCCTTCAGACCCATTACTCAACCTGTACGAACGATATCCGACAGATGTACGTTATGCATCGTTTATCATACCGCAACTTCAAGATAAAACAGACCCTATGGAACGAATGGTGTATTTCCCGGACCCGACAGGTGAAGATACCACAGCCGCAAGACTAAACCTGTATTTCACACTTAAACAGGTAGGAACAGATTATACCTTCACCGACAATGGAAAGATATATACTGTGCAACAACACTCGGTAAATGGCGAATACACAGAGTACTACGTCCTCTATCCAAATAACAAAGGACAACTCACAGAGTGCGCTGCACGCATATTACCCAGGATGCTGATGAGATTTGGCTATCCAAAGTATTTCTCTATTAAGTTCTCTTACCAAAACGGACGACCACAACTGTCTTCGCCTATATTCCTTCGCTGGGGAGAGATCATACTCAACCGGGCAGAAGCGTATGCCAAACTGGGACAGAACGAACAAGCACTCGCGGATGTCAATGCTATACGTACACGTGCCGGGATACCCGCAGAGGGACTCTTCTCACTGTCTGACATGCATGGTTATAAGTCTGTAGAGGACATAGTGGCAGATGAACGACGAATGGAATTGGCATTCGAAGGACATCGATTCTTCGATGTGTTCCGTAACCAACAGGATATGGATAGAAGATTTTCGGGATCGCAACCATGGACAATCATCCAACATGATGACCCAAGAATACAATTCCCTATACCTAATGCCGAATGGACAGTCAGCGGTATAGAACAAAACCCCGGATATTGATAGAATACACCCAGGGATAGTAATAGAACACACTCCCGGCTACTGACAATAGAGACTGCCTAAACTTTAGACAGCCTCTATTCTGTCAACTCTAAACTGTCAACTAAAACTTGCACACTCGCAAATTATTCCTTACCTTTGCCCCAGAATCATAAATCATAATCTATTCATCAATCAATATAAAAAACACAAACAATATGAAAAGACCTCTATCTTTCTTTGTGGCACTATTCTTCGCCACCACAGCCCTATGGGCGTATGACTTTCAGTCCGGCGACATATACTACAATATCACGAGTAGTACAAAACCATATACTGCAGAGGTAACCTACCAAGAAGAATATTCTTCGGACAATTACAAGGGACTCACATCGGCTACTCTCCCCGTAACCGTAACCTACAATGACACGACGTATAGCGTGACAAGTATAGGAAAGAATGCCTTCTCTAACTGCACCAGTCTTACCTCTGTCACTATCCCCAAGAGCGTAACAAGTATTGGAATGTATGCTTTCGATGATTGTTCGGGTCTTACCTCGATAGTTGTGGAACGTGGAAACACGGTGTATGATAGTCGGGAGAATTGCAATGCGTTGATACACACAGCAACAAATACACTGATACGAGGTTGCCAAACAACCACTATCCCCAATAGCGTAACAAGTATTGGAGAAGGGGCTTTCTGGGGATGCACAGGGCTTATCTCTATCACTATCCCCAATAGTGTAACAAGTATAGGAATTTCTGCTTTCTCAAATTGCACAGGTCTTACCTCTATCACTATCCCTAATGGCATAACAGACATTCCCCGTTATGTCTTCTATGGTTGCACAGGTCTTACCTCTGTTACTATCCCAAAAAACATAAAGGGTATAGCAGAATTTGCTTTCTATGGTTGTTCAGGACTTGCTTCGATCTGTTTTTTGGGAACCACACCGCCTACTTTAGCCCTTGATCCATTTGATGGTGTTCCTACAGACAGTCTTACGGTCTATATCCCATGTGGTACAACGAGTGCCTATCAATTGGAATTTCAACACCAACTGCACGGCTTCACAAACTATGTGGAGAAACTGATGTACACGCTTTCTGTCACCTCCGAAGACGAGGCAATGGGAACGGCTCAAATCATAAAGGAAGCATCCTCCTGCACCGACAATACAGCTATCGTGGAAGCCACGCCGATAGATCACTATCATTTTACCCAATGGAGCGATGGCAACACAGATAACCCCCGCAGAGTAGCCATAGAGAACGATACCACCTTTACTGCCGTGTTCGCCATCGACCGGCATAAGGTAACCACCACTTGCGACATACGGCACGGGATAGTTACGGGGGCAGGTACATTCGACTATGGAACACAAATCGTGCTGACGGCTGTCCCCAACAGTGGCTACGAGTTCCGACAATGGAGCAATGGTTTGACTTATAACCCCTACCGCTTCACGGTGTTGGAAGACAGGACACTGCGGGCAGAGTTCGTCCCAGCCACTGCTATAGACAACACCCCTGCCGACGTAGACACAACCACCCCGCAAAAGGTTCTTATCGATGGGCAAGTCTATATTCTCCGCAATGGCAAGACCTATACTACAACAGGTGTCGAAGTGAAATAAAGTCACATCTATCAGAATAGAATCCATATGGGCTGCGCAACCACGCAGCCCATATGGATAAGATAGTGTATTATCTGTCAGTTCTATACTATATCATTCCATACACGATGAATAAATCAAAAACAAACGATACCTTGTATAGTCCGAAAAATCAAACTAACTTTGCACCGCATTAAGATCAAGAACAGAAGAACAATGCTACTCAATGATATCATCAAGGCTATACACCCTATCTCGGTAATAAACAATGCCGACACTATTGATATCCAATACCTGTTGACAGACAGTCGCCAAAAATGCTCCGCTCCGGAACAGACACTGTTCTTTGCCCTTAAAACAGACAAAGACGATGGGGCAAGGTATATACATGAACTTGTCGAAAAAGGAGTACAGGCATTTGTAATCACGCCATACTCTACGTGTGACGTATCTGCTTGTCACAACAGTGTATTCATGATTGTGACCGATACACTGCAGGCTTTGCAAGACCTTGCTGCATACAAACGATCACTCTATACATGCCCGGTCATAGGGATCACAGGATCAAATGGCAAGACAGTGGTCAAAGAGTGGCTATACCAACTGCTAAAAGATGACTATCATATCACACGCTCACCTAAGTCATACAACTCACAGATAGGAGTACCACTCTCTGTGTGGCAGATGAACGATAATACACGGTTAGGAATATTCGAAGCAGGGATATCTGAACCGGGAGAGATGCAACGATTGGAACGTATCATACGACCTACCATAGGTGTTATCACATATATCGGAACAGAACATGGGGAGAATTTCCCCTCTCTCGAAGCCAAACGGGCAGAAAAGATGCTACTGTTTTCACACTGTGATACCGTCATCGAGGACACAACACACCAGAATGTGCGTACCTGTGCCGCAGTCATGCGGACATTGGGATATGACGAAGAAACAATAACCCATCGCATACTACACCAGACACACGAGACGGTTATGCAGGTGAACCTGTCTGCACTAATTGATAATGTGCAGTATTTCCGCTCTATTCTCCAACCAACGACCATGCTCACTTGTATGGTCAAAGCCTTTGCGTATGGGACAGGTAGTGTCGAAGTGAGCCAGGCACTACAACAATCTGGAATAGTGAACTATCTGGCAGTAGCCGTAGCAGACGAGGGAGTAGAACTGCGACGAGCAGGAATAACATTGCCAATCATCACTATGGACCCGGAAGTGGCAGCCATGGATATGATACTTGAGAATAACCTCGAACCTAACGTTTACTCCTTCCTGGCATTAGACGATGTCATCACCGCTGCAGCATCCAAAGGAATAGAACAGTACCCTGTCCATATCAAGATAGATTCTGGTATGCACCGACTCGGGTTCTATAAAGAAGAAATACCCGAACTAATCCAACGCTTGCAATCGCAGAATATAGTGCGTGTTCATAGTGTGTTCTCACACTTTGCAGGAAGCGATGAAGCACAGTTCGATATGTTCACACAACAACAAGCCGCCTATTTCAACGATTGCGCCGAGACACTGAAAACAGGACTATCCTATCCCATACTCAAACATATATGCAACTCTGCCGGTATAGAACGTTTCCCACAATACCAATTTGACATGTGTAGGCTTGGTATAGGCATGTACGGATGCTCTTTTGCCGGGGCTGAATTACACAACGTCTGTACACTCAAAACAACGATACTGAGTGTTAAAACAGTATCAGCGGGAGAAACAATAGGATATGGACGCCATACACAACTTGGCGAACCGAGACGCATAGCCGTCATCCCTATAGGATATGCTGACGGCTTTGATAGACGACTGTCTAATTATGTGGGGGAAGTGGTCGTTAGGGGGAAGAGATGCCCTGTAGTAGGCAATATATGCATGGACCAAGCCATGATAGATGTCACCGACACGGATGCACAACCCGGAGACTATGCAGTTATCTTTGGCGAAGAATTGCCTGTTGAAGAGATAGCAGATAAGTTACATACCATTACATACGAAGTTCTGACATCCATCTCTCGCCGTGTGCAACGTGTCTATTTATACGAATAACTTGGCAATAGGCTATGGGACACATGTTGTCCAACAGGCATTGACGTTCTCGCTGCAGCAGGGGGAACTGGTCTGTATGCTCGGGTGCAATGGATGTGGAAAATCAACACTCTTACGTACATTGGCGGGACTGCAACCTCCGTTAGCGGGTACATATACTGTCTTCCATACAACAGTTTCGCCCTCTCACAAGATAATAACAGAGGATATATCCAAACAAATATCGATTGTCTTGACGGAGAAACTATCTATAGAAAACACGTCTGTGCATGATGTAGTGGCTATGGGCAGATACCCTTACTCGTCTTTCCTTGGAGGATTGTCTTCTATAGACGAAGAGGCTATCCAAATAGCCCTGCAACAAGTCGGATTGGAAGATGCAGCCGATACGTTTTTCAATAACCACAGCGATGGAGAGAAACAACGTATCCTTATAGCCAAAGCACTCGCACAACAGACCCCTATCATCCTTCTTGACGAACCCACAGCACACCTCGACCTGCCAAACCGGATACATGTCCTACAACTGCTGCGACATCTGGCACACGAGCAACATAAGACAATCCTGATATCTACACACGAACTCAACCTCGCACTACAACTATCAGACCGTATTCTCTTGATGTCTGATGAGCAAGTTATACTCGACACACCTTCAGCACTACAGGCAAAGGATGCATTTACGGCTGTATTCCAAATGGATATCTTTCACCCTTTAAATGAAAACCGCCCTACTGTGAGATAATCCCACCGCCTACTACCAGCCCATCCTTGTATAAGACCAGGGATTGACCTGGAGTAACACCCCATACAGGCGTGTGTACATAGACAGAAACCTTGCCCGTCTCTTTCTCACTCAAGTCTAATGTGGCAGGCACGACTGGAGATTTATAACGTATGCGTACTAATACCTCTGGAGAAGAACGAAGCCACTCCTCATCACGCAAACTAATAGCACTTGCACATACCCTCGTCGCATACAAATCATCATGTTCCCCTAACGTGACACGGTTATGCTCGGCATCAATAGCGGTGACGTACTTAGGACTGCCCAAGGCTATACCTAAACCCTTGCGTTGACCTATCGTGTAGTTACAGAAACCCGTGTGCGTACCCAAGAAATGCCCGTCTCGATCCACATACTCTCCATGACACACATTAACTCCTTGCTCTGATAAAAAAGTACGATAGTCATTATTGGGGACAAAACATATTTCTTGACTCTCCGTCTTCTTGGACAATGCTTCCAAACCATGCCGTAGAGCGATTTGCCTTACATCCGGCTTAGTCAACTTGCCTAAAGGAAATAATGTACGTTGCAGGTTCTCTTCAGTAAGCATCCAGAGAAAATACGTCTGATCTTTGTGCGTGTCTACAGCGTTCTTTAGGTAGAGATGACCCCTATACTCTGCAATCTGGGCATAGTGCCCGGTGGCTATCATGTCACATTGATACGTATCGGCTAATTGCAACAAACTACCCCATTTGATATGCGAATTACACAGCACACACGGATTAGGCGTACGACCATGCATATACTCATCAATGAAATCTCTTATCACATGCTTACGGAAAGTCTCCCTGAAATCTACAATATGATGTTCAAAACCCAAAGTGACCGCCATATGCTTGGCTTCCATAATACTCTCAATGGAACAGCACCCCTTTTCTCGTACTAAACATGACTCTCGGATACTGTCAAATGTGCGATAAGTAACACCTATCACCTCATATCCCTGTTCTAACAATAAAATGGCTGATACTGTGGAATCTATACCACCTGACATAGCCATCAACACACGCTTTGCCATAAATACCCTTATACCTTCCTAATAATACTCAGACCATCACGGATGGGTAGTATCACTTTTTCTAACCGATGATCGTGGGCTACTCGCTCATTAAATGCACGCAAACCTATTGTCTGCTTATCTCTATCGTACTCATTATCTATGATATGACCATCCCACAAGGTGTTATCTGCCAAAATCCACCCTCCATGTCGCACAAGAGGATATACCAAGTCCAAGTAGGAGCAATACTCCCGTTTATCTGCATCAATGAACACGATGTCAATAGATTCGGTCTCTATAGTGGCATTGTTGAGATATTTTTTTGCATCCGCAATCACCAACTCTATTTGTTGACCTAACGGGGATAAAGATAAATTGTGACGGATCGTAGCCTCCAACTCATCATTATGCTCTATCGTTATGAGATGACCACCTGCAGTCAGACCCTCTGCAAGGCACAGAGCAGAGTATCCGGTAAACGTGCCTAATTCCAAAATACGACATGGTTGAATCATCTTACTGAGCATGCTTAGTAAACGACCCTGTACGTGACCGGATAACATATGAGGGTTAAGAACCTCCAAATTAGTATGGTGGGTAATCTGGCGGAGAACATCATCCTCTGGGGAAATGTGTTGTTCTATATACTCAAATATGTCCATTGTGGCACAGAAAAAATGTACTGTGCCGCAAAAGTATAGAAAAACTTGCATATCTCAAAACGAAGTAGTACTTTTGTAGGCAAAACGATACGGTTATGGAATATACAGAAAGAATAGATGATTTGGACAGACGAATACTACAAGTCATAACGCAGAATGCACGCACACCATTCAAGGATGTGGCAACGCAAGTAGGAGTCAGTAGAGCAGCAGTACACCAGCGCGTACAAAAGATGTTTGACAACGGAGTGATAATTGGTTCATGCTATCGGGTCAATCCTAAGATGCTGGGATACAACCTCTGTGTCTATGTGGGACTTACATTAGAAAAAGGAAGCCTGTATAAGTCCGTGAGTGCAGCACTGGAGAAAATACCGGAAGTAGTGGAGAGCCAGTTTACCTTAGGCGCATATTCTATGCTTGTCAAACTGTATGCACGTGACGACCAACATCTTATGGTACTATTGAATAACCAAATACAAGAAATACCAGGCGTCGCTAATACAGAGACACTGACTGCACTTGACCAACGGATCAATCGTACACTACCAATCCACATAGAGGAGTAACTCTCACTGTGTGAATCATGTGGAGAGAAGATTATCAAAAGAATGAAATAATATAATGGAGAAGGTTATTAGTGGCATACGACCAACAGGAAACCTGCACTTGGGAAATTATTTTGGCGCAGTGAAGAGTTTTGTGAAGATGCAAGAAGAGTATGATTGCTTATTCTTTATCGCAGATTGGCACTCGCTAACCACACACCCTAAACCGGAGAATATCCGTAACTCTTCACGAACAATTCTTTCCGAATACTTGGCATGTGGTATAGACCCCGAGAAAGCTCCTATCTATGTTCAGAGTGACGTGAAACAAGTGTTAGAGTTGTACCTCTATCTCAATATGAATGCGTATATAGGAGAATTGGAACGTGTGACGAGTTTCAAAGAGAAAGTGCGACAGAACCCAAATAATATCAATGCAGGACTACTCACTTATCCGACACTTATGGCTGCAGATATCCTTATCCACAAAGCAGACAAAGTACCCGTAGGGAAAGACCAAGAACAGAACATGGAAATGGCTCGCCTGTTCGCACGACGCTTCAACCGCATATATAACATCGAGTATTTCAAAGAACCGGAATCGTTCCACTTTAGCGATAAAGCCATTAAAGTGCCTGGACTGAATGGTACAGGCAAGATGGGTAAGTCGGAAGGGAATGCCATCTATCTATGCGATGACGAGAATGTTATACGCAAGAAAGTGATGAGTGCTGTGACTGATGCAGGACCAACGATGCTCAACCAGGAGAAACCGGAACCAATACAGAACCTGTTCTCACTGTTAGAACTAATGTCCACAAAAGATACGTATGACTATTTTAATGACAAATACAATAATATGACCATACGCTATGGAGACCTCAAGAAACAGTTGGCTGCAGATATAAATGCTTTCTGCGCACCAATACGGGAGAGGATATTGCAGTTCCAAAGTGATGAGGATTATCTTTCAAAGGTGGCAGCCGAGGGAGCGGATGCCGCAAGAGAAAGTGCAGAAAAAACATTGGAAGATGTGCGTGAGATAATAGGTTTCCGTAGGATATAAAGCGAAATATGAGACATACTGCTGTCATATCATTATTATTTATGATTCTGCTGAGTACTATGCTGTTGGCAGATACAGATGTGTATGTGGATGATTCGTACTACTGGTTCAGTGAAAACTCTACCATAGAGATAGCAGCACCAGTATATGATAAACACGCAAAAGAACTTATTTTTATAGAAGATACGACAAAGCAACAACCTGATACCGTTCATATGCGTATTCTGTCCAAGTAATGTATGGGTAAAAAGATATACATACTGCTTTGCTTAGTCATAATGACACTTGACGTGTGGGCACAAGATACTCAGCGTTTTGCTCAACGTGACATCATGGGAACGGCACGGTATATTGGTATGGGGGGAGCGATGACGGCCATCGGAGGAGACCCCTCGGCAGTCATGGACAATCCTGCAGGATTAGGACTATACAGAAGAGGAGAGATAACAGTTGCCATAGACCGGATGTGGGACTATACCATATCGGCTAATTCGCATGAAAGGAATACGAATACATGGTCTTCATTACCAAACCTTTCCTTTCTGTGGTCATGGGGAAATACAGATAAACAGCGAGGAATCATTTTTAACAACCTAATGGTTGGCGTACAACGAATGGCAACATACAACCGCTCTGTCTCTGTATCACAGATCCCTGCTGATTTGGCGAACACAATATGCCTAAAGACGAATGGTCTTGAAGAAACAGCCCTGAAAACATCTACGGGCAATATGTACGATTTATGGGAGAATACTGAGATTGGTTGGTTGTCTATACTGGGATATAATGCCTATCTCATCAACCCACAATCGGGTAGTAATGGTCAATGGACACCTGCTATGAATCTGACGACAGGCTCTTTGACCGTACAAGAATCGGGGGCTATGAACCAATACACACTTGATTGGGCAATGAATATCAGCAACCAATTATACATTGGCGTAGGATTGAATATCCCGACACTATCGTACAGCAAAACGTCTAAACTGGAAGAGAAAGGTACACGTGCGAGTGTAGAATTAACCAATTATATGACCGCCTCTGGGACAGGATTCAATACTTCGGTAGGGTTGATATATCGTCCTTGCCAATGGGTGCGTATGGGAGCGTCTTTCCAAACACCGACTCTTATGAGCATAAAAATCAACTCTCAAGGCAACATGCTGTCAGATTCTTTGTCTTCTGCTATTGAGACACCATGGAACTATAGCCCCTCTGCATCGTGGATACTGCCAATGCATGTCAGCGCAGGTATTGCCCTTCAGATAAAACAATATGGACTTCTATCACTACAATACAACTTCACGCACCAACCAAATAGCAAGAATGTAAGAAAAATAACTGACATACACTCCTTCCGTATAGGTGCTGAAGCAAATATAGCAAAGGGATTATATATGAATGCCGGATATGTGTGGGAACCTTCTTTCAACAAACAAGACAACAAGCAGGAACTATCCAACAACGATGTACGGACAGATACAGACTCGCACTTTGTATTATCCTCGCAATATGCCTCGTTAGGAGTAGGCTATAGATGGGCAAGGATAGTCCTGAATGCTGCTTACCAATATAGATGGCAAAACCTAAACATATATGCTACAGAATTACAAGACACGCCTTCATATGTAACGGCACAAACACACAACATCGTCGTTACATTAGCATGGCGCTTTAATTGATACAGATATGAGTGTTGCACTGCTAAGAGACCGGAAAACTCAACAGATTAACAAAAATGAGGTAAATACTATGCCAATGGCGTGCTAATACCCTCCGCCGTGATTGACGTGAAAACGTGATAGCGATGGGATAGTTAGATTACAAAGGAATAGCACACCTCAAATCCTATTATTTAGGAGTTTTCTCGAGTAAAAGCAATGCAACACTTTTTTTTAAGGACAAGTAAATAACCTCAATCTATTATCAATATGGACATACGTTCTTATATCTCCTCTAACAGAACACGCTTTCAACAGGAATGGGCGAGCCTCATACGCATACCCAGTGTCAGTTGCCAACCTGAGCATAAACAAGATATGCAACGGTGTGCTGAACGATGGCAAGAACTCTTATTGGCAGCAGGCGCACAAAAAGCCGAAGTGATGCCCTCTGAGGGAAACCCGTTTGTGTATGGAGAGTATAAACCGTATAGAGAGAATGATAATAACCATATACCGACAGTATTGGTTTATGCACACTATGACGTCATGCCAGTTGAACCCGTAGAACAATGGAAATCCAATCCGTGGGAACCTGACATACGGGAGGGACGCCTATATGCACGTGGGGCTGATGATGACAAAGGACAAGCCATGATACAGGTCAAGGCTTTTGAATACCTCGTCAAAGAAGGACTGATGCAGTGCAACGTGAAGTTTATATTTGAAGGGGAAGAAGAGATAGGAAGCCCAAGCCTCGAGAGTTTCCTTCACCAAAACAAAGATTTATTACAGTGTGACATCATCTTGGTGAGTGATACCTCTATGATAAGCAAAGAGACTCCCTCTATTACCACAGGACTTCGTGGCTTGGCATACTGGCAGATAGAGGTAGATGGTCCATGCCGGGATTTGCACAGTGGACACTTTGGCGGGGCTGTGAAGAACCCTATCAATGCACTTACCGAGATGTTGTCAAAAGTGGTGGATAAACATGGACGAATCACTATCCCAAACTTCTATGATGATGTTTTGCCCATACCGGAGGCTGAACGTGAGATGATAAAGCAGATACCCTTCTCAGAAGAAGATTATCGTAAAGCCATAGATGTAGATGCTACGTTCGGAGAAGAAGGATACTCTACGTTAGAACGTAACTCTTGCCGCCCGTCATTTGACATATGTGGTATATGGGGAGGCTATACAGGCGAAGGAAGCAAGACTGTCTTACCTTCAAAAGCGTTTGCCAAAGTAAGTTGCCGCTTGGTCGCTAATCAAGATCATAACCGTATTAGCCTGGACTTTATTGATTATATGCAGCAGATAGCACCCACAGGTGTACGTGTACATGTGACACCTATGCACGGTGGACAAGGCTATGTGTGCCCAATAGATATACCTGCATACAAAGCCGCAGAGCATGGATTTGAGATAGCCTTTGGCAAGAGACCGTTGGCAGCAAGGCGGGGAGGGAGTATCCCTATCATATCGTCTTTCGAACAGATATTGGGAGCAAAGACTGTACTCATGGGATTTGGACTCGAACAGAACGCTATACACTCGCCTAACGAGTCTATGGACTTGGAAGTGTGGGAGAATGGTATAGTGGCTGTTACAGAATTCTACAAAACTTATACTGCTAAGTAATATGCGTATCATTATTATAGGGAAGGGTAATGTTGCTGCTAACCTTGAGTATGCTTTCTCACACAAGGGTATAGATTGTACGATGGTTAGCAGTCGGGAAGGACTTGAGATGATACCGCAGAATGCAGATGTATACATCTATTCTGTACGCGATGGGGCTTTGGCAGATGTGGTAGAGAAGGTACATGTGCCATTGCGGGCATTACACTTGCATACGTCTGGAACAATACCATTGACTATCTTTGGCAAAGATAAACCTCATGCAGGGATATTCTACCCCTTCCAGACATTTAGCAAGACACGTATCATAGAAGATTTCTCTACTGTACCCGTGTTCTTTGAAGCACGAGGTATAGATGACGTGAGTGCAGTCTACGCATTAGCATTAACGATAACATCACATATCTATGAGGTAAGTCAAGCAGAACGGGAACGGCTACACCTTGCCGGAGTGTTTGCCTCCAATTTTACCAACATGATGTATAGAATGGCTGCGGATGTCATAAAAAATACACATATACCATTCTCCGCTCTACTGCCATTGATCGATGAAACAGCAGCAAAAGTACACAGCCTCTCTCCTTTTGAAGCACAGACAGGTCCCGCACGCAGAGGAGACGAGAATGTAATACAACACCACATATCTCTTCTATCTACTTCAGAGGAAAAACAACTATACCAGATGTTATCCACTATCATCCGCCAAACCTACCAATTCACTTAACACTCAACTGAAGCCCCCTCCCTCAATTCCTAATTATTCATACACATTTCTCCTCCCCAGCACAAAAGCCGCTAAGGGCCGAACCCGATTTGAACAACTCAAAGCCTGTTAGTTTTTAACATTCAATCAAGTTCCCACTACCTTTTAACTGTATAAATTCCTAAACTCATTCAACTACTCCTAAACTCCAAAACTCATCAACTAATAAACAAAAAAAGGTTGGGGGGAGTTCCTCTTTCAACACACAACTTATAATCAACTCCTAATTTTCTATCAACTATAAACAGCACTCAACTCTAAACTAAAGAAAGAACTATGACTTCTTACACCAAATCCCAACTCGCCTATGCAGCAGGCGTACATCCCGACTCTTTCCGTTGCTGGCTTGATGCCGACCTCGAGTACCAGTATCTCTGCCAAATCTTCCACCTCACAAAATACGCCAAAATCCTCCTCCTCCCATAGTCCAATACCTCAACCACCACTACACCCTCCACCTCCCCCAATAACCCCAACCCAAGAACAACTAACCGCCTATGCCGCCGAGTTCAAAAAGCATTCTAAGTACGCTACACTCAACGACTACATCTTCGAACAAGAATTGGCAAAACTCTAAACAAACAACGGGGAGCCAAACAACGCTCCCCGTTGTTCCAACAAGACAACCTCTATGCATGAAATCACTCCAACTCCTACTCGCCACTGCACTATGCCTGTTCGGATGTGTACTCCTGACCATAGGAGTGTACTTCCCACCGCAAGGAGAGATACACCCGTCTGTCCTGGTCGCTTTTGGCGAGATACTCACATTCACAGGATCACTCTTCGGTATAGACTATCACTACCGATACAGACGATAATTACTATGCTACTTCTACTCATACGCAACCAACCACAAGGACAAGCCGTGCATGGCAACCTCTTTATCCAACACCACGATCAGGGCAAAACCATTCTGACACATGTATGTACAACGCTCGAGAACCAACAATATATCATCCCGGCACTCTTCTACAACATCTCCGTCACTACCTCACCTAACATTTATGTGATTAGCATTAAAGGACATCATAGGTATGGATTATGTTGTTTTTCATAACCTATAGTGGAGGCATATCCATGTCCGGGATATATGACAACATCATCTGGTAAGCATGTTAATTGATTGAGAGAATGGAGTAATGCTGATATATCTCCTTCTGGCAGGTCTGTTCGTCCAACAGACTCCTTAAAGAGAGTGTCACCTGTGAATATACATCGCTGTGTAGCCCAATAGTAACACACGCAATCTGCTTTGTGACCGGGGGTGTGAATGACGCTTATCCCATCAAAACCTGGTATAGTGAGTAACCCCTCCGGAGGAAATATGGTGGGGGTAAGTTGATAGGTGGTGCGTAGAAACTCTAATCCACATATATGGTCCGGATGGGTATGGGTGATAAGTAAAGTAAGGGGAGTAAGTTGCTGTTGCTGCATATAGTCGATAAATCGCTGCTGTTCAGACACACTATGCATGCCCGCATCAATAATCAAAGCTTTACCACTCCTATTCTGCTCATCCCATACCACATAGGTGCATTCCCTGTAGGGATTAAAGTAAAATGTCTTGATTGTCATAATTGCCTATATAAAAAACGATCAGTATGCGCATACACCATCGTTGGTTCTATAGAGGAAGGTATATCACTTGCTTCGTTGCAAACCATTCGCCCTTGAATAGCGTCGAGATGTCAGTTACCTCTACACGTTTCTTGAATGGTTTAAGCTCTATGTCCAACTTCCCTCCCTTTAGCACAATCAGACCATTAGGCATCGCATTACGTGGTGTACGGTCAATATTCTTTTGTACAAGGTGTACTAAGTCGGGAAATGGCATCACGGCACGGCTGACTACATAGTCAAACTTGCCTTTCTCCCCCTCCGCCCGCTCTTGAATACAAGTCACATTACACAGTTCAAGACATTGTGCTATATCATTTGCTACACGTACTTTCTTCCCAATAGAGTCAATCAGTGTGAACTGACAGTCTGGAAAGAGTATCGCTAAAGGGATACCCGGGAAACCTCCGCCCGTGCCTACATCTAATAGTCGCGTCCCAGATCGAAAGTGCAACACCTTTGCTATTGCCAACGAGTGTAAGATATGATGCTCATATAGATTATCTATATCTTTGCGCGAGATAAGATTAATCTTAGCATTCCAACCTCTGTATAGTGCATCAAGAGCAGCAAACTGCTGCTCTTGATGCACCGTCAGAGGAAAATACTCTTTGATAAGTTCTACCCCCATGTGGACTTAGTCTTCCGCAATATTGGTAAACACATTCTGCACGTCCTCATCCTCCTCAATACGATCAATGAGTTTCTGTACAGACTCACGCTCTTCATCTGTCAGTGTCTTAGTGTCATTCGGGATACGAACAAATTCACACGACTGGACATCAAACCCATTATCCTCCAAGTACTTCTGCATCTGTGAATATTGGTTGAAGTCACCATAGATAATGATATTGCCATCCTCATCATTACCAAGTTCCTCGACACCGAAGTCAATCAGTTCTAATTCCAACTCGTCCAGATTCACGCCATCTTTGGCAGTGACGGTGAAGCATGCTTTACGATCAAACAAGAACTGCAGGCAACCTTGCGTGCCAAGTGTACC
The DNA here is from genome assembly GCA_963620225.1 of Acidaminococcaceae bacterium. Classification (GTDB taxonomy): domain Bacteria; phylum Bacteroidota; class Bacteroidia; order Bacteroidales; family Paludibacteraceae; genus Colicola. The sequence goes on along the minus strand of CAVEZM010000002.1, from coordinate 77,476 downwards.
ACCGTGTTTGGTGAAATAGGAACGGATATTGGCCACAGTACGCATATTGTTATCTGTGGCAGTCTCAATAAAGATAGCCACACCATGTGGACCATATCCCTCATAATTGATCTCCTTATATCCCTCAGAAGACTTATCTGTAGCTTTCTTAATAGCACGATCGATATTATCTTTTGGCATGTTCTCACGCTTACACTGCTGGATCAACATACGAAGACGTGGATTACCATCCGGATCTGCACCACCCTCGCGAGCTGCAATGGTGATTTCTTTACCTAACTTGGTAAACGTACGTGCCATATGACCCCAACGTTTTAGTTTTGTCGCTTTGCGATATTCAAATGCTCTTCCCATATTGGTTGTTAGTGATATTTATGTTATTGAAATATAATTCGTCTATTGGTGTGCCTTGTTCGTCCCCCATACAACACTGAAGCCAAGAGCAACATTGACACCTTTAGCCTTATAGGGAATAGGTGTTAATTTTTGGGGATTATTATCATCGTATGAATAATAAGCATAAGTGGTCGGGATATAGTCTATAGCGAACGTCAAGTTAACACCATCGTAAGGCATGAAACTTAAACCTGCTCCTATATTACTATACTTGCCGTTGTTGATGAGCGAATAACTAAGTGCTATATTAAACCAATTGCATGGTCGTAAAGCAGTTCCCAAGGTTATTTCTCCATATAAGCGACGATTATATAGTCGAGTAGAGGCTACCAACCCTACACCGATTCGATTGTCCCAAAGATTGACATCTACACCCAGATTTAACTTGGCATTCAGCATACGTGCAAAACCTGAACGCCCAGTTCCGTATGCATAAATACCATCTATAAACGCCTGCATATTATCTTGGACATCTCCCCATAGGCTGTCGCTCTCAAATGTGCCATCAACCACATAGTCATTATATCGAAACTCACCAACTCCGGTAAAGGTCGTGTCAAGAGTACAGTTATATACACGAGAGTTATTCCAGTAGATAAAACCGAGATCGTTAATTGACGCACTAACCTGTAGTTGATCTATCGGTCGATAAGTAAAACCAAAATCAATGGCAGCACCATATCCAGACGGCTTGAGTAGGTAGGCGACATCATCCGTGTTGATGACATCCGAACCTATCTCACTAAGTCTTTCCCTATTGATGTCATCTGGCATATTCTCCCACTGCAGCGGACCGGAGATATATAAATTGCTATTCCCCTTGATGCGCCATTCTTCTACAGAAGCATCTATGGAGAGGTTGGTGGCGTCAATCCCTGCGTAAGCAGTACCAAACAGCATCTTAAATTTACCTCCTATCGTCCAACTCTCATTGATAACATGTGAATATCCAAAACTCGCCTCTGTATACAAATTGGCATTCAGATTAAGTTGTGATAAACTGAGATTGGTCTGTCCGTTAGCCTCCATTCCTCCTTTGAGAAAAAAACTATACAACTCTTTTGGGGTGCCTACTCCCGATTCAATACGCTCTAATAAGTTGAAATGGAAATATCCATGATCTTTGATACGGAAACCAAAACCAAGAATATTGAGTGTTGCATCTCCATTTATAAACAGAACAGGTTGTAATCTGTCTAACAAAGCTCCTTTGTCCCCATTGGGATGCAGTGCTGTGATAGTGTTGCCTGTTGTCTTATCCTTGTAGATAAGATCAAACATGGTGAGCGAATTATTTCCGACCATGACACTACTATACCCAAGGGGTGATACGTTGGAATATCCTTGACTAATAGGTTGAAATGCAGGGTTAAAGAGATGACGCATAGGCGCATTCTCCAAGAAATACAACGTATTCACTTGCTGCGCATAAATACCCAATGGCATCGCCAGTAGAAGTAGTAATGATATTCTATGAAATATATCTCTCATGTGTTGCTGCTATGGCTACTTGTTGATGCTTTCAAAATCGAGAATAGCATCAACGTTTGTAGTTAGTCCAATGGAAACGGTAACTTTTTGTTCCTCAGATAGTCTTACATTGAAATTACCTTGTTGGTAAGCATACTGTAACGACTCATCATCCAAAATGGCTTCGAAACGTATCTGCCGAATAGTACCGAGTGCATCTAACTGCTCCTTCTTGAGAGAAGCAATGTTCGTTACTACACCGGGTGTCTTTATCTGCCAAAAATCACTACTATCAAGTGTGTATTCTGGTGCAACGATATAGGTCGTATCTGAATTGGTTAGACGGAAAGGTTGATTTGGATCAAGAGGATCCATCACCTCGTGGCCACTCTCATCTAAGCAAGATAATACTCCTTTAATACGTACGGGGATAGTGTTCTGTATTTTTAAGTACAGTTTGACATCTCCGGTCTTGATAGTATCAAGTATCTGTGCAGATGCGTATAAAGAGTCCAATGTAAACTTGCTTAGATTGATATTGACTAACGTGTCTTCGTAATGAATATACAACCCCTCATTAAAAATGAAAGGTAAAGAATACGAAATATCGAAATTGACGTCAGAAGAAGGAACAATACGTATTTGTGGTGTCTCCTCTACATCAAAGTCCATAAGGATTTTATATCCTAAATAATCAGGTTTGATGGTAAACAACCTGTCAATATGCCCTCGTTCAGGAGTCTTGTCTAAACGGATAGATGTAACTACCGAATCTCCAATGGCACTGTTGAGCGATAAGTATTCGTTCTTAGAAAGGTGCTTAACAAATGTAGTGTCCCCGCTGAATGTAGCATATACCTTTTTGCTGGTCTCTTCTTCCTGTATGAATAGATAGTTGGTAGTTAATCTCATTGCCCCTGCAACTTTCGTTGTCATAGAAAGATCCATCATAGGTTCTGCAAAAGGTAGGCGCGATTTCTCGAATATAGACCAGCTGTTGATACTATCTTTCAAGCATACAAGATTATCGTTGTAAATATCTTTGGATGGAGCAAACATCCCCCATATAGCGTGATAGTCAATAAACTGAACACCGAGTTCATAACGGAACGCTGCATCTTCGGGAACATAGATATCACCGGCCTCTGTGGGAATAGTAATATAAAAATGGATAACAAAACTGCAGGAGTCCAATACATTGTTGTAGTAGTCTGTGGGGTTTGGTTCTTTCATAAGGCATAGTGAGAATTCATCTATCATGATAGATATGTCTTCACCGAAACCATATCTTTCTCCTCGTGTATAGACAACAATGTTATTACCCTCTTTGCGTGTGAAATTATCTCCCAACTCAAGGGTCACTTTGTCTATCCACTCCCACTTAATAGGCAGATTATAACCACTGATGGTGCTAACAAAACTCGAATTCTTGATTTGTGCACTATCCAATCGTTCATTTGCTAAATCACTATTGATTCCATTCAACTTAAGTGCTAACGGGAAGTCAAGTTGTATGGTAGAGGAACTATTCCCTGTTATCTTGTGGTCGTGCATAATAGGTTCGTTCTTTAACTTATCATACACATTCATGATGAGTGAGGTCTCAGATATATACTGGCTTAGGTCTATCTTGTGGTAACTCGTTCGTTTTCTCAATGTGTCTTTGTAAACAAACACTCCTTTGTTGTCAAGAGAATCGATATATATATGTCCTATATTGTTCGTTTCGAGAAGATCACCAATAGTAATACTCATAGAACCGATAGGGACAGCCATATTAAGATTCAACTCTGCTTTCGGTTCAATATCGTTGAGATTGATGTCTGCTTTACAACTGTTCAAACAGATAGGTAATAAAAACGTCTGTGTCCATAACAAAAAGTAGAACGTACGTTTCATAATATGTGTATTTAGCGAATACATAATTGGACTGCAAAGTTACTTATTCCATTGGAAATATACAATAGGTTATGTGTTTTTTAGCAGGTATACACGCTCAGTTGCACGAGTGATGGCTGTATATAGCCAACGATAATAATTAGGGTCATTCTCTTGAGAGGTGGCGTTACCTGTGTCAATAAATACTCGTTTCCACTGTCCGCCTTGCGATTTGTGACATGTCACAGCATAAGAAAAGCGTATCTGTAGTGCATTGAAATATGGCGATTGGTATATTGCTTCAATGAGTTTGCGTTTACTATGATGCAACTCTGGATAATCCTCGGCAATGCGTTCAAATAAAGTCTGTTGGAGTTGATAGTTGGCATCCGGAGAATCGGTTGACAAAGTGTCCACCCAAATAACTGCATCTATCTCCCAACTGTAGTCTAATGATTGCAATGAGGCATCTGCAAAGGTAAATCCATATAACTCCCGCATATTTCGTAGTCGGGTGATTTGAAACATATCTCCGTTAGCAATGAATGGCAAGTTGTCGTAGTTGGCACTCCAGAAATAATTGTTCTTACTTACCATGACTCGATCTCCTGTAGTGATCATATCCTCTCTCCATAAGATACGTGACCGGACCCCACTGTTGTATAAGTTGGTTCGGCGATTGGTACGAGTCAGTATAATGGTCTCTTCCTCACCGACATCATGGTAGGATTGTTCTAATGCTTCCAAAATTTCACATGGGGAGATACATTGAAAATCATTGCCGTATAGAAAATTATCAATAACATCGCAGGTAAAGGAAGGTTTGGATAACTGATTGCGTAAATCGGTAGCATTTCTCAATATCCCACTATCAAGTGCCTGACGAACCACTTGTGTGAGCGTATAGGATGTCACATCTAACCCATACCCTGCCATATATCTTTCGTCTAAGGCTGGAGAGACTGTTGATCCCACTGGAGGAAGTTGTGCATCATCTCCTGAAAGCAGTATTTTGCACCCCGTCCCGGAATAAACAAAACTCACTACATCATCTAACAGTAACCCTGTTCCAAAAGCGCTCGCCTCTCGTTGCCCGGATATCATTGACGCCTCATCAATGATAAATAGCGTGCCCTTATGTAAGTTCTCAGCTATGGTAAAATCCTCTATTCCAAGTTGTTTCTGACGATAGATGTATTTGTGTATAGTATAGGCAGGGTGCTCTGCGTAGTGGGATAATACTTTCGCAGCACGTCCCGTAGGTGCCAATAATACTACCGATTGTTGTAGTTGGCACATCGTTTTGACAAGTGCTGCCACGACACTTGTCTTGCCGGTTCCCGCATATCCTCGCAGAATAAAAGCATAGCGGGTGTCATTGTCCTGAGTTACAACAAAATGGGCAAGCCGTGTTAGTAGTTCCTCTTGTCCCTCATTCGGAGAAAAGGGGAGGGCATTACACATCCTATTTCTAATGAATTTTTCGAGCAAAATACGCTTATTATTTGGTTTGTTCGTATCTTTTTACTACCTTTGCAGCCTGAAAGGTTAACAGTGATTGATGGTCTTTGTGGTGAATAGGGTAAGTCCTATACGACCAGCTCCTTCTGAACTCCCCCAGGTCTTGACCGAAGCAAGGGTAAGAGGTTGTAGCGGTGCGATGTAGATTGCTTACCCTTTTTTATGTATATCTACCATTTGCCAAGAGTTGAGGACCTGACCAAAGGAGGCTGATATTGACATACCGCAAAGGTACACTTTTCTTTGGATATGCACAACGATATCATCAAATGCTTATGTTTCTAACATGGACACCAAGCGTTTTGGAAATACGTCCCCTCACAAATCAAACGCAAAGATACAACACGATGACGATACGTTGTCCGCTTAGGGACGTTTTGTGTTTATCTGTACCGATAGGGTGCGATAAAGTTCTATAAACTCTTAGTCTGAAAGAGGTATGTGCAGTCTGTCATTTGTCCATTTTCTACCCGGTAAAAACGCTGATTGGTCGTACTGTTCTTAAGCCCTCCCAAGGTTTCAATATAGGGACCTGTCTTGATAAAATCAAAGAGACTGATATCAAAACCCGTAGGCAACTCCGAAAAACCGGTGTACCATGCCGTCTTGAAACCCCTATGACGAACATAGGTGGCTAATGCGGTCAGTGTGGCGACGTCGGCATCCCCACCCATGAGAGCCACGCAGGTGATGTATGGATACCGCTCACTAAGCCTGTCTATAACGTCCGGAGTGAGAGGAGAGCCTGTATCTTCCCATAATTGAGGACTATGGCAGCCATGACAACGATGAGGACAACCGCTGAGATTAAAGGCTAAAGTCGTCTCATCAGGCACTTCCTGAAAAACAATATCGTAATCAACGTATCGAATCAAAGAATCATTTCTTTTGTCTTGTCATCTGGAAACTCCACTTTTTGAAGAGTAGAGTAGGGATAGTCACACCTACAACCAAAGCAAACACTGTGGAGAAAGTGATAATCCCGTTGCTAAAAACCTCTAACATATAATGCATAGCATGGGTGGAATCTCCTGCGTTATGTATGAATTGTGTGATGGCAAAGATGGTTCGGTAAGCATATATACCCGGTATCATAGGTAACAGTGCCGGTATACACAATACGGTTGTAGGACAATGTAGCCAAAAGGAGAAACCGATACAACAGAACCCAATGATGAGTGCTCCTGTAAAAGACGCAATAAGGAGGTCTGCATCGGCAAAATACTGCAGACTATACCGGGTAGCATGCCCAATAGCCGCCAACAGAGCAGCCGAGGATATAGTACGCCTGGGAGGATCAGAGATAACAGAAAAGCCTACAGCCGCAGCAGCCGCCAACAAGCCATCCTTGAGTAATGCAAAAACGATGTCCCACATATCATCCGATGATTAGTGTTGTACAGAGTAATCCGAGAGCCATACTGATAATGAGCAGCAAGGCATCCATAAATCGGGCAAAACCCGTTAGTACATGTCCCTCTATGGTGTCAATGACACTATTGATGAGTGGAACACCCGGTATAAGGTATAGAGCACTTGTGGCAATAGCTATATCCGGAGTGTCACCCAAGTGCAGGAAACTGCACAATGACGCAATCAGAGAGGAAAGAAAGGCACAACAGAACCATATGCCAAAGATGTTGACATGCTTGCGCACCATGAAAATCTTTTGTCCATATCCTATCCACGTACCTATGGCAACCATAACACACGCCCATAAGTCCCCTTGAAACAGCCCACAAAAAGCAGCATTGGCAACCCCCACCAAAACAAGCACTTGCCAGTCATTCTGCTTCGGACGAGATATGATATCGTTGTATCGCTTCCATAACTCATATAGCCCAAGATGTTGATCAAAAGCATCCCAACTCAACTTGCTAAGATCCGTATTAAGACGAAAACTGATCCTACGTGGAGCGATAGTGGATAATTTATTGTACACATGTTGACCATCGGGAGAAGATAACGTCAAGATGAATGTCTTATGCAGAACAGTCATCTCTGCTTTTACCCCCAACGCCTTGGCTATACGGCACGTGTTTCGTATGATACGCGTTGTGTGTACACCTGCTCCAATTAAGCATGTCGCATATTCGGACAAAAAAATAGAGCATTGCTTCAGGTCACTATGTATCTTTTCTCCATTATCCTCCATAGCTGGTTGCGATATTTATGCTTCCCGCATTGTGGCATAGAAACGACGAGCGGCCTCACGTTGACGTGGCTCAGAGAAGTTGCTGATACGCTTCAGGTAACCGATGATACGCGTCAGATAATCCACATTGTGGCTATGACATTCAGGACACTCGCGTAGATAACGTTTGTCAATATGTCCACAATCGTTGCAGATGGTATTGGGAATGTTAAACGTGAAGTAATTAGTCCCTTCTTCTGCCGCTACGCGGAGTAGATTACGATATTGGGTCTTAGACAGGTGTTCCTCAAGATTACAGTGCAAAGCCGAACCGCCTGTGAGGTGCTCAACATACTTGCGACCATGCAGACGGAACTTGTCGAGTACGTTAAGACTGCTGTCTTCAACAATGTAAAAATAACTATTGTAACATTCACGTGGCACTTGATAACCATCTTCTTTATCCCATTTGGCGTGTTTAACTCCTACGTTCTCCGCCGGAATCATCTCACAGTTAAACATCACTTCCTTACTACGATAAGATTTATTCATACGCTCAATAATCCCAAGAACTTCTTGCACAAACCTGCTGTACTGCTCATTGTCATTGATGGCTATCCCTAAAAACTCTGCTGACTCTACTAATCCGTTGACTCCAATGGTGAGATACTGGCGGTTGATATTGATGAAACCCGCATCGAATAAAGGTAACATCCCTTGTGCTTGTAACCTCTTCAGATTTTCATTGTAAGCCAATTGCACCTTGTGCATCAAATCTACTATCTCTTCAATGGCTTGCAAGTATGGAACTCCTTGTCGCACAGCATACTGCACGGTACGGTTGAGATTAATGGTCAGCACACTCTTGGAACCTGTACTGACACCACCGGCTCCTAATGTGTAACTGAACCCGTTGTCTGTTATCTCATTACGTAAACGACAGCACGAGGCCAAAGAATCCGCATTGTCACTGAGATAGGTAAAGAATGAGTGACCGGCAGCATACATTTCTGCTGTGAAATCTGCATACTCTTTGTCCTTGACATCGCCATTCTCACTGAGGAGAGCCATCGTCTCTACAGGAAAAGTCAGTACAGACCGTAGTCGCTCTGCATTAAACCAACGCATGAAACGTTTTTGTAACCAATTCAAAGACTCCCAATGCGGTTTTTGACCATCGGGGAAGACAAACTCACCAAAGATACTGTCAAAATAGTAGTGATCGTAGTAACTGATATTCCAAAACACCGATTGGAAATTCCTGGCTCCTGATGGCTGGTTGATGGAATATACCACCTGCTCGAAACAGTCTGTGATGACTTTGTCGATAGTCCTGCGCCTCTTGCTTAAATCCACCACCTCATCAGAACGCAGATAGTAATCCTCACCATACTCTTTCTCAATAAAATAGTTCAGATACATCAGAAACTCAGGAGTGGCACATGCCCCACTGAGCATCGATGACACCATGAATACCATGTTGATAAACCCTCCGCAGAAAGACTTGAGGTTGGTAGGCGGTGTGGCATTACCTCCAATAGCCTTCGTACCCTCTAACAGCCATGGATACATGGTTATGCTGGCACAGTAATTGGCCAAACTCGTCTCATCGTTTTTATAGATAAAATGTTGCTTGAGTAAGGACATATATTTGTCGGCATACTCTTTACCAAACATCTCTTTGATACGCTCCGTGAGCATACGCCTGTTGAGACGTATGTAGTTGGACTTGGGCAACTCTCCAATAAGCGTGGCTATATTTTTCTTCTCGACATTCGCATTTGCATCGTACTTACTACCTGTGGCTGGATTGGTCGCCTGACAGTAACTAATCAGAAACTCCAACTTCTCCCGCGTCTCACGATCCTTGGAATGGCGATAGCGGTAAAGCATATAGTTCTTGGCAACCTGGTAGTAACCTTCAGCCATCAGTGCCACCTCAACCTGATTCTGTATCTCCTCAACAGTTATCCCGCTATGGATACGAAGACGGGATAGTACGGAGGTAAGCGTCTCTTCCGTAGCGAAAGTACCAGACGCAATAAATGCTTTACCGATGGCATTCTTAATCTTCTCAATAGCGAATAACTCGCTCTTGCCATCGCGTTTGATAATAATAGTTTCCATATCGTTGTGTTTGTTTCTTCTTTGACAAGAGAAAAACCGCCTGATGGTATCAAACGGTTTGAGGGGGAAAGCATTTTATAAACGACCTTTATGCAATAGACATAACCCAAGTCGTTATGTGCCTTGCGCACGTCGTTGCTCTTAACCTCGAAAGCCTGATCTGACGTATGATATTGGCAGGTCTTCTGACTTGTTTCTCTTTGCTACGTCTTCCCATTAGTGTGTAAGTCTAATAGTGACCTGTGTGTAGTACAAAAACCGGAGAAGCACCTCCATGAAACTTACAGCAGCGGGACTGTCCATGATTCACACATGGTTCCCTTTTAATCTTTAATAGCCACGGTGTTATTGTAATAACAGATTGGATATCAAGAACCAATATCATGTATTATTCATCTGACAAGTATGTCCTTTTAGAACAATACTTTTTAATATGTCCATACGCTTATGAACGCACAAAGGTAATGCATTTTTATCGTCTTCACAACACCAAATACCATTTTTTTTCTACTTTTTTTCTACTTTTGGCTACTGAAAAAAGAGCAGCACATGAGCGGAAGATAAGCCGATCTTGAGCAGAAACAAAACCACAACAAAAAAAGCAACAAACAGTCGCTGTTGCTCCTTATTCTTTTTCTTTTGTCTTTTTAGATATTGGACAACTAACCAATGGTTCGTATCACATAGCAAGGATTACCTACTGCAATAGAGTTGGCTGGGATATCGTGTACTACGACAGAACCTGCACCAATGGTGCAGTTATCCCCAATGGTAACCCCCGGCAAGATAGTAACTGAACCACCTATCCAACAATTATTGCCAATATGGATAGGCTTAGCCCATTCACGTCTGCTGTTACGCTCGATAGGATCGGTACTATGGCATGCAGTGTACATAGAGACGTTAGGACCAATGAAAGCATCGTTACCTATGGTCACCTCGCCCTCGTCAAGGATAGTGAGACGAAAATTACAAAACACACGATGACCAAAATGGATATTGTAACCATAATCGCAGTAGAAAGGTTGTAGCACGGTACAATCATCGTGATAGGTACCTATTAACTGATGTAGAACAGATCGCAACTCTTCTATATGTGTAGGCTGTATCTGGTTATAACGCCATAGGATATCTTTGGTAACACGGATATCATGCAACAACTCTTCATCGCAGGCATCGTATACGAGTCCTGCAAGCATCTTCTCTTTTTCTGTCATCGTTTTTTTAGGAATAATATCATTCTACATATTCATAACACCCCGCATCAGGATGCTCCGTATCGCGTATATGACCCAAACGATCAACGGGATAGGAAACGGTGATACTCGGATCGGCTATATGTCGTGCGGGAGATAAGGAGTCCAAACGAAAATCGTAGTAGCGGTATTCTTTGTAACGGTAGTGGATGTTGCGAAACATAACCGAATCAGAGTCAGTGGGATATACATTGTCCCATGCATAGAATGACGAGAGGGAGTCTGCTTGCAAGTAATTACCAATAAAACGCCCCTCATACCTGTTGGTAAGCGGTGTGGCCACTACAATATTATTCTTACGTGTCCCTGTGACAATGCAGTTGTAGAAAGAGGTCTGCGTAGCAGCCACTTCTTTGTCTAAGTTGTTGATATACACGGCGGACACATCCTCACGTAAAATGTTGTTGTGGATATTTATGTTGGTATAAGGGTAACCAAAAAAAGAGGCGATAGTGTTATGTATGAACTGGTGTGTACCTCCTGCCAAATAGACACAGTAGGAGGCACAATTACTGATTTCACTGTTAGCAACCAATGCATTGGCATTGATGAGCACCAATCCGTACTTGGAATGATTATGAATACGTCCATTGGTGAAGTGAAGCGTAGGACGCTCTGGCGACTCGGAAGCAACGTATAACCCTGTACTTCCTGACAAGATATTGACATAATCCATCGTATAAGTAGCAGCATGCTGCTTGGAATCGGACAATAAGTATATGCCATTCCATTGTCCGGATGCTACAGAATAGGGCACAGAATCGAATAACCTGTCTGTGCGATCTCCACGTATAGTGATAGGACAATCCTGAGTCCCTGCTGCATTTAAATTGCCATAAACATATATCCCGGCACCTGTATGCATATAGAGTGTCGCACCTGCCTCGATATGCAAGTCACCCGCAATGATAAGCGTATCGTAAATGACGTATGGCACAGTGTTGGTAAGTGTGCAATGCTCGTGGATGATACGCCTGGTAGAGTCACGCAACACACACACATTCTGTCCATAGGCTTGAAGGTGTATGGACTGCTGATTGCTGTTAACGGAGAAGATAATGTCATCCTCTACTAACACAGGGGTGTTACTGACCTGCGGATCAACATGGACTCGTATAAAAAGAAAAAGACTGTCCTTCCCACTGATGGTGATATTGCGCAGGTTGGACAGATCGCTTTCACCATCCAAATTGATGCGAAAATAACGGTTATCCCCTAACGTTACCCGACTGATAGTGAGTGCATAATCATTGGGGTTATAAACCATAACCTGGCGTGTTGACGACCCCATGCTCGTAAAAACAGTATCAAAAAGAATACTGTCATGCGAGAAGAGTAACCGCAGATTAGGATCACTTGAGACAATATCTTGTTTACAACCGATAAGACAAGTTATGAAGAAAAAAATATATAATAACCGCTTACTCATTCAAAATTGAAGACAATAGAAATAGCCTGGTTGGTCATACGGGCAATAGAATTGCTGTAGAAATAGTCATCAGCGGCAATATTCCACTGAGCCTGCCCCGCCTCGTTAATAGGTGTCAGGACATTAGCAAAACCTATTTGGTATTTTATCTCTGGACATAACTTGAACCAACGAAAATAGAAATCACAACCGAAACCCACTTCAACAAAGTAATCAAATGCTTTCTGGTAGATGACCCTGTCTTTGTCACGCCCCAAGTCAAAACTGACACCTCCCCCGGCAATAACGTACGGCCGGTAGTTCATCTCACGTTCGGCAGACCATTTGAGATAGAGAGGGATAGATATAGGCAAGGACAACACGGAAGCCTTGTTACCTGTCTTGGTTCCATGTATCAGACTATCAGGACGCTGAAAACTTTTGTAAGTGATTGTCTTCTGACCAAAATGTAAGGCAGGTGTGCAACGCAGATTGAGATGACGTGTCAGACGGACATCTGTGATGAAACCTACAGAGAAACCAGGTGTTAATGACTTGACACGTGGATGGTAAATAGTATGCCCGTCACCATTGGCTAACTGGGTAATGCTATCGGTCTCGTGCACGTTGAATGACATGAAATTGATACCAAGATGAAACCCGAAATGCACAGGCTTGTCATCAACGTATGGATTATTCTGAGCATGAACAGATTGCACTATGCAACATAGCACCAGCACAAGAGTTATGTGTATGAAATATCTCTTCACTGCTCTTTATTCCTATAGTGTTGGATAATCCATTCTGTGGCCTGTTGGTATCCGTTTATACCCATCCCAATAATAGCATGTGCGCATACATCTGTCAGCAGACTTACTCGTCTGAATGGCTCTCGATGACCAATATCAGAGATATGTACTTCCACAACGGGGATAGTAGCACATACTACCGCATCGCGGAGCGCAATACTTGTGTGGGTATAACCCCCGGCGTTGAGGATAATACCGTCGAAAGGAATTCGCAGCGATGTAGAGAACACCCCAAACTGCTGTATCCAATCAATGAGATCTCCCTCGTGATTGGACTGATGGTACTCGAAATATACGTCAGGATAGGTCTGTTGCAAGTCTATAAGCACTTGCTCCATAGAAGATGTGCCGTATATTGTCGGTTCTCTTTTACCCAACAGGTTCAGATTGGCTCCGTTGATAATCGCTATGTGCATATGCTATATCTATTGCCTTGCTCCGTTGACAACTAACAAGAACTCATCATTATCACGTGTCCGTTCCATATATGTCTTGAGCTTCTCCATCGCTTCAACACTGTTCATGTCGCTCAACTGCTTACGGATCTGCCACATACGTGTTAATACATCCGGTGGTAATAACAAGTCATCACGCCGTGTGCTGGAAGCAGGGATGTCCACAGCGGGGAAAATACGCTTATTGCTTAATTTCCGATCAAGCTGCAGTTCCATGTTACCTGTTCCCTTAAACTCCTCAAAGATAACATCATCCATCTTACTGCCGGTCTCTGTCAGTGCGGTGGCAATAATAGTAAGACTGCCTCCGTTCTCTATGTTGCGCGCAGCACCGAAAAAACGCTTGGGTTTATGTAAGGCCTGCGCCTCAACACCACCGGACAACACCTTGCCGCTGGCAGGCGCTACCGTGTTGTATGCACGCGCCAGACGCGTGATGCTGTCAAGGAGAATAACTACATCGTGCCCGCATTCCACCAACCGCTTGGCTTTCTCATGCACTATATTCGCTACTTTGACATGATTCTCTGCAGGTTCGTCAAAAGTAGATGCAATGACTTCTGCCTTGACCGACCTCGCCATATCAGTGACCTCTTCAGGACGCTCGTCAACCAGCAGGATGATCATATACACCTCCGGATGGTTAGTCGCTATAGCATTCGCAATCTCCTTGAGCAGAACAGTCTTGCCTGTTTTAGGCTGGGCAACGATAAGACCACGCTGACCCTTGCCTATAGGAGCAAACAAGTCTATAATACGAACGGACAAAGGATCGCTGCCGTCACCTTTGCATAAGTGAAATTTTTCATTGGGGAAGAGAGGCGTGAGATTTTCAAATGCGATACGCTCACGCGCTTGCGCAGGCGTCAAACCATTGATAAGTATCACCTCCTTCATCGGGAAAAACTTGTCTGTATCACGGGGAGGACGGACATAACACTCTACAGTGTCGCCCGTTTTGAGCCCAAACTGTTTGATCTGTTGTTGCGAGACATAGATGTCATCAGGAGAAGATATATAGTTGTAGTCGGCACTCCTGAGAAAACCATACCCGTCCGGAGCACATTCCAAAGTACCCATAGCGATGATATTGTTACTAAAAGCCTCTGCTCCTCTATTGAGTATCTCATCTTCAAGACCGGAAAGTGCCTTATGAACATTGCTCTCATTGATAGGAGTGATGTCCTCTCCATTGGCAATCTGCTCTTCGCGCTTGGCTATCTGCTTGGTTATTTGTGCTATGCGGGCATTGATACGCGCCTGCCTCTCCTCCTTGGTCTCGCCTTGACGATTAGGCGTGTTGGGGTTAACGACAGCATCTGCCTTGATGCTCTGCTCAGCCTGTTCTATACCCTGTCCTGCTGGTTGCTCTTCAGGCTGTGCAACCGCTGGCTGTGTAGGGATAGGCGAAGAGGTTTCTTTGGCAGACGTCTCCGATAGTACAGGAGCTGCTTTCATAGTATCATTCACACCTTTGCGCGGACGCCCGCGTTTCCTGACTTGAGGTGCCGGAGCAACCGGTGCAGGTAAAGACTCTGTGGGGGCAGTCGGAAGAATAGACAATTGAGAGGCTGCAGGTTGAAGAGAAGAGGTCTTTGAATCCGAAGAACCGGGTACCTCTAATTGCAACTTGGGGTCTTGTTGCTTCTGTGCTGCAGTTTGTTCAACGGTCTTGCCCGCAGAACTATGACCAACGGATTTCTCTGTGGTAATAGGAGAAAGAGGCACATTGCCAAACATAGACGGCTGACTATTCTTGTTGGTCTTAAGAACAGGCTGCTTGGAATGCTCCTCTTTTATCTGACTAAGAGTGTCTTGCTCGTTCCCTACGGTCACCACTACGCGGTTGCTTTTGAGATTTTCCGTGTTGACTTTCTGAGGTACTTGTTGGATACGTGCTCTCTTGCTCCTCTTGGCATCTGTACCTTGAGCCTGACGAGCATCAGCCCGTGCCTGAACTTCAGCACCTCTCTTGTCTGCTTGAGCATCCAAAATATCGTAGATAATAGACTGTGCAGACGCTGTTTTCTTTATATCCAATCCAAAAGAGTTAGCAATCTCAGTCAACTGTTCGAGCGGCATCCGCCCGAGTTTCTGCATATCGTATTGCATAAAGACTAAAAATAATTATTCAAATAAAGGGGATTATGTGTTGTTCGCTTGTTAGAAAGCCCTAAAGCAATCACGCTGCAAAAGTACAAAAAGTATTTTGAGTGTGCAAATATTTAGATGAGAATATGTTCAAAAGTATTCACTTTCTTTTTGTCATATATACCAGTAACACGTATATAGTTCTCCGTGAACCCTGCCATACAGTCTCCTTCATGTTTACTCTCCCATAAGACTGTGGCTTTTTGTCCTTTGCACTGTGCGTAGAATGTTTGTAACTTCTCCTCAGATATAGAGTGCAATATCTGACTACGTCGGTGTCTGACAGCCATCGGCACATCAACGAGATCCATGTCTAACATACGTGTGTTGGAACGCTCGGAGTAAGTAAACACATGTAACTGACTGATAGGTAGTTGTTGAATAAAATGTACATAGTCAGCAAAATAATTGTCACTCTCGCCTCTAACACCAACCATACAATCAACACCAATGAAAGCATTTGGCATCAATTGCTTGATACGCATCACACGCTCCTGAAACAGTTCACGTGTGTAACGTCGATGCATGATCTTAAGCACTTCATTGCTACCTGATTGAAGAGGTATATGGAAGTGGGGCGCAAAGTGTTTGGACAGGGCAACGAAGTCAATAATTTGGTCTGAGAGCAGGTTGGGCTCACAGGAGGAGATACGTACACGATAACCTGTTCCCTCTCCCTGTGCCCGCAGGTTGTCAAAAGCCCGTAATAGATCGATAAACCTCTCATTGGTGGAGTGCCCAAAGTCCCCTATATTCACCCCGGTAATAACCAACTCTTTTGCTCCTTCATCGATGGCCTGTTGTGCTTCCTCTACCAATGAGGCTATACTTGGGTTCCTGGATTTACCCCGTGCAAGAGGAATAGTACAGTAGGTGCAGAAATAGTCGCACCCGTCTTGGACCTTGATAAAACAACGTGTCCTGTCGTCACGGGAGTGAGCCTCATGAAAGGTGTTGACGGAACGTATGTCGCAAGTTTGTATAGTATCATGCGTGACTTGCTGTTCTATCTCTGCCACGAGTGCAGGTATCTCAAACTTCTGGTTCTGACCAAGCACATAATCTACACCAATGATATTACTTACTTCTTGAGGCTTGAGTTGTGCATAACAACCGGTGACAATGAGTATGGCATTGGGATTCTGACGACGGATACGATGAATGGCTTGTCGACCCTTATGATCGGCTACATCAGTAACAGAACAGGTGTTAATAATACAAATATCCGCTTGCTCTCCTGCTTTGGCTCGCGTATGCCCACGTTCAACAAGTGCCCTGCCTATGGCACTACTCTCAGCAAAATTGAGTTTACACCCAAGCGTAGTAAACCGTATTGTCATGTATCTCTGTTATTGGAACGTTGTTGCGCCTGACCATATAACTATATACACTTGGTGAAGAGTCGGATAAACTCCCCTTTTGCATAATTAGGGTGGTAAGACACACTACAACCTGCAAAGGTAATACATTTTCGTAAACTATACAAATTCATTGTCATATCCGATATACGTACTGTCGAATGCAGATAGAGTAGGTATAACAAAATAAGAAACCATCTAACACTTGCATATTGTTAGACGGTTTCTTACTCTTTATTAACCAGTCATCGTATGATGACTAATCAACTGATATCACGTAAGGATTATCCAAGCATACTCAAGAGAATACCCGCTGCAACGGCAGAACCGATAACTCCGGCAACATTCGGTCCCATAGCGTGCATGAGAAGGAAATTACTCGGATCCTCTTTCTGACCTTCTATCTGGCTCACACGTGCAGCCATAGGTACAGCACTAACACCTGCAGAACCAATAAGCGGATTGATTTTCTCTTTCGAGAAAAGGTTCATAAACTTGGCAAGCAGAACACCACCGGCAGTACTCAAACTGAAAGCCACGATACCCATGCAGAGAATAGCGATAGTCTTCGCATTGAGGAAAGTTGCACCGGTAGCAGTAGCACCTACGGATAGTCCGAGGAAAATAACCACAATGTTCATCAACTCGTTCTGTGCAGTCTTGCTTAGACGATCCACCACACCGCACTCTTTCATCAGGTTGCCTAACATCAAACATCCAATGAGCGGTGCTGCATCTGGCAATACGAGTGCTACAATAGCCGTGATGACGATAGGGAAGACAATCTTCTCTACCTTGCTGACAGAACGCAACTGCTTCATCTTTATCTGACGCTCTTTCTTGGTAGTAAGCGTCTTCATAATAGGAGGCTGAATGACAGGCACTAAAGCCATATACGAATAAGCCGCAATAGCGATAGGACCAAGAAGATGCGGGGCTAATTTGGTGGTCAGGTAGATAGACGTAGGTCCGTCAGCACCACCGATAATACCGATAGAACCGGCCTCTGCAGGCGTAAAGCCGATAGCATTGGCGCACAAGAAGGTAATGAAGATACCTATCTGCGCAGCAGCACCTAACATCAACGATTTCGGATTGGCAATCAGCGGTCCGAAGTCCGTCATAGCACCTACACCGATGAAAATCAAACAGGGATATAACCCGGCCTTCACACCAATATACAGCACATCAAGCAGCCCGGCCTCCTTCATAACAGCACCATAACTGTGATAGGAAGGGTTGGCCATAGAGAGCATATCTGGGGTACTGTGTGCAGCGTCCACTAACAAACCGTCACGGAAAGCATCAAGGATGCTGGATATATGGCTAAGATCTACACTTGGGTCATAGAATAATTGTTCTGAAAGGAACAAGTCCCATAACTCCTGATTGAACATGTGCGCATTGGGCAGGTTGGTAAGCAACATACCAAAGGCAATGGGCAACAACAGCAGAGGTTCATACTGCTTCCTAATCGCCAGAAACAAGAGAAAGAACGACACAAGGAGCATAACGCCTTGGCGCCAGTCCATGTTCATAAATCCCATTGTCTGGAAAAAGGCTACTAAATCATCATACCACATAATACGGACAATTTATTAGCCAAGCACAACGAGCAGGTCGTCCTGCATCACATTTTGACCGGCGGTAACGGCAATCTTGGTAACCGTGCCATCGCAATCGGCTAACACGGCATTCTCCATCTTCATCGACTCAAGAGTGAGCAGCGTGTCGCCTTTCTTTACGGCTTGTCCTTCGGATACAAACACCTTGATGACAGACCCTGGCAGAGGCGATTTGATTTTGTTGCCACCGGCAGGTATGTCTGCTGCTTTGGGTGCAGCAGGAGCAGGCGCAGGTTCAACCTTCGGCGTAGGAGCAGCCTTTGGCGCAGCAGGAGCAGCAGCGGACGTAGCAGCGGAAGAGGCAGTCTCTATCTCAATGAGTTTATCATCTTGCATCACGTTCTGACCCGGTTGCACAAGGACGTTCTTGATAGTACCTGCAACCTCGCTGGCGATGTTGTTCTCCATCTTCATGGACTCCATAGTGAGGAGCAGATCGCCTTTGTTCACAGTCTGTCCAGCAGCAACAACTACCTTTACGATACTGCCTGGCAGCGGACTCTTGATGGCAACCGTACCGCCTGCCTGTGCTGCAGGAGCAGCAGTGGCAGTCTTGGCAACAGCAGATTTGACGGAAGTAATGCTCTTGCTTTGGTCTATTGATACATGGAAGACGGTGCCGTTAACGATAACTTCGGCCATACCACCGTCTATCTCTTTGACGGTCGTGTCGAACTTACGCCCGTCGATAGTAAATTGAAATGATTTTGAGTTCATCTGTGTAAGTTATTCATGCCGTACATCTTGTTGTTCCATTGGGTACGGTGGGGTTGAACAATCGTTTTGGTGCTTTCTTCATCGTGCACGCCATGGTAATACAGGTGGAGCGCTAACGCAATAGCCGCCGTACTGTCTGCTGTAAGTGTGATACGCTCGGTATAATCTTTCTGCGTATGAGCCACACTCTCAGCATGTGTCTCTGCGTCTTTGCCCTTGGGTTTCACACGCGGTTGCATAATCCACCCCATTAACTTCATAATATACACGAAGACAAAAAGCAACGCCAACACTAACAGAAAACCGATGCCTGTAACCATCCATATGAATGGCGTTATGCCTGTAACGGCCGTGGGAACTTCTAATAACATCATAATTATAAAGGAATATTAGAGTGTTTCTTCAATGGGTTGGTCAAACGCTTGGTCTGCAAGTTCTCGAAAGCATGGATGATGCGCTTGCGTGTATTACGAGGCTCAATGATATCGTCAATATACCCGCGGTTAGCGGCTTGGTATGGACTGGCAAACAAGTCACGATATTCAGCCTCTTTCTCAGCAATGAACCGCTTCTTCTCCTCAGGGTCTTCAATAGCCTTGATAGCCTTGGCTTGCAGTACACCTACGGCACCACTCGCACCCAT
The DNA here is from genome assembly GCA_963620225.1 of Acidaminococcaceae bacterium. GTDB lineage: Bacteria > Bacteroidota > Bacteroidia > Bacteroidales > Paludibacteraceae > Colicola. The sequence continues at coordinate 57,528 of CAVEZM010000002.1, read as the reverse complement.
AACGGCAATCTCAGCATTAGGCCATGCATAGCATACGTCACCACGCAACTGCTTGCAACTCATCACGATATGACTACCGCCATAAGACTTCCTAATAGTTACCGTAACCTTAGGCACTGTAGCCTCACCGTATGCGAACATCAGTTTGGCACCATGGTCAATAATGCCGGCATACTCTTGCCCTGTTCCGCAGAGGAAACCGGGAACATCAACCAATGTCAGTATCTGGATGTTGAATGCATCGCAGAAGCGTACGAAACGGGCTGCCTTACGGCTGGCATCGCAGTCTAATACACCGGCAAGCCAACTTGGTTGGTTAGCAATAATACCTGTGGAACGACCGTTGAAGCGTGCGAAACCGCAGATGATATTCTTTGCATAGTCTTTCTGTACCTCCATGAAGTCACCGTTATCAACAATCAGGTTGATGATGTCCTTCATGTTGTAAGGCTTGTTGGGGTCATCTGGAACAATCTCATTCAGTGCCTCTTCTATACGCATGGGGTCATCGGTACATTGTACCAAAGGAGCCTCTTCCATATTGTTCTGAGGTATGAAACTGACTAATCGGCGTACTTCAGCGATAGCCTCCTCTTCAGTGGCTGCTACGAAGTGAGTAACACCCGACTTGGTAGCATGTACCTTTGCACCGCCGAGGTCTTCTACACTGACATCCTCGCCCGTAACGGACTTAACCACCTTCGGACCGGTGATGAACATATACGAGTTCTGCTCGGTCATCATAATAAAGTCGGTCAATGCCGGACTGTAAACGGCACCACCGGCACACGGACCAAAGATAACACTGATCTGCGGAACGACACCGCTGGCAAGGATGTTACGCTCGAATATCTCGGCGTAACCGGCCAAAGCGCATGCACCTTCTTGGATACGTGCTCCACCAGAGTCGTTCAAACCAATGATAGGTGCACCTAATTTCATGGCTTGGTCCATAACATTGCATATCTTCTGTGCCATCGTTTCGCTCAGCGAGCCACCGATAACGGTAGCATCTTGTGCGAAAACGAATACTAAACGACCGTCAATCGTACCCGAACCTACGGCAACACCATCACCGAGGAACACCTTCTTCTCCATACCGAAGTCATGGCAACGGTGCGTCAAGAACATGTTTATCTCCTCGAACGAACCCTCGTCAAGAAGCATATTGATACGCTCACGAGCAGTATAACTGCCCTTCGCGTGATGTTTTTCTACTGCAGCCTCACCGCCACCGGCCTGAACCTTCGCACGGTTGTCTATCAGTTTCTGCAAATTATCTGTATTCATACTCTTCGTCTAATTTATTGTTACTTGGGTTGCTGGCACAACTCTGTGAGTACACCCTTGGTGCTCTTCGGGTGGAGGAAGGCTATCATCAGGTTCTCTGCGCCCTTGCGGGGAGCTTTGTCTATGAGTTGCAGACCGGCTGCCTCTGCTTCTTTCAGTGCCTCTTCTACGCTTTCTACATTGAAAGCCACATGGTGTACTCCACCACGACCACCGTTCTTCTCAATAAACTTTGCGATAGAAGACTCTGGACTCGTAGCCTCTAACAACTCGATTTTTGTCTGACCTACTTTGAAGAAAGCGGTCTTCACTTTCTGATCTGCTACCTCTTCGATAGAGTAGCATTTCTCACCGGTTAAGAACTCGAAGAATGGCATGGCCTCTTCCAAACTCGTTACCGCAATTCCAAGATGCTCAATGTGAGTTGGTTTCATCGTCTTTGATTTTGTAGTTAAACTATTATATTATGATTTATTTAGTTCTACTTAACTGGAACGTCACTATCCACACACTATCCTACGTGCTTTGTATTACCCTAATTCATGACGACCATTTCTGTTTGCACAAATTTGGTGCAAAGGTACTGCATTATTCTCAAGTAAACAAGGATGAGTGTTTTTTTATTGGAAGAATATACAGACAAGGTTTCTTGAAAATACTTACCCGCTGTCAAGCCGTAAATCCAACTGGAAAACACAAAAAACGTCATTCTATGTTATGGCTTCTCTGTACCATAAAAAGAGTTGCACTTGAGCCGATCTAAAGTACAAACAAAAACAAACGGATAACACTGCTAATCCGTTGTGATATAAATTCTGTTCCGGAGAAGAAACTTTTTTGCAAAAATGACAAAATAATTTGCCTATGTCAAACTAATGAAGTAACTTTGCGCGATTTTTCGCATAGAGTGTACTCTCCCGTCACCAGTATCTGATGCTCTAGAAACTGAAAGATAGTGAGTTATTGCGGAAATGAGTGGAAAGAATAGGGGAACGTGACATAAGAAAATAACTAAATACAAAATATAATGTCAAAGATTTGTCAAATTACAGGCAAGAAAGCCATGATGGGATGCAATGTCTCACATTCAAAACGGCACACAAAAAGGTCGTTTGATGTGAACTTGTTCCACAAAAAGTTCTACTGGGTAGAACAGGATGCATGGATCGTGCTGAACGTGAGTGCAGCCGGTCTGAGAACTATTAACAAAATCGGTCTCGATGCCGCTATCAAACAGGCTTCTGAGAAAGGTTATATCAAAATCTACGAATAAGGAGGAAGTACAATGGCAAAGAAAACTAAAGAGGCGCGTGTACAAGTAATCCTTGAGTGCACAGAACAAAAAGCAAGCGGTATGCCGGGCATGTCTCGCTACATCACCACAAAAAACCGCAAAAATACTCCTGAGAGACTTGAACTCAAGAAGTATAACCCAATCCTGAAGAAATATACGCTTCACAAAGAAATTAAGTAAAAACCCCTACTAACTTTAGAAAGGCTTAGAACTATGGCAAAGAAAGCGGTTGCAACATTGCATACAGGCACAGCAGGACGTAATCACTCCAAGTGCATCAAAATGGTGAAAAGCCCCAAAACAGGGGCATACATCTTCCAAGAGGAGATAGTCGAAAACGAAAAAGTCGCTAACTATTTCAAGTAATTGGCACGTAAGATAGCAAAAAAGCATACTACTTTTTGGTAGTGTGCTTTCTTTTTTGTACCTTTGCAGAAACTTCTGAATAGAAGTAACAGAGCAGGGATATTCCCTTTTCTAATACAAAGAGAAGCAGAATGTTAGGAATAGTCATCAATCCCAAATCAGGGAAAAGAGCCTTCCGGGCACAACGGTTGTACTTGTGGAAACTATTGAAACAACGTCATCAGCCTTTTACATATAGAGTCACTAAATACTCAGGACACGCTATTGAACTCGGACGAGAACTGGTGGAGAAAGGTTACGACCAAATACTCGTACTCGGTGGAGACGGTACACTCAGCGAAGTAATCAATGGTATAATGCGGGCGGACATTGACCCGGAACAACGCAAGAAGATACAGTTTGGACTCATGCCAAGAGGAACAGGCAACGACTTCGCAAGATACTGGAAACTCAATAAAGACTTCAAACGATCACTCGACCTCTTCTTTAACGGGAAAGCACAACCAATAGATGTGGGATGTGTGACATATTGGAGAAATGGCATAGAACATCACCGATACTTTATTAACTCCGTCGGATTTGGTATTGACCCGCTATGCTGCAAAACAGCAATAGAATTGAAATACTATATCGGCAGTCACCATGTCAACTATTTCTTCGCACTCTTCATAGCATTAGCACAATACAAGTCCGTACATGTTCGCCTTGACTCGGATAATGAAACGATAGCGGAAGGACCGATGTATGCAATGAACATAGCCAATGGACCCTATGTGGGAGGAGGCATGCGTCTGAATCCTGATGCAAACCCATGTGATAGTATATTCCATTCAATGTTTGTCATAAAACCAACCTTCAAACAAATTATGAAGGCAATACCAAAACTATTCAATGGGAAACTGGTGGATCTGCCATTCATACACACTACTACGTCAAAAGAACTTGTCCTGAACACCAAAAAACATCTTATGTTCGAGGCAGATGGTATCATTATGGATATCATGGGACCGTGCAAGGTCACATGTATGCAGCATGCACTGCAGATGACGGTACCGCAGCAATAACAACCATCTGCAAGTGCATATATTAAGAAAACAGCCTATCCCGTAGCATAGACTGTTTCCTTTTTGTTAGGAACCTGTGGCTCCCCTGAACAACATTCTTGGTAGGGAAAGTGTTATCCCTGTGACAGAATGCTCTCTGCAAACACTTCCGCATCCTGCAACTGACCTATCTTCCCTATATCCATCATCTTATAGTTGGAAGGCACATAAGCACGTAACACAGCCTTATTTGCAATACTGAGATACAAATCAATCAAGGAAAAACATTCTCCTTTCTCTTTCACTATATCATCCGTTAAATCGAATACGTGGGGACTAAGCACCTGCATGCCAGAAAAAGCAAAACGCCTCATAGACTGCCATTCAGCACATATCCTAAGGTTATCAGGACGCACCTCTCCCGTTACCACATTCGTCCAGCCATGCAACCGATTCATATCATCAAAGAGCAGGTAACGCTGAGTGGAACGCTCACTGACAACCAATAACCCCAACTCCTTACGATCATAACTATTCAATAAAAGCCTCAAATCAATATTCGACAGAACATCTACATTGCAAACCAAAATAGGCTCATCATCTTCAGTGGATAACAAGGAACGAGCATGGAGCAATCCCCCCCCCGTATCCAATAATTTTTCCCGCTCATCACTAATACAAATAGAACAACCGAAATTGTGGTGCTCACCCAAATAGTCAATAATCATATCCGGGAAATGATGAACATTGATCACTATATCCCGAATGCCGACAGAACATAACTTCTCTATCTGCCACTGCAATAGCGTCTTACCCGCCAAAGTAACCAACGCCTTAGGCATATTTTCAGTCAACGGACGAAGGCGGGTACCTAAACCCGCTGCAAAAATCATTGCTTTCATCTATGCCTGAGTCACGCCTCTACCTCACTGTCAGTATCTACAATAGCCTCTGCTTTTAGATCTTCATAGAAATGTGATGTCGCTGCAACCATATAAGGTTCCAACCATAACACGCCAATACCGAGAGTTAAGATACATAACAATATCCAACCGATAAAACTCAAATCCAGAAGAAATAACTCGAACTTATGACCACGCATCATCTCTCGACTTGTCTTCATCGCCTCCTGTGGAGATAGAGTGGGATAGTCTTTCAACAAGTACGGGATCATACGATAGGCATAACTGAAAATGATACCGGCAATACCCAAAGTAACAACGGCTAAAAGACCTACCAATAAACTAACTAAGAATGAAGTTATCAATAGAGAACCATAGTTGTTCTTAAAATGAGAAAACATATTCACCGACACTTCTTTCTCATCCCTGCGAACCAAAGATAAAATGGCTATGGAAAAAGCATATCCCAAAGGCGCACACACAAGCAATGACCACACACTTGTAAAACCGCTAACGAACCCAACAGACCAATCAAATACATACTGTGATGTTGTTGAACAAGCAACGCTAACAGAAGCAATAACTACGACAATCAGTGTTGCTACAACAGCACCCGACCAACGACCTTGCAGCGACTCACGCGCCTGCGAACGATAAACAGAAGAAGTTTGCATAGTGAAAAATATTTATTATATTATACAACGGATTACATACGAATGTACAAAGGTACAATAAATCTTTGATACTGCCAAAACAGGAGAACCTAACTTCTCTACACGTAATTCTGTTCTCCTGTAGGAATGGTGCTCAAAAACGCTTGTATCTGCTTACATAATTCTGAGATAGGAGTTGTCCCGTCATTATGAACAACCAAATCGGCACGGTGAACATCAATGGCAGACTCTTGAGCACGTATGCGGGCCTGCACCCTGTCAACGCTTGTATGATCACGCTCCACAACACGTTGGATACGTATGTCCTCTGGAGCGGTAACAACCACAATACGAGTACACAACCGATCAAAACCACTCGGATACAAAATAGCACTCTCTACAAAACAAAATGGCTGCTGAGGATGACAACGAACCTCCTCTCGCTCCCATTCTTGTACATCAAAAGCCACTGCAGGATGAACAATACGATTCAACTTGTCCAACATAACAGGATCATGGAATACTTGTTTTGCAACTAAATGCGTATGATAAACATTACCCTCCAACACCTCACTGCCAAACAATAATTCCACCTGGGAACGTACCATTGGATTAGTTAGAATAATCTGCTTTGCATGCGCATCCGTGTCATAGACAGGATAACCTAACTCGTGCAAAACTGCAGCAAGAGTACTCTTGCCACTACCAATACCACCTGTAAGCCCGATTAACATTAGAATTGGAAATAAATAAATGCCTGTAAATCGGCAGTTATAAACTGATAAATAACAACCACAGTTACCGCCGCAATCAACACCATTGCCCATACCGGCAATAGAGCAAATTGCACACGATACCAACGCTTGAAACGAGTGGGTAACCAATGAATAAGCATCCCTATGGCAAACAATACCACGACATAACGATACTCATACAAAAAGTCTGGGATAATAGCATTATTCCATGCACCACCTATCTGATTGACCATATTACGTGCTGTCTCCCATGCCTGTTGATTCGCAGTAGCCGGATCAAGATTACTGCCGGAACGGAAAAACAAACGGGTAAACGTGATAAAAACAAAGGTCTGAACAATAGCCCACATATTGGACAGCCGACACTTTACAACTTCCCAACGACCATCATGCGTAGGATGACCACCACAAACGATATAGTTGATATAACGAACCAAAGTACCTACCCAAAGTATCAATATCCATACGCAAAACAGATTTAATACAGGCGTCCCTAAAAGAGCATCCAACGTGACAAGAAGAGTAGCCAATAACGTGATAGACCCCATACGAACATGCCAACTCATCTGCTTCCAAAACTTATAAACAATCATTCCTAATCCGTTTAGACCTCCCCAGATCATAAAGTTCCAACTCGCACCATGCCACAAACCGCCTAATAACATCGTAATGAATGAATTTAGATTGGCATACAATAGTTTGCGGTGTGATGGAATACGGATGGCAATCACTAATACCGCCAATGCGACGACCAACAATATACCAGCTATCCACCACGAACCGGTCAGAATGAGAGCAATGAGAGTGATGAGAATGATCCAAAAATAAGTACCAAAAGTAGTACTACGATTACCACCTAACGGGATATAGAGATAGGTCTTTAACCAGCGACTTAAGGACATATGCCAACGCCGCCAAAACTCCTGCGGGTTACGCGCTTTATAAGGAGAGTCAAAGTTCTTGGGAAGATAAAAACCCATCAACATGGCTACCCCAATAGCAATATCTGTGTAACCGGAGAAATCAGCATAGACTTGTAACGAATAAGCAAATAAAGCAAACAAATTCTCAAAACCGGAGAATAACAACGGATTGTCAAACACCCTATCAATGAGATTAACAGCAAGGTAGTCGCTCAGTATAATCTTCTTGGCTAAACCATTTAGTATCCAAAATAACGCCAATCCGGCGAGACGTTTACTCAAACGGAAAGGACGATACAACTGAGGAACAAACTCATTGGCACGAACGATAGGACCTGCAACCAATTGAGGAAAGAAACTGACATAGAAACCAAAATCCAAAGGGTTACGGACAGGCTCTATACGACCATGATAGACATCGGCAGTGTAAGAGATGACTTGAAAAATGTAAAACGATATACCGACAGGCAATACGATCGTATCTACCATAAAACGTCCACTGTCTCGAAAACCATTGCCCACATAGGCAAACAGATCAAAGACAGCAAACTGAGTACCGAACAGACCGTTCACCATGTCGGTGAAGAAATAGGCATACTTGAAATAACAGAGTAAGCCCAAGTCTATCACTACACTCAATATCAACCAACAGCGGGCATAGGTCTGCTGTTCGTGTATCCTGTTCCTATATATCTTCTGAGCAATAAACCAGTCACTTAATGTGACAAACAATAGGATCAACAAAAACAGACCGCTGGTCTTGTAGTAGAAGAACCAACTCACTGCCATCAAGAAAACATTGCGTATATGTAGCCGTGAACGAGAAGGATGCGATAACCTATCGTTAACCTTACCATGGAAACCAATTTCCATAATGAGTGAGAAAAGGCTATACACAAGCGCAAAGAAAGCCCAAAAATAAAACTGCGTGAACAGCAATGGACTATTACTGTCAAAAGCAAATATGTGATGCAGAAACTCCACTGGGCTACTCAGTAATAGTGTCTTTAGTGTTCAATAACAATGGCTCTCGTAGATAATCCCATAACATCTTTCCCACCTTGTCTGCTCCCTTACGAGTGAAATGTATATAGTCACTTCCTGCTAAACCACGCTTCTGCCAAACGAGCATACTGTTACGCCCACCCATAGCTTGATATAGACTCCAATAACCAATCTCCTCCTCATGAGCCATCTTGACCAAAGCACGATCCAAATAGGGCAGCAAAGGATAAGTGGTCAGTTCGCCTTCTATGCGGGTGGACATATCGCTGGGACCAATAAATAGAATAGAAGCATCAGGAGCACATCGCTTCATATAACGAACTTGTTGACGCAGGCTGTTCACATAACCGGTCAACGTTGAACGATTTTCCGTATTAGGTAACATATTACCGCCGAACTGCAGAATGATAAGACGTGTGTTAGTCTGGGTAAAAAAAGACGCCAATGCCTCTTGGCTTATCTGAGTGAAAACTACTCCGGAGCAACCCCGCATAGGTATATTATCCACCAACACACCCGTTGATTGCTCCAGACTCACTCCATATACCTCTCCTTTACCATGCAGATGAATAGAACAACGGGTAACACAGGTTGACAATCTGGCTATATACTGGCTGTCAACAGGTGTACAAAGTGTATCATTATGCACACAGACATCGGCATCAATACCTTTTGCCAACAACCGAACTTGACTGAAACGGTTATATACATGGTCGTTCTCCATAGGCTCTATGCTGATGCAGATATCCTCACTACCCGATTTGATGGAGTCATCCATCATGGCTACTTGACCCATCACACCATACTCTTCCGATGGACGGCGCATCGAACGGGGACCATAGACGATATACCGTTTAGGTCCTCCTTGAGTGGACTGTATGGCACCACTCATCTTGGTTACCTGGTGCACACTACGAGTAGGGATGGTCTGATGCAGAGGTATCAATCCCACACCACCACCACCATACACCTTTTGCAACTGTTCTCGTAACACAGCACTGATACGATCCTCTTCTATCTGCGAGTCCCCATAATGCACTACACGCACCTGATGTGAACGCGTTGTACCTAACGACTCATAAAAAGCCTGTAAATACTGCCGTGTGTCTTTATCATTTATCTGTGAAGAAGACAACGGGGACTGGCTACGTGTAGCAGGAAGAGAAACAATCTTGTCTGTGTCTGTAGGTGCTTCTAGCGACAGCCTGTTCTCTGCAACATCCTTGGCCATGACGGATAACAGATCCGCACTGTCACCCGGCATAACGTCCGAATGGGGAAGACTGTCAAGCGGTGTCGGAATCTCCAATATCTCTGCAACTGTCGGCCAACGCAGAACTTTCGTACCTATGTGCCAACCAGCGGAAGGAACCAAACAACATAGTACAGCCAATAGTGCTATGATAGTCCATAATATAATACATATCTTGGATGGACGCATATCCCTTTATTTCCAAAGAGCCTTGGTGAATAATAGCAATACGGTAAAGATCTCCAAACGACCGATCAACATGACAATAGTCATCACCCATTTACCAATAGACGGAAACATCGCATATGTACCAGCAGGACCATACTGTCCAATACTCGGCCCTACATTACCTATAGCAGTTATGGCAGTGCCTATAGACTCATCAAAATCCACACCCAACGCACAAAAGATGAGTGTCGTAGCCGCTAATATCAAAACAAAGAACATCATAAAAGCCATGACATTATTGGTCGTTTGTTGTGTGAGAGGCTTATTGTTTATCTTAACAGGAACAATGGCATTAGGGTGAATACGGTGCTTGAACTCCATCAATCCACTCTTCACAAAAATAGCAATACGCACCCACTTGATACCTCCGGACGTGCTGCCGGAAGAGGCTCCTGTCAACATCAAAAACAAAACTACCACCCATAAGAATGGAGCCCACTGCATGTAATCGCAGATTGCAAATCCGGAAGAACTGATAGTCGTGACCGAAGTAAAGAAAGCACTGCGGAAATTATACTCCAAGTCAGATAAAAACGCAGGGAAACTCCACACCTGTACACTTCCGAGTATCTCGTCAATCATCAGACCAACCGTCAAAACCAAGGTCGCTACAACGACGGCCCCCATGTACCAACGAGTCTCTTCATCGCGCAATAGCCGCTGAGGCTTACGGTGAAAAAGCAGAATAATCAATCCAAAATTGATACCTGACAGCAACATGAATATGGCCACAGTATAGTGAATAGCGGGGTTGGTATAATATGCTAAACTCATATTCTTGGTGCTGAAGCCACCTGTAGATATTGTCGAGAGAGAGTGGCAAATACTGTCAAACAGCGGCATACCCTCAGCCCACAGCAAGATAACTTCAACACCGGTCAGTAAGATATAGGTAATCCACAAATGTTTAGCAGTATCAGCAATACGTGGAGATAACTTCTCGTAACTCACCCCCGTCATCTCTGCAGCATACAACTGTGTGCCGCCTAAACCAAACATCGGCAGAATAGCAATACACAACACAATGATACCCATACCTCCCAACCATTGGGTCAAAGCGCGCCAGAACAATGCACCGTGTGTCATCTGCTCAATATCCTCCACTATCGTCGCACCTGTCGTGGTAAAACCGGACATCGTCTCAAACCACGCATCGGTGATAGTATCTATCTGACCACTCAAGTAATAGGGAAACATACCAAACAAAGAGAAGAGAACCCATACCAATGCTACGATCACATAGCCCTCACGCTCGCCTACATGCCGCTCCGCACGCCTCCCCACCAATAAACCGATACAGCCGGCACATAACGTCAATAAAGTGGAGATAAGAAAGGTCCCATCATCCGCATCACCGTACGACCAACTGACCAACGTAGCCAATCCCATAAACAACGCCTCGATGAGCAACAAGGCACCCATCGTACGAAAGACTAACCGGGTATTAAATGCACGGGTCATTGAAAGAAACGTTCTAGCTTACGTAATGCTTGACTGGTACAGAATACAACAACCATATCGCCTGGTATGATCTGTGTATCCCCATTGACCAATATACCTTCACCTGCTCGTACAATAGCACCGATATTCGTGTCATGAGGCAAATCCAAATCACGTACCTTATGACGCGTAATACGACTGCCCTCTTCCGCCATAAACTCCACAATCTGAGCATCAGCATTGGTCAGGTTGCGAACATTTAGAACACTCGCATCCAACAACATCTGATAGATATACGAGGCAGTAATAGTCTTCTTGTTTAGTACCGTACCAATATCCAGAGCCTCTGCCATAGGAATGTAATCAATGTTCTCAATATCAGCAATAGTCTTGCGGACACCAAATCGCTTGGCGGCTAAACAGGCGAAGATATTCGCTTCACTACGATCCGTGACTGCAACAAAAGCATCCGCATCTTGTATCCCCTCGTCCTTCAACGCCTCCATATCACTACCATCAACATTGATAATCAGAGCATTATTTACCTTCTCACTCAACTTGTAACACAAGTCCCTATCTGCTTCCAAGATCTTGATATTCAACCCGTCTGGCAAGTTCTGTACCGCCTTCTGTGCAATACGTGTACCACCATAAAAGATGATATTACGTATATCATGTTTCTGCTTACCCATCTGCTCACGCAGGGACTCCATGTTCTCGTGTGTACAGACAGCATATACCATATCCTCCGCCTTGATCTCATCTTGCCCTCGGGGAATAATAGTCTCCTGACCACGCTTGATAGCCACTACACGATACAGCCCGTGAGCAAAATAACCGGACAAAAACTGCTTACCAACGACATCTGCATTATCGCGTACCTTCACTACGCAAAGCTCTAAAGCCCCGTTACATAACGTGATATGATAACGCATCCAACTCGTCTTCAACGAAGACTCTATCTCATGAGCCGCCAAAACTTCGGGGTAGATAAGGTGATTAAGACCCATCTCTTCAAACAGACGCCTATTCTCTGGCTGTATGTATTCGTAGTTATCAACACGCGCTAAAGTCTTCTTTGCACCCAACTCGTTGGCTATCAGACAAGCAGTGATGTTTTCTGACTCCGACGGAGTAACGGCTATGAACAGATCCACATCATGTACTCCTATATCCTTCAAATCATGAATAGACGTGGGACTACCTACCTTAGTCAACATGTCATAGTTGGCATCCAAATCACCTAAACGCTCTTGCTTCTCGTCAATCAGACTGATATCCATGTCTTCCCGGGAAAGAAGTTTGGCCAAGTGTGTCCCTACTTCTCCAGCACCCGCAATAATGATTCGCATAAGCCCTCCTTGTCTAATTTTAATAGATGGTACAACTCCTGTGTACTACCATGCTCCACAAATTGATCATGTACTCCCAAACGGGTAATATGGGGTGTATAACCCTTATCTGCCATATATTCCACGACAGCACTGCCCAAACCGCCCTCCGTCATTCCGTCCTCCACCGTGACAACAGCAGAGAAATGCTCGCCTACATGTTGCAGTAACTCTTGATCGATAGGTTTTAACCAACGCATATCATAGTGGGCAAACAGACCCGCCTTACCCGACTCCCCTAATGCAGATATCGCCTCGCCAACCGTGTTCCCTATGGCTCCGATACTCAAGACTGCTACTTTCTCCCCTTGACAAACACAGACACCTTTGCCAATCTCTACAGGTGGCAATGAGACTCTGGAGATACTCCTGCCTCGTGGATAACGAATAGCAATAGGAGCATTGACATCTTGGGCTAACACCATCATCTGCTCCAAAGACTCGGATGTCATCGGAGCACCGATAATCAGGTTAGGTATAGGACGCAAATAGGCTAAGTCCATGAGCCCGTGATGTGTCGCGCCATCGTTTCCCACGATACCTGCACGGTCAATACACAACACAACGTGTAACTTGGGTAACGCAACATCGTGGATGATATTGTCGTATGCACGCTGCATGAAACTCGAGTAGATATTGCAATAAGGTATCAAACCCTGTTGAGCCATGCCTGCAGAGAAAGTCACTGCATGACCCTCTGCGATACCAACATCAAACACACGCTCCGGTATCTCCTTCTGCATGATACTCATACTGCAACCACTCGGCATAGCAGGCGTAACACCGACGATAGAACTATTCTGTCGTGCCAACCGCAATAACGTGTTACCAAACACTTCTTGCCACAAAGGTGTGGTTGGCGAACCATTATGCAACAACTCACCCGTCTTCGCATCAAACTCACCCGGTGCATGCCATGTAGTCTGATCTTTCTCAGCCGGCGCATAACCATAACCTTTGCGAGTGATGATATGCAACACCTTGGGACCTTGATAGTTCTTTATCTCACCTAATATGCGAACAAGATCTTCTACATTATGCCCGTTGGCAGGACCAAAATAACGGATGTTAAGCCCCTGAAAGATATTCTTCGACTGATGCGTGAGAATAGCCTTTAGGTTGTTGTTAAAACGCAATACCCTGCGTTTCTTGTTGTCATCTATCAGATGTAACTTACGGGCAAACTGATAGAGCCTCCAACGCAACGTGTTATAACGCTCACTCGTGGTGATATCTACCAGGTATTGTGTGAAACCTCCACGCAACGGATCAATAGCCATGTTGTTGTCATTCAGTATGATAAGCAGGTTATTGTTATCCATCGAAGTGTTATTCAATCCCTCAAAAGCCAACCCGCCGGTCATCGCACCATCACCAATGATGGCAACTACATTGTGAGCCTTGCGCCCCTCTGCCTTAGCCAACCTCTCCTCGGCAATCTCTATACCCAAAGCCGCAGAGATACTATTACTCGCATGCCCCGCCACAAAAGCGTCATACTCACTCTCCGCTGGAGTAGGGAAAGGAGCTAAACCCTTAAACTGTCTATTCGTATGGAAACGCTGACGCCTACCCGTCAGTATCTTATGGGCATAAGCCTGATGCCCAACATCCCAAACCAACTTGTCATTGGGAGTGTCAAAGACATAATGCAACGCCACCGATAACTCAACGGTACCTAACGAAGATGCTAAATGACCCGGGTTATGACTTAGTTCTTGAATGATAAAATCACGTAACTCGCTACATACCTGTGGCAACACCTCACGAGGCAACCGCTTGAGATCACTCGGATAATCTATCTTGTCTAAATATCTATACTCCATGTATATAGTATCCCGTTAGTCGTATGTCTCCATTGCTGTGCTATCAGTAGTGCTTGGACAAAAACGAACAGGTCTGCAAAGATAAAACAAATGTATGAATTATACAACTTATCTGCTATTCTTAGCTACTACATCCATCCCTCTCTGTCATGGATGAACTGCTTTACGTCCCATCATATCGTACCATTCCCCACCACGAACAATATACCAATGCCCGTCATATAGCACTTTCTCCGCAGGCGACTCCTGCTGTCCATACATATCCTCAACAGCAGTCGTACCCATATAGGCAGCCCAGGCGTTGGGGATACCATAACCATACCGTTCGTCAGGAGAAGCGTACCTGTTGGCGGAACGGATAATGCGTTCACGTATCTCCATGTTGTTACAACCCGGCAGTGCCGACCATAGACAGGCAGCCATACCCGCCAGCAACGGACAGGCAAATGATGTCCCATTCGTAAAGACTACCTGATTGCTCGAAGGACGGATAGTAGTAGCATTCCGACCTACAGCACACACATCAGGCTTAATCCTGCCATCTGCACTCGGACCATACGAAGAGAAAGATGCGATTGCACCGTTAACATCCACTGCACCCACTGACAAGATGCTGTCAGCATCCGAAGGAGCAGTGAGGTATCTCCAATCACTATCGCCTTCATTACCCGCTGCCAAACACACCAACATCCCCTTGCGGGCCGCTATCGTCGCAGACCGGGAGACACGTGTCGTCTTGCCATCCATATCCGCATAACTCAAATCCCAGACATAATCGTCAAAGAGATAATAACCCAACGAGACAGAACAGATATGCACACCCAACGAATCAGCCAACTCAAAGGCTGCAACCAGGTTATCCATCTCTTTCGGACTCTCCGTCACATTCTCCTCACTCCGTATCATGTAGTACGTAGATTGTGTGGCAGCACCGCGATAATCACTCGTGACAGCAGCGATGGTTGACAGACACATGGTGCCATGACTACCTGTACTGCCAAAGAAATCATCAACGTCATCGGTCAAGTCATAACAACCTAATAACTGCTGACGCACACTGTCCAAAGCCCCCAAAGTATTCGCTTTCTCAAAACCACCATCAATCACGGCTATACGGATACCTTGCCCATGATAACCGGCATCATGCAGAGGCTGCAGGTTATAAGCACTCAACTGCCGCTGAGCCTCGCCATAATCGGAAAAGGTCATATCACGTTTTCTAAACACGCGACGACGGACAGAACGACTCTCCCACGACTCATCATACCTCGTCTGCTCAACCCCCCGTACAAAAGGCCATAAACGTATCCGCTGCAAGACAGAGGTATCAGAGACACCTATGGTCGCACCATTCATCCAACGCGAAGTGTGATGGATACGAACACCAACGCCACGCAGACTATCTAAATAAACAGGCGACACCGCATAGTCCAACGAATCAATCTCTATGCCATGCACCGCACGCATAGACATGGCTGTGGCACTCAATGCCACATCTTGAGAACCTGCCTTGTCACAGAAACTAACGAAATAAACATTCAATAATATACTTAATAGTGCTGTTATCATAACATTCTCTGATCTTTACGAATCAACTGAACAACATTCTCCACATGCTGGGTGTGAGGAAACATATCCACAGGCTGAACACGTGCTACACGATACATACTGTCTAACAAATTCAGATCACGTGCCTGCGTAGCAGGATTACAACTCACATAGACGATACGCTGCGGAGCAGCAGACAATATCGTGTTGACTACATCCTCATGCATACCGGCACGGGGAGGATCGGTGATAATAACATCAGGACGACCATGCGTTGACACAAAAGACCCCGTCAGTATATCCTTCATGTCACCCGCAATAAACTGCGTGTTGGACAAACCATTCAACGAGGCATTGACCTTCGCATCCTCTATGGCTTCAGGAACATACTCAATACCTATGACACGCTGTGCCTGCTTGGCAACGAAATTGGCAATAGTACCCGTACCGGTGTATAAGTCGAAAACTAACTCCCTGCCCGACAACTCGGCAAACGAACGGGCTACCTTGTACAACGCATAGGCTTGCTCTGTGTTGGTCTGATAGAACGACTTGGGACCTACCTTGAATTGCAAACCCTCCATCTCCTCCATGATATGGTCTTGACCGGAAAAGACAATTACCTCCTGATCGGCAATAGTGTCGTTTAACTTCTTGTTCACTACATATAACAGACTGACAATCTCTGGGAAAGAGTCACGCAGAAAACACATCAGACGCAGGTCGGGATCTGCTCCCCAAACCACGATCAACATGACTTCTCCCAAATGATTGGTGCGTATGATCAGTGTACGCAACTGCCCTTCGTGAGAATGTTCATTATGGAAAGTCAAACCGTTCTCGCGTGCAAAAGAACGCACGGCATTGCGGATGCGATCGTTGATAGGAGACATTAAATGACATGACGCAATATCCAACACCTTGTCAAAACAATTAGGGATATGAAAACCTATACCATACGACGTATCCACCTTGTCCAGACCTCCCGCTGCACGTATCGTGTCCCAACTCAGCCACTGCCTATCCGCACAAGTAAACTCTAACTTGTTCCTATAACCATAGATATGCTTGCTACCTATGATAGGAGATATAGTCGGCAATGCCACTTTCCCGATGCGTGTCAAAGCATCCACTACCTGCTGCTGCTTATAGCGTAACTGCTCTTCATATGGCAGTATCTGCCATTTACACCCGCCACACTCCCCAAAATGGGAACACTTGGGAGCGCAACGCTGAACGGAAGGACGGACAAGACGCACTACACGACCCTCCATAAATGAAGGTTTGCGCCTCGTCACTTGCACGTCAACAATATCACCAGGGACACAATAGGGAACGAATAACACCATATCATTGACACGCGCCAAGGCCTTCCCCTCTGCCGCTATACCGGTGATCGCAACACCCTCTAACAATGGTAAGTTCTTCTTCATCGCATGATCCAATGGATACAATCTGTGTATATGTCTGCAAAATTATGCACACTCTCCAACATCAACGACCAACACAATGTACGACCTGCACCGGCATCAGTCCCCCTATATCCTACACAAGCACCCACACCGGTATCGGCAAAACGTGCCATATACTGTGCACCAATGCCCGAAGGCATGATACCGTCAGGATTCTCGGTGTGCAGCATCCTGTCGTTAGGCTCCGTATGGAAAGAGTATTCCCTGCCTGCCCACTCTCCGACACCCCGTAACTGACCCGCATGAGAGGCATGAGTGCTGCGGAATGAGTAATGCAGATACCCGTTTACAAAAGCACGATCAGCCGGACACTGCATATCACTCGCTATATATGCACCCGACAACAAGAGCCGGCCTCCCCTGTCCAGATACTCTCCCAAGACATGCTGCAAGGACGTGTCCATACAGTGGAAAGACGTATCGGTGCCGAGAATAGTCGTACGCTGCTTGCCCAATATCACATCCACCATATCGTAACTACCTATACTGTCCAAACCCTTGGCACTGCTACTCACATAGGAATAACCCATCTCTGCCAACACACGACCGTGCATACAGGGGTAGTCAAACGTGTTCCCCAACGTCGTGATAGACTGCTTGTCACTGTAACACATACCCCAGCCGCTGTTATCGTCACTTACCCAAGGCAACCGGCTGTCGAACTCATACTGCTCACCGATGTAGGAGAAGTCACGACCATACGACACGGCATGATGCTGCGGACAGATACCCATATACGTACTGTCTGCAAACCAGTCAGGACCACTCACTCTGTCAAAACCATTCACAATCAGCACACGACCTTTCTCTACCGGTGATATATATGCCGACAACACCTCGCTCGGCATACTCACACCACCCGCATTGCCAGCCACCACACGGACATCGTAGCGGACACCAGGCTGCATGGATATGAGATAGTGCGTCGCAGTCACACGTACACCATTATCCCAATCACCACCATCACAACGCGTGTAAACGACGTAATACGATGGTTGGGCGGTAGGCTCCAAGAGGTCCGGCGTGGCTCGCCACGACACACGCAAATTATCACCATCCCTCTCCATACACATAGCATGCACAGGCAATGGCTGTACCTGATAAGAGGTGCCGTACTGCTCATGTATAAAACGTAAGATACCCTTGTATATAGCACGCGACACAGCGAACTTGACACGGGGATCCAAACCAAGACGCATGTCATGGTAGTTCTGATGGGACAGCAACTCCAACAAGACAGCAGGCACCTTCGGATGACGGGACTCGGCATACGAGGCGTTATTCAACTGCCTGCGCATCCAATGAGAAGTGTAAGACTGCATGTCCTCCACGATCTGAGTCTGTACATAGTCACCCAGATCCCTCGACAAAAGCCTGTTCTTGCCCGTAGGGAACACCTTGCTACCCGTATCATCATGGTCGGTGTAGATAAGCAAGGTTCCAAGTATGGTGTCGTTCATCTTCACACCCGCATCCGTGTGAAAAGCCAAACTGACATGTATTGGCACACCCAAACCTGACTCATGTGGATTAGATACACTGCCACCCGCCAGGTAGTTGACCCACCTGCCACGGGAGGCATAGTCATCGATATAGTCATTCTGGCTATACGTGTAGTTGTATATGCTGTCAGGAACCCCCGCATATTGCATCCAATAACGCGCACCTTCCAAGTATCGCGGCATACCACTCGTCGTGGCCAACAGCATGTTCTCCGCCAAGACTACGCTATCTACCTCCTCATCCACACGCTGGACGACAGAACGGGACGAGGGGACATTACCTATAAGGGACGGTTGAGGATAACGTGCCACACTACCCATGCCGCCACCAAACTTCACAGCATCAGCGGTCACCACCTGACCCAAACCGTCTTCATTAGTCAAAGATACATAGTTGGCATCACCGTCCTCACCAAAAGAAAAAGTGCCTAAATAAACCCATGTACCTCCACCCATACGCTGATTGACACTGTACAGCGTCTTCTGACCTTTGTGCATAACCGTGTAACAAGCCCTGTCGGTACTGCCGGGCAGCGTCTTGTACGATACATAGACCGCATACTCACCCTCGGGCAGAGTGGGGACATAACGCAACTCCGAACCGGAACGCAAAGCAGACGTGGCCTCTGCATAACCACCCATCAAGAACGGATTCTGACCCTCTGTCAACACATCCTCAGGATGACCCCAACCACCACTCGAAACAAAACGAAAAACAGAAGGACCGACAATACGGGCATCCCGCTCATCTATCACCTGCTCACAAGACTGCCAATCGCGCTCACGAGGCTGAACAACAACAGCACCCGCATGCTCCAACATAGGAACTAAAAAAGTGCCGGTGTAAGAAGACGTATAGACATCCTCTACCGTCGTCCACACCTTGGCACGTTGCCATAACCATGTCGCCGACTCCTGGTTATAATACCGACCATGACTACCCCATAAAGCGATATGCTTGCCGTCCAGACCCTTGTGCACCTGATAAACACGCGACTTGTTACTTACCCACGGAGAACCCGTAGCCAACGTATAACGGGCTGAACGGACACGATGACGGTAACGGGAGGTGACTAACTCTCCTATCTCGTAACCATCACTATAGATGGACACACGACCCTGTGAATGACCTAATACAATAGTACTGACCAGCGAACGTAAAGAACGAACATCCGACTCATTCAAAGATACATGGCTCAACGCACGATTCGTATAGACACTTACGTCTTTATTCTTGACACGTACCCGAGTCACTTTGACACACTCCGTATAAGCGTGCTGACGAACAACCCGAGTTAAACTGTCCGACAGAACCTGACGATCAATAGCAGAAACAGAAACACATAAAACTGCCAACACAAACAATACGGTATACCGCTTCAACCATACCGACAGACTATATCTTCTCATAGAGTATTTCTTCTCATTATACAATAACACTACAAGTACGCATAAAAAATGCATAAAAACAATGCATACACAATCACGCATAACGAAATAACGCACAAAAGTATATAAATACTACCACATGCACAAATAAAAACATCCCCCAACCACCCATCAACTCATCAACCCATCAACTCATCAACTCATCAACTCATAAACTCATAAACTACTATCAACTATCAACTATCAACTAAAAAACATGTGCTGCTCTTGAGCAGAACATAAGCCGATCTTGAGCAGAACATAAGCCGCCCTACCCCCTATAAGGGAGAGACCTATCTCTCAATAGCCCCTCTCCTTACAAAAATACTGCAGGTCTTAAGATTATAAAAAGTCCCTCTCAAGCACTCATGGTGTTAATACGGAAATTACCCCCCCCATCGCTGGAAATCGTCACAAATACAGATGTTTTGTGTATAAAACTACCTATAAAACAGAGTATGTCTTTTCTGCCGCTATCAAACCCATGTGTGAAAAAAGTATTATACCTTTGCACCGGATTATAAATGCAGGACGGAGATACATCGTACCCTGCACCTGTTTGACAAATACACTACAAAAAAGCAACACAAATTGTCGGCAATACGACAATGTAAAACAGAAAAGAGAAAACCCATAACATGGATTACCCGTTCCAAAACGATTACCAACCACCGATACCCTACACCCCTGAGCATACACAACAAGGGGTCCTGCCCCCGCAACTGGTTACACAAGGTACAGCATCCGCATACACCATCAGCCAACAGGTGGGGCAAGCACATATAGACTTGTACAACGAGTCAAACAACGCTGTGACAGAAGTACAATATGCACAACCGAAACGCGTCAGACCGGGATCAAACCCCGTCGGACAATATACGCCTGTCGGTGATTCAATACTCCCGCTAATCGCTATCGCACTGACATACGGACTATGGAAAGTGTTAAGAACATGCAAGCATAAAACAAACAACATGATTCAATAACAACAAAAAACTTACTACAATGACATCTCTACGCCATATATACCTGCTTACTGTCTGCCTGCTGGCAACACTCCTGCCGCTACAGGCACAGACTTTTCCCGATGCGATGATCGGAGATACCATCAGTATCAGGTTCCCACGCTACACATCCTCCGCAAACTATGTCATGGACTACTACCTGTCTGCGGAAAACATGTCAACAACGCCTCAAACAGGGGTGTTCGGAACAACCACACCATCTGAGGATGCCCTATGGCTCGTTGCCAAACCGGAAAGCGAGTCACAAGAAGGCTTCTGCCTCAAAAACATAAAAAAAGACACATGGTTGCGCGTTTCACGCAGTGGTAATGCTATACAGATGGCACTTGTGAATAATCGTGCGAATGCTACTATATTGAGCGCACAGACAACGCTGTACTCACAGTGGACAGACTACGCAACACAAGAGAGAGCAGACGGCTTCCTCACGTTCAGAAGTGGAGGAAGAAAGTATCATATGTACGTAAATGGTTATTACTACAGCAACTATTGGTATAGCCAAACCAACACCCCTTGGACTATTCCTCATCTCATCTTCGAACGCTGGACACAGAAATCTGAACAAAAAGCGACCATCACCGCACCGATTCAACAGAAGATATTCCCGTATGCCGCTGACAACACGGCAGCCGAAACACAGACCCTGACGATACCATACAAGATACACATAGAGGAGAATACATTTTTCTATAACGTTCCGGCATACAACATAGACCACGAAGACATAAAAGCATATAAGACACGCACATTGTACTATGACCCGGCAGACATCGCTGCACATGGATACGACGTGTCATGCTATTGGTACACATCACAACTCGCAGCCTCCTCTACTGAAACAAACTCTTTCCTTGAAAACACACAAATAGATAACACAACACAACCGGCTGAATATCAAGAGACACCACGTGTCATACTCACACAGACATTCAGCCCTGTCACCAACCCGCTACAAACAGGAGATAACTACCATACGGTCATCTCACCCATAGGACGTAGCCCGCTCAATGTCAAAAAACTCGGACTGTACGCCAACTATTCAGACACACTGATTGTCGAAGTGAAAAAAGATGATCACCTGTATGCCTTGTTCCAAACAGAATGTACACGACTGTCTTTCCACTATGCACAACTCGACAACCTCATCGCCGCTATCACACCTACCGGACATATATTCCCGGCAAACACAGACCTCAGCAAAACATTCAACGTCTCACTGTCCAGAGCAACTGGAACAGCATTACTGGACATATTAAGCCAGATACAAGAAGGCACCAGCGATATAACCACAACACCATTGGACCTCTCGCTTATGGCAGAGAAAATATATACCTTCCAATCCAAGTCGTCGCACTCCACAGCAAGTTGGCTCTCATCTGCAACCTCCCCCGAAGACGAGAAAACGCAAATCACAGTCTATGCAGAAACCAACACTAACCCAGCAGGACGTGCGGCGACTTGGATTTCTTACTTCAAATACATACCCCCGGAAACAACAACACCAATAGAAGCCTCCGTGGAGATGACAATAGAACAGCGAGGAACATATGACAGCGGTGCAACGAAATTCATACCATACAGAGGCGTCGGAAACAAAGACCTCAATGCCGAAGGAAAACAAGACGTACATACCACCGAGACAACGATATACTATACAGCCAACGAGAATATACAATTGACACTCAACGAGAGAGCCTTCTACGGATATGTGCGTTGGTACGATGATACATCAGGAAAAAACCCTGTCTATGATGCGGCAGGGAATCAAACGACATCATGGACAACACCGCCACAAGTAGGTACAGCCTATTTTACAGAGATAAACGCAGGAGACGGAGCAAACTCACATGGACTGTACACAACATTCGCAAACACGGAAACAGCTGCCAATTCACCTGTCATCAGAGGATGGACGACAGAACAGGAACGGGACATAGTATGCGACATAAGTCAGTACACAGACTACCGTATCTCAACAGACACAGTACGGGAACCGACATTATCATACAGACAAGTGTTCCATCTCAAACCGGCAAAACAAATAGCTGATTCACTCGATAAATGTACGGATAACTACTACGAATCATATAACTATATCGCCCCGACAGATATCGCTGTGTACCTCAATACACAATTCATACATCGGGATCAAGTCGCACACGCCTCCGAGCGATGCTACTTCTTCCATGGCACAAGCGGTATGGCACAATTAGGAAGCAACAGTACGCTAAAAGGAAAATGGTACAAGACGGAGAACGGCATAACAACAGAGATTACAGCACCTGACTATGTCGACCAAAGCAATTATCTCAGAGTCTCATCTTCCATTCCAAAAAAGGTAACGTACGAACTGAAGATACCCGCAGCACTCACACGGATAGGAAAAGACATACTACTCGCACGGTTCATCGTAGAGTTCATTGACAAAAACCAAGTGGGACCCTCTACGACAGAACTTATCTCGGACGCAGTTGTCAAAACAGACTATATAAGCCTGGTAAAACAAGACTTCAACTTCAACCTGAAACCCCAAGACGGAGATTCCATATACTACCTCGATAACCATATGCCTTGGGAACAAGCATCATACGGATATGCTTACGTCGAGGGAAAAGTAACATACAACCGTGCGTCAGGAAATACGTTACACGCTTTCCCGTTCTATGGAGAATACTGCCTCCTGAATAAAGTGGATCAAGCTTGGGCGAAAGGAGAACAACACGGAGGGGCTGCCAACGGATACTGTATGTATGTGGACGGAACACAAAGACCAGGACTCGTGACCAGCATATCCACCAACACACAGATATGCTCAGGACAACAACTGTACTGCTACGCATGGATAGCCAACCCCTGCCCGAAAAACTATAACCAAGGAGCAAACCCCATATTCCGGTTTAATATACAAGGACGAAACAAAAAAACCGATGGCACACAGGGAGAATGGGAAGATGTGGCAGTGTTCTTCGCAGGAGAGATAGACAGACAGGAGGATGGCAACGAGATATGGCACCAGATAGTGTTCCCGCTCACGTCCGCACAAGACTACGACGAGTCGAGAGTGTCTATTTATAACTTCGCCAACAATAACACGGCCAATGACTTCCTTATCGATGACGTGTGCCTCTTCGCCTCCAGACTGCCACTGTCGGCATACCAGGCGACAACAACATGCGTGTCAGAGAGCAGGGAAGCAACAGTCATACGGATAGACTATACCAAACTGTCAGGAGACGACTGGATGGATAACGATATATGCTACCAGATATACGACCTGACACGCAATACCCCGGTAAAAGCCCTATACTACGACCACGACCATGCGGCAACAGTAGAAACAGACTATGGAACCATACACATACCGGACGCCTCCTATGACCCACAAGCAGCAGGAGACTCATGCAGGGCAACGGTCGAAGACTTCGTACAGGAAATGGGAAGAGAACTGGAACAATCAGAAAACAGCGAGACAAACGAAATAACAAAACGAGTGTTCATCAAGGCGGCAACAAACGATAGATGGGTACTCTATATGGGGCATGTACTCAGCAAAACAAAATTGGATATAAAACATAAATATGAGATACGTATCGCAAAGAAACCAAGTGACTTACCGAAACTCGAGTGCGCAAACAGAACACAACTGCCTATATATGAACGCACTGGATTTACATTCAATGGCAAGACATATCCTACACTCGGCGAATGCGCCAACGGACTCTACCCGGTTGAGATAATAGTGACAAACTATGTCGATGGGGACACCATCACGGCGTTAGCATTGGCAGACTGGCTGCTGGGAAACAGATTCGATAGTTGCTTCTATGCCAAACGGGATAGTGAAATACCAACCGAAGAGAAAAATAAAGCAAACGAAGCCTTCAGACAATTCTACGGATACGAGAGAGGAAATGTGGTCAGTGCAATCAAAGACATGAGACGAACACCGACAACAGATAGCCCCAACCCGAACTATACCGTCAAAAATGCAGAAGACCTCGATAAGGACGCTTTCCTCGAAGAAGGATACTACGAGATAATTACAGACCTGTACAACAGAGACCTGCTCGTCATGGGAGAGAGTACCAGATCATTCTATATGGGATCACAGGATACCGTACGATACTGGATATTCCCGACACACGGCACAGCCAAAGCCATCGTCAACGGAGTGGAAACAACACTGCAAGACTGCAACGACCCTACATACTTCATGGTGTTCACAGAACACAGCGAGTACGCTGTCAACCTCAGCCCTATAAAACAAGAGGATATGACGGAACAACAGAAAAACACGATACCCGGAGTACGTGTCTCCCAACGTATGGCAAACAGAGAGTTCACAGTACCTATCAGCGATATCGCAGAAAACGTGATGTTCGCATGGGATAGTTGCCAAGTGGTGGCATCGACGGACCCTGTAGTGCAAAACAAAATAGGGAAAATAGGATTCAGCATGCACTATAGCCACGACCGTATCCTGCAAGACGTGGGGATAAACAACTACTACCAACAGAACAGGACAATCATCTTCACACCGGTCAACCAACAACATGTCAATGAGATGAAATATCGACAGCAGAACCCGCCACACCCGGGAGAAAAGTACGAAGAAGGACACCCGGGACTGTGGATAGTCAATACCGACACCATGAGGGCTGGATACACATATACACTGCGTGTACAACTGCAAGACAAGAGATCATATAGCCTCGACGATTCCGAAGGATGCCTCGTGGGCTACGCATACTTCAACGTCATTGTCGTGCCGGACACCATGAGATGGACTCCTGCATACAGCAACGAATGGGGAGACGACCGCAACTGGAGAGCAATAGTGGATGGAAAAGAACAAGACTATGGCTTTGCACCACTACCCGAGACAATGGTCATCATACCCGAACTGGCAGAAACAGGATTCGGAGAAAACACAGAATATCCATTCATCACCGAGAACAACCTCTACCCAATGGATGCACACTATACCTCCAATAGTTGCAACAAGATACACTTCTACCGCGAGACACGAATGCTCAATCAACACCTGCTCAACTATCAACAGGCCTATGTGGATATGCCTGTCCTATCCAACAACTGGCACTCAATGGCAGCACCACTGCAAGACATGTACTCAGGAGACTTCTTCATACCACACGCAGGGACCATCGAGACACCATCCAACTTGGAAACATACAATGAGTTTGAGGTCGGCATATTCCAAGGGAAACGACATAGAGAAGCACCCTATGCCTTCTGGCTGTCATACTACAACAGATCCGTCAAGAAAATATATACAAGCACTACGGAAACGATCATACCGGGCTCCTCTACATTCACCGAATCGAATGCACTGGACGAACCGATAATACCCGGGGCAGGATTCCTCGTGGCAGGATACGGACCTAACGAAACAGAGATAGAGAACCTCAATCTCAGATTACCCAAACCCGATAAGACCTACTATTACTTCGATGAGTATGGAAACCAGGATAGCAAAAAGGTAACACTGTCACGAACAAGAGCCTACAAACTCGCATATCCGCTCAATAACCAACAGACAATAACCATCACCAACGATGTAGCCGACACGATATTCTTCTTCGGAAACCCAACAATGGCATATATTGACATGAAGGCATTCCTGGCAGACAATAGCGACGTGATACGAAACTATTACCTGACACTGCAGGGATCAACATGGATACCTGTATCGCTACTGACGACTACTGCACCAAACCAAGGATTCGTACAACCGATGCAGTCCGTCAAACTGTCTGCCAAGACACCGGCTACCTCACTCACACTGACACTCAAACCCACCCACCTCACACTCGAACCCTCAACAGAAGCAATACACGGGACAGACACTAAAACACGGACGACAATGCCGCGCAAACAAGTGCAACATACCTCAACAGGACATTTCCTGCAGACAGAGGTCATGAACATAACAGCATATACACCAACAAACTACGCAACAACAGTACTGGCTAAATTGGAGTTCGCAAACAACGGATATGACGTGGAAGAAGATATACCGTTCTTGTCCGCAAACGTGGTGAACATGCGGAACGATACTACCATACCCGCACCCCTGAATATGTACACAATAGCAGACAAACAGACACTGCTGGCAGATATACGGGCAGACATAGACATGGTACCTATAGGGTTTGTCATCGATGAAGAACCCTGTACAGACACCATCACACTCGTCTTCCAACTGTCAACCAACTGGACATCGGAATGTTACCTGTGTGACGCTACAACGGGGAAGAAAGAACGTATATGCAACGATGCACAGATACGGGTCGCTACACCAGAAAACTACGAGGTACGATACTACATACAAGGACCATACCATAAACCGGGAATAACGACAGATGACCCCGGTAGCATCACTATCTATGACACAGATAACCAACACCTCAACGCCTTCTCCAACGCACAGCAAACCATCGTTATCATGGCTTCGGAGGAGATGACAGAGATACAACTGTACGACCTCACAGGACGGCTGGTTGTGCACGACAGACCAAACATACCAATGGCCGTAAGAACACTTTGTGCCCCTACAGGAGTCGTCATCGTAAAGGCTAAACTCAAAACAGGAGTATCCGTACAAACGAAAGTCATTGTACAATAGCGATAATACCCGTACCAACAGGAAAAAAACAAGAGAGTAGGCCGATACACAAAGCATACTCTCTTTTTCAAGACTGCAATTTATTTGCACATCCCGGAAATATGCAGTACCTTTGCACCGGTTTGGCAAAAAGGCATTTGTGAGCCTGTAGCCGTAAACATTTGTACGTTTATATCTATGATTAAAGTTTCTTTCCCGGATGGATCCATCCGTGAGTACGAGAGCGGTGTCACACCGCTCCAAGTCGCTGAAAGCATCAGCACACGATTAGCACAAGACATACTTGTTGCCAGTATCAAACCTGTCGCCGACACACCCGAAACGATCGAACAAGAGGGAGAGGGATGGGAGATAGTAGAACTCAATACCCCCTTGACAACAGACACGCAGATACGCCTGCACAAATGG
Source organism: Acidaminococcaceae bacterium (assembly GCA_963620225.1). Classification (GTDB taxonomy): domain Bacteria; phylum Bacteroidota; class Bacteroidia; order Bacteroidales; family Paludibacteraceae; genus Colicola. The sequence continues at coordinate 29,131 of CAVEZM010000002.1, read as the reverse complement.
GACGATGCCGAGGCTAAACATGCCTTCTGGCACACATCCAGCCACCTCATGGCAGAGGCTCTCCAAGAACTCTATCCCGGTATCCAGTTCGGTATAGGACCCGCTATAGAGAACGGATTCTATTACGATGTGTATCCCGCCGAAGGACAAGTCATCAAAGATAGCGACTTCATAACCATTGAACAGAAAATGCTCGAACTGCGCGCACGCAAAGAGCAACTCATCAAGAAAAATATCACCAAAGAAAACGCACTCAAAGAGTTTGGCGATAAAGGACAGACATATAAGTGCGAACTCATATCGGAACTGCAAGACGGACATATAACGACCTATACACAAGGGGCGTTTACAGACCTGTGCAAAGGACCGCACCTGCTCTCTACAGAACCTGTCAAAGCCGTCAAAGTGCTTAGTTGCGCAGCCGCATACTGGCGGGGCGATGAGAAAAGACCGATGATGACACGTGTATATGGTATATCATTCCCAAAAAAGAGCATGCTCGATGAATACCTGGCACTGCTCGAAGAAGCCAAGAAACGGGACCATAGAAAGATAGGAAAAGACCTCGAACTGTTCATGTTCTCCGATATGATAGGCAAGGGACTCCCCGTCTGGCTGCCAAAAGGTACCGCACTCCGACTGCGCCTCGAGGAGTTCCTCAAAAAGATACAAAAACGCTACGGATACCAACAGGTGATGACACCGCACATCGGCAGCAAACAACTGTATGTGACCTCAGGACACTGGGACCACTACGGCAAAGACTCCTTCCAACCGATCACTACACCCGAAGAGGGAGAAGTCTATATGCTCAAGCCCATGAACTGCCCGCATCACTGCATGATATTCAAAAACAGCCCACGCTCATACAAAGACCTGCCACTGCGCATCGCCGAGTTTGGTACAGTGTACCGCTACGAACAATCAGGCGAGTTGCACGGACTGACACGCGTACGCTCCTTCACACAAGACGACGCACATATATTCTGCCGACCAGACCAGGTAAAAGACGAGTTCATTCGGGTAATGGAGATAATAGAGATTATATTCAAGGCATTGGACTTCAAGAACTTCGAAGCACAGATATCACTGCGTGACCCCCAAAACACCACCAAATATGTGGGCTCCGACGAAGTGTGGGAGAAAGCAGAGACAGCCATCATCGAGGCTTGCCAAGAGAAGAATCTGCCCGCCAAGATTGTATATGGAGAGGCAGCCTTCTACGGACCCAAACTCGACTTTATGGTCAAAGACGCTATCGGTCGCCGTTGGCAGTTAGGGACTATCCAAGTGGACTATAACCTCCCCGAACGCTTCGGGTTGGAGTACACAGGCGAAGATAATCAAAAACACCGACCCGTGATGATACACCGTGCACCATTCGGCTCCATGGAACGTTTCGTGGCTGTACTCATCGAGCATACCGCAGGCAAATTCCCGCTTTGGCTCACACCTGACCAAGCAGCCATATTGCCTATCTCCGAGAAAAGCAACGATTATGCATGGAAAGTCAAAGAACAACTCGAAACACAAGATGTACGCGTCATAGTGGACGACCGAAACGAGAAACTCGGACGAAAGATACGCGACAACGAACTGAAACGTATCCCGTATATGCTCATCGTAGGAGAGAAAGAAGCGGAACAGGGACTCGTGAGCGTACGTCAACAGGGAGCAGAAGAAAAAGGACAGATGACAATCCAAGAGTTTGCGGACTTCATTAACGCTACAGTCAAAGCACAGATGAACGCATATTAGAGATAATAACTCCCCTGTTGTGTGTTCGGTACTTTTTCTGTACCTTTGTAAGGTGGTAGTATAATGGAGGATGCTCAAGCATAGCAGATGTTAAAGCCCTATTGCATATCCGGAGTGTTGGAGGCTGGGTGCGACGAGGCAGGGCGCGGACCATTGGCGGGCAGCTTGTTTGCCGCCGCCGTGATATGGCCACCCACAGAGCACTATTGGGAACATGAGGATTTAACGTCATTGAACGACTCAAAACAGCTGACGGAGCAGCAACGATACCACCTCCGCCCGTTGATAGAACAATATGCACTGGCTTGGGCAGTATCCGAGGTGACAGCAGAAGAGATAGACAACATCAATATCTTGAATGCCGCCATATTGGGAATGCAGCGTGCATTGGCACAACTGCGACTGCAGCCCGAACATATACTCGTGGATGGTAACCGCTGGAAACCCTATGTCCCGGAAGGGCAGGTGTTGGAGGTACCGGCACGGACTGTCGTGAAGGGAGATGGGAAATATATGTCGATAGCGGCAGCCAGCGTGTTGGCAAAAACCTGTCGGGATGACTATATGCTTCGCCTGCACAAGCAGTTTCCGCAATATCAATGGGATAAGAATAAGGGATACCCGACGACAGCCCATTATGAGGCGATACAGAAATATGGTATCACACCTTATCACAGAAAATCATTCAAGTTGTTGCCATAAGTAGGTGTCAAATTAACAAAACAGATATGAGTATTTATATTAAGCAAGAGGAACAGCCCCGAAAGAAAAACGGGTGTATGTGGACGATAATCGTCTGTGCAGTGTTGTATATCATCCTTTGCGGTGTGATAGGAATGATGGTAGATGATATGTTCTCCACGCCAACCGCTGCACTGGAGGAGAATACGGTTTATCGTATTGACCTGGATGGTGAACTGGTAGAGCAGGCACCTGTGGATAACCCGTTCGCCGCATTGATGTCAGGTATGCCTAACTACAGCAAAAAAAGCACGGTTGGGCTAGATAATATATTGAGCAATATCCGCTTGGCGAAAGATAATGACAAGGTACTCGGTATCTATCTGCGTGGTGGCAGCCTGTCAATGGAGGCGGCGTCAGCAAAGGCTATTCGCGATGCACTGTTGGACTTCAAGCAGTCGGGGAAATTCGTGGTGGCATATTCCGACAGTTACAATCAGAAGAACTACTACTTGGTATCCGTGGCAGATAAGATATTCCTCAATCCGATAGGCTCGGTGGATTGGAAGGGCTTGAGCGCACAGACGATGTACTACAAGCGTCTTCTGGATAAGATAGGTGTGGAGATGCAGATACTGAAAGTGGGGACATTCAAGTCTGCGGTGGAACCGTATTTCCGCACATCCATGTCTGACGCAGACCGCGAACAGACACTCCAATACATCAGCGGGATATGGGATGAGATGACGCAAGCCGTGGCTGAAAGTCGCCATAAGACTGCCGAGCAACTGAATATGTATGCAGATATGTACATGGGACTGCAACCCCAACAGAGTTATGTGGAGTATGGTTTCGTGGACACACTGGTGTACGTACAGGATATGGACTCCGTGTTGCGTGTATACGCAGGTACGAAAAACTATAAGATATTAAGTACAGCGAAGATGGCAACGGTCAAGCGTGTGTCTGTAAAGGCAAGTGATGCGATAGCAGTCTTATATGCTGATGGTGGTATCTACGACGATGGCACCAACGGCGTGACGGCAAAAGATATGGTGAAGACGATAAAGAAGATAACCAAAGATAGCGATATCAAAGCGGTTGTCTTGCGTGTGAATAGCCCGGGGGGAAGTGCAGATGCGAGTGAGCAGATATGGCATGCGATAAAGACGCTGCAGGTCAAAGGGTTGCCGATAGTGGTGTCTATGGGCGACTATGCGGCATCGGGCGGATACTATATCTCCTGCGAAGCCGACTATATATACGCTGAGCCGACTACACTGACAGGCTCGATAGGTATCTTTGGTACCATGCCCAATCTCAATAAGTTGCTCAATACAGTGGGATTGGATATCGATGGCGTTTGTACGAACAGGCACTCTGGTTTAGAGAGTAATATGATATACAAAGGCATGACGCCGGAGGAGTTTGCCTTGATGCAGAACATGATAGAGCGCGGCTATGACTTGTTCACTAACCGTTGCGCAGAGGGACGTAGGATGTCGCAGGATGAGATTAAGAAGATAGGCGAGGGTAGAGTATGGCTAGGCAAAGATGCGGTGAAGTTAGGACTTGTGGATGAGTTAGGTAATTTAGATGATGCTATCCGTAAGGCAGCGGAGTTGGCAGGGGTAGGTCAGTACGCACTGGTCTATTACCCTGAGAGGAAAGACCCTATGCTGGAGTTGATGAGTATGTTTGACAACAGCACACCGGAAGAACGTTTGCTGCTGCAGGTACGGGAGTTCGTTAGTAAACCGCGTGTCATGACATTGGCACCTGTAGTGACGATAGAGTAAATGGTACTGAAGACATTGGTGGAGATAGTGTCCGTACCCGCCTCGTGGCTGTACGGTATAGGGGTATGGCTCCGTAACGAGTTGTACGACGGTCATATCCTGCATTCCCATACAGTGTCTGTGCCAACGATAGGTGTAGGTAATTTGGCAGCAGGTGGCACGGGCAAGACACCAATGACAGAATATATTGTTGCCTTGTTATTGGAGCATGGCTTTCATGTGGCTGTCTTGTCTCGAGGCTATGGACGTACAACAAAAGGATTCCGTATCGCTACACCGGCAGATACAGCCCGGACGATAGGGGATGAGCCGATGCAGATGCACACACATTTCCCTGACGTACCCGTGGCCGTGTGTGCCGACAGAGTACAAGGCGTCCAACGCTTACAGCAACTGTTTCCAGACTTGCAGTGCGTGGTGCTGGATGACGCTTTCCAACATCGCCATCTGCGTTGTGGTTACTATGTGCTGCTGACACCCTACGACAGACTATATGTGCATGACCATCTGTTGCCGCATGGCAGACTGCGCGACCTGCCTAACCAGAGCCTGCGCGCAAACATGGTTGTGGTGACCAAATGTCCGGCAACCATGCGCCCGATAGAACGCCGTGTGATAATGAACGCACTACGTTTACCCTCCTATCAGCATCTGTGTTTCTCGTTTGTCCGTTATGAGCCATTGAACTTACCCGGCACACCGTTACTGGTGACAGGGATAGCACACCCTGAATATATGCTGCGGTATGTGCAGGAGCAATACTCGGATGCAGGGTTGTTGTCCTTCGCTGACCATCATGCTTTTCGCAAAGAGGACGTGGCAAAGATAGTAGCAAAGGCTGTGGACTATGATTGTGTGGTGACGACAGAGAAAGACTATGTCCGCCTGTTACAGACCTCATTACCTGAGGAGATAGGGGATAAGTTGTATATGTTACGGATGCAAACAGACTTGGGGGAATACAAAGAGGCTTTTGATAGAGAGATACTGATGTACGTGACAGAGAACTGCCGCAAGACTTCGTGATATGAATATAGTGAAACTGTTACATCGGTTTATACCACCGTATAGATGGTCAGTAGCCTTGAACTTGTTTTTCAACGTGCTATCCACTATCCTGTCGCTGTTCTCGTTTGCGACGATCATACCTGTTCTGCAGTTGTTGTTTGGCTTATCGGACAAGCGTACCGTGTTTATGGATTGGAGCAGTGCGCAGGGTTTTGAGCAATGGATAGACATACTGAAGAATAACTTGTACTATTATTTACAGTTACAGATAGACGCTCAAGGTGCAGAGAGAGTGCTGCTGTTGCTCGGGACCTGTTTGGTTGTGATGACCGGGATGAAATGTCTGACGGCTTGGTTAGCCAACTATTTCATGGTTCCCATACGCACGGGTGTACTGCGTGACTTGCGTGCACAACTCTATCGAAAAGTGGTGAGTTTGCCTATCGGGTTCTTTACGGAGGAACGCAAGGGGGATGTGATGTCCCGTATGACGAATGATGTGGGAGAGGTAGAGGCGAGTATCATGTCCACCTTGGACATGTTATTCAAAGACCCGATAATGATATTGGTATATCTCATTACCCTGTTCTGTATCTCGTGGCAACTGACACTGTTCGTGTTGGTGTTACTGCCGGTAGCGGGGTGGTTGATAGGTCGGATAGGTCGTTCACTGAAGCGTGCTTCGACCAAAGGACAAGAGCAAAATGCAGAGATACTGACACAGATAGATGAGACCTTAGGTGGGTTGCGGGTTGTGAAGGCTTTCAATGCAGAGCAGAAACTGATAGACCGTTTCTTGGGACTTATCAATGCAACACGTGCTACGTTCAATCGTATCAATCGCCGTTATTACCTGGCACATCCTGTGTCGGAGTTCTTGGGGACAGCACTAATAGCCGTATTGCTGTGGTATGGTGGAACATTGATATTGTCGGAGCATGCTACCATAGATGCGGCTATGTTTATCTACTACTTGGTTATATTCTATTCTATCATCAACCCTGCCAAGGACCTGAGTCGTGCTACCTATGGTATTCGTCGTGGTATGGCATCATTGGAGCGCATAGACAAGATACTGAACACCGAGTCTAATATACACGAGGCACCTCATCCCAAGGAACTGAAGGACTTCACATCGAGTATTCGTTATGATGACGTCTGCTTCTCATATATTTCGGAGCGTCCGGTATTGCAACATGTGGATCTGGAGATACGCAAAGGGCAGACGGTAGCATTGGTAGGTCAGTCAGGTAGTGGCAAGACCACAATGGCGGATCTGTTACCTCGTTTCTATGATGTGACGGCGGGACGTATCACCATTGACGGCGTGGATATCCGTGAGTTGCGGACATTTGACCTGCGTGCACTGATGGGTAATGTGAATCAAGAGGCAATCTTATTTAACGACACATTCTACAATAACATCACTTTTGGTGTGGCACATGCCACTATGGATGAGGTTCGTCGGGCAGCACGTATCGCCAATGCGGACGACTTCATCATGGCGACACCGGAACAGTACGACACCTGTATAGGCGACCGTGGCTCACGACTCAGTGGCGGTCAGCGACAGCGTATATCGATAGCCCGTGCTATCCTGAAAAACCCGCCGATACTAATCTTGGATGAGGCGACATCTGCGTTGGATACAGAGTCTGAGAAACTGGTGCAGGAAGCACTGGAAAACCTGATGAAAGACCGCACCACATTGGTGGTGGCACACCGGTTGTCAACGATACGTAATGCTGACCTCATCTGTGTGCTGCATGAGGGACAGATAGTGGAACGTGGTCGCCATGAGGAATTGATGGCACGCAACGGATATTACCGCCGGTTGGTGGAGATGCAGCAACAATGATATCCTGCTCAACTCCTGCCCGAGTTTTTGTGAGGAGCAGGGCTTGGAGAACGGATGTAGAGAGATGAAAAAGGCACCGCCCGTCTGAGTAGTGCCTTTGCTTTTGCTTAAATCGAACGATTTATTTGCAGTCGCTTTGTGATTTGGTTGTACGAGTGTGGTTGATCTTGATAGCATCCTCTGCAATACCAAGTTTAGCCTGAGTGTCTTTGATAGACTGCTCGTAGGTCTTGAGGTCGTTGCTTGTCCCCCAATAATAGGTTACATTGGTGGTTTCTCCAACAACGGTAGTAACTTTTGTTGTTACCTCGTAGCAGTAGTTGGTGTCACCGCATGAACTTAGACCTGCAGCCAATACAACGGCGCATACAATAGCTAATTTCTTCATTGCTCTTGAATTTTAATAAGTGAATATTGTTGATATACTGTATAAAGTTTACCTCCAAAGTGCCTGCAAAATTACTATAATATTTTGATATGTACAAAACACCTGTGGCCGAATTAGGAAAAAGGGCATACCTATGTAGTCATTGGGACAATGTAATCTGTATTATCTCAGTAACTGTTTCCCTCCTACTATTTTCTTTATCTCGCTTAACTTGTTGAGTGCCTGTATAGGTGTCAGGTTGTTAATATCCATCTTGGTGACTTCATCCCGTATCTGCTCGAGTACAGGGTCATCCAATTGGAAGAAACTGAGTTGCATGCCTCCTACCCCCACTGTTCCTATGCCACGTTGGGATGGAGGTAGTATATCCGCATTAGGTGCAGTAGGGGAGTGTTGCGGTGCTTCGAGGTCCCGGAGTATCTGGTTGGCACGTTGGATGATACTGGCTGGCATACCCGCTAATTTGGCAACGTGAATACCAAAACTGTGCTCTGAACCACCTCGTACAAGTTTGCGCATGAAGATGATTTTGCCATCCACCTCTTTGACAGACACATTATAGTTGCGTATTCGCGTGAAACTCTTCTCCATCTCATTGAGTTCATGATAGTGGGTAGCAAAGAGTGTCTTGGCATGTCCTCTGTTCTCGTGTATATACTCGACTATCGCCCATGCTATACTGATACCGTCGTACGTACTGGTCCCTCTGCCTAACTCATCGAATAGAACAAGGCTACGCTCGCTGAGGTTATTGAGGATACTGGCAGCCTCGTTCATCTCGACCATGAAAGTACTTTCCCCGAGTGATATATTGTCGCTTGCACCGACACGGGTGAATATCTTGTCTACTACGCCTATGGTTGCACTCTCTGCAGGCACGAAACATCCCATTTGTGCCATAAGGACAATCAGTGCTGTCTGTCGGAGTAGGGCGGACTTGCCCGCCATATTAGGTCCTGTGAGGATGATGATTTGTTGTCCGTTGTTATCGAGTAGTACGTCATTAGGAACATATTCTTCACCTATAGGAAGTTGTTTCTCAATGACAGGATGTCGTCCTTGTCGGATATCTATGACAAGGCCTTCGTTGATATCGGGACAGACATACCTGTTGGCAACAGCCACGTCTGCAAAACTCATAAGGCAGTCTATCTGTGCAATGACAGCCGCATCGGTCTGCATATACGAGACCTCGTCAGATAGCGACTGCATGAGTTCCGAGTATATTCGGTTCTCAATAACTTGTATCTGTGTCTCTGCTGTTAGTATTTTCTCCTCATACTCTTTGAGCTCCTGAGTGATATACCGTTCAGCATTTACCAGGGTCTGCTTACGTATCCAGTTATCCGGCACAAGGTCTTTGTATGTGTTTCGTACCTCAAGGTAATAACCAAACACATTGTTGTATCCGACCTTGAGACTCTGTATTCCTGTTTGTTCTATCTCGCGCTGTTGAATATGCATTAGATAGTTCTTGCCGTTGTTTTGTATATCACGCAGTTCATCCAACTCCTGGTCTATCCCTCGCGCAATAGTATTGGGCTTCCCTTGAGTAGCAGGAGGATCGGGCACTATCTCACGTGCTATACGCGCCTGCATCTCGGCACAGAGGTTGAGTTGCTGTCCGAGCAGATGCAGATAACTGTTGTCCGCAGCGTTCTCACATATGGCTTTGACAGGCTCAATAGCAGCCAATGCGTATCCTAATTGCAACATCTCCCGTGGACTGATGCGCCCTGTTGCTATCTTGCTGACAACTCGCTCCATGTCTTGGATGCGTTGGAGATTTTGACGTATCGTATCACGTGCCTGCGGGTGCTGGAAGAAGTATTCAACAACCGTCTGCCTGTTCCGTATAGGTCTGACATCTTTGAGTGGGAAAGCCATCCAACGGTGTAAGAGTCGCCCCCCCATAGGAGTGTTGGTGTGGTCAAGTATGCTGTACAGTGTCTTGCTCTCTTCCGTTTGCCCCCCGACAAGTTCAAGGTTGCGTATGGTAAACCTGTCCATCCATACGTATTTGTCTTCCTCTATCCTGCTGATATGCTGTATATGTCCCGTTTGCAGATGTTGGGTCATATCCAAGTAGTGAAGAATAGCCCCGGCAGCAATGACTGCCTGCGGTAATCTGTCTATACCGAACCCTTTGAGATTTTGTACATGGAACTGCTTGCGTAGCCTGTCGTCAGCGGCTTCGCTCGTCATCATCCAATCATCTAATTCGAAGGTGAAATATCTCGTTCCAAAAGCCTCCGTGAACTCACTTTGCTTACCGCGCAGGTATAACACTTCTTTGGGTGCAAAGTTAACGAGTAGTTTGTCAAGATAGTCTTTCTGCCCCTCTGCCACAAGAAACTCTCCTGTTGAGATATCCAAGAAGGCTATGCCATTCTCATTCTTGCCAAAGTGCAAACAGGCGAGCCAATTGTTCTCTTTCTGCTGTAGTGTGGTGTCAGAATAACTAACAGCGGGTGTAACCAATTCGGTAACTCCACGTCTGACCAATTTCTTTGTTAACTTAGGGTCCTCCAACTGATCACATATCGCCACGCGCAGACCTGCTCGGACTAACTTGGGTAGATATATATCCAAAGCATGGAAAGGAAAACCGGCCATGTCAACACTCGTCTTACTACCGCTATTGCTACGTCGTGTGAGAGTGATATTGAGTATTTTGCTCGCAGATACAGCATCCTCTGCATACGTCTCGTAGAAATCTCCACAGCGAAACAGCAGGATAGCATCAGGATATTGTGCTTTGATATCCCGAAACTGTCTCATCATTGGCGTATCGTTAATGTTCATAGTGTGTCGTGGTTGTTATGAGAGTTGAGGTTATCTGGTATGGAATACGTTCATTTGATATGTACGTCAATCTTCACGTTAAACATTCTGCCCGTGAGGTAGTTGGGGCTTGCCCACTGTTGACCTTTGGCATCTGTAACCCAATAGTAACTATTGACATTGTTCCAACCCACGAGGTTGAATATATCAAACTGTATGCTCCAATTATCTACATGCTTGGATTTGCGCATCCACTGGTCTGTTGCAGCCGAGAATACACGGCTCGCTCCGATATCAATTCTTCGGTAGTCACTCATATGTCCAAGATATCGCATAGAGTCGTTGTGCGGGTACCCAAAAGGTAATCCTTCACTCCAAATGAACTTGAGATGCACTTTGTACTGTGGAAAGCGAGGTATATAGTCTTGAAAATACATGGTAATACTATATCGCTGTTCTTGTGGGGTAGGTATCCAGCCCAAATTATTGACATCCTCTAACAGATGCATACGGCTTCTCATGGTGGAGAAACTAATCCACGAGTCTGTTCCAGGTACGAGTTCACCATAGAGTTTAAGATCCAATCCTATGGTATAACCCCTGCTGTCGTTGAGCCCCGAATAGCGTACACGCACATTCTCAACGGTATAACTCTCCATCCTGTCGATGAGTTTACCATAGGCCTCTGTAGTGAACTTAAAGGGCCTTCCCCATGCACGGAAATAGTAATCCGTTCCGAGTACTAATTGCCACGAGCGTTGAGCCTTGAGTTTGTCATTGAGTACAATACGTGATATCCCGTTATCGTCCCGAACCATCTGTCGCAACTCTTTGTAGAACGGGGCCTGGTAATAGATTCCTGTTGCGACACGGAACGTAAAGTCTTGTTTCCATCCGGGTAGCCATACCACGCTGACACGCGGACTGGGTAGCACCTCATTGGTTTTGCTCCACCAGTTGAGTCGCATACCTGCAGTAAGCAACACTTTGCCCTGGTTGGTCGTCCATTGATACGTATCTTGCACGTACGTCTGTAGACGTCCACTATACATCTGTGTCGTCCCTTTGAGAGCGTAGTATAGTAGCATATCTTGCTCGTTATTGGGTTGGCTGTATCCCATAGAGTCGCGCCATTCCCATTCGCTGATATGGTCGTTAATGAATTCCACTTGTCCGTTGATGCCCCACTTAAGTTTATTCCCGCCTTTGCTCCATTCGCCAGTATGTGCGAGTGTGACCATACCGGCTTGCAGTGTGTTGCGGGCATGTTCATGGTATCTGCCAGTGCCGAGCACACCAGCACTTGCAGTATTGCCATCGACACTCTCACCACGTTGTGACGTGTTGTGTGTACCATCCGCTGCTTGTTCGCTGAGGATATACTCACTGCTGATATCGTACGTCTCTCTCTCGTTCGTATAGAACCCACTGATGTCAAAACCGACCTTCACATGTTTGCTCACACGTCCTTCTGCACTCAAGGCTGCAAAGGCTGTACGGAAGAGGTCTTTCTCCTGTCCTTGGTACCAGATGGTCTTGTTAACGGTTTGTTGCATCCCCCCGAAACTGCTACTGATAGAGTCAGGCTGGAACTCGTAACTGTTTTGACTGAAGTTACCGAGTAGTCGTATCTGCCATTTGTCACGGGGATTAGTCTTATTACCGACCTGCCAAGTCATCTGTGTCTGGTAGTCAATAAAGTTGGGATTATAGTTCCCTTTGGTCTCTAATGCACCTAACATATAACGTGATGTCTTGTAGCGTATGCCATGCATCTGGCTCTGTGTGGAGTCGCCCCATCCAACATAAGCACTGGCACCCAATATACTCAGGCTCAGTCTTGATTCGAGATGGGTGGGACGTTTATACCGTATATCGAGTACAGATGACATCTTGTCACCATACTGTGCATCGAAACCACCTGCGGAGAAATCAACACTTTCTACCATATCAGGATTGACAAAACTGAGCCCTTCTTGCTGACCACTGCGGAGCAGTAATGGACGGTGTACTTCCAATCCATTGACATATACGGAGTTCTCATCATAACTACCACCCCTGACATTATACTGGCTACTCATCTCATTGTTCTGACTGACTCCGGCAAAGGTGATAAGTAGATTTTCAATACCTCCTCCTGTAGCATCGGGCATAAGACGAGCGGCACCAATATCTCCCCTGTCAAGAGTACCTGTCTGTCGTTGGATGCCACGTACGGTTATCTCGTTCAGGACGGCTTCGTCTGTAGGGAGGATGACGTTGATATTGAGAATACTATTAGGGGTGTAAACTTGTTGCCGGATTGTCTGGTAACCGACCATAGAGAAAACAAGTACAATAGTATCATTCATGGGTACATGCAGGTCGTAGTAACCATTTATATTTGTGGTGGTACCTGTTAGTGCTGTGGACTTTATAGTGGACTCGGTGTACACATTCGCCAGTTCTATACCGACATTATTAGCGTCTAATACATAGCCAAAGATTCGTACCGTACGTGTCTGTGTTGCTGCAACGACCACACTTTCTCCAATGAACCCGAGTAGGAATATAAGGATATGTATGTATCGTTTCTTATTCACTGGTGTGCTGAGGCAAATTGTGTGCAAAGGTAACTATATTTTCTTTTCCTTGCAAGACGTGTACGGATATTGTGCAAAGAATAGTTTGTTTGGGTTGTGTATATGAAATAATTGCAGTAATTTTGCGGCATACTCGTATAAACTTTGTGCAAAGTTGCGGGAACGTTAGCATAGGCAGCGTATGAATAGATGGAAGGATATATGGAATAGGGTCCGTAAGTATGTACTGAACAAGTACCTGATCACGTTGTTTGTAGCTGTGCTCGTGTTTGTGTTTGTTGGCGATCAGAGTCTTATACACCGGTTTCGTCGGGCACGTCAGATACGTCAAACAGAGGAACGTCTGGAGGCGGCGCGTGCGGAAGTCAAGCAGGCTCAGCGTACGATAGAAATGTTGCAGGATACAGACAGTTTAGAACGTTATGCCCGAGAACACTACAACATGCACGCAGACAGAGAAGACGTATATTTGATAAGAGAATAAAACAAAATAACTATAGTTATGAGATGGAGTAATGTGTTGCTTGTTGTGGGAATGGTTGCGCTGCTAACAGGTGCCGTGATGAGTTATATGAAGTTACAGCCCTATTCTGACTACGTGTTGGTGGCAGGTGCTGTCTTGGTGATATTCAGAGGGGCATTGCATAGTCGTGAGAGAGCAGAGAATATAGAGCCTCGTGACGAAAAGGATATGAAAGAGTAGATTACTATGAAGGCTATAACGATAAAAGATATTGCCCGGGAATTAGGTGTGTCAGTATCAACGGTGAGCCGTGCCTTACAGGATCACCCGGATATTAGTGAACAGACTAAAATAGAGGTGCGTGAGTGTGCGAAGAGATTGAACTATAAGCCCAATATGATGGCAAGCAATCTGCGTACGTCCCGTAACAATACGATAGGGGTGGTATTACCGGAGGTCAATCATCATTTCTTCTCTTCCGTGTTAGACGGTATAGAGCAGACAGCTAATGAAGCAGGGTATAGGATATTGATATGTCAGACAGGAGAGAATGTCGAAAAAGAGGTGCAGAGCATCCTGACATTGATAGGTAGCCGTGTGGCTGGTATGCTGGTAGGGGTGAGCAAGCAGACGTCTAATCTGCAACATTTACAGGATGTTATCGATAGTGGCATTCCGCTCGTGTTGTATGATCGTCCCTGCCCGTCATTAAAATGTGACCAGGTGTTGTCCGATGACTATATGGGGGCTTATACAGCCGTAGAGTACTTGATACAGACGGGATGTAAACATATCTCCTTTTTCTCTTCTCCGATGCAGTTAGAGGTTGCGCGTCGTCGTTATCAAGGGTGGCGTGACGCACTGATGCGCTATGGGTTACCATTAAGTGAGGCAAATATCGTGACATGTGATACTCGGGCGCAAGCTATCATTGATACACCGTTGGCACTGCAGCGTGATGACAAACCGGATGCTATCTTTTGCGTGAATGACAGTTGTGCAGCAGGGGTGCTGTATGCCGCTCAGATATTGGGTGTGAAGATACCAGAAGAGTTGGCTATATGTGGTTTCTCAGACGACCCCTTGTGTCGAACGACATCACCTATGTTGACTACAGTGCAGCAACACGGTGTGGAAATAGGCAGGCGGGCTATGTATCGCTTGTTGAAACGGTTAGGCGGGGATGACAGAATATCGCAGACGGAGATGGTGCCTACTGATTTGGTCGTGCGGGAAACAACACGTTAATGAGTAATGGATAATAACAAAAGCGTGACTATGTTGGAGTATAATAGTTGGACGATAGAACAAAACCACTGGGAGCCATCAGTAGAACCAGATGTGGAGCAACAACTGAGTTTCTCGAATGATTATCTGTGTCAAACAGCGCACTTCGAGGAACATTATGCGTCACCTCAACGACTATGCACTTTCATCAAGGGAATAGATAAACCTATTCCAAATATATCGTCTATCTCTGTGCGGTTACATGATGAACGCTTGGACTTAGCCGTATGGCGTGTGGAACGGTTTTATCGTTGCCTATATAAGAATAAACCATTGTTGGAACGCCAGTTTGATGCAGTCTCCCCAAAAGGCTTCCGCCTGCATGTGAAAACACAGCGGGAACTGATGATGTTGAATAAAGAGGCAATGCAGATCATGTATGAAATAACATCAGATAATTACGAAGGTCCTATCTCATTGTTGGCATTGTTGGGAGGAGGAGAAGAGTCTAAGGAGTGGTATCCGCTGATGCATAACGTGGGACAGCAACTGAGTTGGATGTGGCTACAGATGAGATACGTAGATTTGCAACTATGCTGCGCAATGGATTATTCGATAGAGAAAGACGGTGTGTTGGTTCACCACCGTCCGATAAAAATAGAGAAACAGCACATTGTGGGTTATTCTGTTACCTTGCCCATACATTCCGGTGAGACCTATGTGCTAAAGAAGAGAACGGTTGTTGTTGATTCCCATAACCATGAAAAAGACCGCTTGATAGAAGATGCAGAGCAATGCTTGATAAACTGGTAAAAGAACATATCATATTAGGTATTGACCCGGGAACATTGTTTATGGGATATGCTCTGTTATATACTTCTGGTAAACAAGTCAGATTGATAGACTTTGGGGTATATGATGTGCACAAGTTGGATGACCAGTATGCCCGTTTACAACGTGAGTTTTTTTTCTTGCAGGAGTTGATAGACGAGTATCAGCCTACAGAATTGGCGATAGAAACTCAGTTTGTGGACAAGAACCCACAAACAATGATCAAGATTGTACATGCTCAAGGAGTGGCAATAGCAGCAGCACTGTCCAAAGATTTGCCCATCAACGAATACTCACCTATGAAGGTCAAAATGGCTATCACCGGCAATGGACACGCAGATAAACGACAAGTGGCTGATATGCTACAGCGTTATTTACATATTGCCGACACAGATATGCCTAAGAAACTGGATGCGACAGACGCATTGGGAATAGCATATTGCCACTATCTGCAGTTGGGCTTGCCGCTGAGAGAGAAAGGAACAAAAGACTGGACAACCTTTGCACGACAGAAGGGGCTCTGTGATAAACAACATACCACACCCAATGCCAAACTCATTGCCGCTCTACAACAACATGGGAAGTAGAGAACGTAAGTGCCTCTTTCGTCATTATCAGTCCGTACATTGCATGAGAAGTGCCTTTTTGCTCCATTAGCAATAAAAAAAACTGTCTAACTTTTAACCTTATTAGACAGCTTCTTTTGGTAGTGCTACCCGGACTCGAACCGGGGTTTACGGCGTGAGAGGCCGTTGTCCTAGGCCACTAGACGATAGCACCATAGTTTATTCTCACTAAAAGCGGGTGCAAAGGTAGTGCTTATTTCTGATATATACAAACAGTTCAATAAAAAATCACTATTTTTTTCATGTGTGGTGTTTATCGTGGTGATTGCTGCTCATTTCAACTGATGGGTCAGTGGGAGGATGGGATTTGTGGCGTCCGAGACCCCATAGGAGAGCGCAGGCGAGGACGAAATAGGTAGCGGCGAGTATCCATAGTGCGTAGTACTCCCGGCAGGTGCAAGCGAGCGTAGCCCCCATGGAGTTGAGATGGATAAAGCCGTGTACGCCCCAAGTATAGGGGAAGACATAACTGAGGTATAACCACGCCTTTGGCAACATCTGCTGAGGCCACGAGACACCTGCTATGAAAAGGAAGATGAGTGAGGTGGCGATGAGTGTTACCAGTCCTGTCTCGCGGTTGCGGGTGAAGACGCTAATACACATTGAGAAGTAGATAGTCGCCAGTAGATAGGGTACCATGAACCGCAGTATGTCAAGGGGATTGCCTAGATGTGGCAGTCCGAAGAGTCGGGGAATGAGCAGTAGGTCGATAGCTCCCAATGCCATATATAGCACAAAATAGGCGGCGGATCGTCCCAAGATGATACGCAGTACGCTGGTGCTGCGCCGGCGTCCTGGCAGGATGTATAGTTCATTGTTCTCTTCTCGAGCGGTACCTCCCAGCATACAGATACCGAAGAGCAGGGTCTGGTGCAGCACGAGCATCAGTACAGCGGGTATGAGGAAAGCGGCATATCCGCCTGTAGGACAGAAGAGCGCCGTCTCGGCGTAGGGAGCGTCTTGTACGAGAGTCCATGCGAAGGTGTTGTCATATCCCATCGCCTCGTATCGGTCTATCTGTACAGAACGCATATTGTCAAGCATCACTTGGTTGCAACTCAGATAGATAGCCTTCATATAGAGGAATGAAGACATATCGCAGTAGAGTGATATATGCGCCTGTTCCATGCCGGAGTTGAGTGCGACGGCGTAGTCATCAGGTAAATATATGATGCCATGTACCTTTTGGTCGCGCATAAGGGTCTCCGCCTCCTCCATGGAGACACAGTAGTAGGCGATGGTGATGTCCGGGCATGCGTTCCATTGGTGCAGGAAAGCACGGCTCTCTTGCGACTGGCTCTTGTCCACAACAGCCACCGGGACGTTTTGGATAGTGTCGTTCCAATAGATGCAGTTGTAGAGGATAGGGTAGGCGAGTGTGGCTAAGACAAAGATGACGAGGACGCCAGGGTCACTGAATATACGTCGGAACTCGTGGGTGAAGACCCATCCCAACTCCTTGACTTTCAGCCATTGGTGGTATAACAATCGGCGTGCCTGGCTCATTTCAGTGGGTAGTTTTGGTACAACATAGCGTTATGCAGCCGCGTAGAGACGAGGAGAGGCAGTACTAAGAATGCGCAGAGTGCGAGGCAGGCGGGTATGGAGTTACCGACAGGTGCAGCCATGAGTGCCTCGTTGACATAGATACGATAGTAGTGGCGTAGCGGTACGAGGTTACACCACGCCTGCACGGCAGGCAGCATGTTCATCACGGGATAGGTGAAACCCGAGAGCGAGAAGCCGAGCATACCATAGAGAGCACCGATAGACACGGCGTCACGGAGAGTAGGGAGTAAGCCGATGATGCATATACCCATCGCCTCTTCAGCGAAGACGAAGAGTATCATGGAGAGCATCAGTCGGGTGAGTGATCCGTTGACGGGGAAGTGCATGAAGCGGAAGAGTATAACCTCGCAGCCTATACCCAGCACCAGAAAGAGGATAGTGTATGGGATGAGTTTGCCTATCATGGCGACGGTGTAGTTGCCGCCAGCCGTCTTCAGCCACTCATGGCAGGTCTGACACTTCAGTTCATAGCCGACGGCGAAGATAGTGAGCATCAGTACCACAAGTGCCAGGATACCAGGCAGGATAGTGGATACGAGGTATATGGCGTAGTTGCTCCACGGGTTAGCGATGAAATGTGCCTCGATGGTGATTGGCTGTATGCGTTTCATTATTAGGTCATCTGGCAGCCCTTTCTTACGTAACACCTCGCGTTGGAAGGCACCTGATGTCAGGTTGCACATGGTAAGCAACTGTTTGTAGGCAGTGCTTGCTCCGACAGTATAGGCGTTGTTGACGTAGAACTCCAACTGCGGACGTTTGAAGGCTGCGAGGTCTGCGTAGAAACGGTCGGGGATGAGCAGGATACCGAACACCTCACCACACTGCATGGATTGGCGTGCCTCCTTGTACTCCGTGGTCACCAGCACGATGTTCACAGCCGATGTAGCCTGCATCTCGTGGCATAGTCGGCGCGAGATGGACGAGTGGTCATGGTCCACGACAGCGATAGGAATGTTCTCCGGTGTGCCGTGCCACATGATACTGATGAAGAAGAAGGTGCTCAGTACCATCACACCCACCGAAGCGAATATATAGAGTGGGCGGACAAACATCCGGCTCAGTTCGCGCTTGGCTACTCTGCCTATGTTTCTGAATAGCCCAGTCATCACTTAACCACTATAGCGGTCATGCCCGGTCGGAGGTTCTCGATGGGGTGTAGTGGGCGGGCTTTGACGTCGAACGTGCGAACGTCATAGTCTCCGTTGGAGCGTGTGCTGCGCCATGTTGCGTAGGAACCCATGGCTTTGATATAGGTAACGACGACGGTGTAGTGTTGGTCGCCAAGTGCAGGTATGCGTATCTTGAGTTGTGTGCCAGGAGTGATATCCTGTAACATGTCTTCACGTACGGCAAAAGTGAACCATGCGTCGTTGAGGTCCACGACAGACATCACGGGGCTGCCCTGACCGACCAGTTCGCCGGTTTTGGGGAAACGCTCGGACACCTCGCCATCGATAGGTGATGTCAGGTAACGCTCTGCACGGGCTAACTCCACTTCTTGTATCAGTCCGTCCACACGTGCCACTTGTGCTGCAGCGGCTGCCTTGTCTTCGCTTCGTGCACCTGCCATAGCGAGGTCATACTGGCTCTTGGCTGCTTTGACAGTTGCCGTAGCGGCCTTATACTGCGCCCGTACCTCATCACGTCTCTGTTCCGACACGACACCTTTCTCGTAGAGGCGTTGTACGCGTTCATAACTCTTGCGATATATCTCTTCGCCTGCTTTGGCTTTCTGCCATAGTTCGTAGGCCCCTACTATCTGCTCGTGCTGTGCACCGTTCTGTGCTTTCTCGCTGATTGCCTCGGCGGCAGCCCGTGCCGCCTGTGCCTGTGCCATCTTCGCTTCCACTTCCGGTGAGTAGATGATGACCACCGTGTCGCCTTTCTTGACGTGGTCGCCCTCTTCTACAAGGAACATCTCCACGCGTCCCGGCACTTTCCCTGATATACGGTATTCCGAAACCTCCGCTTCGCCGGTGATGACCACTTCTTCAGGTTGCAGTGCGAACACACCCACTACGGCGACTATCACTACGACAGTCAACATTGCTATCAGTCCCAGCAGAAGACTGCCTTTCTTTTCTTTGCTTATTTCCATAAAATGATTAGTATTGTAGGGTAGAAGTATATCTATTCAGATAGGTGTGGCAGACTTTCGCGTTGGTCTGTGCATCCACGAGGTCGCATGCTGCGGACAGCCATGCCGTCTGTGCTTGCATCACATCGGATGCAGTAGTCATGCCTGCAGCGAAGGCTTCGGTGGCGTATTTCAGCACCTCCTGTGCGTTCGACAGTGCGAGGGTGTACATTGCCACTTTCCGGTTCGCCTCCAGCATCTTCTGGTTCGCTTGTGTGATCTGCAGCGAGAGCAACTCCTTTGTCTCCTCGACCTTGAGTGCGACAAGGTTTGCCTCGTGTTTGGCAGCCTTGAGACGTAGGATATCATCGGCGTGTGCTATAGGGATATTTACCGCTACGCCTACCGAGAAGAAGCCTTTGCCTCGCCAGTCGTTGCTGAAACCATTGTCCACATTCGGGTTGGTGTATATGTAGTTGGCTGAGGCTACGATGTTAGGTTGCAGCCCTGCCGCCATGACACGCGTATTGCCTTTGGCGATGCGTTCCGCCTGTCCCAGTATCTTTATTTCCTTGCGGGCATTGACAATATCCTCTATCTGCTGCAGGGTGTCCTGCAGAATCATCGTACTCAGTCCTGTACTGTCCAGATGGATATTGCTATTCAACGGCAGTCCGCATAGTTGGCAGAGTGCCATCTTCGAGAGTACTAACCCGTTGTCTGCCTGCATCTTCTTTACCTCTGCCTCCCCGCGTTTCGACTTGACTTTCAGCAGGTCTGACTGCGTCGCCAGCCCTTCGTTGACAAGTTCTGTGACATCCTCCCCCTCTAGTTTGATGAGCAGGTCGTAGTACTGTGTGGCGAGGGTGCGCTTGCTGTCCACGGCAATCACGCGCCAGTACGCCTCATCCACTGACACGATGATATCGTCCCGCTTGTTATCTCCCTGCAGGTCAGACAACTGCTCCGTGGCTTGTGCGATGTCGTACAGTGCCAATAGTCTGCCACCAACGTAGATAGGTTGTGTGACGCCCACTTGACCAATCACCACATGCGTCATATCCAGATTAAGGGCATCGTATAGTTGCTGATAGGCGTCCGCCATCGTCTGTCCGGCATCAGTCTGTAACGATGTGAGTTCTCCGTAGACAGTCGGCGCGGATGTGGTCTGTTGCGTCAGTTGGTTGAACGAGGTACTCTCGTTCCAGTCCCAATGCGATGACCCGTCGTTGGTGATAGTCGCTGTGCCGAAACCGAAGTCCATGCGGTTAGGTAGCAATGTGGCATTCTTCGAGTTCCACGTATAGGCAGCGTTGGCACTTATCTTCGGAAACATACTCGCCAGAGCCGCTTGTCGATTGAGGTCTGCCGCCTCGTGTGCCTCACTGCTCATCTGCGCCGATACACTATTCTGTATTGCCATATGGCGGCAGTCGTCCAGTGTCAGTTCCGGCAGTATCTGCGCACACAATGGCGCAACAGACAATGCCATCAGCAGTACCAGCAAATGGATTCTTGTTGTCATGAGTGTGTGGTTTAGTATTTCTTGGCCTGCATACGGATACCTGTTCCGCTGAGCGTGCGCTCCGATGACTGCGACTGCCCCTTGTAGTTAAAGTAGAACAGCAGTGTATTGTCGAAGGTCTGTCCGTAACCCGACACGGTGATATCGAACACCTCTGTCTTATGCACTTGATAAGAAACGATACTATCTCGTTGGAAAGGGAATATGCCTATACGGAAGGTGTCGTATTTAGTCGTCTCGGTGGGTATCGACAAGATTCGGGTGTATGGCGCAAAGTGTATTGTGTTGCCGTCCAGGATGCCTCGGGTGCTACAAACGTTGCCATTCTGTTGGTCCAACGTGATGAGCAGACTGTCCTTATCGTGCAGACTGATGATATCCAAGTCGCCCGACTCATTGTTCAGGTTCAGACGCATCGTATCTGCTGATGTGGCACCTGTGTAGTTCTCTTTTAATGTCACTTGTCCAGTTGTCTTGTAACGATAACCGCCTTTGATACAGCGGATTCCGACAGTGTCGGAGCAGGATGCCATCACGAGAATCACTCCTGCCAGTACTAAAGATTTGGTCTTCATATCTTTTTTATTATTTAGTTTCATACCTTAATCGTATAGGGCCTCGCCCCTTTTCATTTGTTTCGGCTATCTATTTCCATCAGGCAACGCCTTGACCTGCCAATATGTCATGGTGTACCTTTGGTTAGAGCCGGAGGTGTATATGCAAAAAGCCTGCCATACGGATAGTTGTTCGCAAAGGGAATATCCCATTGGAAAAAAGGTATATCAAGATAGTGTATTGTTGAAGAAGAATACACAATAACGCCCCTGTGGAGGGGCGTATGCATTGTATAGGGATAGTTTATTTATCCTTTGTGTGAATATTGATGGAATCAGTGTATAGAGTCTATGGTATCGGGCAATAGTAATTTGCGATATTCTGCTACCATCTGTTCAAAAGTATCACGATATTGTTGGGGGATAGGTTGAGCAGGAGGGGATACCATCTTTAAGGGGTCTATAGGAGAACCGTTTTTCCATACACGGAAGTCCAGGTGGGGACCTGTTGAACTACCAGTACTTCCCACGTAACCTATTACCTGTCCCTGTTGCACTCTTTGTCCCACATGCAGACCGCTTGCATACTTAGACAGATGAAGATAGGCAGTGGTATAGGTAGAGTTGTGTTTTATCTTTACCGTATTGCCTCCTCCTCCTTTGTAAGCACACATAGTCACTACTCCATCACCGATAGTTACTACCGGGGTACCAGAAGGGGCCGCATAATCTACTCCTGTATGAGGACGAACAACCTTGTAGATGGGGTGTTTGCGAGCATAGGAGAACCGTGAGGAGATACGTTTATAGTTCAACGGTGCTTTCAGGAACGCCTTACGCAGACTCTGTCCACCCGCATCAAAATAGTTGTGTACATTGTCTTGCTCAAACCAGAAAGCCTCTTGCCACTTACGAGCATGGTAGAAATCTGCTGCATAGATACGTCCGATACCTATCCGAGTACTGTCTACTGACAACTCATCATAATAGACACGGATAGAATCGCCTTTCTGCAGTCCAAAGAAATCTATTGTCCATGCATATATCTCACTCAGTTCTAATGCCAATTCTACGGGTAACTGGTTTACGACCATAGCATTCCACAGGTTAGATTCGATCACCACCTCAGCCGTGCGTGGTGTATGAATAGTGGGTTTCTGGTGGTGCTCCACATGTATCGAATCGGTAACGTGCAACACTACCATCTGACTGATAGACTGCACATACACAAAATAACACAGGTGTTCTGTACCGGTACTATCAGACTGATATAATGCATAGTAGGTTTTGTCTGGGCGGATAGAACGAACGTCAAACTCAGTGCGTGGCAGTTGCGATATGTTTGCTATCTGTTTTGGTGTTGCTCCTATACGATTAAATATCCCCCCCAATGTCTCGCCACTACGTACACTACCTGTATCCACGCGAAAAGAGTCTATAGGTAAACCAAAGGCATACCGGACAGCGTCAGGAGACTCTTCTGGCGTAGTGTCGCCTTTATGACTATGGCAGGACGACACGCTAATGGCAAAGACCAGAAGTAATAATCCGTGTAAATATCTCATTGCTTTTTCGGATACTTACGGGTTAGGGAACTCAATTTGAGACGTATAACACCTAACAACGCTTCAGAGAATATACCACCGGACATCTTGCTGGTACCCAATACACGATTGATAAAGATAATAGGGACTTCTGTAATATGGAAGCCACACTTATAAGCGGTGAACTTCATCTCTATTTGGAAAGCGTACCCTTTGAAACGTATTTTGTCTAACTCTATTGTTTCCAATACCTGCTTTCGATAGCCAACAAAACCAGCAGTGGTATCATGTATTGTAATTCCCAATACTGTACGTACATATTTGCTTGCAAAATATGACATCAGTACGCGTCCCATAGGCCAGTTCACTACATTCACACCACTCACATAACGACTACCTATGGCAACGTCTGCACCTTGATTGGCACATGCATCATATAGTTTGAGTAAGTCTTGAGGATTGTGTGAGAAGTCTGCATCCATTTCGAATATATAGTCGTAACCATGTGCGATCGCCCACCTAAACCCAGCAATATATGCAGTACCAAGCCCTTGTTTACCTTGTCGCTCTATGATAAACAACTTGTCGTCAAAAGAGTCTTGTATCAATCGCTTAACTATAGCAGCCGTACCATCAGGCGAGCCATCATCTATGACGAGGACATGGAACTCCAAAGGCAATTGCATCACAGCCGTGATGATGGCCTCTATATTCTCTTTCTCATTGTAAGTAGGGATAATGACTAATTGGCTCATAGGTGTTGTGTATTGGAATTATTATTCTATTCCTGCTTGTGAGACAGGGTAATGATACTATCATTCAGTGTGTATATGGGACCGGGAGTCATACGCTCCAATGGTGTGATGAATAGATCTTCGCCGGCTATAATCCCGGCATCTAATAACGTCTCCGATATGGTATGCATAGCTACCGTTGGATCATTATTTTCATTACTGAGATGGCATAAGAATACATTACGCATCCCTGCATGGTAGTTTTCTGCCAATAGGCGTGCGCAGGTGGCGTTGCTCTGGTGTCCACGAGCCGATAAGATACGTTCTTTAAGATAAGTAGGATAAGCCCCGTTTAACAACATCTGCTCATCATGATTGGCCTCTATCACGATATGATTGGCGGTACGTAGGTAGTTGCACATTATCTCGTTTGGTTCTCCACAATCTGTCGCAATCATGAAGCGTTGTCCCTCATAGTCAATCACATACCCAATACATTCTGTGGAGTCATGTGATACTTCAAACGTGCATATATGCATACCATTGAGTTCCCAAGTCTCTCCTTTATCAAAATAACGCTGGGACGTACGCAACTTCAATTGTACACCGTAATTCTTATTAATACCCTCGTGTATTAGTCGGGTAGAGTAGATGGGTAGATGTACCTTCTCCCCGAGTGTACCAACGGCACGTATATGATCGGCGTGGTCATGAGTTATCAATACACCAACGATGTTCGCATAGTCCAACCCCATCTCACGCAAATCTTTCTGTATAGTACGTGCCGATATACCTGCATCTATCAATATACCGCTTTGGTGTGTGCCTAAGTAATAACAATTACCACTACTACCACTGGAAAAACACCTAAATATGAGTTCCTTATCTTCCATTCAGCATTTCAATATGCTTTCTCGTTGTATCGTTTGTTGCTTTATCTATTCTTGTAAAATAGCACATACTATCATAGGTATGGCATTTCAAACTGCAAAGATAATAAAAAGATACAATGCTTGCAAGTCCCATATCTATTTTGTTTCCTAATAGCGATAAAGACAATATGCTGCCGCATACTTGAATTGGAAGAATGGATATAATCAACGCTTCACTGCGGCAATATGATGACGGGATTATTCTTTCTCTGAGAACAGAGGTACATACGGTTCTTTGATGGTTCCGATATGTCCATCAACGGAGAATACAACCGCATCTTTCAGTACGTATATGAACCGTGTGCCGGTGCAATAGTAACGCAAAGTAAGATTTGTTTCTTCGTCAGCATAATAAACAATTCGCGGACGATTGATATAGAGGAAGAAATAGGGTTGTCCGTCTATCATCTGTATTTTTGTCACGCCCCAACATTTGTCACCCGAAAAGGCTCCAATCAGATCCGCAGTATCGGCTGTGCTTTGTAGCGAGGAGGGTAGTTTGCCTGTGATGGTCATTGAACCCTCCAAGTCTGAGGTGTCGTAGGGTTGCCACGAGGGATAGTCATGTTGCATATTGACTACAGTCGGGTTGCACGCACTGACAAAAAAAGCCAGTGCTGCAACGCCTATCATTGCTATACTATACAATGTGTTTATAGAGGTTCTCATATCTATTTCTGTTTAATAAGTCTAATAGTTTTTGTTTCATTCTCGAGCCGTACCACCGCTATGTAGATACCTGTAGGAACGGCCTTGCTTTGCCATTCGTAGGTATAGATTCCGTTCTCGGTCTGTCCATTGTCTGTGGCGAGCAGTTGTCCGCTCTCGCTATAGATAGCCAAACTAACGGCTTGGTCTTCTGCAGTGGTAACAATTACCTGTACATTGTCCACAAACGGCGAAGGCATAGCTGCAATGGTGTTCGTACGGAACGAGATAGGCAACGGGTTATCAAGTGATCCGACGATACCATTTGCTGAATAGTTGAACATGGGTGCTGACTGTGCCACTGTCTCGCCATTCTGCTCAAGGGTAAAATGTATAGCACCTGTATTCTCCGAACCAATGGTCAGGAAGAACAATGGTATGCTGTCAGTCCGGTGCACATCGATACGTCCTGCCAATTCGTTGCCTACATAAGCCGCCAATATGATGTTGTCGGTGCTACCAGTCCAATCATCAAGCGTAGCGATAACAGACATGTTACTTGATGCACGATTGACGAAGAGTGGCTCATCGCGTAGTGCCTGCACTTTCTGTGTTGGGTTGGTTGTTGTGGAGTGATAATCGTAGTAGGTGAATTGACATTGTTCGCCTTGGTGGTAGAGCAGGTATCCTTGACCTGGTTCCATATAGGTGAGGTTGCCCTCCCATTTTGATGCTGATGAGAACACAGCAAAGCGGTCCTTGCTCTTCAGTATATCACCTGCTGTTGCATGTATCAAGTAGTCGCTCATGGCTTCTGTGATAGATTGGTTGATGTCAAGCATATAAGGCAATACGTTCCATCCGCTAAACAGCGTCAGTGTACGTTCTTTCTGCGAGAGTGGTGAACCTTCCACCTCTGAAGACACATGGTTTTGGACATAGAACATATAAATGTTTCGGTAACTGAAATGATTGAGTGTCCCATACCATGTAGCAGGATTCTGCCCCAATGCCGCCGCATACTGGCTGTATTCTTGTCTGATAGGTGTCTTTACCAGGTCACCTGCAGTCCAATTGGCTTGTGTAGAGAACAAGCGATTGATGTCCGTACTATAGGTCGGGTTGATATGGAAAGAAATCCAGTTCCATCCATCATTGAGTGATAACTGTTGTATTGTTCTTTCTGAGGTCGTGAGGATGACAGGTGTCTTTGGTGAGCAACCATAGCAGTACTTCTGTTCGAAGCGGATCGTTTCTGAGGCATCAAGTATGTATATCTTGCCCGTGTTAGCTTGCCATAAGCGCAGTTGTACATAATCGTTATTCATCTTCTCGTTGCCGTAGATAGTCATATAGACGTGGTTAGCGAGAGAAGATTCTTCGTATGTGATGTTCGCCATCCCCACGCACTTGTCATTGATGAAGGCAGCCACGATATCTTCCGGATCCGTGTCGTAGATAGTGTCTTTGTCGCTGGTGAGTCTCACCTGTCCAATGAGCGACATTGACAAAGGCAGTTCTTTGTGATCATCTGACCAAGGGCATATAGACTCCACTTTCAAGTTCAACAGTAGCCGTTCGAAGAGATCTTGGTCATCTTGTAGGTATATATACTCGGTATATTCGCCTACGTTTACACCTTCTGCTACCGTGAAGTGGATGGTCTGTTTCCCTTGTGGCGATAGCGATCCCGAGGAAGGTGTAGCAGTCAGCCATGAGGGTAAGGAGGTGATTTGATATTGACGTGTTGTACCTCCTGTGTTGCTGATAGTCAGTTCGAAATCAATGCTATTGTTGAGTTGCGTGGAGACTGTTTTTTCATTCTCTGACCAACGTAACTGATTGCGATCCACATATACAGTCCACGACATGGGGTTGAGTAGCCGGTTACCATTGAGGTCCTCCACGTTGCGAACGGTGATGAAGATGTTCTGTTTGTTAATTTCCTTATTGAGCATCTTGATGTTAATCATTAGTTCATCGTTGTTGCAAGCCCAAACGAAGTTATATTTGGTGCGTGGTGTGGCATCCCGTGTAGGTGAGTAGTCGGTCTTATCCGCCATTGCGGAGGCATCGGTCAGCAAGAGGTTCTGCTTTTCATTCACTACCGTACCCTCTTTGTCACGAATGACACGAGCGTTGTATGGCGAATATTGCAGTTCCAGACGTCCGTTGTCGGTGAGGAACTGTTGTGCGAATGGTAGGTAAGCCACCAGTCCCATCTCTTCACCATTTGGGTTGACGTTATAGAAGTTTTGGATGCTACTATTGGGCAATGCCTGTTCGAATAGCACGAAGTCGTCGAAATGTCCGGAGAAAGGATAGAGTGGTTGAGTCTGTTTATTCCCCAGGGAGTCAGTCAGTGTCCAATGACAAGCACCTAACCACATATTGTTGCTGGAAATACTACCCATCTCATCAGCAGCGAAGGTGGCGGATAGTTTGCCATCGATAAATATGTTGGCGTGGTTATAGGTGCGATTGACGGTTAATACGAACTGGTGCCATTGTTGGTCGGCATACTGTCCATGTGCCACATATTCCTGACTCTGGTGGCGTAGTACCACATTGCCGTTTTGCAGACCGATGAACACTTTCCCCTGCGCATCATCCTCTGTCTTATATCCTCCTCCTGTGGTGAACAGGGCTGCGGTGTCGGCTGTCTGTGTATCGGTCTTAAACCAGAGCATCAGTGTCAGGTCTTGGATAGCAGAGCGAGACAACTTATCTTGGTTGAGTTGTACGCCTGTACCATTTGTCAGATGTATAGACATATCCTCCGGTAATGTCCATGATGTGCCTTGTAAGGTTAGTGTAGCCCCGTTTGCAAGGTCACGGCAGGTAGTTCCAATACCATCGTTCATCTTGTAATATGCCATCATTTCACGCTCGTAGCCTGTGAGATACTTCTTGTAAGTCAATGACAGTTCGTCTGGAGCCTCAGCCTTTGACCATATACGAGCCTCAAGCATATTTCCATGGAAAGGTTCCTTGTTATCGGTAGTGTTACCGAATAGTAGTGTGCCGTTGCTTGAGTATTTAGGTAGAGTGGACTGACCATCTTGTGTCATATCCATTGTGCCGGCATAAAAGTGTACTACACCTGCTGTGTCATAGGTCATAACACAACGAGTGAAGTCGAGGATAGGGCTCAGCACTTTGGATTCGATGGAGGAGTTGCCTATCTCTGCACGCAGCCTGTTGTCAGCTGTCAGCGAGAAACGTAGGTTCTGCTTGGTGTTTCCCAAAGAGAAGATAGTCATAGCTTTGTTTTGTTCTGCAGGCTTAATCATTACCTCGATGGTGAAGGCTCGATTACTCATATTACGGAGGACTTGTGACTTAGCCACACAGTCTTTCTCGCCTGAGAAAAACAAGGATGTCGTCTGCGTGATATCGAGTTTGTTGGTACCGCCCACCACTTCAAAGTTAGCGTCTTCATCAAGGTAGTTACCTGCAATCGTTTCACTGAAACGTAGTGATAGCATATCTTTCACGCCGAGAATACCATCGGCAGGAGTAGGTGTACCGAACACTTCA
>CAVEZM010000001.1:201082-271595 GCA_963620225.1 Acidaminococcaceae bacterium | reverse complement strand
ATATTTTCACGAGGAGTTGCGTAGTCTGCGTGATGATTATGTATTGTGGTTGTCTATTCTCAAACAGATAGATTATGCATACGGTAATGTACGAGTTCTTGCCAGTTACCGGTTGAATGCACAAGGCGCAACAGCTAAAAAATACAAGGTGATCCTTCCACAATTCTTGGTTTATTACCATATAGAGAAATTAGGATTATGCCGTAGTATCTACTACTTGGTGCATTGGGCCATTAATGGATATTTCAAATACAGACGCTAATGCTCAACGTTTCTATCGTTCTATATCGCCCAAATTGGGAACAAGTTGTCTTACTGACTGAAACGTTGCTGTGTTTTCAGGGTATAAATCGTATTTATTGGATAGATAATTCACCGAAAGAAACGACGCCTCTCTCGCTCTCATCTGACAAACTGACTTATATTTTCAACAGGAAGAATATAGGTTATGGTGCTGCACACAACGTTGCCATACGTGAAAGTATATATGATGATATCCCTTTTCACCTCGTGATAAATCCAGACATTCTTGTGGATAACCAATCTTTGGCGGATATGCTTACTTTTATGCAGCAGCATAAAGAGGTCGGTAGTCTTATGCCGCATGTTATTTATCCCAATGGACAGACACAATTTTTGTGTAAATTACTTCCCACTCCGTTTGATGTTTTCGGACGGCGGTTCTTGCCCAAACGCTGGACTGCCAAACGCAACGCACGGTATGAACTGCGCACATCGGGCTACGATAAAATGATGAATGTACCCTATCTGAGCGGGTGTTTTATGCTGCTGCGCACGGAAGCCGTGTTGAAAGCACGGTTGTTTGACGAGCGGTTCTTTATGTATCCGGAAGATATAGACCTGACACGGCGTATCCATCGCGATTACCTCACTGTCTATTTCCCTTACGCCACCATCGTACACAACCACGCCCAGGCATCGTATCATAGCCTGAAGATGTTGTGGATTCATAGTGTGAACATGTGTCGTTATTTCAATAAGTGGGGTTGGTTTTGCGATCGAGAGCGACGACTTTTTAATCAAGTCGTATGTGAAGCTTACCTCTCTAAGTAGTGCCTGTCTGAGACATTCTCTCGTACTTGGCACCTTAGATACGATTTAAGAGATTGGCATACGTATTCCAAAGAAATAGTTTTTTTATTGTGAGTCTTACACAAAAAAGAAGGATTGTCATCTCGACAACCCAATCTTTTACTTAACCTTAAATCTAATACCATGAAAAACACGATGCAAAGATATAGCTTTCTAATAAAACCTCCAAATATTGTAGTAAAAAACATGTTATAAAGCATATATTTGTCACACTCACTTTGCAAAAAAACAATTGTTAAGAGATTGTGTTGCTCGTTTTGCGCTTTTGCACTAATTTTGTAGATGTATAAGAAGGTTGTGATGAATGTAATAAAAACCAATATAAACGTATTATGAAAAAGTTAGATCTTACTCAGTATGGTATCACTGGAACTACCGAGGTCCTTTACAATCCTTCCTATGAAGAGTTATTCAAGGAAGAGATGAAGCCGGAACTTACTGGCTACGACAAAGGACAACTCACTGAACTTGGTGCCGTTAATGTTATGACAGGCGTGTACACTGGGCGTTCACCTAAGGATAAATTTATTGTTCTTGATGAGAACTCTAAGGACACCGTTTGGTGGACTACCGATGAGTATAAAAACGACAACAAACCGGCTTCTAAAGAGGCTTGGGATACTCTCAAAGTGCTCGCACAGAAGGAATTGAGTAATAAGAAACTCTATGTGGTAGATGGTTTCTGTGGCGCGAACAAAGACACTCGTATGGCTGTCCGTTTCATTATGGAAGTAGCATGGCAGGCTCACTTCGTACGTAATATGTTTATCAAGCCTACTGAAGAGGAAATAGAGAACTTCGAGCCTAACTTTGTTGTCTATAATGCTTCTAAGGCAAAGGTTGAGAATTATAAGGAACTCGGACTCAACTCTGAGACCGCTGTTGTGTTTAATATCACCAGTCACGAACAAATTATTCTCAATACATGGTACGGGGGCGAAATGAAGAAAGGTATGTTCTCTATGATGAACTACTTCCTACCTCTCAAGGGGATAGCATCGATGCACTGCTCTGCTAATACCGATATGGAAGGAATGAATACTGCTATATTCTTTGGACTTAGCGGCACTGGCAAGACTACACTCTCGACAGATCCTAAACGTCTCCTTATTGGCGATGATGAGCATGGATGGGATGATAGTGGTGTATTCAATTTCGAAGGTGGTTGCTATGCAAAAGTTATAAAGTTAGATAAAGATTCTGAGCCAGACATTTACAATGCTATACGTCGTGATGCTCTTCTTGAGAATGTTACTGTTGATGCCGAAGGGAAGATAGACTTTAACGACAAGTCTGTTACTGAGAACACGCGTGTAAGTTATCCTATTAACCATATTGAGAAGATAGTTAAACCTATCTCTGCAGGTCCAGCAGCAAAAAATGTCATATTCCTTTCTGCAGATGCATTTGGAGTACTTCCTCCTGTTAGCATACTAACTCCAGAGCAGACCAAGTACTATTTCCTCAGTGGTTTTACTGCTAAACTTGCTGGCACTGAGCGTGGCATCACTGAACCTACACCTACTTTCTCTGCTTGTTTTGGACAAGCTTTTTTGGAGTTACACCCAACGAAGTACGCTGAAGAGCTTGTTAAGAAGATGGAGAAATCTAATGCAAAGGCTTATCTTGTCAATACAGGTTGGAACGGAACAGGGAAACGTATTTCTATTCGCGATACTCGTGGTATCATTGATGCTATCCTCGATGGCAGTATTCTTTCTGCTCCAACAAAGAAGATCCCATATTTTGACTTCGAAATACCAACTGCCTTACCTGGCGTGGATCCTGCAATTCTTGATCCTCGTGACACCTATAAAGATGCTACAGAGTGGGATACCAAGGCAAAAGATCTTGCTGACCGATTTATCAAGAACTTTGTAAAATATGAAACCAACGAGGCAGGTAAGGCTCTCGTTGCCGCAGGTCCCAAGTTGTCATAAGATACTTCTATGTATCAAGAGAGATAATAGAAAATATAATAAGAGGGGAGTGCTTGTTTTTAGGCACTCCCTCTTTTGTTTGCTACCCTACAGATGGACAAGTATCAACACGCACTAACTCCTGAAGTTGTATTGTGATAAGTGTGCAAATTTAGATTATCACTAACGACCTTGATTGACATTAAACGGTTAAAGCCTAATCCGGCTATAAAAGCAAGCTCCATATCAAATACACAGTTTGTGTAACTCGACTGCAATACGAAATCAGTATTGCTGTAGCATACAGCAGCAATGACACTGATGGGAGCAGGTAACCAACATTTATCGATAGAAGATAAAGTCAATTTAGGCTCACTATATGTGACACAGGGGTGGTTTAAGAGGACCTCAGTCACATGCACGATGCTGCCAATATCAAAGTTTGCACTGCCTGCATAGCCTATGTTCAGCAGTCGAACATCAAGTGATATCCCTCGTAAAGTTTTGAGAACATTGATTGCTCCTACTCCAGTCACAATAATCTCCCATAATGTCCCATCGACCATCTGCCATACATCGCCAACGAATTGGCCGGCTAAATATTGAGATATCAGTTTCCTTTCACCTTCTTCGGCTATAGTAATAATATTTTGCATCTAAAATCAGTTTATGATCAATATCTTGGTATAACCATGTGCAGTACCATCCTTCGTGTTGCAAATGGCAGTATAAACACCGGATGCGACACGTTTACCTGTTGTGTTTGTCCCATCCCATACAGCTTCCCCCCCTAATCCTTGTATTGTCTTAACTAAGTTACCAGAAGAATCCGTGATGCGTACTTCGGAATTATCCACCAATCCCCTAATAGTGATATACCCCTTATAGTTTGGATGAACTGGATTTGGATATGCATATAGATTGGCATATGTCCCCTCTGGTTTTATAGCATTGCTCATATAAGACACCAATCCTGTTCCTGTACCGATGAATACCTCGCCTGTATAGGGATGAATAGCAATAGACAAGACGTTATCACTCAACATGATGGAGTTTGACACGGTGAAGTGTTCTATTGTTTCTTGTCCGTCTGGTGACATTAAGTACACTCCTGATGTAGCTGTCCCTATCCACTTGCGGTTTGCACTATCTACTACTATGCAGTTTATTTGTTCATTACCTAACAAATAATCCCCCAAACCTGTTCCATCGTTACGACTCAAAATAATGCGTTCACACCGATTGGATGTCGTAAAATCAATAGAGGATGGTATCAAAAATACACCTGTTGAAGTCCCGACCCACAACGTGTTTTCTTGATCCTGTGCCAATGTATATATATATTCAGGCATTACGATTTTACCTTGTTGGTCATACCACATCTGACGATAAGTCACATTATCATCTGATGGGTTAGCCGGTGTGCCGTTATCATCTATTAATATCAATCCTGTATTGCTTCTACATTCTGGTATCCATTTCCAATGAGTATTACGTTTATCAACCAATATCTCTCCTGGCGTATAAAGTACCACACGGTTACCATCAGCGTAGATATTAAATGAAGACCACTCTCCATTTTGTTGTATCACATGTACATTCGGCACATTCCCTGCGTTTAATACCCACAAATTACCCAAGTCATCATACATTGCTCCATCTGTTCGAGTGTAATAAGCAGGAACGGCTGGAGCGGCAGACTGAAGGGGACTGTTAGATGGTTGGTACAATTTTATAGCCTCCTGCCCATTCATCTCCAACATTCCTGTCCCATACGTCGTTACAAAATAGTGATTAGCATCTTGTGGGTCTTGTGCTACATTCATTACATCACGTATATCATTACCTGTCATGGCAAGCAATTGAGCATAGGTGATATTGGTCCATATACCATTCTCGTAATACATAATTGTACCCTCACGATGCGCTTCCGTTGCCCAACGACTGCCTGGCATCACATATAATCTGTCACCAAAGAAGCGTAACCTATACGACATATTATTCACAGGACCATCTGGATGAAACTCCTGGAAGTCTGATTGGCGACGAACTAACCCTTGCAGCCTTGTTGCGAACCATATTGTTGATCCATCCTCCACTATATCATTGATAGTCCCATAGAAAATATCCATAACAACATGGCAACCTTCCTGCACACGAGCTATGCCATCGTGTCCGGATAGTAAAGCATATAGTGAATTCCCTGACAGACGCAATCCGCGTAACACGTATTCTGAAGAGTGTTTCACCCAACTTTCTTGCCATGTCCACAAGATACCATCACTGACGATATACAATGTATCACCATATAAAGCCAATCCGTCTGCTGTTTTCCCATTTGGCAACAATCGACTATTCCAGAAGGAGAAATCTGCGAGATTAGCCTTGAGACTGGCAGTGTAAAGGAGATTCTTAGATATGGCATAAATACTATCCGCATCTACCGTAATGTATTGAATGGGCACCTCTTTTGCTTCTTCACCTACATAGTATGTATCCTCTATCTCATGTTTTTTCAGATTAAGAACAATAATACCAAAATTCATAGCCAAATAGGCCTTCTCTCCACTCATTACTATGTCATTTACTTGCATAGAACTGTTACTCTGTCTCAAATATAAATCTGGGATATTAACAATACTCCCCCCACTATCCATTAGATCTAACTGACCATCTTGATAAGTAATCAGCATACAATGTAGTGCTGCGTTGTATGCTATATTATCTATCACAGAGCCATTCAAACCAGATAAACGACTATAATATTCCAATTCCTCACTTTGCTTATCTACAGAAAACAATGCCCCATTGGATAAAGCATACACCTTATTGGGCATTGCTACCACTTGGTTTATACTTGAATAGGCAGGGTGTGCTCGCCACTGAAGCATGCTGCCATATGTCCAGTTGTCTTCCGAAGTATCTAAATACCATTGTGATGTAGATGTCTTATCTGTATATAGTTGATACGATACTAATCCTTCTCCCGTACCGATATACATAATATTTCTCTTACTATCATAAGCCAATGACAATACTGTGTTTGTCGGCATTGGAGTGTTGTCACTCGTATAATGAGCCTCTATCTTAGTTAGTTCTTCATTCAATACATATACCCCGGCAGTCTGTGTTCCTAACCAAACACGATTCTCTTTATCAAAAGCAATGGCATTCGTACGCTCTGTTTCCAGCAAAAACTCTCCGTTGGTCATGCGAATGGCTAAGCGCTTACAACGATCTGAAAGTAGAAAGTCGTTATTCTGTTCCAATATGATAGGACCTATTGAAGAACCCACCCATACATCACCATTTGGTGCTTGTGTGATAGTATAACAATTATCTGGTGATACAGCACGACCATTTTGGTCGAACAATTCTGTACGTACCTTCAATACATCATCACTACCATCGAAAGTAGTACCACCATCATCCAATAGTAAGATAGCTGTGGTGCTACGACAAGATAACATCCATTTACGATGACTATTACGACTGTCTATGCATATCTCTGCAGGCGTATATATCAAGAAACGTTTTCCCCCGTTATATAAGTTTACCCCACGCTGACTACCATCTGGCATGAAAACAACTAATGTCGAATCAACATTGCTTGCATTTTCTACCCATACTCGACCTTCGTTATCGAAAATAGCCCCATCCGTACGAGTGTAAGCGTCTGGGTTTTTAACAACAGCGGAAGATAGCAGACTATTCTCCGCTGTATAATGTTTCCATAGTCTGTCTTCTTTAAACTCGTATACACCTGTCCCGTAACTGGTCACAAAGAAGTGTGCTGCATCGTTGACATCTACCGCCACATTCATAAAATCAAGTGCAGGTTTATTTGTCTTTCCTACAATATCTTCGGTAGATATATGCGTCCAATGCCCATCATCCAATATCATCACACAGCCAGGCGTTTTATTTTGAGATGCCCATCGCCCGCCGGGGACAACAAACAATCGCCCTTGTGATGTCGTCATGCGATATGGGATATTAACTGTAGGACCCTCTGGTAAGTAATTACTCTGTTCCCCTGTACGTGTGCGACGAGTTATGCCCTGTGTACCTCCTGCTTGCCAACAGTCGCCATGTTCATCAACATAATATTTACCTTTCTTCTCATCGAAAGGTATCGGTATGTGAGAACATATATGCCAATAACGATAATCAACCAACTTAGAAGTTAAGGCGGCACTATACACGTGTGACTCTGTCTGTGCATAGATACTATCACCAACCAACAACACATCTGTCACACGAACTTCCTCTGCTTCTTGACCTATGTAGTATGTCTCAACAAACTCATACTGTACCAAGTCAAACAACAAGATACCAAAATCCATAGACAAATAGGCCTTATCGCCAACAATCGTAACATTATTACAAGACTTGGAAGCCGTCATCCTCTTCTGATACAAATCCGACACATAACGTATCCTGCTATCACTCATAATGTCCATTTTGCCATCCGAATACAATAACAATAATTGTGCACGAACAGAGTCATACGCAATGCATGCTAAGTTAGAACCATGCAACCCGGAGCGATTATCATATTTGGTCAACTGCTCTGACTGTTTGTTGACCGAGAAAATAGCCCCATTCGCTAAAGCGTAGGTCTCTGTTGGTGTTACTGCTATCTGACGAACACTATTGTATGCAAAATGTGTTGACCATTGCGAATTAGAGGCTTGGGTATGGATACAACAAACACCCACACTAATGGCAAAGAACATAACTCGTATCAATCGTATCGTATGCATACCATTCAACTGTTTTTTAATAGTTCACACAACGCTGCCACAGCCATAGCACGGTGACTGACAGCATTCTTCTGAGTAGCAGACAAACATGCAAAAGTCTGTTCATATCCATCTGGAATAAATAACGCATCATAACCGAACCCTCCCGTACCACTCTCTGCATAAGCTATCGTACCTCTCACTCTACCTTCCACCTGTTCCACTTTCCCATGACGAATCAACGTGATAACAGTACGAAAATACGCAATGCGATTATCTATTCCTGTTAGTTCCTCTAATGCTTTCTTCCTATTCTTGGCATCATCTATAGGCTCACCCGCCCAACGTGCCGTATGAACCCCGGGAGCCCCTCCTAACGCCTCTATCTCCAATCCGGTATCGTCTGCAAAGACACCATCGATGGAAAGCCCCCCTATAGAGTGAGATTGGATATAATCCCATACCGCATGCGCCTTGATGAGAGAATTCTCTTCCAACGTGGCACCTGTCTCGTCTATGTCCTGTTCAAAGCCTGTCGAACGAAGACTCAACACCTCTATATCTGTCGGCAGAATCTGACGTATCTCCTCTAACTTGTGGGAATTATTAGATGCAAATACCAATCTCATAACAACATCTCCTTTATCTATCTTTGTACATCTCCTCGTAGTATTTCTCATAATCGCCTGAAATGATATTGTCAAGCCATGCTTGATTATCAAGATACCAACGCACGGTTTTCTCTATCCCCTCTTCAAACTGTAGTGAAGGTTCCCAACCCAATTCACGTTGCAGTTTACGAGAGTCTATTGCATAACGCATATCATGCCCAGCACGATCAGTAACAAAAGTAATAAGATTCATATCCTCCCCTTCTTGGCGACCCAACAACCGATCCACTGTATGAATAACAACTTTGATAATGTCAATATTCTTCCACTCATTAAAACCTCCGATATTATAGGTCTCGGCTATTGTACCCTTGTGGAAAATAAGATCAATAGCACGTGCATGATCCTCTACATACAGCCAATCGCGGACATTCTCTCCTTTACCATAGACAGGCAATGGCTTACGCAAGCGAATATTATTGATAAATAGAGGTATCAGTTTCTCGGGGAATTGATATGGACCATAGTTGTTTGAACAATTGGTTACTATCGTAGGCATACCATAGGTGTCATGAAAAGCACGTACAAAATGATCAGACGAAGCCTTCGATGCAGAATAGGGACTATGAGGATTATACTTGGTAGTCTCAACAAAGAAATCCTCTCCGTATGCAAAATGATGCTGAGCAGAACTGGCTCTGGTTGTGAAAGGTGAGGGAAGACCTTCGGGATGCGTTAACTCTAAAGCACCATAAACCTCATCCGTGGAGATATGATAGAAACGCTTACCCTCATACCTCTCGGGCAGTGATTCCCAATATAGTTTAGCAGCCTGAAGAAGTGACAACGTACCCAACACATTGGTCATAGCGAAAGTAAAAGGATCTTTTATTGAACGATCTACATGACTCTCTGCTGCTAAATGGATAATCCCCGTCACGTGTTCCTCTTGCATCAATGCATACATAGTGTTGAAGTCACATATATCTGCTTTCACAAAACGATAGTTGGCTTTGCCCTCGATATCTTTTAAGTTAGCCAAATTACCTGCATAGGTCAATTTATCTACATTGATAATGCGATAATCGGAATACTTGTTCACAAACAATCGGACAACGTGGCTACCTATAAAACCTGCGCCACCGGTAATGATGATAGAACTCATAGTATGTATTGCAGCTATGCTGCTGACTAAAAAGGGTATATATTTATCTAAAAAAAACTACATTGCCATCTCTTAATAATATCACCAAGTGATAGAATTGACTTTCGTCTCAAAGAAATTGCTTTCTTGCGACTGACCATCGCCTACTGTACCACTCAATAATCTGTATTTCCCGTAACTCCCCCATGATGCCGGCTTGTCCTCTATGTACATATCCTCCCCCGTGTCGTTGCTGACATAACTGCTAATCATTGTCTGCATGGTACGCACACGCTGCTTAGCCGCTGCAGGTTGCATCAAATTGGCATCCGTGGCTATCTGCTTGATATAACGCTTGTACGTGTCCTCAAACTCTTTTATAGACAACACCTTGCGCATCAATATACGATCGCCGTCACGACTCCCCCAATTCAACATGTCTTTCGTCCCGGGATTACCAAAAGACTCTTGCCCCGTACCTAACGTGTTATCATAATCAAATGGAATGAAATAAAAACGGTGATTGCTGTCAAAATAGAAGAAATAGTTATTTTGATTGCACCAATAGTCATCCCACATCCCCACCATCACATTCACCGCATAAGCACGCAATAATAGATCCACATCCACGTATGCTGTCAGCCATGACTTCAACGTGTCACTACCCGATGGCAACATGGTCATATCTTGGATAAAATCTTGCAACTCCGTTTGAGCCGAAACTAACGACTTCTTGTTGGTCTTCAAATCATATACTGGATTAACCAATCCATAATCATCCGACAACCCCATACGTGCCGTATCTGTGTTACTTAGATCTGCACCATAAGCCGCTTTCCACATATTACCTTTCTTATCTGGTATATGACCCTCTTTCAAACGATCATCTAACCACCCTTTACGCGGATTCTCTATCATCGCATACACCCCCATATACACAGGCTTAGTATCTCCCTCTATATATAATGACAAACGGCAATAGGAAGCATAAGGGGCTGACCATACATCAAAACGATGAAACAAATCATAACAGAACACCTCCCTGCAATAAGCCGCATCATCCTTGTGCCACTTCAAAATCAAACGATCACAACCAAAGAACCGCTCCCCACTCTCATATTTCGTAAAAGCAATGCCAAAATGAGCATGATGCCATTGAGCACCATCCTGATGAGAAACACCACTCGAAGACTCCGGACGACGACGAGACGTGTTCCCGCGAGGACGCAAT
Source organism: Acidaminococcaceae bacterium (assembly GCA_963620225.1). Taxonomy (GTDB): domain Bacteria; phylum Bacteroidota; class Bacteroidia; order Bacteroidales; family Paludibacteraceae; genus Colicola. The sequence continues at coordinate 260,832 of CAVEZM010000001.1, read as the reverse complement.
CCGACACTATCACGATAATATGCAAAACCGTCTTTCTTGAAAGAGAAGTGTGCAGGCACATATAAACCATTGTCCGGCCAAGTGTCAAAGTTACTTAAATAGGTGTTCCAATCATCAACAGTCACTGTCAGACATATTTCCGGGACGGATGATATGTCAAACAGATAAGGTAAATTACGCTGCGTATCATCCTCTCTTACAGGCTGCGTCTTAGTAGTATCTACAAAAGTGATACTATCTATATTAGTAATCTGAAAAGGCGTCTTCTCTCCCCCTTCCCAAACATACATCAATTGCTGTGCTTGTGCGCCAAGGCAAGCCCCGCACAACAATATAAAACAAATAAACTTCTTCATATCATATAACATATCGTATCTGCTTGAAATGATAACTCTGTATATCGCCATTCTCCTTGCGAAGAACCAATTCTCCTTTATCCGACACATCTACTATCTCTGCTAAGAACGGAAGGTAGCCTTTGTCATCCTTACGGACAATGCTTGTAGGCTCTATACTGACCGCCCGCTCTACGTAAGGGAATAACCCATCACGCCTGTACAGATGCGATGTGTATATACGGTGCAATGTGTCAGTATCCATCTCTGACACCTTTCCCAAGATACCTAAAAACTGGTTCATCAACTCCTCTGCATCAAATAGCCTACCCGCTATCTCACGCATAGAGATAGGGTTAGGCGCAGAACTCTTCCATTCCACCTGATTGACATTCACGCCAATACCTACAATGGAGTAGTGTACTTTCTCTCCTGTCAACGCATTCTCTACCAATATACCTGCTAACTTTTTATCCCCGTAATAGATATCGTTAGGCCATTTGATATATAGTTGCTCTTTCGGTATATGACAAGACAACATATTCCACATCGCCACCGACACTACCTCCGTCAACCAGAACTGCTCAACTGCCCGCATATCGGGATAACGCAACAAGGTCGAGAACAGCAGGTTTTCCCCATCTGCACTCTCCCAATTGTTGCCCGCTTGCCCACGACCAGCCGTCTGATAGTCGGTGCGGATAGTGTACAGATGAGGTAATGCATCCGTATACTGCTCCCGCAACAACGTAGAAGTACTATATGTTTGCCTTATATACATCGACCAAATATCGCTCTATGACTTGTTGTATGACCTTTGGCTTTGCGTTCGCACTGTTTACCATCACAGCAAACACCCACACTCTGCCATCCGGCAGGAATATATATCCCGCATAGTTCTTTGTCCCCGCTATCGTACCACTCTTGGCACAGACCCTTCCATGCAAGGGCGAACCTGCTAAAAAACTATGTAACGTACCGCTTTCTCCACTGCACGGTAACGAATGAACAAACATATCACGATTACGCGAACCATACATATACCGCAATAACTGCACAAAATGAGCAGGGGACATAGCATCCTGAGGGGCTAAACCGCAGCCGTCCAAGATGCGAGCCGTGTATAGACTCACCCCCCTGTTACGCCAGTACTCCCTGATAAAATCTGAAGAGTTATGTATGGTACAAGGAATACTATATTGTGCACCAAAGCGACGAAACAGCATCTCTGCATACAAGTTGTCCGACTTGTGATTCGTATGTGCTATAATATCCAATAAAGGCTCACTATCATGCACAAACAACACCTTGCGAACGTCTGTCCTTAGACCCGCCTCTGACATGTAACTCGCAGCACCATCCACACGCACACCACCCGCTTTCAATACAGAGGTAAAATCACGCGCCAACACCAGCGCAGGATTAGGTAAGTCGCCCATCACACCAAAAGTATGCCTGTTTGCAGGCACACTACCCACCAGATAACGACGATTACTATATGGCACCCCGTGCACAAAAGCACCATCGTACGAGATGTGCGTACAGCGGATATGATTCTCAAACTCTATCTCAGGAACTGCCGGTGTCGTGTTCAATACCTCGGCAATAGTCCCTACAGCACCACTGCGCAACACAATGTTCATCGTATTATCCAAATACGACAACGCAAAAATACCGGGAGCATAATAATTCCCTGCATCCTCCCACAACCACGCAGGATTCAATGCATCACCATCGAAATACGACACATCGGCTATCACAGCCCCGGTTATATGCCTAACACCCGCCTCTCGCACCTCGCGTGACCAATGATACAGGAACGCTCGACGGCCTATATAACGCGAACCGAATGTAGGGTCACCACGACCCTCTATATACAAGTCCCCATACAAAATGCCATCATGTATATATCCGGAATACGTGATGGGAGTTTCTATCCGGTAGTTACCTCCCCACAACTCCATAGCGGTAGCCGTCGTCAACAACTTGATCGTCGAAGCGGGAGGAACAACACTGTGCGAACGGTAAGCATCTACGGTATCACCTGTCTGATAATCACATATCAACACAGCCACATTCGCATCCCTCGTCACAGGATGAGTCGTTAATATGGATAGTATCAATAATAACAGCATAACTCTAATATCCTACTCTTCACGCCACAAAATTATACAAAATATCTGACATACCCAACTCTTTACCGCATATACATCATACATCACGCATAGTTACGTCTTTATTCCTTACTCCTTATCCCTTACACAACTAACTCAACATATATAACTATATCAACTATAACAACTTGTTCAACTTCTCCTAAACTCTTCAACTGAGGGACTGATAAACCACCTGCGAATATATCAGAGAGGTCTGTGGATGCGGGCGAGAGAATGCGACAGCCGACATGAAAATCACTAACGCGAAGCCATTAACGTGAGTGCAGCGAACCACCAATGATACGTTAAAAATTACAAATTAAACATTAACCAAACCCTCAGCACAACATAAGCCGATCTTGAGCCGATCTTAACCTGACCTAAACAGCCTTAAACATATAGTATTTTTAATATACAACAACCAAGGCGGAGAAGTCTCCCAGTTATCCCGTTAGACCTATATGCCCCATTCGTCCCATTGGACTCTTTAGACCTGCCGGAGTTATTCGTCCTGTTAACTAAAAACAACTCCTGAACCAAACAGACAAAAATAATAGACGTATTGTATGTTACGAAAAAAAGTAGTACCTTTGCACGTTTTTGTGATACAAATGAAAAATAGAATGGAAGAATTAGAACAGTTGCAACATCTGGATAAATATGATGGTTCGAGTATTCAGGTTTTAGAAGGGTTAGAGGCGGTAAGGAAAAGACCGGCCATGTATATTGGCGACATCTCACAAAAAGGTCTGCATCATCTCGTTTACGAAGTGGTAGACAATGCTATAGATGAGGCATTGGCGGGCTTCTGTAACCATATCGAAGTCTTTATCAACGAGGATAACTCGATATCCGTACAAGACAATGGACGTGGTATCCCGGTAGATATGCACCCGAAAGAGCACAAGAGTGCACTCGAAGTGGTGATGACAGTGCTGCATGCCGGCGGTAAGTTTAACAAGAATAGTTACAAAGTATCTGGAGGTCTGCATGGCGTCGGCGTCAGTTGTGTCAATGCTCTGTCAACAAAATTGCGCGTGGAGGTACGGCGAGACGGAAAGATATATGTGCAAGAGTACGCCAAAGGCAAACCTACATGTCCGGTACACGAGATAGGGACATATAACGCTGAAAGAGGAACAGGTACATTCGTGCAGTTCTGGCCGGATGATAGTATATTTACCGAAACGATATACCAGTATGACATCCTGGCGAATAGAATGCGCGAATTGGCATATCTCAATGCAGGGGTGCGCATCACGCTCACCGACCTGCGACACCCCGTTGCACACACATCTTCTGCAGAAACAGAAGCAAGCGATGTGACAAATGTTAAATCTGTGCAGGCTGCAGACGGTAAGTGGTATAAAGGAGAAGTGTTCTACTCGGAAAAAGGACTCAGTGAGTTCGTCCGTTACATTGATGGCAACCGGACACCACTCATCTCTGAAGTCATACACCTCAGTAGTGACAAGTTCGGCACACCCGTAGAGGTGGCAATGATTTACAATACCGACTTCAACGAGAATGTACACTCATATGTCAACAATATCAATACTATCGAAGGAGGTACGCACGTTGCCGGTTTCCGTACCGCGCTGACACGCGTGATGAAGAAATATGCAGAGGATAGCAAACTGCTTGAGAAAGCGAAACTGAAAGACAAAGACGGAAACTCAACCATTGACCCTAACGATTTCCGTGAAGGGCTGACAGCAGTGATCAGCGTCAAGGTGGCAGAACCGCAATTTGAGGGACAGACAAAAACAAAACTGGGGAACTCCGAAGTGACAGGTATGGTGTCATCTGCCGTCAGTGAGATGCTGACCAACTTCCTCGAAGAGCACCCGGAAGACGCAAAGAAGATAGTAGAGAAAGTCATACTCGCTGCACAAGCACGTATCGCTGCACGCAATGCGCGACAGAGCGTACTGCGTAAATCGCCTCTCAGTGGAGGAGGATTGCCTGGTAAACTCTCCGACTGCGAAAGCAAAGACCCCGCTGAATGTGAACTGTTTCTTGTCGAGGGGGACTCCGCCGGAGGGACAGCACGGACAGGACGAGATCGTAAACACCAAGCCATATTGCCCCTGCGTGGGAAAATACTGAACGTGGAGAAAGCGATGGAACATAAGGTGTTCGAAAGCGAAGAAGTGAGGAATATATTTACTGCGTTAGGTATTACTTTTGGAACAGAAGACGACCCCAAAGCACTCAACCTGAGCAAGATACGTTACCACAAAGTGATTATTATGGCAGATGCGGATGTGGATGGTGCACATATCGCTACATTGATTATGACACTATTCTTCCGGCACATGAAAGAAGTCATAGAACAAGGACACCTTTACATCGCTATGGCACCTCTGTATATGTGCTCCAAAGGTAACTATCACGAGTATTGCTGGAACGACCAGCAACGGCACGCTTTTATCCAAAAATATGGCGGAGGCGATGAAAAACTTATAAAGACACAGAGATACAAAGGTCTTGGTGAGATGTCCGATGAACAACTATGGGAAACAACCATGGACCCGGCACGACGACTGCTCAAAAAAGTGACAATAGAGAATGCGGCGGAAGCCGACCGGACAATAGCAATGCTCATGGGGGATGATGTAGCACCAAGACGAGAGTTTATCGAACAAAATGCTACGTATGCAAAGATTGATGCATAAAACATAAACAGACAACAACCCATGAGAATAGCCGTATACTGTAGTGCCAAAAACAAAATCCCGGAGGAGTACCTTGACTTGGGAGATAAACTGGGGAAGTGGATGGCTTCTGCAGGACATACACTCGTATATGGCGGAGCAACAGGAGGACTGATGACACGCGTCAGCCAGGCAGTGAAACAGTATGGGGGTGTAGTGGTCGGCGTCATACCACAACGCATAGTGGAAGCAAACAGAAAAGCAGACAACTGCGACAAATTGTACTTTGTACAGACACTCAACGAGCGCAAACAAAAGATGAAAGAGTTGGCGGATTGCTTCATCTGCCTACCCGGGAGTTATGGGACAATCGACGAAATGATGGACGTGATAGCAAGCGGAACGATAGGTGAACACCGCAAACCCGTATATGTGCTCAATTATCATGGATACTACGAGGGACTCAAACAGCAAGCGAACAATATGCGAAAGTTGGGATTTCTCCCTCATGCCGAACAATTCGCACCCCTATTCGTGGACACATTGGACGAACTAATTAGCCAAATTAACTAATAGCATACAAAAAACGGATAATAGCATGGACCTGTATCTCAGTTTACTCAACCAACGATTGTTGACAACCAACAAGTTCGAAGGACGCCTACTCGAACAAAAAGAAATGGTAGTCCGCTACCGCAAGGTGGAAAAAAGTCAGGAACTGGCAGAGTATATTAGTTTGGAAAAAGAGGTTAACACCAAGGCCTTCCAAGACAACAAACAGAAACTGCTTAAGACAAAGTATCTCGACACATACGAAGGCAAAACGGCTGTTAAGTTCAAGATATTGTCTATGCACCTCTCTGTACGACAGTACATCGCAAACAAAGATGATGCAAAGAAAGCAGCACGCTACCTGAAAAAACGGGTAATACAACGCTACATAGCACTGCTGTCAGAAACACAAAAAGAAGGGTTCCGGGAAGCAGAGGCGTTTTGGAAAAATGCTAAACGGTGGTACACCACAGAAGAAAGCAAACAAGATGCGCGCTATAACGAACTAAAGAATAGCGCGGACATCCGTTTCTATCTCTCCAAAGACCCGAAACAAATTGATAAACTGGAAACGTTCACCGAAGTCCTGCACGATGATTTCAACTGGTCAGTACTCTCTGACAGTCAGTGGAAAACAGGGTTCGCATACCCAAACAAAGAGTTTCGTACACACCATTCTTACACCGATGACCGACTCGCATATAACCAAGGTCAGAACACCAAAGTGAGGGATAGTATTCTACATATATACACCAAGAAAAATACAATCACTGCACCGGCATGGGATAGTAAAAAAGGATTGCTCATGCACCAATTTCAATACACAAGCGATGTCCTGCAAAACGCTGACGCAATCGGTATCACCGGAGGTGTAATACAAGTCAAAGCACAGGGCATAGGCAACCTTACACATGGAGTTTATCTCTGTGGGAAAAAAGCACAACCACTCGTATCCGTATTCGAATCACATAACAATGTCCTCTACGCTTCTGCTATCACAGAGAATAGTCATTACCACCATAGAATAGGTAGAAAACCATTTGGGTTCTTCATCTACACCCTCGTATGGGACAAAGACGAACTTATTTGGTATGTCAATAACATTGAGGTCGGGCGTACACGCAACACACTACCCGATGAACCACTGCATATCCAAATGCGCACATCAGCACCGACTACCAAAAAAGCCTCAGAAGGACAGTTGGAAGTGGATTGGGTACGAGTATTCACACAAAAATAAACCTATACCATGTTCCTTATTGCCGGACCTTGTGCCATAGAAAACAGAGAGGTAGTCTTGCAAACAGCGGAGACACTACATCATGTGTGTAGCGAACTGCATATACCCCTTTATTTCAAATCTTCTTTCGACAAGGCAAACAGAACGACCACATCTGCACGTGGGGTAGGCATGGAACAGGGACTGTCTATCCTGCAAGAAGTCAAAGACACATACAAATTGCCGATTCTTACGGACGTACACGAATCGTACCAATGTGCACCAGTGGCACAAGTGGCAGATGTGCTGCAAATACCGGCATTCCTGTCACGACAAACAGACCTGCTACAAGCGGCAGCACGGACAGGAAAGATAGTCAATGTCAAAAAAGGACAGTTCATGGCACCATGGGACATGCGCGGTGCTATCACCAAGATACAAGAGATCGCGGGTTATGACACACAGAAGATATGGCTCACTGAACGGGGAACAATATTCGGATATGGCAATATCGTAGTGGATATGACATCACTCGTCACCATGCGACAATATGGATTTCCCGTGATATTCGATGCTACACATGCTGTACAGAAACCAAGCAGCCAACAAGGAATCACACAAGGAAATAGAGAGATGATACCATACCTCATGCGAGCAGCCGTAGCAGTAGGTATAGACGGCCTATTCCTTGAGGTACATCCAGACCCGGATAAGGCTATATCCGATGCAGCTAACCAATTACGACTGAGAGATATACGGCAGATACTGCTGCAAGCTATCGCAATAGATGATACACGTCGGCAATTAGAAAAAAACGAATCTCATGAGTTATTCAGATAGAGCAAAACAGATCTTCGATGAGGAGATAAACGAACTGAAACACCTCAGTACAACCATTGATAGCAGTTTCGATGAGGTAATCAAAGTGTTGTATGCCTGCACCGGCAAAGTGGTGGTCATGGGAATAGGTAAGACAGGTATCATCGGACAGAAGATAGCATCATCTCTTGCTTCCACAGGAACACCCGCTATATTTATCAACGCTACAGAAGCCGTGCATGGAGACCTGGGAATGATAGGGAATATGGATATAGCACTTCTTGTTAGCAATAGCGGAGAAACCAACGAGATACTTAATGTCATCGACCCGTTACATCGACTGGGATGCAAAATCATCGCATTAACCGGCAATATGCAATCACCGCTCGCTAAACGGGCAGATTATGCATTGTCTGTACATGTGGACCACGAAGCATGCCCACTCGGACTGGCACCGACAACCTCAACGACGGCCACACTGCTGATGGGAGATGCCCTTACCGTTTGCCTGATGGAGATACGGCACTTTAGAGCAGATAATTTCGCTATGTACCACCCCGGAGGAGCATTAGGAAGACGACTGCTCGGACGAGTGAAAAACCGTATGACACAACGTGTGCCGCGCGTTGAACGCACCACACCGTTCCGCAAACTCGTATGTGAGATGACAGACAAACACCTTGGGATGACAATGGTCTATGACCATCTGTCACCGATGGGCACATGCCAGGGTATTATCACAGATGGAGATCTCAGACGTGCTATACAGAAATATGATGACCTGCATATCACAGCCGCAGATATCATGACACCGTCATATAAACATATATGCCAGGAAGCACTGCTCACAGATGCTCTAGCTATCATGGATAAGTTCAACATCACGACACTCGCTGTTACGGAAACACCGGACTCAACGGATATTATCGGTATCATATCCATACACCATATTATCGACTTCCACCAATGATAATACACCTGCCCATAACACTTGACAGACTCTATGTACAATCTATAGCATCATCCATACCTGCTATCGTATTGACTCTGTCTGACAAGTATGTGCTTATCACACATTGTGACGTGCAACAATTGCCTGCCTCACTCACGGATATAGCCACCAACTATTGGGCAATGCCAACCGATATGCAACTGTCAGCACGAGCATATCATCCGGATACTCACAAGGTTAGCATAGGTAACACCTATATTGGAGGTGATGGACACAACCAACTTATGATAGCAGGACCATGTGCCGTAGAGAACCGCGAACAAATAGAACAATCATGCCAAATGCTTGTCAGCCTTGGCATACGCGTACTAAGAGCAGGGTGCTATAAACCAAGAACCTCCCCATATACTTTTCAAGGTCTTGAGGAAGAAGGACTACAACTACTCGCGGAAATGCGGGATAAGTATGGACTGCTCATTGCCACAGAAATGCGTGATGCGACACATGCGGATAAAGTTATACAGTATGCCGACATCGTACAAATAGGAGCGAAATCTATGTACGACCATGCACTACTAACTGCTGCAGGGCATTGTGGTAAACCGGTCATATTGAAAAGAGGCTTCGGCACGACGCTACAAGAACTCATGGACGGAGCAGAATTTATTATGAGTTGTGGAAATAACCAAGTCATACTCTGCGAACGAGGCATCCGTACCTTTGAGACAAAGACACGCTTTACACTCGACTTATGTGGAGTGGCATGGCTCAAACGCTATACAAACCTCCCCATCATAGTAGATCCAAGTCACGCTATGGGATACAGTTACGCCATTAGTGACTTGGCACGGGCATGTACTGCCATGGGGATAGACGGATTACTCATTGAGACACACCCTGAACCACAACATGCCAAGAGCGATGCCCCACAACAACTCACACACCAACAATTCCGTACACTGTACGCAACACTCGCTCCTATAGCACAAACTGTCGGGAAGACACTCATATAACATAACCACGACAAACTAATACCAACACTCCGTACACATCTCTATATCCTCATTGTTATGCACTACGGCTTTGCGAAAGGCATTCGCCTTGTCGCCGTACCACAGTGTGCGTAACGTGTCTTTGGTTATATTACCAAACGTATGCTGAACATGCTTGTCATAACAACAACCAAGCACCTCGCCCTCTGCTGTGATTACACAACCGGACCACAACCTGTAACACGAACGATGCTTCACACGATGCAGATAATATAACCCGTCACTCCCTTTCCTGTACCTGCTATAACGCTCTTTACTGGGCATCAACACATGACCATGACGATAATCGTACAACTGCGCCGTCTTAAAAACCAATCGGGTAGCACCAAGCCTCTTATAATGCTTACGTATCCACCACCACTCCGACTCATTGGACGACAGACGCAACACCTGCAACTCTATACAGAGATGAGAACCATATTCTTCACGTGCCTCACGCAGATAACGAAGACCATCCAAAGCACGTTGCAGACTGCCCCCCACACGATACGCATTATACGACTCCTCACTGAATCCGTCTATTGAAACAATGATCCGACTGAGTCCTGCCTCTACCAAACGACGTGCCATAGACATATCCAACATCTGTGCATTCGTGGAGACGACAGTAAACAACTCTGCCTCATGAGACATCTTGACCATATCTGGCAAAGCACTGTTCAACAACGGCTCGCCCTGAAAATAGAACTGTATTGTATGACAACTGCTACGTATCTGCAATAGTATATCTCGAAACATTTCTACCGACATGCGTGCGCGCGGACGCGGTGCATAACGAAATGCAGACTGACCGACAGGACACTCAGGGCAACGCAACTGACAATAGTTGGCAGGCTCCACACTCACAAAAGTGGGCATATGACGAACACGGACTATCCCACATAGTGATAGCACATAACTAACCAGACAACGACATTGGTTAATGCCCCTAATGACAAGCAATCTTATTGACACGACGCTCGTGACGACCTCCTTCAAAATCGGTACTGAAGAATATACGTACCAAATCCAAGGCTTTCGACTCTGTGATGAAATGGGCAGGCAGACCCAACACATTCGCATTATTATGCTGACGTGCCAGTGTCGCTAACGGGTCATCCCAACACAACGCAGCACGTATGCCCTGATGCTTGTTGGCAGTCATACAGATACCATTACCCGTCGAACAAATAGCAACGCCCATATCGGCTTTACCCTCTTCTATAGCGGTAGCCATAGGATGAGCGAAATCAGGATAATCACAACTCTCCGAAGAGAAACAACCATAATCGGTAACGGTAGCACCTTGCTCCTCCAACCAGGCTCGAACTTTCTGCTTCAATGCAAAACCCGCATGATCAGACGCCATGGCAATATGCATTTCATGGATGGCTTTCATTATTATATGGACAATTAGTTTGACATATCATACAATGGTGGGTCCTATACGCTATACATAAACGCGCATCCCATACCGTATTACGCAACGCACCTGTAGGACATGCGTCTAAACAACGATGACAACTGCCACAACCCACACCTGCTTCCCCGACAGGTGCACCGGTCACACCTGCATTCAACAATAACTCACCCGGATGAACCATACTGCCCAATGTCGGATGTATCAACTGACGATTACGACCTATGAAACCCAAACCTGCCTCTACACACCATCGACGCTCTAATACAGGTGCCGAGTCACAAAACACGTGCTGGTAATCCGATGATACAATATCGTCACCATACTGCTCACGTAAACACCCCTCTAAACTGTACAACAGCGATTTGACACGTCTGTGATAGTCATGACCAGACTTCGAATAACGCAACAAGCAAACCAACATCGTCTTACAACCGGGAACCAACAACGATGGATCATAACGCTTGTCACAGTTACGCTCCAAATAGTGCATCTCTCCATGTAACCCCGCAGATACCCACGCATCCATCACATCCGCATCCGTGTCCAATCGGTGAACAGAAGATACACCGCATGCATCAAAGCCCAAAGAGAGAGCGATACTACAAATATCGTCGAATGGCAGTGTCAAGTTGCTCAAAATCGGTAAAACGACCCTGTATATTCCCCGCTTTGTCAAACAGGAACAACGTCGGCAGGGACTGCACATTGTAAAGTACCAATACCGAGTTGAAGTCTTCATCATGTACACGAACCGTTGTCCACGGGATATTTTCTACTGACTGCTCCCATAACAACTTGTTCCTGTCCAACGAAACAGAATATATCTCCAATCCACGCCCATGATACGCATTGTACAATGAACGCAACTCAAAAATATACCCACGTGACTGCTCCATCTCTATCGCTGAGAAATCCAATAGGATAACATGACCACGCCTGTCAGATAAAGACTGTAAACACCCGTTCTCATCAGGTAACGTGATATCTAAAAAAGCATTCTCTGACTCTTCTACAAACTGACGCATGACCTCCTGATTATGAGCCGAACGTTCAGCATTGATTACATCCAGCACTTGACCATACAACGACTTGCTACGCACATAATCGGGCATCCATGTGTGAAAAGAGGTAGCCACTGCTTGATACATGCGACGGTCTTGTACATCATAGATATCCCATACAGACACACCGCCTTGCTTCATAAACAGGGCATAATAAGAAGCCATCGAACGAGGATCACGCATGATCACCCCTTGAGACAAAGCACGCAACTGCTCACGGGACAGCATACGGGCTGCAGCACGCAACTGGGCAATCTGAAGAGAGGAGGCACTACCAACAATATCCTGCGTATAGGACATACTGTCTAACGTCGTCGTTATAACAATATGTTCTGTCGAATCAATTACCAACGGCAGACTGCTATTGCCTATCCGCAGACGATATAACTCTGGATAAGGCAAAGTAGGGATACGAAAGTGAAAACCACCATCTCTATCCAACACGCACGAATCCAAAACCGAAGTCTTGACCAATGCCGTCTGCTCCATATACAAGACCTCCCCCTTGGCACCGTCTATAGAACCCGACACTACCGCATAAGGAGCACGATGACAACTGACAAACGCCGAAGCAACAAACAGAAATATAAGAATATGCCTTCTCATCAATAACTATGCAAAAACTGTCGCTAAGTTGGCAAACATCAACTTACACGAAATAGCTAACACGATAATACCAAAAAACTTACGCAGTATATACAACGATGTCTGCCCCACGTGTTTGGACAACCAATGTGTACCCTTCAACACAAGGTACAACACCACTGTACACAACGTTACCGAAATAACCAAGTTGATCGTACTATACTCGGCGGTGATAGACAACAATGCTGTGAACGCACCCGGACCGGCATACATCGGAAAAGCCAAAGGAACAATCGAACCCTCACCACCCAACGTGTCGTTCTGAAAGATCTTCACATCCAAAATCATCTCTAAAGCCATCAAGAAGATGACAAAACCACCCGCTATAGCGAAATACTCTATCTTCACACCGAATAATTTCAAAACCCACTCTCCGGCAAACAAAAACGTTATCAGTATAACAATCACAGCCAAACAGACCTTAAACGGATGTATCTTGACCCCGTTGTTCTCCATATTCATCGTGATGGGAATATTACCCAACGGATCGATGATAGCGAACAAAAAGATGAAAGAAGATAATACCTGCCAGATGTCAAAAGACATGAAGAATTGACTTATAGCCTCCATAATATGTTAAGATAAAAGATTATTATTCGACCGCAAAAGTACAGAATATTTTCCACCTACACAAACTTATTCATTTCGACCCCATCAAAGTCCCCAACATAACCAATCCTCAATCTCTCTCAACCCAATAACCAACCTATAATTTGCACACTTGCGTTTTTAATTTTACCTTTGCACCGTGAAACTCATACGAAACAAGTCTTTAATAGACACGGAAAGATGAGGCACACGACATAATAGAAAAAGGCGTTTACTTCGTCGTAATCTGGTCTTCTGAAACTTAGGAACTTTCAAGACTCTTCAGAGAACGAACTATAGTAGATGTCTACGGAGTGTATATCCCTCCGCCGCACGACAATGGGTTCTGCCCTTGTCGTGTATGGCGTGGCATATACGCGCGTGGACGAACTATATCGAACTTGAGAGTCGGGTATCCTAAGACCGCAGAAGACAAGTTCGCAAGGTATAGTTGTCCACGCGTTTTTTGTTGCACGGCCATGAGGACACCATGGCGAAGGAGAGAAGAACATGCCTACACTCAACTGGATTGGAAAAGAGAAAGTAATTACCCACCACGAACATGTCCCCTATCGGGTATTAGACCACCAATACGACTATGGCACACCCACCGGCGAAGGGGAAAACATGATTATACATGGCGACAATCTGGAGGCACTGAAAGCCCTGCTGCCCCAATACGAGGGGGCTGTGGACTGTATCTATATCGATCCCCCGTACAACACCGGCAACGAGAAATGGGTATACAACGACAATGTGAACGACCCGCATATACGAAAATGGCTGAATAAGGTAGTCGGTACAGAGGCCGAAGACCTGACTCGCCACGACAAGTGGCTCTGCATGATGTACCCCAGACTGGTACTGCTGCAGAAACTGCTTGCGCCCACCGGGGCTATATTCATCTCCATTGACGACAACGAACAGGCTAACCTAAAACTGATATGCGACGAGATATTCGGGGCGGGGAACTTTGTGGCTTGTATGCCTATTCATCGACAAGGCGGCAGACAGGATAGTAAACATATCGCTATCGTACACGAATACATGTATTGCTATGCAAAAAAGATAGATACATTTAAGGTTGGTGTACAAATGAAAGAGGGAAGTGTTTATCCAAAATACGATGTTCAAACAGGTCGCTACTATAAAACACAACTATTACGGAAATGGGGGTCTAATAGTTTACGAGAAAATAGACCAAATTTATACTATCCTATAACTGCTCCAGACGGGCAAAAAGTGTTTCCAACAATATACTCTAAAGTAAATAGCGACTCTCAATTTGAGAAAATTGAGAGTCGCTGGCGCTGGAGCGCCAGCAACATGAGTAAAGCAATACACGAGGGGCGTGTAGAGTTTCAAAAAAATGAGTTTGATGAATGGATTCCTTATGAGAAGATTTATGCTCCGGCAGATGGAGAAATAGAAACAAAAAAATTTGTTTCATGGATAGATGAAATCGGGAATGGAACGAAAGAACTAAAAGAGATATTTGGAGGTAATTCTCCTTTTGATTATCCCAAAGCGACAGAATTATTAGAAACTATTTTGAATATTGCTAATACTGGCAAGGATGCCATCATCCTCGACTCCTTTGCAGGCAGTGGCACAACAGCCCATGCGGTGCTGAACCTAAACAAACAAGACGGAGGACATAGGCGGTTTATCCTATGCGAGATGTGCGACTATGCCGAGACCATCACCGCCGAGCGGGTACGGCGGGTAATTAACGGCTACGGCGAGGGAAACAAAAGTGTAGAGGGCACGGGCGGAGCATTCTCCTACTACGAACTCGGCACAACGATATTCGACCCCGCCACGGAGCTACTCAACAACCACGCCGACCCCGAACAGATACGCAACTATGTTTGGTACAGCGAGACACATACGCCCTACCACCCTACCGAGAACGCACACCCGTATCTGCTCGGACAACACGACCGCACCAACTACTATTTCTACTACCTACCCGACCAAGAGACCTGCCTCGACTGGACATTCCTCAACACCATGACTGAGCGGGACAGAGCCGAGATGTATATCATCTACGCCGACCGCTGCCTGCTAACCGAGCAAGAGATGGCGCAACATCATATCCGATACAAGAAAATTCCCCGCGACATAAAACGCGTATAGACCATGGAACTGAAAGACTATCAGCAGGCACACCTGCACGCACTCGACCGTTTTCTCACCTGCGTTGAGCAACAGAACGATATAGCCAAAGGCTTTGCCGCCTTCTGGCAGACAAACAACCCGCCCCTGCAACCCGCTGCAGGAAGTATCATTGCGCCCTACAAAAACAATGTGCAAGGCGCACCGCATGTGTGCATGAAAGTGCCCACAGGCGGCGGCAAAACCTTCATAGCAGCGGCTGCCATCCGCACCGCCATGGACCATATACGGCCGCCGTACAAAGTGGTGGTGTGGCTCGTGCCGTCCAACGCCATACTCGAACAGACACTCCGCAACCTGCGCGACAAACAGCACCCCTATCGGCAGCGTATCGACATCGATTTTCAGAACCGAGTGGAGGTGTATGACAAGCAGCAAGCCCTGACGGGACAGGGCTTCTCGCTGACCACCGTGCGGGAGAACTTGAGCATACTGGTGCTGTCGTTCGACTCGCTGCGCACCAGCAACAAAGAAGGACGAAAAGTGTATCAAGAGAACGGCTACCTGCAGTCGTTTGCACCGCTCATTCAAAAACGGTTTTCGGAAGAGCGGGAGGGAAACGATGACGAGGTGCAACTGATGCGGGTGCTGCAAGCCGTACACCCGATAGTGGTAGTGGATGAGAGCCACAACGCCGTATCGAAACTATCGGAACAGATGCTCAACGACCTGCACCCGTCGCTTATACTCGACCTGACCGCCACGCCAAAAGCGAACAGCAACATCATCTGTTTTACCGACGCACTCGAACTGAAGCGAAACAACATGGTGAAACTGCCCGTGATAGTCTATAACCACAACTCGAAAGCGCAAGTGTACGACTCTGCCCTGCACCTGCAGCGCAGCCTCGAGCAAGCCGCACGACAACAGACAGACGGCGACTACATACGACCGATTGTGCTGTTTCAAGCCGAATCGAAACGGCAAGGCACTGAAGACCGAGAGGTGATAGACAAAGTGAAAGACACATTGCTCCAACTGCAGATACCCGAGGAGCAAATCAAAATAAAAACCGCCGAAATAGACGAATTGAAGGGTATCAACCTGATGTCCCTCGATTGCCCCGTTCGCTATATCATCACCATCAATGCCCTGAAAGAGGGCTGGGACTGCCCGTTTGCCTACATACTGGCGTCGCTGGCGGACAAGTCGTCGCCCGTGGATGTGGAACAGA
The DNA here is from genome assembly GCA_963620225.1 of Acidaminococcaceae bacterium. GTDB lineage: Bacteria > Bacteroidota > Bacteroidia > Bacteroidales > Paludibacteraceae > Colicola. The sequence continues at coordinate 244,042 of CAVEZM010000001.1, read as the reverse complement.
TAGTGGGGCGTGTGCTGCGCCTACCCTACGCCCGAAAGAATGCGGCAGATATACTCAACCTGAGCTATGTGCTGACCGCCTCAGCGAAATTCCAAGACACGCTCGCCAATGTGGTAAAAGGACTGAACCATGCAGGCTTCTCGGACAAAGACTACCGTGCCGCCGAACTCGCTGAGCCTGCTGCGCAGAAGCACACGCCTGCACCTATGCAGAGCCTATTCGACGACGATACACCTAAATACACACAGACAGGCGGTGTGGGTGAGCCGGAAGACGATGTCGATATAGCGCAAATCACTTTCACACCCAACACAGACAATGCTGCACCTGCCGAAGGAATGCTGAAGGAAGAACCGACCGCAGTCACCGAACTATTAGATACCGCCCGAAAGGAGGCACAAAATATGGATACCCGACTACAATTATCCGATGAATACCCTATCCCCGTTGAGATAGCACCGCAAGTGAAAACCGCCAAAATACAACGTATCTTTGCCGAGTCGGCAAAGCAAGTATGCCTGCCTAAGTTCTTCATGCCAAACAACTCTCCACAAGGCGTGCTATTCGAGCGCCCTAAGGACATACTGCTTGAGGGAGACCACCTGCTTGATGGCTTCAAACTGTCCGAGCAGGACACCCGTATCTCTTTTGCCGCTGCAGAGTCCAATATGTACAGCATCGACCTCAACAAGGACTCCGACACGCACACTCCTGTCTATACCAAGGTACAGGGCGAAACTTATTCGTTCATCCTGAACTACATACGCCAAGCCGAAAACCACGACGCTAAGATAAAACGCTGTGCTGATGTCGTGGCACACGAGATGGGCAAGATGATACCGCTATCCGACAAGGACATACAAGACTATGTCGCACGGCTCTTTACGGGCTTCGACGACGAGACATTAGAGGACTTTATGCGCCATCTAAACGAGTACACACAGAAGATAAAAGAGAAGATTATCCGTTTGGAAAACGCTTACAAGGAGCAGGTATTCACAGACAGACTCAACACCGACCAAATCTATACCCGCCCCGCCTACACCATTCCCGAAACACTCCGTATCGGTACAGCCCTTGTGGGAATTCCGAAAATGCTGCATACCAAAGAGGAAGAGGTAAACGGCTTCGAAGCCGAGGTAATTAACGATGTTGCCAACCTCGATAGCGTGGAATGGTGGACACGAAACATCGAACGGCAAGGGTTCTGCATCAATGGCTATATCAATCACTACCCCGACTTCATTATCAAGACCAAGCGAGGAAAAATAGTGTTGCTCGAAACCAAGGGAGACCACCTTGATGCCGAGCAGAAAATCAAACTCGGCAACCTATGGGCAGCCAAAGCAGGCAACGACTACCGCTATTGCCTCGTCTATAACACCCGCCAAGTGGATGGCGCATACACGAAAGACAAGTTTATCCAAACACTCCTTTCGCTATAAAAGTGCCAAACCCATGGGACTGCCCAAACTCTCCGTAGTGGACAGTACAGGTACAGACAGAAGAGAGGGTTATTTTTATGATGATAGATATGGGATTTGTGATTTACAGAAAAATGTCGTATCTTTGCGGGTTAAATGATAAACCAATAAGAATATGAAGACTCTCTGTTTTTGTTTTCAAATGCATACTCCTTATCGCCTGAAACGATATCGTTTCTTTGAGATAGGACAAGACCACTACTATTACGATGATATGCAGACCGAGGATGATATCGTTAACCTCGTACAAGTATCCTATATGCCGCTATGCAAGACACTCTTGGAGATGGTTCGTCTGTCCAAGAGCAAGTTTCATTGCGCACTGTCTGTATCGGGAACGACACTAACTATGTTCGAACAGTTCGCACCGGAGATGATAGATATCCTCAAAGAACTGTCCGCTACAGGATGCGTCGAGTTCGTAGCCACACCCTATGCATACTCCTTGGCAGCCGTGTATAGTGAGACAGAGGCAGCAGAACAACTGCAGCGGCAACAAAATATTGTAAAAGAACTCTTCGGTCAAAGATCCACTACAGTATGTGGCACGGAACTTCTCTACTCCGACGAGATAGCTGCACAACTTCTGCAGCAGGGATACAAAACGGTTATGACGGAAGGTGCCAAGCACGTGTTAAGTTGGAAAAGTCCGAACTATCTCTACCAAAGTGCCTCCGCACCAAAACTCAAAGTGTTACTTCGTAATGCTAACCTGAGTGATGAATTATCGTTCCACTTTGCAGATACAACATGGCATAACTATCCTATAGACGCTGAGAAATACGCAACCCAATTATCTACACTCCCCGATGAAGAACAAGTGATAAATATATGGGTCGGCGCAGAGACTTTTGGACTACGCCAACCAGCCCTAACTGGCATATTTGACTTCCTGAAAGCACTTCCATACTATGCCCTCGAGAAAGGAATAGGCTTCCTCACACCGACGGAAGTGTCCAAAAAAATGACTCCAATCGATACAGTCGTAGCCCCCTACCCATTAACATGGGCAGGAGAAGCCAAAGACCTTAGTATGTACAATGGCAATGACCTGCAACAAGAGGCTATCCATAAACTGTATGCTGTAGCTGAACGGGTACACCTCTGTCAGGAGAAACAACTGAAACAAGATTGGCTGATGCTGCAGGATGTCAACTATTTACACTATATGAATCATATAGACCAAGGTGCGACACCCTTCGAATCCGCCTACGATGCTTTCATCAATTATATGAATGTGTTGGCTGACTTCCTACAACGTGTGGACGAACAATATCCTACAACAGTGGATAATGAAGAACTAAACGAGTTGCTCAAGACAATCAACAACCAAGAGAAAGAGATAGCTTCTCTGGAGAAACAAATTAGAGACCTCAAGAAAAAAACACGTTCCACTAAAAACAAAGAAAACAATTGAGGCGAGAGTTCCCGCAAATAAAGAGTAAACACATACTACTACTGGTGGCAATGTGCTCTGTTGTCAGTCTGTTTGCCAAAGACAAAACAGTACCAACTGTCATACGAACATGGCAATTAGACCATTGGACAGGTATGGCAGACACGTTAAACAGAGTGGACTCGTCATTCATGGATATGCCTATGCGCAACGTGATTAACGATTACTCTATATCCTGCATCACCAACTCAAATCTCATATCACCTTCGCAATCACGCATCTATTTCGATAGACAACAACGGGCAGACTTTATCTTTGCTGATGCCTATACACCCTACATCATTGCACCACAGAACGTGTGTTTCCACCATACCACCACTCCATATTCTACTATAGGGTACAAAAAAGGATTTGTAACCAACTTGGATGAGAATGACCTTAGTTTCTCTTTTACAGGCAATATCAATCGAAAGACTAACTTGGGAATGACAATAGACTATCTCAACTCATATGGACGATTTTCTTCACAAGAAGGGAAAACAGTCTTTGGCTCTGTCTTTGGCAGTTACAACGGAGACCATTATTCTTTCCAGGCAGCCTTCACATGGAACTCTCTTAGCAACTTCGAGAACGGAGGACTACTCCATCCGGAGGACTTGCAAGGAAGTCTTAACCCGGAAGATATGCCGGTGACAATGCAAGGGATGTCCGGATTCAGATACCTGTCAGGATATATCAACCACTACTATAGCATCTGCGTGGAACGAGAACGTAAAGTACACTACCGGGAAAAAAATGAGGAAGGGCAATGGGAGAAAAAAGACTCTATAAAGATTGAATACGTACCCGTAACTACTTTCCGACATATCTTTGAAGTAACAGATGCTACAAAACGATACCTGGAGAAAAAGGCCGCACAAGGGTTTTATGCTACTAACTATCGGAATCCTGCAAGTACGCGTGACACCGCTGCATGCCTGACCATCCGAAACACGTTGACTGTGACTTTTGAAGAAGAGTTCAATACCTTGCTCAAGTTCGGTGCAATGGTCTATGCGACCAACGAGTGCCAAAGACATATGTCCGCCATAGGACAGAGCGAACGATTGATAGACGCAGACAACGTGGTCAATTATCCGTTCACAACCACACAACCTGCATCGTTGCACCTTATGCCGGATACATTGTTCGGGGAGAAATGGACAAACAATACCTATGTGGGTGGTTCCATTTATAAAAACAGAGGTAAGTATATACATTATGGCTTCGATGGAAATGTGTGCCTGCTCGGATACAAATTGGGAGAGTTTCAAGTGAACGGACACCTTGATGCGGGCTTCCGTGTAGGGAAAGATTCTATGACGATCCAAGCAAAAACCTATATAAAGAATCAAACCCCGGATTTCTACCTGCAACACTACCGAAGCAACCACTACGTTTGGGACAATAATTTCTACAAGACATACCGCTTCTACGTCGGAGGAGAAGTGTCATACCCTACACAGTGGGTAACTACCCGACTGGGAGCGGACTTCGAAAACTTGACGCGCTATATCTACTGGAGCGAAAACGGAACCCCACAGCAGATGGATGGAAATATTCAAGTGTTGGCGGCAAACCTACAACTCAATATCACTACACCATGGGTGAACTTCGATAATAAAGTGGTCTATCAACACGCCACATCAGCATACCTGCCTTTACCGGCACTCACCATGTACAACAACCTGTATTATCACGGGACATGGTTCCGTGCTATGGACGCACAGATAGGCATTGACCTGCGTTACTTTACACGTTATTACGCTCCACTGCTCAATCCTGCATTAGGACAGTTTTGCGTACAATACACACAACAAGTAGGCAATTATCCGGTCATGAGTGTGTATGCCAATTTCTACGTTCGCTCTATACGGTTAAAGTTCTTCGCACAATACAAACATTTCAATGCATCGTTTATGAATAAACAGTATTACGAGATGCCAGGTTACCCGATGGCTCCGGATATATTTAGAGCCGGATTGGCATGGCACTTCTGCAAATGATGAAGATATGGAACAAACACAGAACCTGCATACTATTTTCCTTTATGCCCGCCAGGAGGCAGAACGGTTGGGGAATACAACTGTGATGCCTGACCACATGATGCTCGCTATCTTACGCTTAGGTAACGGTAAAGCCTTCGAATTACTGATGCAAGCCGGACTCAATCCGGTGGAGTTAAAACAGGCTATCGAAACTCGACTACAACAACCTACTACCGCACAAGTAGTGGGACTATCTCGCTCTACGGAACGTATAATAAGGCTTATGCACACCGAGAAAGAGGCGTATCATGCACAAGTGTATAGTTCAGTACTGCTGTTGATGGCAATACTGCGCGAGAGAGTTAACTACCCTGCGGTGTTCATTGAACACCGTTTTGGTATCGATTATGAGTGTATAGAACGACTATACCCGAAACCACAATCTTCACCCAAGAATGAAGCAGCCCTCGATGCATATTTTGTGGAAGAACCTACACCATGGCAACAAACATCAAACAAACAGCAGAAATCTCAATCGGATACACCTGCGTTGGATAAGTATGGGCGTGATCTTACGGCACAAGCACAAAATAACCAGTTAGACCCCGTTATAGGAAGACAAACAGAGATTGAACGTGTGATACAGATACTGTCACGGCGTAAGAAAAACAATCCCGTTCTCATAGGCGAACCCGGCGTTGGTAAATCGGCTATCGTTGAAGGCTTGGCTTCCCGTATCGTGAGAGGAGAGACACCGGCACTCAAGGGGAAACGTATTATTGCATTGGATGTGGCATCCATGGTGGCAGGTACATCCTATCGTGGACAGTTCGAAGAGCGAATGAAGACCATATTAAACGAACTGCAAAACCACCACGAAATCATACTTTTTGTTGATGAGATACACACTATCATAGGAGCAGGCAACGCACAAGGATCTTTAGATGCTGCTAACATGCTTAAACCGGCCTTGGCAAGAGGTGAAATACAATGTGTGGGAGCCACCACCATTAGCGAGTATCGTACTTCAATAGAGAAAGATGGGGCATTGGAAAGACGCTTCCAAAAAGTAATAGTGCAACCTACCACGATTGACGAGACATATACGATTCTTACCCACCTGAAAGATACATACGCCACTTTCCATCATGTTCAATACACTGATGATGCCATACGTGCCTGTGTACAATTGACAGACAGGTATATCACAGACCGATTCTTTCCTGACAAAGCCATTGACACCTTGGATGAGGCAGGTGCTTATAAACATGATAAAGTGAATGACAACATTACACCGGTTATCACAGAGACAGACATAGCGTACATCGTCAGTCAGATGTCAGGAGTACCGGTGCAGCGGGTAGCCAAAGCAGAGAGCGAACAACTGCGCAACATGGATAGGGTCCTGTCACAACGCGTTGTCGGACAAGATCAGGCCGTTCGTGCCGTAGTCAAGGCGATACAACGGTCACGCATAGGGTTGCGCGATCCCCGTAAACCCATTGGATCATTCTTCTTCTTGGGACCTACAGGGGTCGGAAAGACTTATCTGGCACAGTGCTTGGCGGAGGAGATGTTTGGTAATAAAGACGCTATCATACGCTTCGATATGTCCGAATATATGGAGAAACATACAGTCAGCCTGCTGGTAGGAGCACCTCCCGGATATATAGCACATGAAGATGGCGGGAAACTGACGGAAGCCGTGAGACGCAAACCATATTCTATCATATTGTTTGATGAAATAGAGAAAGCGCACCCGGACATATTCAATGTCCTACTGCAAGTAATGGACGAAGGACGACTGACTGACAGACAAGGTCATAGTGTTGATTTTAAGAATACGATTATCATCCTGACGAGCAATGTGGGTACACGACAACTTAGTGAATTTGGCAGTGGTGTAGGTTTCGAAGCAAATAATAATGACGAAAGAGCCTCTGAACGTACGCTGATTAATGCCCTCAATCGGACGTTCCCACCTGAGTTCGTGAATAGGTTAGATGACATAATTGTTTTCCATACACTGAACGATGATGCTTTGGCACAGATATTGACGCTAGAATTGCGTCCCTTGCAACAGCGATTGGAAACCATGGGATACAAACTGCGCCTGACAGAAAACACGCGACAGAAACTATTGGAACAGGCACGTGATAGGAAATACGGCGTACGTCCCATGAAACGCGCGATACAGACACTAATAGAAGATCCAATAACAGATATACTTTTATCAGGAACAAAAAAGAAAACTATAACAATATAATTATGGCTATTGAGATTACAGACTCCAATTTCCAGTCCTTATTGGCTGAGGGAAATCCTCTTATCGTGGATTTCTGGGCACCATGGTGTGGACCTTGCAAGATGATGTTACCTGTCATCGAAGAATTGGCACAAGAGTATGAAGGACGTATCACGGTTGGTAAACTCAACGTGGATGAGAATGATATAACATGCTCTACGTATGGTATCATGAACATACCAACGATGCTATTCTTTAAAGATGGACAGTTGGTAAATCGCCATGTGGGCGCTGTCAGAAAAACAGAACTGCAAAAACTGTTTGATGCATTGTTGTAAAGGAAAAGTAAGTAAAAAGTCCTTTTGACTTGCACAACTCAAATAGTTACAGTACCTTTGCACCCAAATTGCCTTTGTGGGCACTTTGGTGTGTGCCTATGAGGGTGTTTTTGTGTCGCTAATGGAAGTGGATACCATCTGCTCCTTACATGGAGTCCTGCATCTCTATGTAAGGGTATAGGTAATGATTGCTACTATGTCGGATAGACAGACTCAGTAGGCAGATGTTCACTGCAAAATGATGGTCCGGTAGCTCAGTTGGATAGAGCAACAGCCTTCTAAGCTGTGGGTCTCGGGTTCGAATCCCGACCGGATCACTAAAGTATAATCAGATATAGACCATACGGTAAACCTAAATCGTAATCCGTATAGTCTGTGCATCATAATAAATTCTATGCGTCAACTAAAAATTACTAGATCAATCACGAATCGTGAATCAGCATCACTGGACAAGTATCTTCAAGAGATAGGTCGTGAGAATCTGATATCAGTAGACCGTGAGGTGGAGTTGGCAGGTCGTATCCGTAATGGAGACCGTGCAGCGTTAGATGAACTGACACGTGCTAATCTTCGTTTCGTCGTCTCTGTAGCAAAACAGTACCAAAATCAAGGATTGAGTCTTCCTGACTTGATTGACGAGGGGAACTTGGGACTGATAAAAGCAGCAGAGAAATTCGATGAGACACGTGGGTTTAAGTTTATTTCTTATGCAGTATGGTGGATCCGCCAGTCTATTTTACAAGCATTGGCTGAACAGTCCCGTATTGTACGGCTTCCTCTCAACCAGGTAGGTTCACTCAACAAAATTAACAAGGCTTATCAACGTTTCGAACAGGAACATGAACGTAGACCTAGTGCCGAAGAATTGGCAGAAGAACTGGATATTCCGGTGGACAAGATTGCCGATACACTGAAGATGTCTGGTCGCCAAGTAAGTGTTGATGCTCCTTTTGTTGAGGGGGAGGATAACTGCTTGATTGATGTGATGATCAACGAGGACTCGCCTAACGCCGATCATACGCTGATTAACGAATCCCTTTCGAGAGAGATAGAGCGTGCACTATCAGCCCTGACACCTCGAGAGGCAGATATCATCCGCGAGTTCTTTGGCATAGGTGTGCCGGAGAAGACCTTGGAGGAGATTGGTACAGAGATGAAATTAACCCGTGAACGTGTTAGACAGATCAAGGAGAAAGCGATCCGTAAACTGAAGACAGGTACACGCAGCCAAGTGCTGCGTACCTATCTTGGATAAACGGCTATATTACAAAATCATCGTGCTAAGACTACCCCACCATAGGGTAGTCTTTCTATTGTGATATAAGACAGCTAAGACAGCAACAAAACAGCAGTCCGACATAAAATAATGTCAGACTGCTGCGTACGATAAATACTTCCGTAAAAGAAATATAGTAAAGCACCCTATCAGCGCAGAGAGAACTATATCTCGTAGTCAACTGCAGCGCGCGCCGAACGGCACTTACTGATGTAGGTCGCGACTTTGAGATGTTCTGGGTGGTTCTGGTAGGTATCGACATCAGCCCATGTGCGGAAAGTACAGAAGAGACAGATGTCGTAGTCCGTCTTCTTGCTGTTAGGGATATTGATACCTACTTCCTCGTGGACGAGGACATCAATCTTATCCTTGAGAGACAGAAGCCCGTTTTTAATGATTTGGGCATTCTCCATCTTGGTATGTCCTTCAGCCTCGTCTAATAGACGGAAAAATACTACGTGTTGTATCATAACTTGTTATGCTTGTTGTTACCAGATAGATACTCGGTTAGCGGGAGCGAGATAGAGAGGAGAGGACTCGGTGACATTCCAAGCTTCATACCATGCGTTGATATGGGGTAGAGCACCATTGACGCGCCAGCGACCGAGTGAGTGAGGGTCAGACTTGGTGCGGTTGAGTATCTCCTCGGGACGGATATTCCCTGCCCATACGTTCGCATAGGCGAGGAAGAAACGCTGTTCGGGAGTGAAGCCATCGACAGTGTTCAGTCGTTGACTCTCGGGTTTGTTGGCTTCATTCTCTGTGAAGGCTTGGAAAGATATCTGTAATCCGCCGTGGTCAGCGATGTTCTCACCGAGTGTGAAGGCACCATTGGCGTATACACCTGGAGCAACTTCGATAGTGTTGAAATAGTCTGCCATGACCTTGGTACGGGCATCAAAACGTGCCTTATCCTCTTCTGTCCACCAGTTAGCCATGTTACCATCCTTGTCGAACTGGCATCCTTGGTCGTCGAATCCGTGTGTCATCTCGTGTCCGATGACTACACCGATAGCACCGTAGTTGAAGGCATCATCGGCTTCCATGTCGAAGAACGGATATTGTAGGATACCGGCAGGGAAACATATCTCATTGCTGGAAGGGTTGTAGTAGGCGTTGACGGTCTGTGGCGTCATATGCCATTTGCCCTTATCCACAGGTTGACCAAGTTCAGATAGTGCGTAGTCGTGCGCCCAGAGAGCGACGTTCTCGAGGTTCTGAAAGAGACTGCGATTGGCATCGATATCCAGTTTGGAATAGTCACGCCACTTATCGGGGTAACCAATCTTGATGGTGATGGCATTGAGTTTCTCGACAGCCTTATCCTTGGTTGCGTCAGACATCCACTCAAGAGCTTGGATACGCTCGCCAAGAGCGTGCTGGAGGTTCTTCACGAGAGCGAGCATACGCTGTTTGTTCTCCCTTGGGAAGTATTTCTTGACGTACATCTGTCCGACAGCTTCGCCGAGTGTGCCGTTGACGATGCTCACGCTACGTTTCCATAGGGGGCTTGACTCCTGACGACCAGAGAGAATAGTGCCGTAGAAATGAAAGTTCTCATTGTATATCTCGCTATTGAGATAAGCGGCAGCACCATCGAGAACTTGCCATGTGAAGAGTGTCTTGATGTCTTCGAGTGGTTCCTCGTCGAGCAGTCGGGCCGCTTCTTGGAGGTGTGGTATCTGTCCAATGGAGAGGCTGTCAATATGTACGCCCATAGCGTTGAAGTAGGTCTTCCAGTCGATTTGCGGGACGAGTTCCTGCAGTTGAGCGACAGTTAACTTGTTATAGTTGGCTTGTACATCACGCAGTTGTACGTTGTCGAAAGCAGCGGTGGCGAGACGTGTCTCAAGGCGAAGCACGGTAGCTGCACGTTCGGCTGGGTCTTCAAAACCGAAGAGTGCGAACATATTCCCGATATGTTTGACGTACTCATTGCGGATATTGGTGGTGGTCTCATCTGTATCAAGGTAGTACTCTTTCTCTCCGAGGGCGAAGCCTGCTTGGTACTCGTTGAGAATGTTCATCGAGGAGTTGAGAGCATCGGCATCCACATACATAGCCCAAAGGGAGTAGTCTCGCGACTTACCAAGTACCTCACTGAGTTGGCTGCGGTCAGTGATGGCGGCTATCTCGTTGAGGAGTGGTTGGACAGGCATGATACCCTCCTGTTCGCGGCGGGCAGTGTCCATCATAAGGTTGTAAATATCGCCAATCTTCTGCTCAATGGTGCCGTGTTTATGCTGTTTGCTGGCGATGTCCTGGATAAGCCCGTTAACCTGCTCGAGATTGTTGAGAGCGAGTTTGTCGAAAGAGCCGAAACGACTGTACTCGGGCGTAAGCGGATTCTGCTGCATCCATCCGCCGCAAGCATACTGGTAGAAGTCATTCTGAGGGACGGCTGTGGTGTCGAGATTAGCGAGGAGGATGCCCGTAGTCTGTGGTTTATTACATGCTGTAAGAGCCATAATAGATAAAATAGATATGAAAAGTTTCTTGTTCATGTTGTATATTGGATTATGTTATTGCGGACAAAATTAGTGCTAATTTGCAATATGTGCAAATCTATCTTTGCTACTGATATATGGAAAAGGTGTTGTACATCTGTAGTCAGTAATGATATTTATATTGTTGCACAATAGTTGTAATAATATGACTTTGATACTCTTATAGACGCTCGTTAATTAGCACAAGTGCGGTCATCGCTTCCACTATAGGCACAGCACGTACTGCTACGCAAGCATCAAACCGACCATGATGAATCGGCTCATTATCGGAACAGAGCGCTTGCAAAGCCTTTGGCGTAGAGGGAGTAGGCTTGAATACGCAACGAAAAATGAGGGGTGTCCCATCTGTGATACCTCCAACCATACCCCCAGATATAGTATTAGCCTTACTACCTGACATGCCAACTCCGGCAAAACCTGAACCATAGTCGAACCCCTTACAAGCATTGATACTCATCATCGCGTATGCTAAATGACTCTGTAATTTGTCGAAGATAGGCTCGCCAATACCTATAGGCAACCCTGTCACCTTACACTGTATGATACCACCTATACTATCTCCCTGTCTCTGGATGGTTGCAATATATGAGTTAAAAAACTCCTCCCTTGTCTCTTCACCTACTTGAACCAATTGGGCATGTATATGGATACCACGTAATGCCAATAATTGACGTGCGATACAGCCTGCTACAACGCGTCCTGCTGTCTCACGAGCAGAAGCACGACCTCCTCCTCGCCAATCACGAATACCATACTTGTGCGCATAGACCCTATCGGCATGACCAACACGATAGTGATGCTTCAACCAGTCGTAGTCTTCAGAACGCATACTCGTGTTGCGAATGATAAAAGCAATAGGCGTACCTAAGGTCATACCATCCAATACACCACTTAGCCACTCTACCTCATCAGACTCATCCAATGCACGAAGTGACACACCGGCACAATGTCCTTGGCAACGACCCGAACGACGATCTAACTCTCGACGAATCATAGCCAAGTCAATAGTAATACCCGCAGGAACACCATCCAATACGCCGCCTATAGCACGACCATGAGACTCGCCGAAAGATGTGAAAACGAACTCTTTACCAAAACTATTCATGTGTAACGGAGTATATTAGACTGTGACGAATGCGATTGACGTTATGGTTCATTATGTGACGACCCAAATGACGGTAAGCAAAACGCTTAAGACCATGCATATCTTGCTGATGGCTACTAAATAACTCGTCAGGACTATCAAAAACACCAAAATCCTGATTGATACCATCACGTTGGATATAAGTGTTACAACAGTTGAAATCTATAGGCGGATTCATAAAATCTGAGATAGCCACACCATACCCGCAGAAACTGCCATCTGCATTAGGAAGAAATCGGTGTTGCAAGGCACGTAAATAAAGACTATCTAAAATAAAACCCTCTAACTCATACCACCGACCATCTTGCCATACCTCTACCCAACTATGAAAAACATTGTTCGGAGCCTTGCGATAAACAAGACCCGTCATAGCACCATATTGTAAATGCTTGTCTATCGTGAAACCGTGTACACGACAAGGGATATGACAGGCACGCAAAAGTGCCATGAACAACGTCCCTTTCGTATTACACTGCCCATAACCATCAGACAATACGCACGACGCAGGAATAGCATCATCTATATTGTAACCAAACAATATCTCATCACGAACAAAACGATAGATAGATTGTGTTCGTTCACGTTCTGACATAACTAACCAACAACGACTTTGTACGAGAGTTTGTATAGATGCGTGATGGTAATCTAACATACGAGTGGGAAGTAAGTATTTCTGCATAATACAAGTATAATCAGAGGTTATTGATATGAGTTATATGATATGCCAGATACTCTTGTTCTGGCTGTGCTGGGGTAGGCTGTAACTCGGCTTTGTCAAGAAGGTGTAAATGTTCTAAATCCATAATCGTGCTATAACCGCTACGAGCAATGATATGCTTCGCTGCTAATAGTACTCTATATAATTCCGAGTCGTCTATATGGGAAACAAGGGTTATATTATCAAGCACAATACGAGTACGAGGGGCAGCAACTAACCCCCGTACCATTAAAACCTGCTCGGAGTGATGAGCATAGCGATTGAGAATACTATTCTCAAACAATGTACGATGAGGTTCGGGACCGGATATCAAAACAACGATGTCATAAGATATTGCTTCATCCATAGTGTGACAAAACTCCAAGCGTGATAAAGGACCTATATATCGTATTCGATCATCATCACTACCTCCATGACTCAGTGCCCCTGATAAGTTATGTGTTGCTGAAGCATAATCCGGTACCCATACTTCATCATAGCGATGGTAGATATTGCGATGCAGAGCGCATACAAGAGGTTGCAAGAAACGTAAACGGCGAGGCATACGTACATATAATTGGTGAGTCATGTACACACATCGTGTATGACGTGAGAAGAGCCCAAACCTATTATCTGATATGACAAGGTCGAAAGACTCTACGGCAAGCAACGAGCGCAAGCTATAGTGATCCAATAACGTGAAGTAAACTAATTGTGGTATAGCACGCAGATAAAACCCGCACTGATCCGGCAGAGATGAATAGCGTAAATGTAACGGAGCCAAATAAATATAACGCAAATCTGGGAATGCCTGACGCAATCGCAACAAACTATCTCCATCCCCACCCAACACCACCTCATCACCTGCTGTAAGATGCTGGCGGACGAGAGGAATACAACGGGTAGCATGCCCTAATCCCCAATTAAGTGGTGCTATGAGTATCTTCATGCGCTTACAATCACATCATAACCCTGTTGACGAAGAGGAGCAGCAATGCGCTGCATCTCTTCCACAGACACTTTATAGAGAGCCTTGACAGGCGTAGCACGATCAATGACATAGAGCATAAGTTGTTTGGGACGTAGAACATCTACTGCACGATACCACGCCTCTAACTCGGCAGGAGTCGTATTGTCGATAACCTGACCTTTATGCTCGCCTCGTAAGAAACAAGTCTGCAAAGTGAAATCCCCATAAAATTGACTGAGCCAGTCCATTATCTGACGAACAGAAAGAGCTTTATTGACGGGCTGATCGATAGCATGCATAGTACTGTCAATAGCAGAGTCTAACTTGAGAATCCTGTTATCACATAAACGTAGTGCTCTCACCACATCACCACGCCCTAACTGTGTAGAGTTACTAAGCACAGAAAGTTTGGCATTGGGATAATATCGGTCGCGTAGAACACATGTGTCCTCAATGATACCTAAGAAATCAGGATGCAACGTGGGTTCACCGTTACCACTAAACGTGATAACATCTATAGCAATACCCTCTTGCTGTATTGCCTGTAAACGAGCGCAGAGAGCCTCCTTAACTTCCTGACGGGTGGGTAATACAGGGTGCTTAACAGGTTGGTTAAAACCGCACTCGCAGTACACACAGTCAAAGGTACACAACTTATTGTGCAAAGGCATAAGTTCCATACCTAAAGAAACACCTAAACGACGTGAATGAATAGGACCATATACAATACTTGAGAATATCATGGTTAGTTGGTTATAACTCTGTTCCCTAATGCTTTACATAACTGTTGCCGTATAGCCAGCAACTGTGGTTGCTGCTCCAAGATGGTACGTATCAACTCCCAGTTATTACTGTCTTGTGCCTCACGTAGCATATTCTGCATAGCATCTATATGCTCATTGACTACTGTGTATTTGAGTTCAAGGAGCAAGCGACTAACCAAATCGGGCAATCTGTCTGCATCAGTCTCTATGACTACTTCTTGCTGCACATTTTCTGAGATACTCTTTTTCCCATAGATAGTACTTAACTGATACCGATCTGCTATGAGTTGGACAGCCAATTGACTGATGGCTATGTCGGGATGGTGCTGAAAGAATGTTGATGCTACAAAAGCTGGTTCACGATAATGAGCTATATACTCGTCAATGATGCGTTGATAAAGAGGCGTAGCAACCTCTATATTATCGTTACGTAACTCATTGATGATAAACTCTCCTACTTGGCAAGGAGTACTGTCATCGCTGACCTGTAGCATACATTCGCCATAGCGGACTATCACCTGAATAAGGTTTAGAATGTTCTCCTCTTTAGTAGAGGAACTATTGCTATCACTGCGATAGGGAACGGAGGATATCAATGCCCCATCTTCGGTTGGTTCAGTAGTGTCTTGCCTACGCACTGCCTTACGCTTGGCTCGCTCCTCTTCAGCACGCTGACGTACCTCTCCCACCTTGTCCGTCAGCAAGTTCTCTTGTATCGACAAAAAAGACGCACAATCCTTAATATACACTTGCCTTTTAATGATATCAGGGATAACAGCGATAGACTGAACTACTTGATTGATCATCTCCGTTCGCTGGATAGGATCGTCACCTGCCTCATGACTCAGTAACCGAGTCTTAAAGCGAATGAAATCGGTCTGCTCCGCTTGTATGAACGACAACACTTCGTCTGCATTATGTTTCCGCGCATATGAGTCTGGGTCTTCCCCATCAGGGAGTAACACTACCTTAACATTCAGACCCTCTTCAAGTAACATATCTATACCTCGAATAGCCGCTTTGATACCCGCTTTGTCTCCATCGTAAAGAACAATGATGTTTTCCGTATAGCGGTGCAATAAGCGTACTTGTTGGGGTGTAAGAGATGTTCCGCCAGAGGCAACGACATTCTCAAAACCAGACTGTACCATCTGTATCACGTCTATCTGCCCCTCAACTAAATAACAGCAGTTCTGCTTAGAAATAGCCTGTCTGGCTTGATATAGACCAAACAACTCGTTATGCTTCTCAAACAATGGCGATGTAGGTGAGTTGACGTACTTGCCGGCTTTGTCGTTCTTCTTGAGCAATCGCCCTGCAAACCCCACAACTCTACCACTAACAGAAAAGAAAGGGAAGATAATACGTCCTCGAAACCTGTCAAAGAGCCGCCCATCTTCACTCTTAATACACACACCGGTACCCACATGAGGGGCGTTCTCTGCATCGTTGATGAGATATTTATCGCTGTATCCGGCAGCCTTAGCCACTTCCCATAGGTTGGCACGCTCTGGAGAGTAGCCTATCTGAAACTTGCGCACAATATCCTCTCGTAATCCCCTCTCGCGTAAATAGTCCATAGCTACAGCTTTCCCCTCACTCGTCTGCCATAACTGATCTTGAAACCAATGATTGGCAAAATCGTTGACAACAAACATTGACTCACGGTCGTTCTGCCGCTGCTGTTCTTCAGCAGTCAACTCGCGTTCCTCTATTTCTATGTGGTAACGCTTGGCCAACTGACGTATAGCGTCATAATAGGAGCATTGCTCTATCTCCATAATGAAACCTACAGCATGCCCGGCTTTGCCACATCCAAAGCATTTGAAGATGCCTTTACTTGGCGATACGGTAAAAGAGCCAGTTTTCTCATCATGGAAAGGACAAAGACCAATAAGGTTAGCACCACGTTTCTTGAGACTCACATAGTCACTCACCACTTCCTCTATCTTGGCTGCGGTAAATACACGTTCTATGGTCTCGCGAGGTATCATATGAAATTACTCCATTGAATTATCTATAACACGAACTTACTCTTAGAACTCCCATATATATATACCCAATTTAATCTGCCACTGATCAAACCTACCTCGGGTATTGATATCCCGCCCGTTAAAAACAGTAGCTTTATAGGGATTGATAAGACCAAAATCATATCCCCCACGCAAGAAGTAGCGATCATACTGAAAACCTGCTCCTACCCCCCATGTGACATTAAGACGCTTGAGTGCATCATCTTCTGCAGACTGAGCGTTATAGAGATTGACCAACGTTCCTTGCGTAACTGCCTTGGCATCATCCTGTATATCTTGATAACCCATCATGGATACCCCATATTGCAGTGTTGGACCGGAATAGAGAATAATCCATGTTTTCTCTGCTATCTTGAACTTGTACTGCCAATCAACGGGGAGTTCTATTTGATGGTAGAATGTACGTGTACGCACCTTGGGATAAATAGAAGTGCTATATTGTGCTGCCCAACGCGTAGCATTGTACCCGAAAGTGTAATTGATGGCTAAAGAAAAACCCAACCCTTTGACGAGAGTCGCATCATAGACAAAACCAACTTTTAGACCATTGTACGGATTGGCATTGAGGACTGTGTAGTCCGATTGTGTAGGGGTATTAAGGCGTGTTATAGGCCGGGCATATCCTAACTGTAAGCCTATGTACTGAGGCAGATCACTATTGGCTTCAATGGTCCCGAAGATGGTGCATAATAGCACGAATGGAAGTAATGTCTTTTTCATTTTCTTTTGTTTTTTCGCTTTTGACTACGCGGTGTTTTGTCCTCGTCTGTCTGCTCTTCTTCCTCTTCGGAGGACGCAGACATGGCTCCTGCTTGTGGACGTATAGTGCGTTGCGGATGCAAGAATATATCGCCAGGGATACGTGGACGCTCTCCATCTGCCCAAAAGAAGGTACCAAGTTTCGTTTCTGTATCACTAACTTGGTCTAAGGGGTACATAACACCCGAACTGGAAGTGGTGAACACAACGTGATGTATCTGCCTGTTTTCGATATATAGCTTAACGAAACTGCTCTGAGTCCGGTTGACACCTATAAAGGTCCCGTCATCCTCACGAGGGTAGAAAATAGTCTCTGCATTGCCTTGTACATCTATCAGATACACTTCGTTATCTCGTATGTATGCATATACATCTTTCCCTCCCAATTGATCGAAGGCATTCTTCTCCTCTTGCTTAATGGCAATGGCGTTCCCTATGCCATGCAGATGGTCTATCGTCTGGTTGAGGATATGGATATCTATCTTATCTGCAGATATCTGGTTTGCCTCATTCCAACAAATCGGTGTGCCAAAGAGCGTAATAACGGAATCACGTCCATGATACAACATAGAATCACACACGGCTTGTAAATCCTCTCTGTATATACGTACATGGTAGAAAGCACGCATTTGCCTAAAAGAAGTATCTCTCCATAGCGTGTCTGCTGGTTGGAATACCATAACAGAATCCACTAACACGCTGTCACGCACCTGCAGTGTGAATGTACGATATGGCACTTGTTCTGTATATAACGTATCAGCATGCATATAGGTGTAGATGAGCGAGTCAGACCAATCTATCATCATTGCGCTATCTGTGACATACCCATGTTGACCATCTTCCCACATCTCGCAGTATCGTCCGTATAGGCTGAGATGGTTGATGGAGTCGTGCGTAGCGATATTACCTATTGTCCGACCATAGCCTGCATGTTTGTCATAGTAGATAGTATCGCCTATCATAACCTTGCCATCAGTATGCACGATACGCGAGCGATTGAGTAACATAGATAGTTCGGTCTCGGTGTTGTACCATCCCTTGGTGGAGTAGATAGTCGTCTCTTGTTCATAGACTATCTCCGTCGGTCCCACAAGGTCAGCTTGGTGGGTGTCTGTGTTGTAGCAGAGAGTGTCAGCGGTGAGAACGAACTTAGGGTTAACTAACTTCACGTCTCCACGGAAAAGTGCTTGGTAGTTGTCCGGTGTATATTGCCCCCATCGGGAAATGAGATGGTTGAGACTGTCGCGTATCGAACCGCCTGTGAAGTAATAGGCTATGTTCCGCTGTCGATCGTAGTTGAGACTATCAGTGGTGAGCGTCGTTTGTTGGTGTATCAGACGTACATGTCTGCGCAGCCGTGCCATGCGTGTGTTGCCATTGTAGAATAGCACATCTCCGAAACCTTCGATACTGTCACCTTGCACTAAATGGACATTACCAAAGGCGTGCAGCGAGTTCTCTTTGTCAAAAAAATAGGCAGAATCACAGTACATGAGTGCGGAGTCGTGCCGAAAGCATACGTTACCCTTGAGTATCTGTGCGTCAGGCAGCCGTTTCTCATCGAAGGAGAGTGTCTCTGAGTGCTCGAGATAAACCATTGAAGCCCTGACAGTGTCGCTGCTATACGTATGTTGTGCTTGCACCGCAACTGTTACCATCAATAGATAGAATACTGCAATATGTACCCGATGAGAAATCAAAGCCTACAGGTGTACGTTAAGTTAGTGAACCCAATTTGGATATTGAAAATCACACCCTTGCCACGCAGGGTCAATGTGAATATACACTTCTTTCTGCTTGTTGCGTATCCATTGGTCTATCGTCTCGGTACCAAGCTTATGCTCAAGCATACCACGTATGACTTGGAAATCGTCAGTTAGGTTGGCTTTGTGGGCATCACGCTTCGTTTTAAGGCGTACAATGACACAGACCTCCTTGTTCTTTGTCTGATCCATCATTGTAAAAGGCTGGCTAATATCTCCCTCTTTCATAGCATAGATCTGCCGTGCTACCTCAGGAGGCAAATCCTGATATTCGAACTTACTGGCACCCGTGTTCGCATTGGTCATCAAACCACCACTCATCACAGTTGACTTGTCTTCAGAGAAACGAGCCACAGCTTCCTCAAAAGGCATGCCCGTATTCTGCAATAACTCACGTATAGAGTCCAACCTAACTATGGCACGTTGCTTGTCTTCAGAGGATACACGAGGCTTGAGAAGAATATGACGACAGTTAATGCGCTCACCTTTCTTCTCAATGAGTTGTATGATATGATAACCATATTCGGTTTCTACAATACGTGACACTCGCTTAGGATCACTGAGATTAAAGGCTACATTCG
Source organism: Acidaminococcaceae bacterium (assembly GCA_963620225.1). Lineage (GTDB taxonomy): Bacteria > Bacteroidota > Bacteroidia > Bacteroidales > Paludibacteraceae > Colicola. The sequence continues at coordinate 224,058 of CAVEZM010000001.1, read as the reverse complement.
CAAATTCACTAACCAATTGCCCACGTCCCACAAAACCTAACTCACCACCCCGCTTGGCAGACTCTGTGTCTTCTGAGTATAGGCGTGCAAGCATACTGAAATCTGTACTGCCACTTGTCACACGCTCGGTAAACTCACGCAGACGTGACTTGACACGCTCTATCTCCTCAATAGGAACAGGAGGCTCGATACTAAGTACTTGCACTTCCACCTGTGCGGGAACCGTAGGCAAAGAGTCCTCACTGAGGGTGTTGTAATATCGCCTAACCTCCGCAGGAGTGGGGTGTATGTTCTCAGTCAGCTTGCTTTGCATCTGTTGAATGATCATCTGGTTACGAACCATTGTCATCATCTCTTCGCGTATCTCTGTGCTTGTCTTCCGAAAGTATTCCTCCATCTTCTCTTTGCTACCAATCTGCGAGACATAGTAGTTCATTCGCATATCTACCTGATGGCTGACAGATGATTCGTTAGCTGCTATAGAGTCTAACTCTGCCTGGTGAAGAAATAACTTTTGTATAGCTAATTGTTCCGGAATAACACAATAGGGATCTCCTGCAATAGGTTGCCCTTCATATTGTGCACGCAGCCTTTCTTCCTCTACCTCACTACGAAGTATAGCCTCATCTCCAACAATCCATATCACCTCATCAATGATATTGTCTTGTGCATAAGTCTTGCTCTGAGGAACGAAAGAAAGAAGTACACATACCATGCTAAACAGTATAGGGTTATATATGTGATCTGTAGTCATATAGTTATTGTTTTTATTGCCGTTTGTGCCAACACCGCGCAAATGTACTGCTTTTTTCGTATATATCCAAAAAGTGTCGCCTATTTGTCTTGGCAACCGCATCAAAATCATTGGATATGACTCGATAGCCAATACGCACTAACCCACACAGCGCAGCCGTCAACAATTAAACATTAAAAAGTACAAATTAAACATTAGGCAAACCTCCAGCAGAACATAAGCCGATCTTGAGCCGACCTTAACCCGATCTCAACCTTATTTAAACTCACCTTTTTTAGTATTTAGCAACCGCACATCCTTCATTAGATTAACTAAAACAACTATAATAATAAAATGGGTTTTCTGGTCCCCAACACGCAGTCAAAAAACTTCTTATAATATTCACACATTTCCGCCCCACAGAACCTCCTTACCACCAACTTATAAGCCTCTTTTTACATTCCACCCCACAGCACTCAACCCTCAACTAATTACTAAATTCCCGCCCCCACTCCTATACTCACAAACTCCACTTTCGTCAGATGACTCTTTATCGTACCCTGCACAAACAGATGCCAAGGTAACCGATATCTAAAAACAACCTGAGTGTACAACCAACCATCAGGATAACCGGCACTACCCGCTTTCAGCAGGTCGTACTTGTAAAACATAGGCTTCGTCAAGCGACCGCTCGCCGTGGCAGCCGCTTCGTCTGCCGGCTCCAACTCCTTGACAGGATCATACAGATAAGCCCCTATATGCAACCCCGCAGTGAACCGCCCAACCACAAACTCAGGCTGTAAACTCACACCTACACGCCAACAATCACCCTTACGAGCGGCAGACAAGTTTGTCTTCTCAAAAGAGGTGGAACGATTTATATACGCACCGTCATAAAACACATCCACACCTCCACCCAAACGAAAGATAGGATGAGCACGCCAATAGGCGGCCAACTGCATCTCGCAGATACCAAAACTCTGCCGATCCTTATAATACACCTGCCGACTACCACCACTCACGGACGCTTCTAACTCCCAAGCACGAGGCTTGTCATCAACACCCGTATCACCCAATGACCTGTCGCTATGACGCCCATCGTCATGAACAGCATACCGAACACCTATCTCGGCTGCAAAAATGTTGTATCCCGAATTAGGCTGACGCAGACTGCCATTGCTGATATGATACCATCCACCACTAACATCTACACTCCAACCACGCACGATAGGAAAACACATATATATAGCCTCAGGGAAATAAAAATTAAAGACACTACCGATACAACCATTGGCTTCTGCCATATCCTCATACAGATGACCATACGGAACAGTATTACGGTAAGTCTTTGTCATAAACGCTGCACCTACACCCGGACGCAAACCTAATACAAAATGGGGGCAATGAACCAACGGGATATCCATATATGTGTAAGAAGCAATAGCATGACCTAAGATATCGTGTGACATATACCAATAACTCAAACCAACACCAACACCCGCATTGTTCCAATACCTTAACGAAGACCAACGAGGATAAAACGTAGCCGATATATCAACACCACCCACGGGACCTACCCAATCTCCGGTCTGACCGACTAACTTATCCACTTTGCCATCAGGCATTACCCAACCTATACGACCACTCGCATGGTAGGCAATAGGCATGACGCTGTTATGCCCGCCTGTGACAGCCGACAAACTATCCGATGCAGCATATAAAAATGGTGCACCGCAAGAAAACAACATCGCTATTATAAAACTCCATATGAACAGTCTTTTATGCATCAACAATGCGGATATGTGTCATACCTGCAAAGGTACAACTTATTTGCGTATCCGACAAACATGTTGTAATTTTGCATAACCGACCAACGATAAACAACAAAACCAATATGGGAGTAATAAAACATTGTCCACGTTGTGGAGCAGAGTTTACCTGTAACGAAGAGGATAAATGGCACTGCCAGTGCTTCTCTGTCACTCTCAATACAGCCGCACGGACTTTCCTGGCAGAACACTATGAAAACTGCCTGTGTGTCAAATGCCTGCGCGAAATAGCAGCACAACATAACGCATAGTCGGAGCCACTTCATTATTACACAATGAGCGACCCACAGATACCCTGCAGGTCACTCATTATACCGTATGCGAGACAATGCTCAATCAACAGCCACTCCGGTAACTGTGTAGTAGGTACCGTCACGATCTATCAACAACTGACCACTGCGAATGACTTTGTTTGCCCTAACATGCCCCACAATAGAATTGCTGACACCGGTCGTACTCACATCACGTACCAAACGTACGGAACGACCACTGTTGCGAGGACCTGAACTGGCAGCATTGGCAGAGGTTGTACCTATACCCAATCCTACTATGGCGGTATCATCCTCTTCATCATAGTCCGTGGATTGATACATACCTAAAATACCAGGCAATACCACATTACCTTCCGTCACGCGATAACCTGCAGCCGGCAGAAACACAACGCCCGCTGCTTCCAAAGACGCAAATTGCTCTACCGTGAACTGGTTGCCATGATAATCCTCCGTATCAAATTCCGTAGGAGCTGTTGCACCAATGGCCTTCCAAATATAGGCGATAGTAATCCCTGACGGAACCTGAAAGTCTTTAGGGAACAACAACATACCGAACTTGTCGCCAATATAAGCCATCGTCCAGCAGTTGTTTACAAACAGATATGCCCACTCTTCCTTGGTGAGCGTACGCCATAAACCGGGTTGGTTGCCGGCATTGCTGATGGCATTATATACACCCCAATCGGCATTGGCATACATACCTGTCAGACTGTTGGTCACCTGCCCGCCAACATGGTATTCGGCAGGGACTGACGAGATACACCACGGTTGATAACAAACAGCACCACTATTCCAACCACTTGTACCATAGGCAAACAGATCCACATAACCATTGTAGGTCTCGGCAATGTTTTGGTTGTCTGAACCAATATAGTCATACTGGTTGTCCGCAACACGCCATGTGCCTTTGACAACACCATCGGCAGTGGTATGTGTGCCTGTTACGGCATTGAACTGCAGGTTGCCTTTAGCGAAATACACGCTTTTTGTGTCGGATACTTTGAACGGAGTGCTCAAAGCACCTTCGGGAATAGCAACTTGAGCCGATACGCTCAACGCTACGAATGCCATTGTGGCAAAAGAGAACATCTTCTTCATCTCATAATGTATTTTTATAGTGCTTATAAACGCAGTCCCTTACTCCTCTCGTTATAGAAGCAACCAGAACCACTATCGGCGGCAAAAGTAGCGATGATTATTGGAACCTCCAAATACTTTCTTGTTTTTGGTTGCCACCACTCACCACCTTCCCCCTCTCTCAGCACATCAACGCACCATAGTTTCCAAATGGAACCGATATACTTGGAACGGATACCCTATAGCGAAATGTACACTCATTACAGCGTTCCAAAGGAATATATTGGCAAACGAGCAGATGTGGTATATGATGCTGATATGCTTGCGGTGTATTATGCCCTGCGACTTATTACGACCCACCTGCGTAAAGATACTCCGTATAGTTACACTCAAAAAGATGCTCATCAACTGTCTGGTCGCAAAAGTAGTTATGAACAGGACCTTGCTGATGTGTATCGACATGCAGTGGAGATAGATAATGAGGAAGAGATTATTATAACACCTCATCTCCTGCAAACAAAATGAATAATCAGTTTACTAACAACCAATCAACATTAAATAATCATGGAAACAAATAAGAATACCGCCCCTATAGTGGCAGACAAAGACTGCAATGTGGCAAGTTTAGACCTATGGACGAAAAACTATCATCGTTACCTCGCAATTACCTGTTTCTGCTTGTATGATGCCATTGGCGACCCAACGGTGGCTGATGCCATACTTGACCGCATTGTACACTCGGCTCATCAGATAGAACTGACGGGGATAGCGTGAGAAAATGAAAGCAGCAGAACAGCGCAAATAGTCAATTGACCCTACCTGTCTGGACTTTTAAAGGGGCAATTTTTTAATGGTTTAAGGGGCAACCAAAAACGGCAAAAGCGGTTAAAATAAAAAGGGTTTTCCACTAATGCCTTGGTTAGGTAGGTTGCGCATACGAGTTATTTGTAGTAATTTTGCACCGTCTAATACAAAATGGTATGAATAAACATTGTCTGAACACATTTCTCTGTCAACTAAATGTCATTGTGTTACTATTGGTAGGCGTGTGTCCTATATTTGCTACGGATAACATAGAAAGTATAATACTTGCAGAAAAAGAAGAGGTCGGAGATACTATATCAACAGAGGAGGAATGTGCGAACAAATGGCTGGATACCTATCCTAAACACATTGGGTTTACGTGGGGAACATCCGTCACTGTGGTAAGTAATTATATCTGGCGTGGTTTGTATGTAGGAGGACTGAGTGTGCAAGCAGATGCTACAATAGGATATGGAGGCTTGTTTGCGAATATGTGGTGGAACATCGGCTCCACAGATTGGACATTCCGGGACCTCAATCCGGAGGTAGATATAGCGATAGGCTTTAGCCGTTGGGGATTACAGATATATTACCTGCACATGTACTATTTCGACACCTATACAGATGGTAGTCGCTCTCGTTTCTTTGACATGCGTAATTATGCTCCTGGTGGGGGAGGCACGACAGGAGAGTGGCGTGTGGCATATAGAGTAAGCAACCGCCTGCCACTGAGTGTATTAGTGGCTTGTCGCACGTTTGGCAGGGATGGCTATATAAAGGGTGGAGAATTAAAGCGGGCTTATTCGACATATATAGAAATAGGGTATGATTTTGCCTTGCCGCATGATTGGCTATTGGCAACCCGGATCGGTATGACCCCTGCCAAGAGTATGTACACAAACTATGAGGGAGACTTCGCAGTGAACCAGATAGGTCTAAAACTGCAAAAACAGTGGTTGATGAATGGCTATGCTATACAAGCCTTCGGAAATGTAATGCTAAATACATGGCAAGTAAACGCCAACAATCTAATACGACCCTTGGTCGAAGCTAATAGCCAAAAACTAAACGTAGCAATAGGGTGTAGTATCGGTCTGTGAAATACGGAACAAACGACAACTAAAACAAGTTTTGCCCCTATTAAAATGCAAAAGAGACTGCCTAATAATATAAGCAATCTCTGTTGTCTCTTTGCAAGCACCAATACACGTGCCTAAAAGAGTTCACCATCTACTCCTTCTTGAGGCGTGTCGGGAATGTCCTCGCCTTCCTCTGCTGTCGTATTCGCAGGACTGTGATAATCGGCTGGACGGTATAGAACCTGCACGTTCTCGGCTATAATTTCCGTCTTACGGCGAACTTGACCATCTTTTTCCCATGTGCGTGTCTGTAACTTACCCTCTACATATAACTTCATACCCTTCTTTACATATTTCTCTGCCCACTCGGCTAAGTTCCTCCATAAAACTATCGGATGCCACTCTGTCCTGTCTGGAACTTGAGTACCATTCTGCATAACATAACCTCGCTCTGTCGTCGCAAGATTGAAATTGGCAATAGCTACACCACGATCCAAATATCGGACCTCGGGATCACTGCCCACATTACCCACAAGGATAACTTTGTTAACTGATGACATAATTGCTGATGTTTTTCTTGAAACAAAAAGTTAAAACTAAAATTGCGGCAAAAATAGGAAAACTTTTGTATATCCCAAAATATTGTAGTACTTTTGCAGTGTAATTATAATACCTGATTATGAAAAGTTGCCGACTAATATTATCGCTACTTCTCATTCTTGCTTTCCCTTTTGCTGTACAAGTTGTTGCACAGTCCGAAGGGGTAATGGTACGTTGTGTGGCTTTCTATAACCTCGAAAACCTGTTTGATACCATTCACGATGAGGGAAAAAATGACTACGAGTATCTCCCCGACGGAGGAATGAAATGGACATCTTTCAAGTATGAAAACAAAATCAAGAATATGGCTTATGCCATATCTCAAATCGGTACAGATAAAGACCCCCGCGGAGCTGCATGCATAGGGGTTGCAGAGGTGGAAAATATAGGTTGCCTCAATGACCTGTGCAAAGAACTGAATCAGCAGTATGGGCGGACATATCAGCCCATGCTACTGGAGGGACCGGACAGAAGAGGAGTAGATGTAGGATTCCTGTATAACCCCTATATGTTCAAACCTACATCAGTCAAAGGCTATGAACTATTTGCGCACTACGCCGATGGTAGCGAAGTAAAAAGTCGGCTACAGTTGTGGATATCAGGCTATTTCCTGGATGACAATCGTAAGATAGTTCGAGATAAGATCCATATCAGCGTTAACCATTGGCCTAGCCGCTATGGAGGAGAGGAAACAAGTCGTGCAACACGGGATACGGCTGCAATGTTGTGTAGGCAAGTAGCAGATAGCATCTATCATGTTGAGCCACGCGCAAAAATCATCATCATGGGAGACCTTAACGATGACCCGTTCAACCATAGTTGCGCAGAAGTTGTCGGAGCCCGCAGGACACGCGAAGATGTTGAAGAACAGGGATTTTTTAATACTCTGTGGCAAAAACTGGATAGGGGAATAGGTAGCCTGTCCTATAATGGTAGTTGGAACTTATTCGACCAGATATTCATATCCGAACCACTTATGAACGCCAAACTCGAAGATGGGAACTGGACATATTGGGTGTCACAGATATTCAATGCACCCTTCCTGACCGTACAGGAGGGGAAAGATAAAGGAACACCCTTCCGCACTGTCAAGAGTGGCGTATGGCAAAACGGCTATTCGGATCACTACCCGACAATGATTTATCTTATAAAGGAGAAACAATAAATGACAACTATGCTGAGAAAAAACACGGAAGTAGTACGAATGAGGAACTACGGACGCATCATACAAGATATGGTAACCATCGCTGCAAAAGAAACGGATACCGAGCGACAAAAGGCGATGATTATATATATAGCACAATGTATGCGTCAGAAAAACTCCATATGGAACAAAGAACTCGAATCTGGTATCCAAAGGCTCCAAAACGATATACAGATCCTTTCACATGGGGTGCTAAACTGTGATTTCCCTGAGTTCGAGCCTACAATGCAGAAACTATCATTAAGACCTATTGCAACACCCGATATGAAAACGGCTATGCAGCAAAAAAAGAAAAAGAAATAATCAAACAGATATACCTCACAGTATAGTGCCGATATCATCTTATGGAGCAGAAAGATATTCAATCGATTAAACAACGATTTGGTATCATCGGGAACAGCCCGTTGCTTAACCGCGATATTGAGGTAGCAGTACAAGTTGCGCTTACAGACCTTAGTGTACTTGTGACAGGAGAGAGCGGAGTGGGAAAAGAGTATTTCCCGCAGATAATACATACCTATTCGGCACGAAAACATGGACCATATTTCGCAGTGAACTGTGGTGCGATACCGGAAGGTACTATTGATAGCGAACTGTTCGGACATGAAAAAGGTGCTTTCACCGATGCCAAAGCAGAACGTAAAGGATACTTCGAGATAGCGAACGGGGGGACACTCTTCCTTGACGAAGTAGGAGAACTGCCCCTGCAAACGCAGGTGCGCCTCCTGCGTGTACTCGAGACAGGAGAGTTCATACGAATGGGAGCCAGTCAAGTACTAAAAACGAATGTGCGAGTCGTAGCGGCAACCAATCTTGATATGAAGAGAGCGATCAGTGAAGGACGGTTTCGGGAAGACTTATACTACCGCCTCAATACTGTGGAAATAAAAGTTCCCGCTCTGCGCGAGAGGAAAGAGGATATACCTCTCCTTTTCCGTAAGTTTGTCGTGGACTTCAGCGACAAATACCGTATGCCACCTATTCGGCTAACAGAAGAAGCCACACAACTGCTCAGAAACTACTACTGGAATGGAAACATTAGGCAACTTAAAAATATTGCCGAACAAATTAGTATCATTGAGACAGAACGCGATATAACTGCTGACACTCTGCAAAAGTATCTCCCTGTCAATGAGGCACAGAAAGGATTGTCACTGCTGCATACGAAAGGAACGGAAGATAACTACATGAACGAACGGGAACTACTATACAAAGTACTCTTCGACATGAAACGAGATATGACAGAGATGAGACAGCAACTTAACGGACTACTGAATAAAACCACACCTAAGACAAGCAAAGATATTGTTGTGTCACATCCCGTCTTTGAACCCGTTGAGGAGATAAAAGCAGAAGAACCTATTCATATAGTGCCGAAACCTGCTACCGAACCGATAGAAACAGAGGTCGAACAGATAATCACCACACCACAGCCAACAACCATGGAGGATATCGAAAGAGAGAGCATTCGAAAAGCACTCGAACACAACCATGGTAGCCGGAAGATGGCAGCAACAGAACTGCATATATCTGAACGAACACTGTATAGGAAAATCAAAGCGTATAACCTCTGAATAATATGCTGAGGATAACACATACATACCATTGTATAATACTATTGCTTGTTACCACATTATGTGGTTGCTCTATCAGTTATAAGTTCAATGGTGCCAGCATCGACTACTCCAAAACAAAAAGCATATCCATCGCCGATTTCCCTAACAACGCTGCACTCGTCTATGCACCGCTCAGTAACAACCTCAGCGAGGCTATACGAGATCTCTACCAACGACAAACGCGATTGGAAGTGCTGAGGCGCAGCGGGAATCTCGAATTAGAAGGAGAGATAACAGGCTACACACTTACACCTATGGCCGTCTCGGCAGACAGTTATGCAGCAGAAACAAAACTGACCATGACTGTCCGTGTGCGATTTACCAATAACATTGCCCCGGAAGAGAGTTTCGAGAAGACCTACACCGCTTTCCAAACCTTTGATTCATCACGCATGCTGAATGATGTACAGGATGAGTTATGCAACACGATGATAACAGAGATAGCCGAGAGTATATATAACGATACTGTGGCAAAATGGTAGTTATATTTGCATACCCCGGAAAGATATTGTACCTTTGCAGGCTAATTGGCGGATAATAACATTAAACAAAAGATATTATGTACATTCTATTGACAATTCTAATTGTAATCGCAGCGATATTGCTGATTTTGCTAGTGCTTGTGCAGAACAGCAAAGGCGGCGGATTAGCTGCAGGCTTTTCAAGTGGTAACCAAGTGATGGGTGCACCTAAGACGGCTGACTTCCTCGAGAAAGCCAGTTGGACGCTTGCACTTATCATTGTGTTGCTGAGTGTGGCCGCTGTGGGTGTAAAGAAAGGACAAAAAGTGGTTTCTGAAGGAGAAAGTGTTATCTCTGAGCAAGTGCAACAGGCTTACGAAAATGAGCAACAGGCTGCGGCTACACCTGACTTCAACGAGGAACAGGAGTAGCATGCTACCACGAGTGTCGGAGTAGTCCACCGATAAGGCAGACGAGCATATACCATGGGTATAGCAACTCCAACAGCAATGCCGAGAATAGAGAGACCTTCGGGTCTCTTTTTCTTATGATATGATACTCAATAGGGAACTTAACTATCAGGATAACAGGGCATAGCACCTGCAACACATTAGCCGCTACCACCAATATCCCACATCGGATGATGTCGCGATCGGTGTAATGTGTTGCCTTCCCCGCCCAGCGCATACGCTGCCGCCAGAAAGCACGCCATGAACGCTCCGGACGCACCACTGCCGTATAGAGTGGTTCATCCGCTACGGCAATGGTTAACCCCCGCCGCTTGAAAGCCTCTAACAGAAACATATCATCACCGCTCGGTATCTCTGGGTGTATCTCCGGATACACCTCCAACCACCGTGTGCGGCGGACAATCATATTTGCACCACTACACATCACTGCCCTGCCTCTCTGTGCTGCTTCTATCGTGAGCTGTTGGATAGCAGCGTATTCTGCTATCTGCAGACGCTCTATTAGGGACAACGGATGGTCATGCGATGCCTCCATACACAGTGGCAGTATCAGTAGGTCGGCATCGGTCTCAGGGGTAGCCAATGGTGGCACGATATCATCATCTTGCAACCATACGTACTCCGTGTCTGCTGCCGCAATGAGTTTATGCAGGGCATGCTTCTTGCCGAGCCCGTCATCATTGACACCCCGCTGAGGGACTATGGTCGTAACTTGCATAACTGACTCATAAACAATGGATACGACTTATTTACGCACTCCGTGTCGCTCACTTCATAACCCGCTACCATGAGTGCCATCGCCATGCGGTGGTCTCCATCCGTACGATGGTGCGACACAGCATCCAACCTATCCGACTCTTTCCACTGCAGACATTCCGTTCCTGAAGCACACAGTCTTACACCTAACCGCTCGCAGGTCAACGCCACAGCGGGGTATAGATCGGGGATAGTGGTGAAGTCTATCCCTATCTCCAATGGTAACGGTTGTCTATCCGTACAACGTGCGATGGTAATAGAGTGGAGGGAGTAGGTTGTCTTTACCCCTAACAGCGAAAACAACTGACTGACAGCACTATCACCTTGCAGCGAGTCTTTGCGCAGTCCATCGAGCATAATCTCTCCGCCATACAACGCCACGTATTCGTACCAGAACGCTGCGGCACTCCAGTCGCGCTCTATCTCTGTCACCGTAGGGGAATAGTCCGCTATCAGACGCTGAGTCATCTGGATATACGGAGAACGGCTGTCGGTGGTTACAGGTACACCTGTCAACATCAGTGCCGAGACAAACTGCGACGACTGCGGATGGTCAAGACGCACGCCCTCTGCAGGTATGCTCAACTGCCGCCCACGTATCTGCAAAGGGGCGAACCTTTCTTTCTCTGTACATATAATATCTGCCCCCAACTGCCGCAGTACTTCTACTAACTGCCCCATCGGTCGGTGTTTCATACGCTCGATGCCGGTCAGCACAACCTCACAACCGGCGAGTTGTGCGCAGTAGGCAGTCAAGAACCGCATTGCCGTACCGCAGTTCTGCAAGTCCAGTACGACCTCTCCCTGTCCCCTCTTCGTCAGTATAGACCTCAGTGCGCCATGTAGCAGCCGTACGTCATCGGGCATAACAGCGGAGACGGGCATCAGTCCGTCTCCGTGTATAGCCTGAAGCATCAGCCAGCGGTTGGCGATAGACTTCGATATAGGCAGTTCTATCTGCATCAGTTCACGTTCGGCAACCACGAGTAGTCGCGTGAATAGCGCAGGTGCTGCTCCACGTAGCCCTCCGTGTAGTCAATCTTCACATCGGTGATGTTGCCCCCCGAGTCATACACGGGCGTATAAACGGGATTCACGAAGCCCTTATACGGTGCAAGGTCAAGATATGCGTAGCGATCCAATATCTCGCGGTGCAGGTCTGGGTCAACCTTCACGGCGTACTGCTCCACCATCTGCTGCGCAGCCGCATAATCACCCTCGGAGGTGATACGCTGTATCTCGCGTAGTAACTCTCCGTACAGACGACGGACACCCTCATAATCATTGATTTGCAGGTAATGCTTACCGTCCTTATCCACAATCGCTACCTCGTCGTTCGTAGCGTGTTGGAACACCCATTGTGCTATCAACTGACGGTTGCGCATATGAGCCTCCTCAATGTTCTTACCTGGCTCGATACGTACTAACTGGGTCATCAGACCATTCATCATCTGCTGATAGTAGTAGCACTTATAGGCATCTCCATTCGGCAGCAGTCCCAACTCAACCATCTTCGGGTCTGCCATATAATACAACCCAAACAAGTCAGCACGCGACTCCTCGATGGTTGAAGCATGCTCTTTCAGCGCATCTTTGGTGATACCGGGCATCAACTTGCCCGAACCGTGACCTACGCACTCGTGCAGGTCGGTATGCAGGTCACTGCACATAGCACCGTACTGATTATACTGATTGCGGACAGCATCATCAATCATAAACTCCTCGTTGAAGCCGTTACCTTTGGCCGCTTCATTATAAGCATGCATCAGGTTGTCTATCGTAACAGACTTGGAACCATACTCTTTGCGTATCCAATTGGCATTGGGCAGGTTAATACCAATAGGCGTAGCCGGATAGCAATCACCACCTAATATAGCCGCAGTGATAACTTTGGCACTCACTCCTTTTACCTGCTCTTTCTTATACTTCTGGTCTGTCGTAGAGTGGTCTTCAAACCATTGAGCATTATCCGAGATGATTTGTGTACGCTTGGTAGCCTCTATGTCTTTGAAGTTCACCATAGCCTCCCATGCACCCGTGATGCCTAACGGGTCGGAATAGACTTCTGTGAACCCGTTCACGTAATCCACTTGACTCTGCAGGTCTTTCACCCATGCGATGCAGTACTCGTTAAACGCCTTGAGGTCCCCCGTGTTGTTGAACGCAATCATCTTCTCGATAGCTATCCGCTGCTGATCGGTTTCGGCATAAGGTAGTGCCTTCTCTAACCAATACACCACCTTACTCAATGCCTCACCGTACATACCGCCGACCTTGTACACACGCTCTTTCACTACGCCATCTTCTTTAACCAACTTACTGTTCAAGCCTATCCAGAGCGGTTCTGCCGAGTTGTCTTTGTGCTCTGCATAATAAGCCTCGGCTTCGGCTTGTGTGACACCCTCATAGTAGTTACCCGCAGAGGTCAATACAAGGTCTTGTCCGGCTGCTTGATTAGTGCGTTTGGACATGACACTCGGGTCAAACATCACCGGCAGTATCTCCGCATCATACACCACACCCGCCTCTGTGCAGGCGTTGAGGAACCACTCCTCGCTGAACTCCGGCAGGAACTTATCCTCGGAATAGTGGTGATGAATACCATTCGAGAACCACACACGCTTTAGGTATTTCTCCAATAGCAGATAGTCCTCACTCGTCTTATCGCCCTTATAACCCGTGTACAGTGCTTCCAATGCACGGCGGATACGCAGGTTGTAACGGCAGTTCTGGTCGTACAAGATGTCACGACCTTGCAAGGCAGCCTCACTCAAATAATAGACTAATGTCTTCTGCTGCATATTGAGTGAATCAAAATCCGGCACTTGATAGCGCAAGATCTCTAAATCATAAAACTTGTCCACAGAGTAATTAAATTCTTTCTGGCTCTTCTGACATGACACACACAATAACGTGCAAGTCCCGAGAACCACTGATACAAATAGTTTACGCATATAATATAACTTCATACTTCACATTACACATTAACAAATTACACATTTCACATTAAATCATACCCTCTCCAATACCGTACGTACCAACTCCTTGATGCGGGGTTTATAGTCTGTGTTGGCAGCCTCTGCCTTACGCTGTGCTATCACACAACAGACGGTCATGGCTTTGTGTCCCATCAGCAGACTCAACCCGGCTATGGCACTGCCCTCCATCTCGTAGTTGGTGATACGCTGACCCTCGTAACAGAAGTCAGAGATACGCTCATTGATATCCGGCACGGCGATGTCGCAGCGCAAGACACGTCCCTGAGGTCCATAGAACCCATTGGCAGCAATGGTGCATCCACGCATCATATCATCTTGGGCAATGCGGTTTACTAATTCAGGGTCTGCTGACACCACATACGGACGCGCGGCTTTCTCAGGGTAATGAATGAAGTCCACCAATGCCTCCTCAAAGCCTAAGTCCGCAATACGATCACGACCTTCATAGAACGCCAGCACACCATCAAAGCCGATGGATTTCTGGCTCACTAAAAACGTGCCGAGCGGGATATCCTCCTGCATACCGCCACAGGTGCCCACACGTACTATCTCCAACTGACGTTTCACGTCTTTCTCGATGCGCGTGCTGAAGTCTATATTCGCCAAAGCGTCTATCTCGTTCATCACGATATCGCAGTTGTCGGTACCAATACCTGTAGAGATACAAGAGATACGTTTACCTTTGTACTTACCCGTGATAGTATGGAACTCACGGCTCTGTACGTTGCACTCAATGCTGCCTTCGTCAAAGAACGAAGCCACCATGTTTACTCGGTCTTGGTCACCGACTAATATCACCTTGTCTGCTAAGTGCTCGGGACGCAGATGCAGGTGAAAAGCACTGCCGTCCGCGTTGATTATCAACTGACTGGCTGGAAAAAAACGACTCATGCATTTCCCCCTCCAAAGGACATCGGAACAGCACCACCGGAACTGGGGACACCCGTCAACTTGATAGTACCAAACTGATTCTCGTATTTGCCGACATTCTCTTGCAATGCAAACAACAGTTTCTTTGTGTTCTCCGGAGTCATAACAATACGTGACTGCACAGAAGCCGCCTCTTGACCGGGCATGACACATACAAAATCCAAAACGAACTCCGAAGGAGAATGGGCTAAGATAGCCAAGTTGGAATAAGAACCCGTAGCCTTCTCTGGAGTAATATCAATCTTCAATTTCTGTTCTCCCATAATAATTATGTTTAAGTTTATACAATATCTTCCTTACCAGTATAGCCGATGCTTATACAATGGTCTCGTGCTTAACATGTACAAGGACAGCAAAGGCAATAAAATGTCATACAAGACGACCTCTAATCCATACCCTCGTAACCCTAAACGATGTGCTGTCCTATTCACTACCACCAACTGCATAAGCATACGCAATAACCACAATGCAAAAACCATACAACATGCCAACCCATTCCCACAGATAAAGGTGGCTATCAACAACCCGTACAACAACCCGCGACTCAATGGCTCTATGCCTATGCGACATTTACTCTTGCGGTTATAAAGTGGCGATACGGACAAATGGCGGCGCTTCTGGTGCAACCACTCTCTCCATGTGGACTTGGCAACTGACCAGGTCACACTCGCTCGTGTACACACGACAGCCGTGTTGTGGGAAGTCGCCACTTTGTTCACAAACAAATCATCATCACCCGCACGCTCGTTCAATAGACCCCTAAAACCACTATGCTCAAAAAACATATCACGCCTATAGGCCAAGTTCCTGCCTACACCCATATACGGATGACCCGACATCGCCATACCCATATACAGCATACCTGAAAACAACGTGTCATAGTTGATGAGGCTGTTCAGTATCGTATCCTGCTCATAGTATGCACTGTACCCCAATACTATCTCTGTCTTCTCCCCTTTGTGTGGCGCAAAACCACAGATCATCTCACGTATCCAATATCTCGACTCAGGACGACAATCGGCATCGGTCAACAACAAATACTCATAGTGTGCAGCCTTCGCACCAATAGTCAATGCCAACTTCTTGCTACTGATGATATGCGCATCACGGGGAACAAAAGTGACATACAGGTTGGGGTAAGAGGACGCATACCGCTCCAAGACCTCCCATGTACCATCTTCTGAACCGTCATTCACCACAATCACCTCAAAACAAGGATAGTCCTGCGCCAGCAAAGTGAACAGGTAGTTCTGCAAGTTCCTTTGCTCGTTACGCGCACACACAATCACACTCACACCAGGCAAGGACTCCTGCACACAACCACCCGCGACTTTGCATCGCTTCTGTCGCCGCTGCCAACGGATAATGCCGCACATATAACGACAATAAAAATACGCTTGATAACCTGCTACTAATAGGAACGCACCTACTAACCCGTAGTCTAAATACGTTATTTGATATGGCATGGTATGCTAACAGCCTCGCTTTGATTTCATATTGACATCGCTACTCCTGTCACAAAATAGAGAACGCCTTTTATTCCGACTGCAAAGTTACAAAAAAGATATCATCAACACAAAATAATATCTCAAAATTGTTCAGCAGGAAGCACGCTTGCCATAGAAACTGCCAAATGAAATCCAAAAAACAACCGATGCACTTACTTTCATCGTACGCTGGATACTTATGCGACAAACCACACCTAATCTCTTATACACTCACACTCTCTCTAAGTTGTACACATGCAAATCTTTTACTACCTTTGCGCCCGATATACGAATACCATAGACAAACAATATACATAATGCAACCTTACATCATCCTGTTAGTCATAGCAGCATATTTTGCCCTGCTGTTTACTATCTCTTATCTCGCCGGACGTAAAGCAGACAACGCAGGTTTCTTCTCTGGGAACAGAAGTAGCAACTGGCTACTGGTTGCCATGTCCACCATCGGAGCAGCCATCTCGGGAGTGACATTCGTGAGCGTACCCGGTATGGTCGCAACCTCAGGCTTCGCATACATGCAAATGGTACTCGGGTTTACAGTGGGACAACTGATAATAGCCTATGTCCTTATCCCATTGTACTATCGACTCAACCTCACCTCTATCTACCAATACCTACAACAACGCTTCGGCATCATGAGTTACAAAACAGGTGCCTGGTTCTTCTTCATCAGTAAGATGCTCGGAGCGAGTGTGAGGCTGTTCGTGGTGGGAGAAGTACTCCAACTGCTGGTGTTCGGACCTCTGGGGATACCTTTCTATGTGAACGCAGTATTCACAGTGATGATAGCCTATCTCTGTACATTCAAGGGAGGAGTCAAATCGCTTATATGGACCGACTTGCTCAAGACATGCTGTCTCATCTTCTCCGTCGCACTCTGTATATTCTTCATACTGTACTCAGGAGTGTCTGTCGAGGGATGGCAATACAGCCCGATGACACGTACATTCTTCTTCGACAACCCAAAAGAGGGTACGTTCTTCTGGAAACAGTTCCTCGCAGGTATATTCCTCGTGGTCGCAACCACAGGACTGGACCAAGACCTGATGCAACGTACACTCTCATGCAGAAACTACAAAGAGAGCCAAAAAAATATCATCGTAGGCGCACTGTTACAGATACTGGTCATCGCCCTCTTCCTCGTGTTAGGATATCTACTCTACACCTATGCCGCACAATCAGGCATCGACATATCGTCACTCAAAGGCGATGACGTGTTCCCGTTCCTGGCAACAGGCAACTATTTCCCTATCGTAGTAGGCATCCTATTTATCGTAGGATTCATCGCAGCAGCCTATTCTGCAGCAGGTAGTGCTCTGACGGCACTCACCACCTCATTCACTATCGATATACTAGGACGCCAACATGCCAGGACAGAGGCACAACTGACCCATACCCGACGTATCGTGCATGCCGCTATGGCGGTACTCATGGCAGTGTGTATATATGTCATCCACCTGCTCAACGACGACTCGGTCATACAAACAGTCTATAAAGTGGCAAGTTACACCTATGGACCACTACTCGGTATGTTCTGCTTCGGCATAGGCACACGCCGGCAAGTCAGAGACCGCTGGATACCATTGATAGCCATACTCGCACCTGTCATCACATGGATTATGGACGTACATGCTCCACAGTGGTTCAATGGCTATGTGTTCTCGCACGAGAGACTGATACTCAACGCCGCACTCACGTTCATCGGAATGATGATACTGACAAAAAAACAACAAAAAGTCTAAAAAAATCCCTAAATCTGTCAACCTGTTCTATGATATGACAGATACAATTACACATTACACATTAAAAATTAAAAAATGAGTGGTCATTGGGTGATTATTGGGTGATTACTGTGTGATTACTGGGTGATTCCAGAACCAATTCCCCATACACACCTTACCAACTCCTAACCTATCACCGAAGAGTCGAGCATTGACCAACCTCTATATCCCTAGCCACCAACACACGACACCCCTCCATAATTAGGCAAAATCACAGAATAGAGTTTACAAATCCTGCACCAAACGCACACTTCCACCCGCCTTACGATAACGTTTATCCAAACCATGCTCATTTTTCATAATGACGATTGTATTGTATCGTTTACATATTATTGACCGCAAAGGTCAATAAAAATGTTGTATATATACAATTAGGGGAGCATTTATTGTGTGATAGGTAGAAAATGTGTACCTTTGCAGCGCATTAGGTGAGGGAAATCGGTGTAAACCCGATACAGACCCGCTGCTGTGATGGGCAACAGACTATCCATACTCTATAGTCACTGTTCCGCCGGAATGGGAAGGCTTGGATAGTTCGCCCTAAGTCAGAAAACCTGCCAATGTGCTGCCAAACAAAAACAATAAGGTCGCCGTCAATGCTCCCGAGGTATGGAGCAAAAGACAAATGAAAAGATTATCTATCCTAATAAGCCTCAGCACCCTCGTGTGCCTCACCGTGTGCGCACAGACGCAGACGGATATAGACACTATCACCCGTCAATACGACATGGACGAGGTTACCGTCACCGCCCGTTACAAAGAGAAAGACATCATCCGCCCGCAACGCCTCGAAGGCAAAGAACTGGAACAACTCAACAGCCTCTCTGTAGCAGACGCTATCCGTTTCTTCTCAGGCGTGCAACTGAAAGACTACGGGGGCGTAGGAGGTATCAAGACCGTCAACATCCGTTCTATGGGTACCAACCACACGGGCGTCTATTACAACGGCATTCAACTCGGCAACGCACAGAACGGACAAGTGGACCTCGGCAAGTACTCACTGGAAAATATCGACGGGATATCCCTCTACAACGGACAGAAAAGCGACATATTCCAGTCGGCACGAGAGTTCGGTTCCGCAGGCAGTATCTATCTCTACTCACGCAGACCTAAGTTCGAAAAGGGCAAGAACATACACCTGCGCGCTGCGATGAAAGCCGGCTCGTTCGCACTGGTCAACCCCTCCATACTATTCGATGCCAAACTCACCGACCAACTGTCACTCTCGGTGAATACCGAAGTGGTGCACTCCAACGGAAAGTATAAGTTCCGCTACCGCCGCATAACACCATCCGGCGAACTGGCATACGACACCACCGCCATACGGCAGAACGGTGACGTGAACGCAGCACGTATAGAAGCCGGACTCAACTACTACTATTCCAACACCGGCTTCTGGAAAGTGCATACATACTACTACAACTCCGAACGAGGCGTGCCAGGTGCCATCGTCAACAACGTGTGGCGACGGGGAGAACGACTGTGGGACAGAGATATGTTCATCCAGACTACCTGGCAGGACGAGTACTTCAACCGGTGGGCGGTAAAAGTCAATGCCAAATATGCCTACGACCACACACGCTATGTCAATAACGACGACAAACTCATACATGTAGATAACACCTACAACCAACAAGAGGCGTACCTCTCGTGGGCAAACAAAGTGGCGATATTCAACTGGTGGGACATATCACTGTCGTACGACCTGCAATGGAACGGACTGTCCGAATACATGAACGTCAGCCGTTTCTCACACTGGTTAGCCGCAGCCACCGCAGTCAATATCTACGACTATCTGCGTATCCAGGCCAGCGTACTCGGCACCTTCATCAACGAGGAAGCACGCGAACGCGACGAAGCACCCAACAAATATAAGTTCACACCGGGGGTATTCCTGTCGTACAAACCCTTCCAACACATCGACCTGCGCCTCAATGCGTTCTACAAACAGGCATACCGATACCCAACCTTCAACGACCTATACTACACCGACATGGGCAACGCATACCTCAAACCCGAATTGGCGATACAGCATAACATTGGCATCGTGTACGACTACCTCAAGCTCAAACAGATATTCAATCACTTCAATATCTCCGTAGATGTCTATTACAACAAAGTTAAGGACAAGATTATCGCTTACCCGAAAGGACAACAGTTCCGATGGACGATGCTCAACCTCGGATTGGTGAAGATTCACGGCGTGGATGCCAATATGCAGATAACCTTGAAGTTCCCGTATGACATAGCCCTTACCGCCAAACTGCAGTACACCTACCAGCGTGCTATTGATGTCACCGACCCCGCCGACACCTACTACGGAGACCAGATACCCTACATACCATGGCATAGCGGATCGGCAATAGGCATGTTCTCGTGGCGAAACTACGCACTCAACTACAGTTTCATCTATGTCGGCGAACGATACAACCAGCAGGAGAACATCATCTATAACCACACACAACCGTGGTACACGCACGACATGTCCATCTCCGGTGCATGGAAAATAAAGAAGATACTGCTCAAAGCCACCTTCGAGATAAACAATATCTTCGACCAGGACTATGATGTCATACTCAACTACCCGATGCCCAAACGCAACTACCGAGGCAGCATCGTGGTGGAATACTAAGTGAAAATGTGTAACAAAGCACGACATACAAAAGGCTTCTATGGACTCCTCCTATGGCTGCTCCCAATGACCGTAGCCATAGGAGCAGTAGGATGCCGGCACGATGAACTCGTTGTCCCCACCGAATATGAACTGCTGCCTGTGGAGATAAGGAATATCAATGACTTCGCAAACAACGAACCCATCGGTATGTACCTGCTCAACGAAGGCAATATGGGGAGCAACAAAGCCAGTATTGACTATGTGGACTTCGTCAATGCCTACTACATACGCAACATCTACACCGAACGCAACCCGACAGTCGTCATGGAGCTAGGCGATGTGGGCAACGACATACAGATATATGGCTCGAAACTATATGCCGTCATCAACTGCTCCCACAAGGTAGAAGTCATGGATGCTAGGACATGCAGACGCATCGGACAAGTGGATATACCCAACTGCCGCTACATACGTTTCGCACGTGGTAAGGCGTACGTATCTGCCTACGTCGGACCAGTAGCCATCGACCCGGACGCACAACTCGGAGCAGTATTCGAAGTGGACACTGCCACGCTCGAGATAACCGACAAAGTCACAGTGGGCTACCAACCCGACGAAATGGAGATATTGGACGACTATATCTACGTGGCTAACTCAGGCGGATACCGCGTACCAAACTACGACTACACGGTGTCTGTGGTAGAACGCTACGGCATGAAACAGGTGGAGAAGATACTTGTCGCTATCAACCTGCACCGTATCCGCAAAGACCAGTATGGCAAACTGTGGGTGTCCTCCAGAGGCGACTATGAGACCATACCGTCTAAACTGTGCATCATAGACCGGAAAACTGCCTACTCCAACGATAGGATCGTCACAGACACACTCGACATACCCTGCTCCGAGATGACCATACTCGGAGACTCACTCTACCTCTACAGCGTGTCGTGGAACAACCAGACAGAGGAGAACACGGTGACCTATGGTATCATCAACGTGAAGACCAAAGAGTTGGTGACCGACCACTTCATCACCGACGGCACCGAGAACAATATCAAGATACCCTACGGTATAGCCGTCAACCCGTATAACCACGACATATACGTCACCGACGCCAAGAACTACGTCTCCAGCGGGGTACTGCACTGCTACGACAAAGATGGCAAAAAAAAATGGTCTGTCCGCACCGGCGACATACCCGCACACATGACCTTCGTCTATAAGTAAAAGAAGAAAAACACAACCGCAATGAGTACAAAATACAAAACAGCAAGTCCTATAACCTACCTACTGCTTAAAGAAAAGGCTAAATACAATAAACAACATCCTACGGAAGCAGAAAGAGTGACATGGGAGTTGTTACGGAGAAAACAATTGGGAGTTATATTCAAACGGCAATATATCATAGATGAATACATAGTCGATTTTGTATGTTTAGATAAAAAACTAATCGTTGAAATAGACGGTGGCTACCATTCTACAGGAGAACAACAAGAATTTGATATTAACAGAGAACATCGCCTTACCACCCTAGGCTTTCACATTCTGCGTTTCTCAAATGGAGAAGTTATGGTGTCTCCAGATAGTGTAACAAATAAAATCAAACAATCATTAACATCGTTTTGAAAGAACTACAACGATTATTCAAAGAAGTAGTGGAGGTATTGTCCACTATGTTTTCCCCCTTCTTTGGAGGGAATAGGGGAGGTCTTGTCCCCTTTTCTGAAGGGAGCAGGGGACTCCTGTCTTGGCTACTTCGCTTTATTGTCCCCCTCTTTGAGGGGGTCGGGGGAGTCTGTATGGTCTCATGTACACAGTCTGTTCCTATGGTCAATCTTGGCATTGACGAGGTCTATGCCATAGAACGTATGAAAGCACTTGTCCTGCACCCCGAGTTCCCTGGTGAACGCTACGAATGGACAATGACTGCTACCGATGGCACCGACTCTCTCGTCAGCACCGGACGAGACTTCATATTCTGCCAAGCCGACACAGGCACATACTTCCTCAAACTGCAGATAGTGGACGCCAATAACCCCGTCAGACAAGACATAAAGATAGTCGTATGGGAAGAAAACGTAGCATACAGCCGCTATATATCTACCGTCTATGAGTACTGCCCCGCACCGGGACAGTTTGTCAATGTCATGCCGGAGTATGAGGAGGGCAATACCGCTGCCGACATGGTCAAGAAAGCACAGGAGGCAATTTCGGGTACCAACGATGTGCTTATCTCGTTGGGT
>CAVEZM010000001.1:182701-201072 GCA_963620225.1 Acidaminococcaceae bacterium | reverse complement strand
GGGTGGCTTTGGCGGATATGTCACTTTCGGCTTCGACCATAGCGTGGTGAATATACATGGACAGTACGACTTCAAGATACTCGGTAATGCTTTCTATGCAGACGCCAATCCACACCCCGAGAAAGGCAAAGGAGGCAGTTGCGAGCCGGGGATAGTAGAGGTCTCTTTCGACCGCAACCAGAACGGCATACCCGATGACACATGGTACGAACTGGCAGGCAGTGCCTACCACCACGAGAAGACCAAACACCACTATCGGATAACCTACTACCGTCCCGACAACGCCAAAACCGCCACACCAAGGAAAGGCTCACCACTCACCGACACCACCTATATATTCTGGCAAGACAACTATGGCAGCAACGGCTATGTCATCAAGAATGTCTATCACAAGCAAGACTACTACCCCAAGTGGCTCACGCAGGACAGCCTCACCTTCACGGGGACACGCCTACCCGATAATGCCTACGATGAGTCAGGCAGAGGCAGTTACTATGTCCTCTACGCCTTCGACTGGGGATATGTGGACAACCACCCCAACGACTCCTCCGACCTCATCTCTTTCGACATCGACTGGGCAGTCGATGCCAACGGAAACCATGTCTGTCTGCCGTGTATCGACTTCGTACGGGTCTATACCGCCGAGAACCAGACCTGCGGATGGATAGGAGAGACAAGCACAGAACTCTCCCGCGCCGAAGACCTCCATATCCACACCAACACAAAGTAATGGCACTTCCTTACACAAGTCTTAATCTAAAATGAGAAAAAGCCTCTTGATAACCACTGATAGTCTTTACCCGTTATTCTATTTAACCAACTCTCCTGCTTTGGATAGGTTACAAATAATCATTTGCTACTTGTACGTCTCTCTAAAAAGCAGTACCTTTGCTGCAGAAACTATTCTTCAGACCTACTCGCATAAACTACCCTGTTAGACTTCAATAATTATGAAAAAAGCACTTCTCCTTGCACTCTTGTTCAGCGCAACAACCACCTTCGCGGAGACGACATATACCTCCGGCGTCTTCATCCTCAACGAGGACTGGTACGGGCATAACAACTCGACAATCAATCACCTGAGTAACTCAGGTGAGTTCTCCTACCGTATCCTGCAAGCAGCCAATACAGATACCTACTATTCCCTTGGCTGCACCTCACAGTTCGCCGCTATTTATGGCGATAAGTTCTATCTCGTCTCCAAACAATCGCAAGACCCGGGTGAGCAGAGCAACCGCAAAGGGGCGCGTTTGGTCGTTGCGGACGCTACGACACTAAAAGTGACCTATTCGATTGATACCCTGTTGGCTATTGGTGGCAAACATGCTGCCGATGGGCGTGGCTTTGTGGGCGTGGACGAGAATAAAGGCTATATCGGATCAAGCAACGGCATTTTTGTCCTTGACTTCGCCTCACAACGTCTGACTAAACGTATTGCCGGTACAGAAAATCCACTTATCAGCGGTGGTGAACAGAACATTGACGGCACCGGACCACTCTACCAAAACCAAATTGGCATCATGCTGCGCACCCACGACTATGTCTTCGCTATTCAACAGGACTTGGGTATTCATGTCATCGACCCGGTTGCCGATACCATCATCACGACTATGCGCGGCTGCTTCTCCACGATGACACAGTCAAAAGACGGACGTATATGGGCGGTACGCAACACCAATACCGAGTGGCAAACCTATCCGTATGGAAATATGAGTGGCGAGAGTTGGCAGGGAAATGAATTGTTCGTTATTGACCCTACCACGCTCTCCACAACGACGTATGACCTTAGAGATTACTCCGGAGATGAGAACATGATGGTCGAGCAGACGTGGTACGCATGGACTGCCGGATCACTTTGTGCCTCACTGCGCGAGAATACCCTGTTCTTTAGTTATTCCGACAATATATGGGACTGGTACAACGGACGGGTACATGTTTACAAGTTTGATATTGACAATATGTACCTCTCCGAGATATACACCACGACCGGGTTGGGTGACTACTATATCTACAACAGTGGTATGGTGCGGGTGTCACCGCACAACAACAATATATTTGTAGGATGCTTCCAAAAGACTATCGCCACCAACGATTGGTTATTCCTGCAGATAACACCCGATGGACAACTTGTCAAAACCTATACCCCGATCAAGAACTATTGGTATCCTTCCCTCTTCATATTCCCGGATATATACGCACCCGAAGTGAAGAACTTCGCTACTCGTGACATCCACTATGGACAGGTACTGGCTATCCCGCTCGACACGATGGCAACCGACAGCGACAACCTGTCTGCAGCGATAACCAAACGTGTACTCTCCATCTCGGATAAGGATGCACTATCAGCAAATGTACACCGTGACACCCTTTTTGTAACAGCACTGTCCAACGAGAATAAGAAAGCAGAAATCACCGTGCGTTTCAACTCCAATGGTAAGACGGCTGACCGGACACTCGCTGTCAATATACGGAAAGACGAATCCGCTATCACAAACAACTACGAAACAACTATCCGCCTCCTCACTCAGGGCGGCCAACTCTTAATATCAGGGGTCAACCAACCAACCACGGTCACTGTCTACGATACATTAGGTCGCAGAGTATATGTACAGACAACCAATACCGACACCAGCATCTCCCTCACACAAGGCATATACATCGTCCATATCGGCAATCAGACACATAGAATCATCATCTGAGAACATAAGTAAAGTGCCCTGATAACAAAACCGGGATAGATCGGAGTGTATCAATTCTCTGGGAGCACGGTATCGGCCGCATTGACATACTTGTTCTCGTAGTGATCTATCCTGGCAGTAGCAACATGGATAATACGTTCCAACTTATCAATATCCCTCATGAGAACACCTAACTGATAGGTCTGGTTCAGGGCTTTCTTCTCTGTGTCGGATAGGTAATATACCCAAGTCCCTCGGGGCTTGTTACCTGCACCACTGACACGTACACGATCGCCCGCATGACTGCTGACAAAATTGAGAAGTCGCAACGCATCGTCTTCAACGATAGTCATAATCTCGTGCCACCCCTCTGCTTCAAAAGCATGATTGCTGCCTGAGAAACGAGCCTCTTCCCCAACCGAAGCCAGACAAATATCTTGCTGCTCCACTGGGGAAAGACCATAATAATAACTCTTCACTATAGTAACGTGATTGTCCTGTACGTATGCCTGTAGAAAACAACGTGAAGTGTTACTGTTTGTGCACAACAGACGATGTACATAACGCCCATGGTCATCATACCGCTCGTCTTTCTCGTACTTGAACACCTTCAGCAACTGATCCGCTTGTGGTAACAGAGGACGCAGTATGGAATCATAATACACCACATCACGCTGACTCTCTAAATACGTGATACTGTCACTCAGAGACCTGGCACAACGCCGCTGGACAACTTGTTTGGGATAGGTGGTGTGAATAGAATCTAACAGTATGCGTGCTTGACGCCACTGACCATCATCTACCATAACTTTGGCTTCAGATAACAAAGCATTAGCCTTATCTGCGGCAGAAGGTTGACACCCAAAAAGAATAAGGCAGACAAAACCTGCAAAAAACAAATGAGCGATACAATAGGTTGACTTCATCGTTATAAGTGATGTTGAATAATATGGGCAGCAAAAGTACAGACAAAAACTCAAAATAACAAGAAAAAAGAAAAAAAGTAGGGCTCTCTTGCAGGATTGCAATTTAATTCGTACCTTTGCAGCCGATAGAGTATGCTAATAATAAAACTAACATAACACTTTATAAGTATGAAGAAATCGTTATTTTTAATGTCAGTCGTTGTTGTCGCAATGCTGACTTCTTGCGGTAGCGCTGTTCAACCGGAGCAGGTAACCGTTAACCCCAGTCCTCTTGCCGTAGTTGGCGATAAGGTGGATGCAAATATCACAGGAACTTTCCCGGTCAAGAAGTTCTCAAAAAAAGCCATCCTGACGGTTACTCCCGTCTTGAAATATGAAGGGGGTGAGGCTGTCGGAACTCCTGTTACCTATATAGGCGAAAAAGTGAAAGAGAATGGTACGACCGTATCCTACAAAGAGGGAGGTAAGTATAGCCAAAAGGCATCGTTTGACTACATCCCTGCTATGGACAAGTCCGAACTATACCTGCGCTTCACAGCAAAAAATGGTAACAAAGTCGTTGAAATACCTGATATGAAGATCGCCGATGGCGTAGTCGCTACGGCTAAGTTGGCTGATGCAAAAGAAGTAAAACCGCAGATAACTGCAGATAAGTTCCAACGAATCATCCAAGAGATGCAAGAGGCTGATATTCGCTTCCTTATCCAACAGTCTAACCTCCGTAACTCCGAGTTGAAAACTCAAGAGATGAAAGACTTGCAGAAGGCTATCAAGGATGCAAACAAAGACGAGAATAAAGCGATCAACAAACTGGAGGTTTCTGGTTATGCCTCTCCCGACGGTGGCGTGAAACTCAACACATCATTGGCTGACGCTCGTCAATCGAATACACAGAAATACCTGCAGAGACAACTGAAAAAAGACAAAGTAAAGGCTAACATCGAGTCTTCTGTAACGGCACAAGACTGGGAAGGCTTCCAAAAAGCAATGGAGGCAAGCAATATACAAGACAAAGAACTAGTGCTTCGTGTGCTGAGTATGTACTCCGACCCGGAGGAGCGTGAAGCCCAGATCAAGAACCTGAGTGCCGCATACAAAACGATCGCAGATGAGATCCTGCCGGAACTGCGCCGTAGCCGACTGATATTGACTACCGACCTGATTGGTAAGTCTGATGAAGAGATAGCAGAACTCGTGAAGAACGATCCTGCAGCCTTGAATGTGGAAGAACTGCTCTACGCTGCCACTCTGACCAACGACCCCAAAGAACAAATGGCTATCTATAAGAAAGCAACCGAACAGTTCTCTAACGACTACCGTGGCTACAACAACATGGGTATCCTCTATTTCAAACAAGGTGACATAGCAGAGGCTCGCCGTTGCTATACGCAGGCACTGAACATCGCTAACTCCAATCCTGACGTTAACTATAACGCAGGCGTCGCTGCTATGGCTGACGGAGATCTTAAAATGGCTGAGCAATACCTCGGAAAGGCCGCTGGCACTGAAGGAGACTTGAATGCCGCTATGGGAACACTCTATACCATGAAGGGGGACTATTCGGCTGCAAAAAATGCCTATGGAGACAAAGCCAGCAACAATGCTGCCGTTCAACAAATCCTGAACGAAGATTATGCTGCTGCCCGTCAGACATTGGCAAAGGTGGAGAAACCAAACGCTACAACCGCTTACTTGGCCGCAGTAGTAGGTGCACGCACCAATGACCGTGACGCCGTATATGCTAACATGAAACTGGCTGTCGAGCGCGACGCTAAGATGCGCGATAAGGCAAAAACAGACATCGAGTTCGCAAAATATCAAGAGGATAGTCAGTTCCTGTCAATCATTAAGTGATGTCGATACTTTTCCCTAAAGTACCGAAACCACGTGAGTGGGACTATCGCCCCATTTACTACGATAAAGAAAAGGAGGCGCGCAAGGATAAACTTGCGCGTCTTCATCGTGGGTCGTTTCGCGAAGCACACGAAGCGAATACCCATAAACGCAAAGATAGTGCGCGGCGCACTTCCAAACTACTGTTCTGGATAGCACTGCTCGCATTGCTGCTGTTTGCCTTCTACTATCTGTTATAGACGCAGCAATGAGTGACATTATTCATCTTCTTCCCGATAGCGTAGCCAACCAGATTGCCGCCGGAGAGGTTATTCAACGCCCTGCTTCGTGCCTGAAAGAACTGGTCGAGAACTCCCTGGACGCAGGGGCTACGCAGATACATGTACTGGTACGTGATGCCGGACGGACACTGTTGCAGGTAACAGACAACGGCAAGGGAATGAGCCCGATGGATGCACGCATGGCTTTTGAACGTCATGCCACGTCCAAAATCAGCCAGGCTGCAGACCTGTTCCATCTGCACACGATGGGATTTAGAGGTGAGGCACTGGCAAGTATATGTGCCGTCGCACATGTTCAGATGCAGACACGCAGAGAAGAAGATGAGATAGGGACATGGGTGGAGATAGCAGGTTCGAATGTTATCAAACAAGAAGTGGTACAATGCCCCATAGGTACCAACATAAAGGTCAAGAACCTTTTCTTCAATGTGCCGGCTCGCCGCAAGTTCTTAAAGACAGACCAGACCGAACTGCGTAACCTGTTGTCTGAATACCATAGGATAGTACTTGTCAATCCGGATGTGCAGTTCACGTTCGTGAGCAATGATGAGATACTGTCAGAGTTGCCTGCCTGCACTACGAAACAACGTATAGAGGACGTGTTCGGACACCACTCCAAACCCTTTACTGCCCAACTGGTGGAGGTGTCAACATCTACAGAACTGATCAACATACAGGGCTTTGTTGGCAAGCCGGAGGCCGCAGGTAAGAACAGCCAGCAATATATGTTCGTGAATGGTCGCTATATGCGCCACCCGTATTTCCATAAGGCTGTCATAAGCGCATATGCCGGTATGCTGCTACCCGACCACACCCCCTCGTACTTCCTGTATTTCGATATCCACCCCGAGGCGATAGACGTGAATATCCATCCTACGAAGACGGAGATAAAGTTCGCTGATGAACAGGCTATATTTCAGATACTGTTAGCTGCGGTAAGAGAGTCCTTGGGCAAGTTCAATGTGGCACCACCACTGGACTTCCTGTCTGAGTCGCACATAGAGATACCACAGAACAACCCTTCCAGACCTGTATCCGTCCCCCATATACAGACCGATGGTTCGTATAACCCTTTTAAGTCGGGAGGACGTTCACATGAATATGTACCTAAAGATTGGAGCCGGCTATATCAACCACAAGAACAGGGAGTAACCGCAGACAGACACCCGCAGGAGAATACCAACGCAGAAACGCTCTTTGCAAAGGCTATGCTGACAGACGAGGTGCCTGTGTTCCAATGGATGGAGAAATATATTGTTGTTCCTGTAGATGCTGGCTTGATGTTCGTCAACCAGCATAGAGCCCATACAGCCGTCTTGTACAAAGAACTACGGACACAGATAGAGAAACATGAGGGGGTGTCACAACAACTGTTGTTCCCGGAGATAGTAGAGTTGTCGCAAGAAGAGATGAAGACCTTGCAGTCTATAGAGGAGGAACTACATGCCGTAGGGTTCTCTGTATCTCAGTTCGACCCCACTTCGTACAGCATAACTTCGGTACCTGGACTACTGAGACAACGTAGTGCCTCAGAGATATTGCGACAGGTGATACACAGCATACAGGATACGGGAGGTAATGCAACCGCCGAATGGCAACAGACGATAGCACTGTCACTATCGGAACAGATGGCTATACCTACGGGCAAAGTGCTGAAAGAGATAGAGATGCGTGACCTGATATCTCGACTGTTACACGTCATCTCGTCACGCTATCTCCCCAATGGTCAAACGATACTCACTATATTGACAGATGAAAATATTCAACGTTATTTCTAACTACTCTCTTGTAGGGTTGTTATGGGTAGTATTTTGTGTAGGGTGCGCAAATAAACCTCGTACTGTCACCATCCTGCATACAAACGATACGCACTCACAGGTAGAACCCATAGAGGAGGGCAAACGTAATGCTGGCTGTGGCGGTTATGCACGACGTATGGGATTGATAGCGGAAGAACGACAGAAAGACCCAAACCTGTTTTTGTTTGATGCAGGAGACTTCTGCCAAGGCACACCTTTCTTTAACTTTTACCATGGTCGCATCGAGATAGACGCATTGAACCGTATGGGGTACGATGCTGCTACGTTAGGTAATCATGAGTTTGACTATGGTCTTGATACATTGGCGATGATACTTCGCCAAGCACATTTCCCCGTAGTCTGCGCAAACTATGATGTACAAGATACGCCATTGGAGGGGTTAGTCGTTCCTTATACGGTGATATGCCGGGGTGGAGTGCGTATGGGGGTGTTCGGCATAGGGGTTAACCCGAAAGGACTGATAGCAGAGAAGAACTTTGTTCCCATACGTTATGAGGACCCTATTGCTAACGCACAAGAAATGGCAACATTGTTACGCCATAAGAAACACTGCGATGTGGTCGTCTGCCTCAGTCACCAGGGGACACACACGGGAACGGATACACAAGTATCAGACATCGAACTGGCTGGCGCAACAAGGGACATAGATGTCATCATCGGAGCACATACTCACCAGGTAGTAGAAAACCTGCATATTGCCAATGTGGATGGGGATAGCGTACTATTGGTACAGGAAGGGAAATCGGGGATATATATAGGAAAAGTAACAATAGAGTTGGAGGAATAATATACAAATAGGAACAAATATTTGCATGTTCCAAAAAAAAGTCGTTACTTTGCGACCAGTTTCTGTTATACAAGATGTAGAAAGGACAGAAAATAGTATTAACAAAATCTTTTATATTATGTCAGAAATTGAATCTAAGGTAAAAGCAATTATCGTTGATAAACTGGGTGTTGAAGAGTCTCAAGTTACACCAGAAGCAAGTTTTGCTGCAGACTTGAATGCAGACTCGCTGGATACCGTGGAACTGATTATGGAGTTTGAAAAGGAGTTCGGTATTCAAATCCCGGATGAGGATACTCAGAAGATATCTACCGTACAGGACGCTATTAATTACGTTGAAAATTTAAAGGCATAGGTTTTCGTGCCTGTTATAATTATTTGCCTTAGCGGGTTTGCGGTAGATACCGTAAACTCGCTATTGTTTTAACCCAAAGAATTATGGAGATGAAACGAGTTGTAGTTACGGGGGTTGGTATGGTGACTGCATTAGGTAATGATGTTCCATCTACATGGTCTGGTCTGCTTGCCGGCCGTAGTGGAGCATGTACGATTACTCATTTTGATGCTTCTCGGTTCAAGACACAGTTCGCCTGTGAAGTAAAAGACTTGGATACAGCCGCTATCATGGATGTGAAAGAGGCTCGTAAACATGACCGCTATTGTCAGTTAGCATTAGTGGCTGCCGATGAGGCTATGCGTGATGCAACGATAGATATAAACAAAGAAAACGTGACCCGTTGCGGCGTAATAATGGGCAGCGGCATGGGAGGTGTACATGCGTTGGATGTTAATATAGGGGATTTTGCTGTTGGCGATGGCACACCGCATTTCAGCCCGTTCTTTATACCTATGGCGATACCTAACATCGCAGCAGGGGTGCTGGCTATTCACTATGGGTTCCGGGGTATTAACTTTGCTACCACGTCTGCATGTGCCAGCTCTTCGCATGCTATTGCTACCGCTTTCCATTATATACGTTTTGGTCTGGCAGATGTAATGCTGACGGGAGGCAGCGAGGCAGCGATAGAATTTGCGGGGATAGGAGGCTTCAATGCCGTTCGGGCGTTGTCCACTCGCAATGATGACCCAGAACATGCCAGCCGTCCTTTCTCTGCATCGCGTGATGGATTTGTGTTGGGAGAAGGAGCTGGATGCTTGCTGTTAGAAGAGTATGAACATGCTGTGGCTCGCGGAGCACATATCTATGCAGAACTGGTAGGTGCTGGTATGACATCCGATGCTTACCATATAGTGGCTTCTGACCCTGAGGGCAAAGGTGCCGCCCAGGCTATGTCCATGGCAATACAAGAAGCAGGTATTCGCCCTGCGGATGTAGAGTATATAAACACACATGGCACATCAACACCTATAGGAGATTTGGCAGAAGTAAAGGCTATCATGCAGGTGTTTGGAGAGCATGCCTATGACATGAACCTGACCTCCTCCAAGTCCATGACAGGACACCTGTTGGGAGGGACAGGAGCAGTGGAGGCCATCATCTCTGTCTTGTCATTGGTACATGGCGTGGTGACTCCTACAATAAACCACGCCGAAGGAGACGATGACCCGTCAATAGATAGCCGTCTGAACTTCACGTTCAACAAAGCACAACAACGCGATATACATTATGCCCTGAACAATAACTTTGGCTTTGGCGGACATAATGCTTGTTTATTATTTGCTAAAGTATGACTATAGCCGTAGTAGGTGCATCCGGTGCAGTGGGGCAAGAACTGTTGCAGATACTGTGTGAACGCTCATTCCCTGTCGATTCGCTACGTCTCTTTGGCTCGGTACGCAGTGCCGGTAAACAGTATATGTTTCGTGACCGGAAATATGTGGTGGAAGAGTTGCATCACGGTGAGCAGTTTAAGGACGTAGATATAGCCTTTGTGTCTGCAGGAGGTAGTGTCTCACGTGACTATGCAGAGGATATTACTCGTTTTGGAACTATCATGATAGATAATTCTTCTGCATTTCGTATGGACGGGAACGTCCCCTTGGTGATACCAGAGATAAATGCAGAGGATGCGTTGTCAATATACAACGAGGGAAGTAAACATATTATTGCTAACCCGAATTGCACCACTATTGTGATGGCTATGTGTCTAAAAGCCATAGAACCGTTGTCGCATATCCGGCGCGTACACGTGTCTTCGTATCAATCAGCCTCTGGTGCCGGTGCCCAAGCAATGCAAGAGTTGGAGACACAGTATAGGGAAATACTCGTTGGAGAACAACCGCATGTGGAACGCTTCGCATACCAGTTGGCGTATAATATGATTCCTCAGATAGATGTTTTTGGCGACGACGACTATACGAAAGAGGAATGGAAGATGTACAACGAGACACGCAAGATAATGCATTCTGATATAACTGTGTCTGCTACGTGTGTCCGTGTCCCTTCGTTACGCGCACATTCCGAGGCAGTATGGGTAGAAACCGAGAACCCTGTTAGCATAGAGGCTGTTAAGTATGCTCTCGCACATACACAGGGCGTACAATTAGTGGATGACTTGTCATTGGTAGGCAAGGCTCCCAAGACAGAGCAAGAGTTCCCAGGCAAAGACTCTGCAAATAACAGAGCGTTCCTGAGCGGGGTCTTCCCGTACCCCATGCCGTTGTTCGTGAGTGGAACAGATGATATCTACGTAGGGCGTGTGCGAAAAGATATAGCCAACCCTAACGGACTGGTTTTTTGGTGCGTAGGAGACCAGATACGCAAGGGAGCCGCCTTGAACGCGGTGCAGATAGCGGAGTATCTATTGTCGAAAAAAGAACGCCCCTCTTAATGATCTTGTAGATATTGGTGCATAGCCTTAGCTGCATGTCGTCCGTCAGCCATGGCGAGTATCACCGTGGCACCGCCACGTACGATGTCGCCTCCCGCAAAGAGAGTAGGTATCGACGACTGCATGGCATCGTTGACCACTATCGTTCCTTTCTTTGAGATATCCAATCCGTTTACTGTGTTAGGTATCAACGGGTTAGGACTGACACCTACACTCACGATGACAAGGTCGGTCGCTAGCGTCAGCGTCTGCCCCTCTACGGGGACAGGACTGCGTCTGCCTGACTCATCGGGTTCACCTAATGCCATCACTTGCAGCACTGCCTCCTTGACTCTGCCGCTCTCATCGGCATGATACGCAATAGGGTTATGCAGCGTGAGGAACTCGATACCCTCTTCTTTGGCGTGACGTATCTCTTCTATACGAGCGGGCATCTCCTCTTCGGAACGGCGATAGACAATCATCGCCCGCTCGGCACCTAAGCGTTTGGCAGTACGTACAGCGTCCATTGCCGTGTTGCCGCCACCGATGACGGCTACGTTCTTGCCGTAGAGTAGCGGTGTGTCAGTATTTTGTGAAGACGCATCCATCAAGTTGACACGGGTCAGGTATTCGTTGCACGACATCACACCGTTGAGGTTCTCACCGGGGATACCCATGAACCGCGGCAGACCGGCACCGCTACCGACAAAGATAGCAGCGTATCCATCCGCCTGCAGGTCGTTGATAGTCATCGTCTTACCGACGATAATATCCTTGCAGAAAGTCACACCTGACTGCCGTAGTCCGTCAATCTCCTTATCGACAATACTATTCGGCAGACGGAACTCAGGGATACCATATTTCAATACACCGCCTATCTCGTGCAGGGCTTCAAACACCGTCACTCGGTAACCGTATTTAGCCATGTCGCCGGCAAAGGCTAATCCCGAAGGACCACTGCCCACTACGGCAATCTTCTTACCCATAGGTGCGGTAATCGTCTGACCATCAGTGCTCGTGGCATGGTCGGCCACGTAACGTTCGAGATGACCAATAGCCACTGACTGATGTCCCATCTTGAGATGTATACACTGCGCCTCGCACTGTTTCTCCTGTGGACATACCCGGCCACAGACAGCAGGCAGTGTGCTACTCTGTTTGATGACACGGGCAGCACCATCAATATCTCCCGCCTCAACACGTTTGATGAAGTCGGGGATATGGATATTTACCGGACAACCCTGAACGCAGGTAGGGTTGGCGCAGTCGAGACAACGTTTCGACTCCACCAATGCCTGCTCATCCGTCAGTCCTATATTGACCTCCTTTTGCAGACTGGTGACCCGCACCTCAGGGGATAACTCATTCATCTTCACCCGTGGGATATCAGTGCGTTCTTTGGCTTTCATACTCGTACGGAGAGTCTTGCGCCATTCTGCATCACGACTGTCATCCATCCGGTCTGCCTGATATTGGTATGCCTCGTAGGCTGCCATCTCTTCGGGCTTATACGACCGCGAACGGGACAGCATCTCATCAAAGTCCACCTGATGGGCATCGAACTCAGGTCCGTCTACGCATACAAAACGCATCTTACCGCCTACCGTCACACGGCAAGCACCGCACATCCCTGTGCCGTCAACCATGATAGTGTTCAGACTGGCATCGGTGGGGATGTTATATTTGGCGGTGGTGAGAGCCACGAACTTCATCATGATAGCCGGACCGATAGTGATGCACTTGTCCACATGCTCGCGGCTGACGACTTGTTCGATACCTACCGTCACCACACCTTTCTGTCCTGCAGAACCGTCATCGGTCATGATGAGGAGTTCATCGGATGTGGCTGCTAACGGTTCTCGTAGCAGCAGTAACCCCTCCGTGCGAGCAGCGAGGACGGTGATAACACGGTTGCCCGCTTTCTTCAGTGCTTTCGCAATAGGCAGCATCGGTGCCGCACCCACGCCACCACAGGCACATACGACCGTGCCGAAGTTCTGTATATCCGTGGCTCTGCCTAACGGACCTACTACATCTGCCACCTCATCTCCCACATTCAGTGCTATCAGTTTGGCACTACTGACACCCACACGTTGCACGACAAGCGTGATAGTCCCTTTCTCCGTATCCGCATCAGCAATAGTCAGCGGCATACGCTCTGAAAGACCATCCACACGCACGATGACGAAGTGACCTGCACGACGGTTACGTGCAATAAGCGGAGCCTCTATCACAAGCCCCGCTACATTGTCCGAGAAAAAATGTTTCTCTACTACCTTGTTCATTAGAAGTATTTTGTTTCTGTACCCATAATACTCGTCAGTAGGTTATTCGCCAAACGACTTGCACCGAACCTAAACGATTGATTATTTAGCCAACCCTCACCTACTATCTCTTTTACCAACGTATAGTGTTGCACTGCCTCTTCAGTGGTGCTGACACCTCCTGCAGGCTTGAACGATACTTTCTCGCCCGTCTTCTCGTACCAGTCTTTGATAGCATGGCACATCACGTACGTGGCTTCCGGTGTAGCATTGACTGCAATCTTTCCCGTTGAAGTCTTGATAAAGTCAGCCCCCGCTGCCATCGACAAGATAGACGCCTTGTAGATGTTCTCTGCAGTCTTCAGTGCACCCGTCTCAAGTATTACCTTCAGGTGCGCAGAGCGCACCGCTGCCTTTATCTCGGATATCTCGTCGAACACCTCCTGATACTTGCCCTCCAAGAACTTGCCAATCGATATCACGATGTCTATCTCCGTTGCACCAGCCGCCACAGCCATGGCTGCCTCTGCCACTTTTATCTCGATAAACGTCTGCGAAGCGGGGAACCCTGCAGCCACAGCAGCGATGCCGACAGGCTCCGTCAGAGTGTCGTGCGCAACCTCCACCAAAGCGGGATAGACACACATCGCTGCCACGTTGGGTATGTCGGGGAAATTCTTAGGAAAGTCATTGACTTTCCGAGCCATAGTAGCCACCTTGGCGGTGGTGTCGTCACCATTGAGCGTCGTCAGGTCTATCTGATGAAGACATTGTTTCCACACCTCGCAGTTATTGTTCTCGGCGAAATGTGCGTTCAGTATCTCTGCCGTAGCCGTCTTGACAGCCTCGTCGTTGAGTGCACAATTATACTGTGCAAAGAGTTCTTCAAATTTATCCATAGTAGTATATGTTTAATCGTTTAACCGTCCTATGATAGTCTCGTTACCACGTACCAACTCCCCTACAGCAATAAACATCTCCGTGTTCATCGGCAGGTACATATCTACCCGCGACCCGAACTTAATGAAACCCAAATGCTCATTACGATGCGATTGTTTACCAGGCTTGGCGTATGTGACTATACGTCGCGCCATCGCTCCCGCTATCTGACGTACCGCAATCTGCACTTTATTAGGTGTCTCTATGACAACTAAAGAACGCTCGTTCTCAGTGCTCGACTTCGGCAACCATGCTCCCTTGTGACGACCTTTCTGATGCTCGGAAACAAGAATAGTACCCTCGATGGGATACCAGTTGGCGTGTACATTGAATGGAGACATGAAGATGCTGACTTGTAGTCGCTGCTCGTGAAAATACTCATGTTCCATAGTGGGCTCTACAACTACCACATGCCCATCGGCAGGTGCAATAATGAAATTCGGGTCATCCACCTCTAATGCTCGTACAGGGTTGCGGAAGAAATAGGTAACGAACATCAACAACATGGCTGTTAGTATGACAGTGATGGCAAAAGCCCAATGCGGAACAAAGAGAAACACAAGGATATTGAAGACAAAGATAAGCAACGTCAAGATGAAGATGAAGTTCCTCCCCTCACGATGGATGCGTAGTCTTTTGCGTTTGTTCCTCATATCAATTCCAATGGGTATAGGGTAACTGACATAGCATATCAACGGCTTGGTCTAACCCTTGCTGCATCTTCTTGTCAAGCATAAGCCGAAACATCATCGGTATATCCGCATGCAACGTGATACGTATGCGAGTATCATTGTCTGCAACCTGTTTGAGTTGGATCCATGCATTGACAGCAATAGGTATATTCTCTGCTCCAAACTTGATGATCTTGTACTCTTCTTTTTCAACAATACGGATCACTATCTTCTGTGCCAAACCATCCACAGCCATCTTGACATAGTCAGAGGTTATCTCTATCTCCTTGACCTTATCTTGCGGTATCAAATCACGTATACGGTTGAGATTCTCCAAGTTACTTAGAACACTGTATATTGCGTAATCGGGCGCAACTATTCGTCCTGTTTTGCTCTCGTATTTTGCTTCTGCCATAGTTATTTCTCCCATTTGGAGGGATGCCGCTGCCATGATTGTAAGGCTTTGTACTGGTCTTTATTGATGATATCCATCTTTGCCGCATACTTAAGAGTAGTTGTCAGGTCTGTCAGAGATGTCAGAGGCACGTCCTCTCTCTCGAATTTCTTGCGTGTAGCGAGGAAACCATAATCAAATATAGTAACAATACCCATTACTTTGCATCCGTTGTTACGGATAGCCTCAATAACCTTAAGGCAGTTTACACCTACATTAACTTGATTTTCTATGATAACTACACTCTGACGAGGTCTCAGGTCCCCCTCTATCTGATTCTCCAACCCGTGATCTTTAGGGGTGGGATGGACATACACAAAAGGTAAACTGAGTTGCTCCGCTACCAATACACCATGTGCAATAGCATTCGTGGCAACTCCGGCAATCACATCTACATCCGGATACATCTCTGCTACCATACGAGCCAGTTCAATACGGATAAAGTCACGCATTTTGGGATAGGAGAGTACCTTCCGGTCATCACAATAGAGAGGAGCACGCCAACCATTTGCCCATACAAAAGGATTAAGTGGTTGAAACTTGATGGCTTTGAGTTGTAGCAACTTGACTGCTGTGATATCTTGCAAGGTATTCATAACAATGAAAAGTTAATGCGCTATTAAGGTAATAAACAAAAAATCAAGCAAAGGTACTACTTTGTTCTGAATGATACAAATCTTTTATCCTCTCCACGTAAAATAATTCTTAGATTACTCTTTCCCCTAACAACTGATACAGCCCCCACTTACTACTAAATCCCTAATGTTTATGAGCAATGTAAAGTGCTGATATTCTATAGAAATAACTGAGGTAGAAGATTTTTGTTGATAACATGTTGTACATATAATGTGATTGTAGTACCTTTGCGGCGCTTTTGGGAGCAAAAGCCTGCACCGAGGTGCAGAACACATAATACAAACTGGATAGGTCATCCGAGTTGAGAGTAAGAGAAAATGTTACTGCTATGTCGGATGTTAAAAGGGAATCGGGTGCAAATCCCGAACAGTCCCGCTGCTGTGAGTTTATAGAGGATGAGCATTCGCAAGAATGTAAAAACCGCCTCTCTCGGTCGCAAAACCAGTCACTGACAGACAATTACTACTCTGTTGGGAAGACGCAATCGAGAAAAACAAGTCAGAAGACCTGCCTATGTCAGATGTCAAACATGCTTTCGAGGTAAGAGCAACGACAACAACAACCACGCACCCCCACGAGGGTAGCATCGCAAGTGCTTATTCGACACGCCGTTTGACATCCGCCAAACGGCTTTTTTGTATATGCGGGTTAGCACCAAAGCCAACTTACGCAGACAACACCACCTACGCAAACAACAGTGACAACAACTAATATCAAAACAAGATGAAAAAGAAATCCTTTCTATGCGGATGGCTGGGACTGATGACCCTCATCCCATGCGGCGTACAAGCCAACGATGTACTCATGCCGCAGTTCGGTAAACAGGTCGTAACGGTGGACAAGGACAACCCCGTCACCTACTACGACTACAAAGGCACGGACGATATTGCTGCTTCGACCTACAATA
The DNA here is from genome assembly GCA_963620225.1 of Acidaminococcaceae bacterium. GTDB lineage: Bacteria > Bacteroidota > Bacteroidia > Bacteroidales > Paludibacteraceae > Colicola. Next base: position 184,081 of record CAVEZM010000001.1, on the reverse strand, counting down.
ACTCGTTTGCGACTACAATCTTCAAACCTGCGCAAGAGAACTACGCCATTCAAATTGTATTTGAAGAAGTAGATGTACACAGTTTTAGTACTACATGGGATGCAAAATTCTACATCTATAATGGTGTGTTTGATACTACAAAAGTAGAGTATCCAACCACAACGAGTGGCGTACAGACAAACTCATTCTCGTCGATTACCGATAATAGCTTGGCGGAATTGGACGGTACATATTCCAATCTCACCTACACATCCACCGATGCAACGGGAGCCTTAAGTTGCTGTTTTTATTTCAGAAATCCCACAAAAAGCAAGGGCTGGAAAGCCATCGTACGCGCCATAGAGGTGAAGGATATGACCATCAGCGCGGCGACCACAGACTACATCGAGGTGAAGGACGATATCTATGCGGGAAAGCAAGGCATTACCTTTGGGGCAGTAAACATCACCACTGAGGGTTTTTCACACCCCGATTCGCTGAAGAGCGTCCGTTTCACGCTGGCACAGACAGGCGGCACGGTGTTTGACCCTACGACCCTGAAACTGTATGCTGGCAATGCCGAACGCACCACAGCACTCACCGAGATTAAGAGTACTATCAGCGAGAACAGCGGCACATACACTATTACGCCAACGACAGCACAAACACTCGGCGCGGGCGAGAATCGCTACTGCATCGGCGGCGATGTACTCGGCACGGCTGCCATAGACGCACAAGCCACACTTGCCATCATAGGTATTACCACCGCCAACGGCTACACCGCACTTACCACCACCACACCCGCCACACTCACCGTGCAACCCATCATCTTGATGGTAAACGGGCAGAAACTGACGGTGAATGTCGACAGAAATATCAAGTTTTATGACGATGGCGATGCGGAAGGTAAAATCAGCAATAACTTTGAAGGGTGGGTTACCTTTTTGCCCGCTACCGCAGGCAAGAAAGTGCAACTCGATTTGAAGAATATCAGTATATTCTATACTTCCTCGGCGGTGAGCGTAGGCAATCAGGATGTACTGAAAATCTACAACGGCGATGCCACAAGCAGCGAAGTTTTGTTCACTGCCGAGAGGGACAAGCCTGCCGATAGGGTGCTGAAAAGTACCGCTTCCAACGGTGCACTAACCCTCTACCTGAAGAGTCTGACGCCGTCGAGTTATGTTCAAGGCAGCGGCTTCGAGGGTGTAGCAAGCGAGTTTGAGCCAGTGGCAATGACCATCACGGGCAGCAGCGTGGCACGCGCAAGCAGTGCGAGCGTGGCTGCCACTACAACCGATGTGCCGATACTGACCATTGGCTTGACAACCGAGAACACCGAACCGGCGAAAGTGTTGAAAACCATGACCTTCAGTACCAACGAAACCGCTGCGCAAATAA
>CAVEZM010000001.1:0-182287 GCA_963620225.1 Acidaminococcaceae bacterium | reverse complement strand
CAGGTAATATCATCGAAATGACTTTTGCCGACTTTGCGGTAGAGTACTCGTCGTCTTCCTATTATGGGGTACGCGCCGACTACAAAATTTACGCGGGCGCAGACACTTCGGGCGAACTGTTGTGGCAGGCCGACGCTACCAACTGCCAAGTGGGTCCTGACAAGATACGCTCCACCTCGGAGGACGGTGCCATCACCATTGTCTTCAACACCAACACAGATATGCCGTACTACACCGAAGCAGGTTGGCACGCCACCGTGAGTGAGTACACACCCATCGCCATGACGGTGAAGAGTTCGGAACTGCAAGTAGCCTCGACCAAAGCCGTGGTGCGCAACCAGAAACATGCTGCTCTCATCGATGTCGCCATCACCACCGAAGGCACACTGACACCCCTCATGCTGAACGGTGTGAAGGTAACGCTGAGCAATGCTTGTGCCGCCGCCCTCGACTCGGTGGTGCTGTTGCAGGATGACCAAGTGATAGCCCAAGCCGAGGTAACGGCCGGCACTACCGAACTGACCCTCACGCCCGACCTCACCTTGATCGAGGGCGACAATGCCATGACCTTGGCGGTGAATGTGAAGGAGAATGCCGCATTCAACACCGTTGTGAAATTGGAGAGCGTGCAGATAACGGCAGGCGGTAGTGCGTTGGCAACTACACTGCCCGACCACGGACGCACCATAAGCAATATCTATCTGCTGCAAACCGGCACGAACACCGTGAATGTGGATGAGAACATGCTGCTCTTCTACGACGACGGCGGGCAGGACGCCAAGATAACTGTCGGCACAAGCGGCACGGTAACATTCGTTCCGACGGTGGCGAATACCGCCATTCAACTGAAAGTGAACAAATGGGCGATAACGGGTGCCGACATGTTCTATATTTACTACGGCACGACCACCAAAGAGCAAGCCGATGTCAGTCTGAGTTATTACACCAAAGACATTGACAAGCAGGTAATCATCTCGAGCGATGAGAGCGGCGCACTCACGGTCAACTTCCAGAGCAAAGGCTCCATCGCGACCGACGGCTGGGAGATTGAGGTTACCTGCCACGCGTTGCAACCCCTCACACTGGACTCTGTCGTGGTGAGCGATGTGTCGGGCGATGTGGTCCTGCGCGGCAGTACAGATGTGAAGGTGCTTTGCGCAGCTATGCATGTGTCGGGCGACCGCACGCCGCTGTCAATTGACAACTTTGTGGTCGAAAACACCTTCGGTGCCAGTGCGGTGAAAATCTACAAGACTGGCACACTCCATTCGTTTGGCACAACCAATCCGGTAACAGCAGCCGATGCCATCAACGAGCGCGGTACGCATTACTACTGGATTACATTGGATATCCCCGCCGAGACCGCAGAGAACAGTACCGCCACTGCCACGCTCAAGACCGTGGCGGTGAACGGAGCGGCTACGCAACCGAAAAACACGGTTACTGCTTCGTTCAAAGTCATTGGCGGACTGCACGGCACCTACCGCATAGGAACAAGCAGCGAGGCTGATTTCGCTACCATACAGGCCGCCGTCGATGCGCTGCAATTCGGCATCGAGAGTGCGGTAACCTTCCTTATCGAACCGGGTACCTATACCGAGAAAGTTACCATGCCCGAAGTCAGTGGCACCTCAGCCGACCACAGCGTTACGCTACGCTCGCTCACAGGCAACCGGGAAGATGTGGTGGTTACCTACGACAAATATGTGGCGCAGTCGTCTCCGGCAGGCGATGAGACGCAGGGTGTCTTCACCATCCACGGTGCAGACTACATCACGCTCAGCAACTTGACGCTGACCACCGGCAACGAAAATTACCACACTGTCGTGCTTGTGGACAACAAGTCCGAGCATGTTACCATCGATAGCTGCTCTATCTACCGTGCCGAGAACACAGCGGGTACCGCCATGCGATTGGTATATGCCAATTCGGCAAACGAAACCACGAACAACAACTACTTCACCCTCAGCCATTCGCTGCTCAAAGGCGGCTATACGGGCGTAACGGTGAGCGGCAACTGGACTACGAAGCAGATAGGCGCACATATCATCGGTAATACCTTTGAGCGTCAGGGTGCACAGGCGATACTCATTTCATTGGGCGAAGCCGATGCTGTAGTGGATGGGAACACCGTCCGCAAGACCTTGGAAGGCGATAAGAGTACATGGGCTGTTGATTTGAGGCTATCCTCAGGCGCACAAATCAGCAACAACTACATCTATGTGAATTGCACAACCAATGTCTGCCACGGTCTTTATTTGCGCGACATCACTGCCACCGAAACTGCACCAGCACACATCTACAATAATGTAGTGGATTTGCATTGCACTGCCGAAAGTGCATCGTATGGTATCTACATCAACAAGGCACAGACAAATGTGGTCCTCGCGAACAACACCGTGCGCACCACGGGCGACAATACCTACGCACTGTTTGTGCAGAGAGCAGGTACGAATCTGCAAATCTTCAACAACTTGTTCCATAGCAGTTATTTGGACGCAGTATGGACATCAAGCAAGAGTTACATCACTGCTTTCGACAACAACCTTCTCTATTCCGAAGGCAATAACTTTGGTAAAATCGGCAGCACCGGCTACTCCGATATAGCCGAATGGCGCACGGCTATTGGCAGCACCAGCGACATTAGCGAGGCGGTTACCTTTGTGTCCGACGATGTGCTTCGCCCGATGGACAAAGGCAACCTGGTCAGTGCCAAGCCATTGGATTTCATCACCACCGACATCACAGGGCGTGTGCGTGCGGCAGTACCCACCATTGGAGCCTACGAGTGGCTGAACACTACCCCGACCGGCTGCCGTCCGTCGGAGGCGACCGCTGTCCGCGTCTTCCCGACCCTGACGCGTGAGACATTGCATATCGAGGGCGCAGCCGCTGCTGAGGTGCGTATCTTCGACCTGCAAGGACAATTGATGGTTTGCACCACGCTTGCGGCAGCGGAAGCAACGCTTGATGTCAGCGCACTGCCGCAAGGCACCTACCTGCTGTATGTTCAATCGGTGGTGTTCCGTTTCATCAAGCAGTAGGCGTATTATTCACAAAGTCAGGTCTATGGGCGGGTTCTTCTGCCATGACTATCCTGCCCGAGACCTGACTTTTGCAGGAACAATATACAACTTATAATAAAATAGTATGAAAAGTAGAATTACCCTTGTCGGCACGCTGCTTGCTTTCTTGTCAGCCATGCCGGCGGTAGCCAGGGCGGACACGGCAGTGGACAACACCTACGCTACCCGAATGATTGATTTCCTGCCCGCTCCCGGGCAGTTCGTCGGGACGAATTTTGCCCAACCGCATACCACCTACTGCGTGGGGGCGAACGGTACCGTCGCTTCGTTGGGCGGCTTCGGCGGCTATGTCATCTTGGAATTTGCCCAACCGATTGTCAACGACCCGCACAACCCCTATGGTGTGGATTTTACGATCCATGGCAACTCTTTTGCTGCCAATATACAGGGCGTGTGGACGGAACCCGGTGCCGTGATGGTTATGAAAGACGAGAACCACAACGGTCTGCCCGACGATACATGGTACGAACTGGCAGGCTCGGACTACTACCTCTCGACCACCAGGAAGAATGTCTCGATGACTTACTACAACCCCTACTACAACGGACGGCACACGATGTTTTACCGTTGCGATGACGGCACGACGGGGGCAATGCGTACCAACCAGTTCCACCAGCAGTCCTATTTCCCTGGCGACTATGCGTTTGAAAGCCCGAACAATCACTACGATTCCATTACCTATACAGGGAACCTCATCAAGGGCTGCATTGACCTCAGTACACCCAGTTATATCGAGAACTACCGTGCCCAACTCTTTGGCTACTGCGACAACAAAGGAGCCATCAAAGACGAAGTACACAACCCCTATACGACTACGATGGCGAAAGGCGGCGACGGCTTCGACCTCGATTGGGCAGTGGATAAGGACGGCAACTATGTCGCCCTCGACACGGTCAAATGGGTGAAGGTTTATACCTCTCTAAACCAAGACGGCGGTTGGCTCGGCGAACTCTCCACGGAGGTCAATTGGGCACAGCGCGTTACGCCGGACCCGACCTACACGCACCGCAATTACTATGCGCACTATATCGGCATTCCGCAACTCAAAGCCGTGGTGGGGCAGCCTGTCCAATACGAGGGCCTGCTCTTCAGGAACGGGCGTCCCTGCAACGAGGGCACTCCGCAATGGAGTCTGTCCAACGACTCCTGCGGTACGATAGACCAGACGGGCAAGTTTACACCGACCCATGGCGGACAAGTGTATGTGCACTTTACCCAGTTAACGGCTTGTGGAGCCAATGATACCATCGTCGTGGCACGCGATTCCGTGCGTCTGCGCGTGGTCGAACTGACAGGGGTGGTGCTCGAGATGGAGGGCAACGCTTCCATGGCGTCCAACGACAGCACTTCGCTCTATGTGGGCGAATATACCTATATCACAGCGCAGAGTGTGGACAACATAAGCGAGTATATCAACAGCCTGAAAGCAAACCGCTATACCTACGACACCTATACATGGACCACCTCGAACCCCGAAATAGGTACCGTTCAGAACGGTCTTTTCCATGCCGATAAAGCGGGGCGCACCATGCTCTATGCTTACTCGAATACCAATCCTGCCCTCTACGACTCTATCCTTGTCATTGTCAAAGAGCCGGCTGTCTCGCTGAAGAACAACCCCGTTGTGCTTGACTACAAGACACCGGAGGCGGAGTATGCGCTGTCCGATCTTTTCGATGCCGACGGAGCTACCATCCAACTCAAATCCTGCACCAACAAGGGTACAAAAGCCCAAGTGGAGTGGAATGCTGCAGACAAGACATTCTCCATCGCATTTACGAAAGATGACTTCGGTACGGATACGGTAGAATTTGTGCTGACGGCACTTAAGCAGGAGTTCACTTTGCTGCAGCCGTTCTGCTACTATCAGGGCGATATCCTGCCGCAGAACAAACGCTTGTTCTTTGTCAATGGCGGTGTCTTCGGCGGTACGCAGTCTACGGAATTGCTGGCGTATGATACCGAGAGCCAACAGACTTCTTCTGTCGGTACGCTCAATGCCACTTCGGTGCAGGATCTGGTTATTGATGGTGCCTACGCCTATGTAGCCGCCGACAACTATATCGCCCGCTTCAATACCTCGACGGGTGAGCAGGTGGCGTTGCGCTATTGCCAGGACATCACGCAGTGGGACGACGGACAGGGCAAGTCGGGCTATGGTCTGAACAACAAGATGGTGGTCTATAAGAACTGGCTGCTTGTTACGCGACAGAATAGCAGTTATGCGCCCGAGGACGGCTACAATGTGCGCGTCTATAACAAGACCGACCTCTCGTTGGCACGCAAGATTGCCGTATCCGACCAAGCCACCGACATTGCAGTGGTCGGCACCAAAGCCTATGTGCTTGTTAACGGCGGCTATGCGGGTACCACGAGCAGTATGGCGATTATCGACCTCACGACGCTCACGCTCACCGAGGAAGTCGCACTTGGCAAGGCAGGGCTCAATGTCAGCCAACTCCTACCGAAGGACAACCTCATCTACGCCATCCGTCGCGACAACTATTCCGTCCAATCGGCAGTCCTTGCTTTCAATACAAAGACCAATACCTTTACCGAAACCGCAACCAACCTGCCGTCGTCGTTCTTGTCGGCTCCTGCGGCTATCGACCCCATGACAGGCGACTCTATCCTCTTGGCAACCGAAACGGCGTTTGTGACATACAACACCCGGACGGGTGTAACCGCTACGGAAAGCCTTATGGCAACTCCTGCTACAGGGCTCTCGCCAATGGGCAGCACGCGTGATGCCGGGACGGGTCTGTACTATGTCGCCTATGGCGCGTGGAGCGGTGCAGGCGAAGGGCGTATCTACAACGCCGACTTCTCGGTAGCAGGCTCGTTCACGGGCGTGGGTGCCAGTCCGGAAGCAATGGCAATGGGTGACGAGTTGGAGCGCAACAACGCACCGCAACGCAAGTCCACACTGGTAACGCAAACCATAGGTATCAACGAGTTCGCTACCTCTTCCTATTCCAAAACGATAACCAAGACTTCCTTTTCGGATACGGAGAACAATATCGACAATGTCTATCTTAAGAACTGGGCACGCTATGCCGATTGGCTTACACCGGAATTGTCCTATGCGAACGGTGCCAAGTTCTCCTGCAAGTTCCCTGCCGCTTTGGTCGGCAAGTTGGGCGAAGACTCGGTGGTGCATGTCTATGCGGAGGCTATCGATTCCTGGGGTGCTTCGGTCGAGTACGAGGCGTACACCATTACTTTCCGTCCGGCAGTTTATACCATCTATGCGCACCCGATGGAAGATGTCATGGTTGCCAAGAATGCCGACGACAAGGTGCTGTCGCTAAAGGATGTCTTTACATGGAAGAAACCTGCCAATTCGTATGTTACCTTTGCCAAGTCGGTCAAGGCGAACACCAATCCCGATTTGGTTACGGCTACTATCAATGGCGACGACTTGACACTGTCCTTTGCGGAGGACAAGGTGGGTACGGCAGACCTCACGCTGTTGCAGACGGGGCGTTACAAGAATGCCGACCCGTATATGAAATCCGCCGAGACCACGCTCCATGTAGTGGTATCCGAAGAAACCACCTCGCTCGATGAGGCGGAAGGGAATAGTTTGGTGGTATATCCGAACCCCGTAGTCGACCACTTGCAAGTCTATCTTGCCGAGGCGGGTACGATATGTGTATATGACCTCACCGGCCAGTGTATAGCAGAGGTAGTAGGTCAAGCAGGCACAAACACCATCGTTACTACGGCTTGGACAAACGGCGTGTATATTGTTCAGTGCAACGACCTCACCGCCAAGGTAGTCAAGTAACTTTGCACAACAATCTATCTCTCACCACGTGCCAGCCGATTCACGGCTGGCACTTTTCTGTATCTAATCTCCCATTGGACAGAGAAAAAAGTGCATAATATTTGCAAATCCCGAAAAAAAGTTGTACCTTTGCGCAAGTTAAGCATTTCATATCTCGATGAACCCATAAAATCATAGCCTTATGAAAAAGTTTTGTACTCTCACACTCCTCTCCATTTGCGTGGTATGCAATATGGCAATGGTCGTTCACGCACAAGACGACTGCTCACCACTCCTCTACACGCGTGCCTTCACCGATCGCACGGAGGGAGACTTCACTATCTTTAGCGAGACAGGCGATTACCTGCGTTGGAAAGCGAATTCTTACGGGGCGGTTATCAATGGCTACAACAGTAGCGACAACGAGAGTGATTGGCTCATCTCGCCCGCCTTTGCATTAGCAGGCTATGAATCCGCCACACTCACTTTCTATCACCAACTCTATAAAGCTACCGACACCACCGATGTAGGGCAGTTTGTCAAACTGTTGGCAACAACTATGGAGCCAAGTGTTATTACGGCATGGACACAAGGCAATGGCAATGTCACGATTGCAGATGGTGTATGGACAGAACTGCCCATCTCTGCTTATGGTATATCCGAGTATACGGAAGTGGAGGTGTCTATTCCGGCTTCCCTGCTGACGGATAGTGTGCGTTTCGCGTTCCACTATATCTCCGACCCTAATGACAAGACACGTGCTTACTATTGGGAGATAAAAGACTTCTCGGTATCCGCTACCTGTGCAGACGGAGCAACGCAAACCTCTGTCAATCCAAACTTGCCTATCGCCAACTTGTTCTATGACTTCGACGGCGACGGGTACAAAGAGGCAGCGTATATCTACGGCAGCAAATTCTATACCACCTCCAACTACGCCAACTATTTTGCGGCAACAGAGCGTTTGGATAATTGGAGTACCAATGTTTTCTTAGTGGGTTACGGCCTAAACTACATTGAGGACATCAATGGTGATGGCATCATGGATTTTGTAGCCACCAACAACGCACAGGATCAATACGCCAGCATTGCTTTCTCTCAGTCCGACGGTACTTTTACCCAGCAAAACAAAAGCATCAGTGCTACCAATATGGATATCAACTGTGACGGGCGTATCGACTATATCCGCATGAGTTCCAACGGCACCAACCCGAGTCTCTTTATCAATCTCCGCCAAGCCGACGGCTCTTTCGTAGAACAAGCCATGCAACTCATGACCAAAGAGGAATACGAGGCGCAGTTTGACCCTAACGCATGGGGCTCTACCACTGTACAGGAATGGAACGGACTTATCGGCGCCACCGTACCGAATACAGGGGCTACTTTCAGCGGCGCATCCTTGGCGCGTGCACCGCAGCGGCACAGCCCCGCTGTACAGCAAGCGCAGGGCATCGGGCAGAAAGTCTATGCCCCCACCAAAGTGCTTGACCTCAATGCAGACGGACTGATGGACCTTATTGATGAAGCGAACGGAACCATTTACTACAACATGGGCGACGGCAAATGGATATACACCGCTACTAATGGGGCTGTCTTCACGGCGGACTTCAATGGCGATGGCATACAAGACTTCGTCTTCCCCGGTGCGAAACTGCAGACCGCTATTTATCAAGGGAATGGCGAGTTCAAGGTTACCACACTCTACGAGAACATCCAAGTGGACGACGACATCTACTGCTACGACTTCGACCACGATGGCGATGTGGATATCCTCGTTACCTTCTCCGCACCACGCAACAATACCGGCTATGCCTACACGATGTTCTTCCGCAACGACGGAAAAGGCAACTTCACGCAACTCGAGGAGCAGGACTATGGAGACAACAACCTCTATTTCTCCAATTGCCAAGACATCAATGGCGATGGCTACTACGACTTGCTTGCTTTCCGCGGAGAGTATAGTTGCTATAAAGGCGATTGCAGTTTAAGCGAAGGCACACCCGACATCGTTTGGCTGCAAGGGAAAGCCGATATGACCTTTGCCGAACCGCAAGTACTCTACACGCTTGGCAAGAATTATGGAAGCAGTTTAGGTTCTGTCCGTATCAATGCCGAAGACCTCGATAATGATGGTATTATGGAGATATGGGTGGATGGCGTATCCAGTAGCGACAACCCGCTTATTATCCATAAGCCTGTTGCCACCGCCAACACAGCCCCCACAGCACCTGCAAAACCGGAACTGTCTTACAGCGACGGCATACTGACTGTCAACTGGGGCAACGGTGCCGATGCCGAAACGGCCACGGCAGACCTCACCTATGCGCTGCGGGTAGGCACTGCCGCCGGCAAACAAGATATACTGCACGCACACGCCAATGCCGACGGCTCGCGACGCAACTACTTGGACGGGAACATGGGCAAATACCATACCTACACCCTTGACTTGTCTTCCTATCCTGCCGGTACTATCTATGTAGCCGTACAAACCGTCGATGCACAGCACCTCGGTTCGGTATGGAGCGAAGAGGCTACTATCGAACATACGGCATTGCCCGTCAGTTTCACTCTCAGCAGCACAACAATAGGAAAGGGTAAGGCACTCACTGCTACTTTCACGCCTACCGGCGAGGGCTACACCCACCAATGGACGGCGCAAGACGGTATCTGCACTGCCACGACCAACAGCACCGTACAGATCACTTTCTCTGCGGCAGGCGATAAAGTTATTACCCATACTCTCACCGCTCCCGACGGACGCACCGCACAAGCCACACAGACCATTACCGTCATGCCCAATAGCACGGACGATGCCATCGAACTGACAAGCGACCGATACAACATGCTGTCCGGTCAAGATAACGGCTATGAAATGAACGACTACAACTTCGACGGCTATCTGGATATTACATCTTCTTTCGATAATGTGGTGTACAAAGGCGACGCTAACTATGCCTTCACCAAAGCCGGCGGTATATGGAATACCGGTCTCACTATCCCCTACTGTTTTTGGTTCGACTGGACACACAACGGGGCGGCAGACCTCTTGGTAACAGCTACCGGATACGATAAGTTGGGGTATTATCTGCCGCATAACGGCACCAACAATCTCACGGGCAAGAAGACTGACGACAATATCAAAAAGTACTCGCTTAATGACAATACGGATATTTACGACTACTGCAAGGTGGACTACAACCACAACGGATACTATGATATACCTATAATTGAGTACTCCTCGACGGATGGTATCGGGAATATCTATTTCCTGTCCTACGACGGCGAGAGTTTTGTGCGTCAAGAGAAGCAATATAACATACTGACGGATGACGACCGCAGGCGCTTCAATGATGTCTTATTAGAGAGCCCATATAGCCAAACTTTCTACATTGACTTTGACCACGACGGCTTTATCGACATCGCCGGTCTGTATGCCAGTCCCAATGTCAGTACCTACAAAACCGCCTACAAGGGCATGGTTGTTTTCCTAAACAAAGGCAACTTTACCTTCGAGCAAGTTTTCATTCCCTTTGCACAAGAGATAGCCAGTCCTGCAACGACGAATTACAACTACAAGCACGACATGCAGAACGCCCGCCTCATCGACTTCGACAATGACGGGTACTACGACATCTTCGCTTGCCGTTATGCAGACGGTGCTCCCTATATCCTTTGGAACAACCGGAACCAATCTTTCTCTGCACCTGACCTGTTGCCGCTTGGAGAGTTGTCGACATTTTATGTGGACCGATATGGCCTCTCGGATATATACCAATTTGCCGACCTCGACAACAATGGCTATATCGATATCATCTCCCTGCAACCCAATCCCAAGATGGGCGAGAACATCAACAATGTCTATGTCCACTACATGGGCGAGAGCGGTGTCGTACAACAAGGCTTCCTGCTGCCGAGAGAGGGCACAATAGCCTATTCCTATCTACGCGACTTTGCCGCCAATGGGATGGCGTTAGTAGTAGCACAAGAAGACGATTACGGTTACGCCAGGGAACCTTACCTCTATCCTGTTACCGGTATCGACAACCAACGCCCGTCTGCGCCTACTGGACTGCGTGCCGTACAAACCGACGAGGGGCTGCTCATCGAATGGAACGCGGCACAAGACGACCACACACCTGCCGCACAGATGCGCTACAACCTATCCGTGAAGCGGGCAGGACAATCGGGCAACGGTGCTTACCTCATCTCGCCGCAGAACGCAGGCAACGCCAACGCTGCCTATATGCCCGAGTATCACTACCTATCCGCCACACGCTTCCTCATCCCGCAAACCGAAATAGAGGTGGGCGACTACGAGATAACAGTCCAGGCACTCGACCTGCAGAATAAACTGAGTCTGTTCTCCGACACCGTTACTACCCATGTGGCCTCCGTTAGTCAGATAACGGCTCCTACCTCCGTGTGCCTTTTCGGCCAAGCCACCTTCACCTACACGGGCACACAGCAGTCCGCTACGCCCGAATGGGACTTCGACGGCGGTATCATCGACAGCGGCAGTGGCTATGGCCCCTATCAAGTGCATTGGACAACAGCAGGCACCAAGACCATCCGTCTTACTATCCATGCGGAGACGACCCAGCGCATGCTCTATGTCGAGGAATACACCTCCGACTACACCCTGCCTACCTACTACATCAACAACGCCACCACGACATTAGACTTACCTGCCGATGCCGCCTGCACATGGTATGCCCGCTATGCCGGCGACGCCGACTATACACCTGTCAGCACCTTTGCAGGCGTGATAGACATCGAGGGCAACCGCCTTACCTTGAACAAGCCTGCGGGTAGCGAGGACATCTTCTTGCAACTCACACTCACCAACAGCAGTGGTTGCGAGACGACCATACAGCAGCGTATGCAGGTCATCGAGCAAGACCAACTGCCGCAACTGACCATCGTCACCCCGAATGCAGAAGGAAAGAATGTGTTGACATGGGATGCAGCCGCATACTCTTACCTTACAGACATCCGTGTTTATAAGGAGACGAACCAACGCAACCGGTTTGCCGAATTGTCTACCGTAGCCGCTGCCACAGGTACTTATACCGACAATACCTCCAACGCCTCCACCAAAGCCGAGCGTTACTGCATAGCGGGTGTACTGCCCGATGGTACACTCACGCCGCAGAGCAATCCGCACCAAACGCTCCATCTTACTATTAACCAGGGCATACAGGACAACACATGGAACTTGTTGTGGAACAACTACATCGGTGCAGAAGTGGTGTCGTACAATATCCTGCGAGGTACGACTGCTGACGAACTGACGCTGCTCACCACAATCAGCAGTAGCAACACCTCTTACACGGACCTTACACCGGACGACAGCAAGCCATGCTACGCAATAGAGTATATACTCGATAGTGATGAATCGACCTCTGCTCCGGCAAGGCGAGTTGCGCAACGCATACAAGCCACGCTGCGAGGCACATCGAATGTAGTGAATAGCACGGCAGCACGCACCATCGTCTATGCGGAACGACTGTCTATTCTGTCGGCAAACGGTGCGTATGCCACCACCGCCGACAAGCCTTCGCTGTTCCTCTATGCGGAGATATTCCCCACCAACGCCACCTACAAGACCGTGCGGTGGGAGATAACCCGTGGTACGGACCTCGCTACCATTGACGCTAACGGACTGCTCACTGCTGTTACTCCGAACAACGGAGGCACTGTCACTGTCTGTGCTACGACTGCCGACGGAACGAACCTCTCTGCTACGCGACAAATACAGATAGCCGCTATCAGCGGTGGCGGTAGTGGCGACGATGATGACGATCCCGTCAAAGACTACACACCTACGAATCTGCAGAGTACGGTCAATGGCAATACGGTCTACCTCTCATGGGAAGCAAAAGATATTGCCCCACGCTATCTGTTTACCGTCACACGCATCGCTACGGGCAAGGAGGTAGCCTCCGGTCTTGTCAGCAGCACGGCAGCCTCTTGCACCATCGATGAGGCAGGCGAGTACCAATGGTGTGTAGTCGCCGAAGACGAGAACCTCCATGTGATATCCACTATTTCGTGCAATACTTTCATTGTCAACGCCACTGCCGTAGAAGACATCACCGCCCCGCAACCCGCTGTGCAGAAAGTCCTCCGCGACGAACAAGTTCTCATTCTCCGCAACAACAAGACCTACACTATCCTCGGCACAGAACTGTAAGCCAAGAATCGTAGGTGCAGAATGGAAAACGACAGACGTCCGTAACCCAATAAACCAATCCCCAGAGGCGTAGCATAAGACTATGCCTTTGGGGATTGATAACTTGTTTCTCCATGCGGGGAATGGAAGAAAACAACCTTTGCCGTACAATAGAAATAGACCAAACTATCTAATCTTTCTTTCGCTGATATGCTTGGGTACATGTGTGCAAATGCAGTACGGTAAATACGAAAAAGCAACACAATTTGCATGACGGCTTTGTAAGAATGCAGAAAAAGTACTAAATTTGCGGGCGGTTTCTTCTGCTTAGGAAACACAGAGGTAATAAGAAAAAAAAGCGAAGGAACAGTATGCCCATGCAAAACGAGATAACTATTTACTGCAAAAATGTCAGGCAGTACTATCACATCCCATGTGGAACATCCCTGCTTGAAGTGTACAAGATTGTTGGGTTACAATTACCCTATCCGGTGATTGCAGCACGAGTAAACTACAAGGTACAGAACCTTAACTTCCTTGTTTACAAACCTAAAGACATTGAGTTCATTGACGCGAGTTGTGAGAGTGGTATGCGTTGCTATGTACGCACGCTCTGTATGGTCATGGCACGAGCAGTGCACGAACTATGGCCTAACTACGACCTGCGTATTGAACACCCTATCAGCAAAGGGTACTACTGCACTATACGTGGACAGAAAGGTGAGAAGATGCCTATCACTCCTGAGTTAGTGAACCAACTCAAGGCACAGATGTGGAAACTCATTCGTGAAGACCATCCTATCGTGACAGAGGAACGACAGACCAAAGAGGTCATAAGACTGTTTGGTGAGAGATTAGACGGAGAGGCGAACTTGTTTGAGACATTGGGGAACCCGTATTGCCGATATTACCGAATGGACGACTATATTGACTATTATACAGGGGCACTCATGCCTTCCACAGGGTATATCAATATCTTTGAGGTCGAACCCTATCACCAGGATATGTTACTGCGCATACCTTGCCGACACCAGCCGACACGGTTAGAAGATATGTGTGTGCAAGACAAGATGTTTGATATCTTCAAAGAGTATATGGGGTGGAACAAACTACTGCATATAGGTAACGTAGGAGAGTTCAACAAAGCATGTAAAAACCAAAAGAGTTTTGAGATGATTAAACTATCTGAAGCACTACACGAGAAGAAGGTGGGACAGATAGCCGATATGATAGCCAATCGTGAAGGGGGCAGACCTAAATTCGTCCTTATCTCAGGACCCAGTTCGTCGGGCAAGACCACTTTCTCCAAACGTCTTACTATACAACTCATGGTTAACGGCATACGACCGGTTGTTATCTCCATGGATAACTATTTCGTCAACAGGGAAGACACACCGCGCGACAACAATGGTGATTGGGATTTCGAAGATGTGCATGCTATTGACATACCACTCTTTCAACAACAACTAAAGGAGCTGTTGGATGGAGAAACCATCAAGTTGCCATTCTATAACTTTGAGACAGGTAAACGTGAATATCGTGGCAACACACTACAGCTACATGATGACAACATCGTTATACTCGAAGGGCTACATGCCCTCAACCCACAACTGACACCAGACATACCCCATTCAGCCAAGTTTAAGATATATGTCAGTTCGCTCACTACGGTCAATCTTGATAACCACAACTGGATACCAACCACCGATGTGCGGCTCTTGCGGCGTATCATACGTGACTACCGATACCGGGGATATAATGCTCGAGAGACCATAGCACGATTGGACAGCGTCAGACGGGGAGAAGATAGATGGGTGTATCCATACCAGGAGGAGGCAGATGTAATGTTCAACTCTGCACTGCTATTCGAATTGGCGGTACTCAAACGGCATGCAGAGCCTATACTTGATGAAGTACCCAAATATTGTGATGAGTACACTACTGCACACAGACTACTTAAAGAACTTAGTTATTTTGAATCCATCCCTGAGCGGGAGATACCCCCGACCTCGTTCTTACGAGAGTTCGTAGGTGGTAGTTCGTTCCGCTACTAACTATGCAATGATGAGACATATCTTACTTATCCTATCGTTGTTCTGTACCCACTTTCTCTTCGCCACGTCACCTACCGACCATGCGGCGGAGCTGATGGAGGAGGCTGCCGACAACGATACCACGCCAGTAGTGCTGATCACGGATGTGATGCAGCATGCCGTCGTCTATCAGGACTCTGCTGTCACCCAACTGATGATAGACAAGCGTCTTGGTATGCAGCGCACACAACAGGAGACAGACGGCTATCGTGTACAGGTCTATTCGTCCAACAGACAGCAGGCAGCCAAGAACGAGGCTCTACTGCTTCGGCAGACTCTTGAGCCACTGCTTGATGTTCCTGTTTACGCCCTGTCTGAACCTCCGTTTTGGAAAGTACGTGTAGGAAACTTCCGTACGCGTGAAGAGGCTACACGTTACAAAGAGATACTATTGAAAGACCTCCCGGAGTTGCAAGGGAGTACATACGTAGTCCCCGATAAGATCATACTGATTCGCTAACCTATTCCCCATATGACACAATCATTTATACCAGATTCTGATAAGACTGCACAGATAGCCCAACATATTCAACAACTACTGACCCTGATAGGAGAGGAAGCGCAACGTGAAGGTCTCTTGCGCACTCCCGTACGTGTGGGGGAGGCGATGCAGTTTCTCACACAAGGCTACCAACAAGATCCAGAGGCTATCCTCCGTTCGGCACTCTTTGAGGAAGACTACCAACAGATGGTGGTAGTGAAAGATATCTCGTTCTATTCTCTGTGTGAGCATCATCTTCTGCCATTCTTCGGCAAGGCACATGTAGCTTATATCCCGAACGGGAAGATAACAGGACTGAGCAAGATAGCCCGTGTGGTGGATGTCTATGCCCGTCGGCTCCAAGTGCAAGAACGTATGACAACGCAGATAAAAGACTGTATACAAAACACTCTCAACCCATTGGGTGTGATGGTGGTCATTGAAGCCGAACACCTGTGTATGCAGATGCGCGGAGTGCAGAAACAACACTCACTGACCACGACGAGTGACTTCACGGGAGCCTTCAACCGACAAGAGACACGTGATGAGTTCATGAGTCTCATCAGGGATAAATAACAGACGGATATGCGGAGCAGTAAGACCTATCTTACATACCTACTATTTGTTGTCGTAGCCACTATATGGATAGGTTTGACGGTTGTCTTGCCAGATTTCTTTGACAACCCTATAGATGGGGTATGCGGGGTACTAACTATCATCTGCTACGTGGGAGCGATAAGTCTATTATCGTTCTTACTGCTTTACGCCGCAGGACTGAATAAGTATGTAACGGCAGTATTCTACCCTGTGTACGGGATAATAGGAGCGGCTGTGTCCTACTACAGAGTGGCATACCGGGTAACGGTTACCCCGCTCATTCTTGATTGTGTCTTCCATACGAACACACAAGAAGCGTTGAGTGTGCTGTCATGGCAGATGGTACTGTGGATAGGTGTGAATGCTTGTATATCTGTACTTCTGACAGTATGGCGATGGCGGTTGCCGACACCTAAATATGCCTATGTACATGCCATAGTTGCTTTATTGCTGTTGTGGGGCTATTACCACTGCAACTCACGGTTGCACCAGAGTCTCAACCAACGCTACCCGATGAATATTGTGGAGAGTCTGCGCCAATACCGTGTCATAGGACAAAGTAGGGAAGCAGAGCGTACAACACCTGCTTATCATTGCGTTGGGACAGCCGTTGACACATTAGACATCGTGTTAGTGATAGGTGAGAGTGTGCGTGCAGACCATCTGCAACTGAACGGCTATACTCGAGAGACGACCCCTCTGCTATCGCAGCGTAGGAACATCGTCTCTTTGCCCCATATTTACTCACAATACACGCACACTCTGGCGAGTGTACCTGTGATACTCACACGGGCAGACAGTCTGCATCCCGAGTATCAATATACCGAGACCAGTTTTGCAGCGATCCTACGTCAAGAGGGCTATCATACGGCATGGATATCCAACCAGGATATGGGCGAGACCTTCGCCCATTTCCCTGCTGAGTGTGACACGGCTATATGGGTCAATGCCGGTAAGTCGGTCTTCGTTTTCTCAGGATGGTATGATGAGGAACTTCTACCCTACCTCGACCAACAACTCGCTTATGGGTGTCCGCACAACCTCATGATACTGCATACCATAGGTAGTCATTGGTACTACAACAACCACGTGACAGAGTCGCATAACCACTTCTTGCCCATCACTGACAATCGTGTGGTAACGAGCAACAGTCAGGAACAAGTGGTGAACTCGTACGACAATACAGTGCGTTATATGGATTTCTTCTTAGACTCTGTGATACAGCGGTTCGAAGACAGGTATGCCGTTGTGTTTTACCTATCCGACCACGGGGAGTCGTTAGGTGAAGACGGCAACTACCTCCATGCTGCAGGTGCCGAAGAGACTAAATACCCAGCGTGCGTTATCTGGTATTCGGATCGTTTTGCGGAGCGTTATCCACGGAAGGTGCGAGCCCTGCACGCCAATAGCTTTCGCAGATATCGAACAGACTTTTTGTATCCCAGCCTTTTGTACATAGCCAATATCTCCGTTGCGGCAGAGGATGAGGTAACCAATATATTTCAATAACCCATGAGCAGAACCAACTCACCCACGCGTGTACTGTGGATAGACTACGTCAAAGCATTTGCTATCATTACGGTCATTATGCTGCATATACCTGTCCTTGACCCATATCGGCATATAGCACGCTCGTTTGTCATACCCCTGTTCTTCCTTCTCTCCGGTCTGTTCAGTCACCCGGAGCGGTACGCTACATATACCTCTTTCTTACGACATAAGACAGTACGTCTATTACTCCCCTATATACTGTTTAACCTTATCAACTATCTTTATTGGCTGATTATCGCACGGCACTATGGAGCCGATGCAGGGACAGAGATGTCTCTTACCCAGCCTTTACTCGGTATCCTATTCGGTATAGAACCATGGATGTACCATTATAAGCCATTATGGTTTCTGCCATGTCTTATGGTAGCAGAGTTACTCTTCTACTCTTCCTGGCGACTGTCTTCAACCCTGCATAAGGCATATCTGCTACCCGTAATCATCTTGTGCCTATCGGCTACAGGATATATATTGTCATGCGCCCATGTCCCGCCACTGCCATACGCTATAGGAGGTGCGCTCACCATGATGCTATTCTACTACCTTGGGTATGTCCTCGTCTCGCATAGGCAGAATGTTTATACCTGTACGGATGCACAGACACATCCTATCTACCTTATTTTCATCACTGTCATTTCCATGACTCTCTGTATCGTGTTGAGTCTTCAGACAGCAGAGACCCGCGTCTTTGAAAACTCGTATGGCAACATACTCTATGCTCTACCTGCTGCTATCTTTGGCTGTGTCGCACTATCCGGTATAGCCATACTACTGTCCATCGCTCTGCCGACTCTGCGATTGTTGCAATACATAGGCTCTCATACTTTAGTCATATTAGGCATACACCTGACAGTTGCCAGTTTTGTTAAAGGGTTCACCACGTTTGTATGTCAGCAGCCGCTAAGCATATACCAATCGCTGTGGGTCCGCCTGCTACTCGTCATTGCTGTGGTGTTATGCTCAGTTCCCTTATGTTACCTCTACGATAAGATAGCCATACATAAACCCTATATTCTGCGGAGGTAATATGTTTGTGTATATGCAAAAATAGCCGTACCTTTGCGCCCGCAGTCGTGGAGTGTTACTATTCCTATGAGCAAGATAACATGTTTTGATACGGCAGATTTACATGAAGCCATCCGTGTGATGAAAGAGGGTGGGGTAATCTTATATCCTACCGATACGGTGTGGGGAATAGGTTGTGATGCGACCAACGAGCATGCGGTACAGCGTATATTCTCTATTAAGCATCGTGCAGACTGCAAGTCGATGTTAGTGTTGTTGGATGGTGCAGGGAAGTTGCAAGGGTATGTGCATCATATCCCGGACACAGCATGGACATTGTTGGCAGCCACAGAGGGGCAACGTCCGATGACTATTATCTATCCGCAGGCAAAGAACTTAGCATCCAGTCTGATAGCGGAGGATGGGAGCATAGGTATCCGTATTACAGAAGAGCGTTTCTCCAAAGCTCTCTGTGAGGGTCTTCATCACCCCATCGTCTCAACATCTGCCAATATCAGTGGAGAGCCTGCCCCCCATACTTTCGACGGGATAAGCAAGGAGATTATAGAGGCTGTTGATTATGTCTGCCTCTATCGGCGTGACGATAAGACTCCCCATCAGCCCTCATCTATCATAAAGATTGATAAGCAAGAACATATTACCATAATTCGGGCATAACAGATGAGCAGGCTCAATAACCATCGTAAACAACAACTACTATATGTCATTACAGACATATTCTCTGCTGTTGTCGTGTGGTTATGTTTTCTGCTTTTTCGTTGGATGGTGTATGAGGGGAAAGTCTTTGGTATAGATACCATACTGATACCGGCATTTGATTTCTATAGACCACTTATTCTCTATCCGTTAGGATGTGTTGTTATATACTACTTATCCGGTTATTATCTGCGACCATTGCACAAGAGTTATATGCAGGAACTGAAGACGACTTTACTGTCATCACTCATCATCGTATTAGGTGCGTTCTTTCTGATTATCATTGACGATGCGGTGACGAACTACCATCGCTACTTGGTGTCGTTGGTAGTGTTGATATTGCTACAGTTTGCGGGATGTTATATACCCCGGCTATTTGTTACCTACCTATTGCGTCGCAAGTATCCTGCGGGAGATAAAAAATGCTATACTATTCATTCTGTACAAGAGGTGGAGCAGTTCAAGCAGGTGCAGGCTACATATCCGCAAGACGAGGTGATCATAGATTTGAATGGCAACACCCAGGAGAAAGATATATACACTATCATCAATCGGATATACCCTTATGGTGTGGACATCTCTGTTGTCCCTCAGTTGTATGACATGCTGACCGGTGCGGCGAGTATCCGTGAGGTCAGTGACATGCCTCTGATACGTATCACCGAGCATAAGATGAGTGACTCGGCACTATGTATCAAAAGGGCATGTGATGTAGTAGTATCGTTGTTGTCTTTGGTTGTCCTCTCTCCTTTGTATGCCGTGGTTGCTGTCTTGGTTAAGTGTTCTTCTCCCGGTGAAGTGATCTATCGTCAAGAGCGAGTGGGCTTGCATGGTATAACGTTTCATATATTGAAGTTCCGCACGATGACAGAGAATGCAGAGCCGGATACTCCTTGTCTCAGTTCCGAAGAAGACCCGCGCATCACTCCTATTGGACATGTGTTACGCAAGTATCGCATTGATGAGTTGCCTCAGATGTGGAATGTGCTACGAGGGGACATGTCTGTCGTGGGACCTCGACCTGAAAGGCGATACTTCATAGAGAAGATAGAGCAACAAGCCCCTTACTACTGTCTGCTCTATAAGATACGACCGGGGCTGACCAGTTGGGGACCTATCAAAGTGGGATATACAGACACGATGGAGAAGATGATACAGCGACTCAACTACGACATTGTCTATATGGAGAATATGTCGCTGAGGTTAGATATGAAGATATTGTTTTATACTATAGGAGTGATAGTAGATGGGAAAGGCCGATAAAAAAAACAACATAACTTACGATGACGCCCTTAAGAGGTTAGAGGCTATTGTTAAGGAGTTAGAAGCATCTGAAGCATTGAGTATGGATGCCTATCAGAAGAAAGCGGTAGAGGCCAAAAGACTGTTGGCTTTTTGTCAGCAGCAACTCTCTGCGTGGGAGGAGAAGATGGATAGTATCCTATAGGAAAGACTTCTCGTCCTTACTCTTCCGAGAAGTGGACAAGGACATGGCGGTAAGAGTTGAATATCTTGGACTTGGACACAAACCCCAGGTAATGTTTCTGTTCGTCCACCACAGGTAAGTTCCATGCCCCTGTATCCTCAAAGACCTCCATTACTTTCTCCATCGTCATGTCGTGTGTCAGTATGGCTTGCGGTGAGTTCATGAGTTGGTGTACAGTAAACCGGTCGTACAGACGTGGTTGGAACATGATGTTACGCACCTCGTCCAGTTGTAACACTCCCAAAAAGCGATTCTCTTGGTCAACTACAGGAAATATATTGCGGTGGCTCTCGGATATCACCTTCACCAAGTCTCCCAGTGTCATCTCCGGATGCAGTGTGGTCATGTCTGTCTCCAATACGTTATCCATCTTCATCAGGGTAAGGACTGAGCGGTCTTTGTTGTGTGTCAGTAACTCGCCTTTCTGCGCCAGTCGCATGGCATACAGGCTGTGTGGTTCAAATATCTTGATAGTCAGGTAGGAGAACACCGATACTATCATTAGTGGCATGAAAAGGTGATATCCGCCTGTTAGTTCAGCAATAAGGAATATGCCCGTCAATGGCGCATGCATGACGCCAGACATCAAGCCGGACATTCCTGCGAGTGCGAAGTTAGACTCCGGGACTGTGATACCGATGATATTGAAGATGCGAGCACAAAGGAAGCCAGTGATAGCCCCCATAAACAACGATGGTGCAAAGATCCCTCCTACGCCGCCTCCACCATTCGTCGCGACAGAGGCAAATATCTTGAAGAACAGGATCAGTACAAAATATCCGACGATGACCCATGTGCCTGTTCCCAACCTTGCGAAAGGACTATTGACAATAGCGGACACAGAGTCTCCGTTGATAAGTTGGCGGATGCTATCATACCCCTCTCCGTAGAGTGGAGGAAAGAGAAAGACGAGAAGACCTAAACTGATACCTCCTATCAGGAACTTAGCCCATGTATTCTGCACCTTACGACGAAACAGTTGTTCCAAGTAGTTCATCCCTCTGATGAAGTAGAGGGACACTAACCCACATAGGACACCCAGTAACAGGTACAAGGGCAGTCGTTCCAAAGAGAAGGGGTCGTTGTTGGTCAATGGGAACATGGCTGTTTGTCCCGAAGCCATTAGAGATATAGCCGTGGCGGTGACAGAGGAGATGAGCAGGGGTGCTACTGAAGTCATTGTCAAGTCCATCATCAACACTTCCAATGTGAAGACAAGACCTGCTATCGGTGCCTGGAAGATACCGCCGATGGCGCCTGCAGCCCCGCAACCTATCATGAGCATCATTGTCTTTTGGTCAAGACGGAATAACTTGGCGAGGTTACTGCCTATGGCAGAGCCTGTCAATACGATAGGTGCCTCAGCACCTACTGACCCACCAAAGCCAATCGTGATAGCGGAGCCTATGAGAGAACTCCACATATTGTGTACTTTGATAATAGACTTGCGTTGAGAGATGGCGTATAGTATCTTGGTGATGCCGTGTGATATATCATCTTTGACGATATACTTGACGTACAGTCCTGCCAAGGTGATACCTATCATGGGGCATATAAAGTACCAGAAATGATGGTCTGCAACTAATTGGCGTTCCACCAATTGTTGTATCAGATGTATCATCGTCTTGAGCAGTTGTGCTGCACAAGAGGCAAAGACGCCCACAAAGAAACTAAGGATAAGTACGAGGTTCTTCTGTGAGATGTGCTGCTCTCTCCACGCTATAAAGCGATCGTATGTCAGTCTTGTGTGTCCCAACCTATACCTTTGTATTTGCTCAGGTCCCATTCTTCGTCTACTTCATTCAGGTAGATGGTCTGAGGTCCCTCGGCTTCTTGTGTTTCTTCGTCGTGTTCTATTACCTTCACGTCGATAGGTGCATGTGAGATCTCGATGACTTGATTTTGTTCTTTGTTAAGTTCTGCCCACAGCACGTCTTTCAGTTCGGTTATTCCCATCCCCTGCACACAACTGACAGGAACCACGGGTATATTGTACTCCTTGGCGAGTGTCCCGGCTAACGTATGAATGTCTATGTCGGGATCTGCCACGTCACATTTTGAGATGGCGAGTATGCGTGCTTTGGTCAACAACTGAGGGTTGTATTTCTCGAGTTCGGATAGTAGCACCTCGTACTCATGACGTACATCTTCTGTCGTTACGGGTATCATAAATAACAGAACAGCGTTTCTCTCTATATGACGCAGGAAACGTAGTCCTAACCCTCTTCCCTCTGCTGCGCCTTCTATAATGCCGGGGATGTCTGCCATACAGAACGAGGCATTATCCCGATAGGAGACGATACCTAATTGTGGTGTCAGTGTTGTGAAAGGATAGTCGGCAATCTCCGGTTTGGCGGCACTGACGGATGCCAACAGTGTAGATTTCCCTGCGTTAGGGAAGCCGACCAGTCCAACATCTGCCAGCACTTTCAGTTGTAGGATAACCGTTTGTTCCGATGCAGGTTCTCCGGGTTGAGCATAACGGGGTGCTTGGTTGGTTGCTGTTCGGAAATGCCAGTTACCAAGTCCCCCTCGTCCCCCTTTGAGCAGGATTATCTGCTGTCCGTGTTCTTTGACCTCGCATATAAACTTCCCTGTCTCTCCGTCATAAACCACCGTGCCACAAGGTACCTCTACTATCTTGTCTTCTCCGTTCTTGCCGAAGGAACGTGAGTCTCCTCCTTTGCCTCCGTCAGTAGCTATGATATGCTTCTGATACTTGAGGTGAAGCAGTGTCCACAGGTTACGGTTCCCTTGTAGAATGACATGCCCTCCCCGTCCGCCATCGCCACCGTCGGGTCCTCCTTTAGGCAGGTATTTGGCACGGTGCAGGTGCATGCAACCGGCTCCGCCTTTACCTGAGCGGCAGTATATCTTGACGTAATCAATGAATGAGGAGGATGGCATATTACTTCTGTATCAGTTGTAGTATGTTATCTATCTGACTGAACGTATCCTCCATAGACTTGTTTCCATTTATGTAGAAATAGTTGTGCCGATGCAGATAGAAGTCGCATACCGGTTGAGTTACCTCGTGGAATATCTGGATACGTTTCTTGATGGTCTCGTAATTGTCATCCGTTCTGCCGCTTGTTTTCCCACGATTGAGAAGTCTTTTGATAATCTCTTCTTCATCCACGCAAAGGTCCAGCAAGACTGCTTTCATCCGGCGGCGTTGCAGCAATGACTCCAGGGCTTCTGCTTGCTCTACTGTACGAGGGAAACCATCGAAGATAATACCCTTACAGTCTGCAGGGAGTGCATCAAGATAGTTCTCGATGAGGTGTATCATCTTGTTATCCGGTACGAGGTTGCCTTTTGAGATGATATCTTCTATCTCTTTTCCCAGTTCGCTGCCAGACTTTATCTCTTGGCGTAACACGTCGCCCGTGGATAGGTGTTGCAGACCATATTTCTCTACGATGATGTCTGATTGTGTTCCTTTCCCGCTACCGGGTGCGCCGCAAAGTATAATATTTATCATAGTCGTTTTGTTTTTAACACAAAACGAGTTGCCCGGTGTTTTGTCGGGCAACTCGTTAATACCACTATCGTAGATTAAAGTGCGAGACCTGCACCGGCTTTGAATTTAGCCACTTTCTTAGCAGGAATGTTGATTTTAGCCTTTGTTGCAGGGTTTACTCCCACGCGTGCTGCTTTCTCTACTACGGAGAAAGTACCGAAGCCAATGAGTTGTACATTTTCTCCCTTTTTGAGAGATTCGGCAATTGCTTTAATAGTTGCATCCAATGCTTTTTGCGCATGTGCTTTAGGCATCTGTGCCTCAGCTGCAATAGCAGCTACGAGTTCTGCTTTGTTCATACAAAATAGATTTAGTTATTAAACGTTTAATGTCTCATTCGTGGGCTGACCCTACAAACTCACGCAAAGGTACTACATTTTTCTTATATTGCAAATGTTTTATAAGAAAAAAGCACTTTTTTCTGCCAAAACCGTCATGTATCCATGCTATTGCATAGTTTTTGTCTATTGTATATATGGTTGAGATGTCTTGACTATATTCGTATAAACAAAATAGAACAAGAGAGATATATGCGCAATTTGCCTACAGTGACAAAGAACATTCTGCTGATAACTGTACTATGTTTGTTTGGTACAGTGATATTGAGTAAATACGGCATAGACTGTAACGAGTTGTTTGGTCTGCATTATGTGACCGCTACGCAGTTTCATATATGGCAGCCTCTGACGTATATGTTCTTACATGGTAGCTTTTGGCATTTGTTCTGTAACATGTTTGCTGTGCTGATGTTTGCACCGGCATTGGAGGAGAGATGGGGTAGCAGGCGTTTTTTGATTTTCTATCTTGTCTGTGGTGTAGGTGCTGCTTTGGTGCAGGAGGTGGTGTGGGCGTTGCAGTTGCAGCCTACGTTATCGGGATATGAGTGGGAGACTGCTCGCATTCTTGCCAGTCATTATGTGACGATAGGTGCGAGTGGCGCCGTGTTTGGTATCTTATTTGCTTTTGCATGGCTCTTCCCTGAAGTGCGGTTGTTCATTTTGTTTATTCCTATTCCCATACGCGCACGTGTGGTTGTCATAGGTTATATGGTGTTTGAGTTGTTTGCAGGTTTCTCTTCTCTGCCCGGGGATAACGTGGCACACTTTGCTCATTTGGGTGGTGCTCTCTTTGGTTGGTTGTTGCTATTGTGGTGGCGTCACAGGCGGTATAGTGGTTTTGAGAAGGGCGAGATGAGTGACTCTCATATCCGTTTTTGGTTTAGACAACAATGGCATAGGTTCCGTTGTTGGTGGCAGCAACATGTCCCTTGTTGTAAACGTTTCCCCCGTATCCGTCGTGACAAGTCAAAAGAGAAGGCTCAGGACTACTCGGATTACCATTATCATGAGTCTGTGAAATAGATACTACCAGCCTATTGTTGCGGTGACAGGGTAGTGGTCCGAGTAGTTGACACGGTCGATGGAGAAGTCGATAGGTGTCAAGGTTGGTGAGCAGAGGATATAATCTATACGTACCCCTATGTGATGTCCGGTGTACGTGTTGCCCAGTTTACCACGACAGCACTCTGTGAAGCAGTCGCGTAATCCGTGTTTTATCTCCCAATAGACGTAGGATACTGGAGTGGCATTGAAATCTCCCACCACAATGACGGGGTGAGGGGAGTTGTTGCACTCTTGTTTGACTGCTCGTGCTTGTTGGCGGCGTAGTGGTCGGGCGTGTTTTATTTTGTGGTTGAGGGAGCTATTCTTCAGAGAAGAAAATGACAGTGTATCTATTTTCAGGTCCGAGTCAATAATACTATAACTCTCAAGGTGATTAACGATCAGGCGTATGGTATCGTTCTCTATGACTACGTCACAGCAACTGCTGATATTAGAGCGTGAAGCGTATGCGATGGTGTGTTTGTGGATAAGCGGATAGCGTGAGAACACCACATTCCCAAACTGCCGCACGTTGTTATACACCTTGAAGTCATAGTAGGTATATGGGTATGTGTGCATAGCGTGGCGTAGTGCCGGCAGTGTGAGGTGTTTCGGATTCTTGTACACGTTGACCTCTTGCAAACAGACGATATCGGCATCTTGGCTGTTGATGTATGCCAGCAGTTGTTGTGTGTTTCTTCCTAATCCATTTGTATTATATGACAACACTTGTATCTGATGTTCGTAGTCCCTATGCCGGTGGGTGGAGTGTTGGTGTGAGAAAAGAGAGTATGCTATCCACCCTGCAATCAGCAGGATGGATAGTGATAGTATTCTCCTTATTGTTTTCATTTAGGCTCCAAAGTGACTAAAGGGATGAGCATCTCTTCTAACGATATGCCTCCGTGTTGGAAGGTGTCGCGGTATAGTTGTGCATAGTAGTTGAAGTTGTTAGGATAGGCGAAGAAGTCGTTCCCTGTGCAGAAGACATAGCTGCTGCTGATGTTCGGGCAGGGTAGTCCGACCTGTTTTGGTTTGCTTATTTCAAAGCAGTTTTTGGATTGACAACTGAGCGATTTCCCCACTTTGTAGCGCAGGTTGGTGTTGGTGTTCTTGTCGCCTATTATTTGTACGGGGTTTGTGACATGTGTTGTGCCATGGTCTGTTGTCAGTACCACTTTGTATCCGAGTGAGGCTATCCGGTGAAACATCTCTGCTGTGGCAGAGTGTTTCAGCCAACTGAGTGTCAGGCTTCGGTAGGCTGCTTCATCGTTGGCGAGTTCTCGCATCATTTTGCTCTCGGTGCGTGAGTGTGAGAGCATATCAATAAAGTTGAGAACGACAACATTGAGAGGTGTCTGCAATCCCTTGAACTGTCTTGTTATCCGTTCACAGAAATCGCTCTCGTTCACCTTATAGTATGTGTAGGTATAGCGTTTGCGGAACCGGTCGAGTTGTGTCTGTATGAGTTCGTTCTCGTAGTTGTTTTTAGTATCTTCGTCCTCTTCCTCTACCCATAAGTGCGGGTACATCTCTTTTATCTGTAGTGGCAGCAGACCTGAAAAAATGGCATTGCGTGCATATTGTGTTGCTGTCGGGAGGATGGACATATACATCTGTTCGTCCTTGACTGTGAACCATTCGGAGAGTAAGGGTTGTATTGTTTTCCATTGGTCGTACCGGAAGTTGTCGATGACTACAAAGAACACTTTCTCTCCATTATCCAGTAGAGGGAAGATGCTATGTTTCATGATGTCGTGTGACATTATGGGTCGCTCTTTGCCAGTGAACCATTCTTCGTAGTGTTTGGTAATATATTTAGCAAAGGCGGCGTTCGCTTGTTCGCGTTGCATACGCAACATCTCTTGCATGGATGATGTCTCGAGTTCTATTTCCCAGTGTGTGAGTGTTCGTTCGATAGCCATCCATTCTTCGATGGTGCTTGCGGTATCAATCATGTAGGATATATCAGAGAACTCCTGCCGGTATGTGGTGTTGGTATGTTCTTCTATTATCTCGCGTTGGTGAACATGTTTTTTCAGGCACAGTAATATCTGACTGGGGTTGACGGGTTTTATGAGATAGTCTGCGATTTTTTGTCCTATAGCCTGTTCCATAATCCGTTCTTCTTCGGACTTTGTGATCATGACTACAGGAAGAGCCGGTTGTAATGTTTTTATCTCTTGCAGTACTTCCAGTCCGGATAGTCCGGGCATGTTCTCATCGAGAAAGACGATATCGAAAGTGTGTTCACGACATTGCTCTATAGCGTCTTGTCCGTTGTTTATGGGTATCACTTCGTACCCTTTTTCTTGCAGGTAGATGATATATGGTTTGAGTAACTGTATTTCATCGTCTGCCCATAGTATCCGGTTCATGTCTGCTTGGTTTATGTTGTGGTTATTATATTAGTTATTGAGGGTATTGGGTTCGTAGTGACGCCATTTGTCTATCAGGTCTGTCATGTCTTCAGGCCATTGACTGTCGAAGAACATCTCTTGTCTTGTTCTTGGGTGTTCGAAGCCTATTGTTTTTGCATGTAGTACTTGTCGAGGACAAAGGTTGAAACAGTTCTGTATATATTGTTTATATTTCTGTGTTGGTAGTCCTTTGAGTATCTCCATACCTCCATATTTTTCGTCGGCGAACAGTGGGTGTCCTATGCTTCGCATATGCACGCGTATTTGGTGTGTACGTCCTGTCTCTAACCGGCATCCGACAAGTGTGACATAGGGGAACCGTTCTATTACTCGCCAGTGTGTGACAGCCTCTTTGGCATTTGGGTTGTCTTTTACGTCCCATATCCGCCATCTTGTCCGGTCCCGCTCATCCCGTCCGAGTGCTCCGATAACAGTCCCTTCGTTATGATCGAAGGTCCCCCATACGAGTGCATGGTATGTGCGTTGGATGGTATGCTCGAAGAACTGTTGTCCCAGGTTTGTTTTTGCTATCGGAGTCTTGGCAATGAGTAACAGTCCGCTTGTGTCTTTGTCAATACGGTGTACTAATCCTATGTTTTTGTCGTTGATATCAAGTGTGTTGCGGAAGTACCATGCGAGCGCATTAAGCAGAGTATGTTCGTAATTACCATGTCCCGGGTGTACGACCATGCCAGCAGGTTTGTTGATGACCAGTATGTCTTCATCTTCGTATACCACGTTGACAGGTATGTTCTCCGGGTGGATAGTATAGTCGTGTGGTTCGTGGTTGAGTAGTATTTGTATGACATCCAGCGGTTTTATCTTATAGTTGTTTTTCACAGCCTGTCCATTGACAAGGATTAGTCCTGCGTCCGCTGCACTTTGTATTCTATTTCGCGATGTCCCAGCAAGATGTTCGGCAAGGTACTTGTCGATACGTTCGGGTGTCTGCCCTTTATCGACAACCCCTTTCCATCTTTCGAAGACATCATCAAATTCTTCTATTTCCCATTGCTCCGTTTGGTTCATTCATACTAAGATGTTAGTGGGTCTGTGTCAGAAGAAGTCCTCTTCATCTCCTTCGTTGTCTGCGGTGATGGTCTTCTCTATATCCATGGACATCTTCACGTTCACATTAGTTCCTTCTACAACAATTGTGCCAGTAGTTGGGGATTGTGAGTACACTACATACAGGTCTTTATTCTCTTCGGTTGGTTTGATATCATATTCGATAACACCGATAGTCAGCAGACTGCTGAGCAACAGTGATCGTGCTTCGTTAAGGCTTTTACCTATGAGTGTCGGTATTGTCACTTCGCTGTTTCCTTGTCCTCTACCCACTACAAGCGTGATGGCTGTTCCTTCCGGTACCCTTTCGCCCGGGAGTAGTGTCTTTGTGTTTTTTCGTATATCGAGAACGATATCTTTATATGTGGATGGTTCATAGTTTATTTTTTCTATCTGTAGTCCCAATGCTTTGAGTGTTGCCTGTGCTTGACGCAGGCTCATGTCCCGCACTTCCGGTATGATGACAGGTCTGCGGAAGCGTGCGTTTTGTACGGCATAGATGATACGTCCTTTCTTGGCATGTGATCCTGCGACAGGGATCTGCTCCACGATAGTACCCAATGGTGTCTTGGAGGAATATGTAGAGTCTATTATTTCCAATGTGAGGTTGTTAGCTTGGAGTATAATTTGGGCTTCTTCCATGTACAAGCCGGTGATATCCGGGATAGTGACTTCGACACCATGTTGTGTGTAGTTACGCAGTCCGATAAAGACAATGACGACTCCTATGATAAGGACAAGTAAAGCGATAAGGATATTTTTTAGTATGAAGCCGATTTTTGTATTGCTCCAGAACGTTTTTCTGTCCATAGTAGTGGAATATTGAAGAAAATCGAATAATTATTTTGCAAAATTAGTTCTTTTGTTGTGTATATCCAAAAAATAGTGTAATTTTGCGCTGATTTCGGTATGGTTATGCTGGGTCAAAGAACATTAAAGCTTTAATTTAAATTATTGTACACTTATGAAAAAGATTTTGTTAATTGCTGCTGTAGCTATTTGCGCTATGGGTTGCTGCAAGAAGTCAGCTAAATGTGAAGGTAAATGCTGCAAAGAAGGTGAGAAGCAAGAATGCGCTGCTCCTGCAGCAGCTGAGTCCGCTGTAGAGGTTATTGATACCGTTGAAGAGGAAGTAGTTGGGACTTCTGCAGAGACTGTTGCAGAGTAGTTAGATTCTGTCAAGAGAAAAGAGACTATCCGAAAACCGGGTAGTCTCTCTGTTTTTTACAGGGTCTTGTTTCTGCTCAGGAAAGGCTGGATGTGCTGTTCATCACCTGCTGCGGTATTGTTGTGCTAATTTTATTACTTCTTGTGCGATGAGATGTGCTGAATCGGGCAGTGATAGTTTGAGTATATTGGTGTGCAGTGTCTGCAGTTTCCCGTCATCGTCAAGTGTTTTTAGTGCTGTGCTGACGAGTTGCTGTTGTGCGTCAGTATCCCGTACCAGTATGGCTGCGTCTTGTCTGACGAGTGCCATGGCGTTGTGTGTTTGGTGGTCTTCTGCCACGTTCGGTGAAGGTACCAGTACTGCGGGTTTTCCAAGAAGGCATAGTTCTGAAATGGACGAGGCTCCTGCACGTGATATGACTAGGTCGGCGAGAGCATAGGCGAGTGGCATCTGACTAATAAAGTCGGTGCAGCATATACGTTCTTGTGCGACAGGGTTGTTGGATATGAATTGTTGTAGTGCTGTGCTGCATGTTTGGTAGTAGTATTTGCCTGTTTGCCAGATAACCTGGATATTGGCATTGAGGAGGTCTTGCAGGTGTGCTGTTATACTCTCATTGACAGTTCGTGCTCCCAGGCTACCTCCGATGACAAGCAGTGTCTTCCTGTTGCTGACGAAGTGTGTATGGTAGGTGTCGTTGAAATATGGTATTGCTTCGGCAGGTGTCCCTGTTGTCAGGTTCTGCCGTACGGGGTTGCCTGTGAGGATAATTTTTTCTTTTGGGAAGAACCGTTCCATTCCCTTGTATGCTACACATATCTTGGCCGCGTCTTTGCGTAGCAGTTTATTTGTGACTCCTGCGAATCCGTTTTGTTCTTGTAACAGGATAGGAACTCCCATGCATGCTGCTACTTTCATGGCTGCTCCGCTGGCGTATCCACCTACTCCTACTCCTACGTCGGGTCGAAATCGCCGTACGATGTCGCGTGCTTGTTTCATGGAGCGTGCGAGGTCGATCAGTACCCGTATATTGCGCCATGGGTGTGATCGGTCGAAGCCATGTATGGGTAATCCGACTATTTGATAGCCTGCTTGTGGTACGCGTTCCATCTCCATTCGTGAGAGTGCTCCTACAAAGAGAATGGACGCTTGCGGGTCGAGTTCGCATAATGCGTTGGCAATACTGATAGCGGGGAATATATGTCCACCTGTTCCTCCTCCACTGATTAGGTATTTCATATTTATTGTTTTGTTACAGATTCGTCTATGTGTATGTCCGGCACGTCTTCCCAACTCGTTTGTTGTGTGGCTTGTTGTCGTGCTTGCAGTTCGTTTTGTTCGCGTGCCACTCCCATGATGATACCGAAGTACAGGCTGGTTACGAGTATGCTGGTTCCTCCACGACATATCATAGGTAGCGGTTGTCCAGTGACGGGTCCTAATCCTACAGCGACGAGCATACTGATGAGTGCCTGGCAGGTAATCATGAGTGCCAGTCCCATGACCATCAACATGGCAGAGTAGTCGGCATAGCGGCTACTCGTGTAGCATGCACGGAAGAGTATAGCCATATAGAGCAATATGAGTACGATGGCTCCGCATACGCCTGTCTCTTCGACGATGATAGCAAATATATAGTCTGCGAATGCGAGTGGCAGGTAATCGCGTACGGTACTATTTCCGGGTAGTACTCCGATGGGCGATTTGCCTCCTCGTGCGATAGCCACTTTGGCATAGGCTTGCTGGATATTGTCATCGGTTATGACATAGGTCTTGTCAGGATTATCATTCTCTGCCAACATATCGTCCACACGTCCTGCCCATGTGGCGGCACGTCCCATAAAACCTTTGACTTCTCTACCCGGTTTGATGTATCTGTACTCTACAAAAAAGTATCCTGCTATCAGTAATACGATGGCGATGCCTAATGTTGTTCCCAGATACTTGAGATGCACTTTTGCCAGGAATAACAGTAGAAGGACTATCCCACCGAGCAGGAGTGTGGTGGACAGGTTGGAAGGAAGTATAGGAGCGCATATAAGTATTGTAATTCCGAGAACGATGAAGAAGTATTTTTTCTCTTCTTGTTTTGTTCTGATGCGGCTGAGCAGGTCGCTGACGACTATGATAAGGCACAGTTTAGCCAGTTCCGATGGTTGAAACTCTATGCCTGCGAGTTCTATCCATCGTGTGGCTCCGTTGCGTGTGACACCGAGGTCTGTGAAGGTTGTTAGTAGTAACAGGACGAAGGAAAGCAGCAGTCCAGGGTATGCGAGTAGTCGTATCCACTTGCTTGGAACGAATTGTACCACGCATACGAGTGCCACTCCTACGAGCAGGAATAGCATCTGCCGTCCGATAGGTGCCAATGCTCCATCTTTGTATGCCAGGCTGCTGCTAGCAGAGAAGAAGGCTATGATAGCAACGATGATGAGTGCTATTAGCAGTACCCAGTAGGTACGGTCTATGTATTTCGTTTGCCGTTGCAGATATTTTTTTATCTCTTCTGATTTCATCTCGGTGTATTATAGTGCCCGTACGGCTTTCATAAAAAGTTCGCCTCGTTCTTCGTAACTATGGAAGAGGTCGAAGCTGGCGCAGCAGGGTGAGAGTAGTACGGTGTCGCCCTCATGTGCATAGCTGTATGCTGCCTGAACGGCATCATGCAGGTTGTCGGTGTCGATATAGATACGTGGTGTGGCATATGTAGCCTCTGTGGAGGTGACATAACCCAGTGCGCCGAAGTGTTCGCGCAGTTTCTCGTTGTGTAGTCCCATGAATATGAGTGTGTTGCACTTGGCGAGTACGAGTTCATCTATATCGGAGTAGTCGTTGCCTTTGTCTTTTCCTCCAAGGATGAGTACGGTGGGTGTGGTCATGCTGTCGAGTGCATACCAGCATGAGTTGACATTGGTGGCTTTGGAGTCGTTGATATAGCGGACGCCTCGGACGGTGGCTACGTACTGCATGCGGTGCTGCACGCCGGTGAACTGCTGCAGGCTCTCGCGTATGACGGCGTTCTTGATATGCAGTATCTGTGCAGCCAGTCCTGCCGCCATGGAGTTGAGTTGGTTGTGTTTACCTTTGAGGCTCAGTTCCTCCAGTGGCACTTGCAGCGGTGTGATGTCGGGTGCAGCGGCGAGTACCATGTTTTTGCCATCGGTGTACGCCACGTTCTGTCGGCTGCTGCCGAAGGGATAGAGGGTTGCCTGCGGGTGTATCTTAGCAATCTCGCGGTTGAGTACGGGGTCTTCGCTCCAGTATATGAAGGCGTCTTGTACAGTCTGGTTGCGGGTGATACGGAACTTGGCATCGATGTAGTTCTGGAACTCGTAGTCGTATCGGTCGAGGTGGTCGGGTGTGATATTCAGGAGGATAGCGATGTCCGCCTTGAAGTCGTACATGTTATCTAGTTGGAACGATGAGAGTTCGATGACGTAGTAGGCATGGTCTTGTTGTGCCACTTGCAGTGCGAGTGAGTTACCTATGTTCCCTGCCAGTCCGACATCCAGTCTGGCACGGCGGAGCATGTCGAAGAGCAGTGAGGTGGTAGTTGTCTTGCCGTTCGAGCCCGTGATACAAATCATCTTGGCGTGGGTATAGCGTGCAGCGAACTCTATCTCGGAAATGATGGGCGTGCCCTGTTCCTGCAGTTGTTGGATGACAGGAGCGGTGAGCGGGATACCCGGGGACTTGACCACTTCTTCGGCATTCAATATCTTTTCCTGTGTGTGGCACCCGTCTTCCCATGCGATATGATGTTGGTCGAGCAGTGCACGGTAGGCGGGTTTTATCCTGCCCATGTTGCTGACGAAGACATCGTAGCCTTTTGTTTTTGCGAGTATGGCTGCACCTGTTCCTGATTCTCCTGCTCCGAGAATGACTATTCGTTTCATACCTCTGTTATTGTTTAGATTCTTTACCGTATTTTGAGTGTTAATATCGTCAATGCGGCGAGTATA
This sequence comes from Acidaminococcaceae bacterium, assembly GCA_963620225.1. Classification (GTDB taxonomy): domain Bacteria; phylum Bacteroidota; class Bacteroidia; order Bacteroidales; family Paludibacteraceae; genus Colicola. The sequence continues at coordinate 147,810 of CAVEZM010000001.1, read as the reverse complement.
AGTGTGACGATACAGAATCGTAGTACAATTTTTGTCTCGTGCTGCAGTTGTCCTTTGCCATGTAACTTGACCATACATATCGGGTCGTTTTTGAGCACTTGTTCCATTGATGTCCGGAAGTGGTCGTGCAGTGGTGTCCGTTTCCAGATGCGTATATGTTTGCCACGTTTTTTTCCGAGTTTATACACTTGTGTCTGCAGTATGACGCTGATGCTTTCCATGAGGAAGACGCCACAGAGTATGGGTAGTAGCAACTCTTTGTGTATGATGACTGCGCATACGCCTATGATACCTCCGATGGTGAGGCTTCCGGTGTCGCCCATGAATATCTGTGCGGGGAAACCGTTCCACCACAGGAAGCCGAGTAGTGCTCCCACGAACGCAGCGAGAAATATGACCAGTTCTTCGCTGCCCGGTATGTACATCACGTCAAAGTAGTCTGCGAAGACCACGTTTCCGCTGATGTATGCGAGTATGATGAGTGCTGCACCGATGATGGCTGAGTTGCCGGCACACATGCCGTCCATGCCGTCGTTGAGGTTGGCTCCGTTGCTGACGGCTGCTACGACAAATACAGTGAGAATGACGAAGAACACCCATCCGGCTTTGTATTTGTTCGTCTCTCCGAGCCACGAGAACATGTCAGCGTAGTTACAGTTGTGGGCTTTGACGAAAGGGATGGTTGTACGTGTGGACTTGACTTCCGGGGATTTCTCAAAGACTGTTACGTTGTTTTCGATATGTGACTCTACGGTCTCGTTCATGACTGTTTGTGGAGCGTAGCGCAGGGTTAGTCCGACGATGAGTCCAAGGGTTACCTGTCCTGCTATTTTTATCCATCCATTGAGTCCATCTTTGTTGTGTCGGAAGGTCTTGATGTAGTCGTCTGCGAAGCCCAACGCACCGAGCAGGATGGTGGTGAGCAGCATCAAGAGTAAGTAGATGTTCTTGATGTTTCCCATTAGTAAACATGGGATTAGCATAGCAGCGATGATAATGACGCCCCCCATGGTTGGCACTCCTTTCTTGGTGATATTGAAGGGGTCGGTCTTCTCGTCGCGCTGTGTCTCGGAGATGTGTTTGCGTTTGAGCAGGTTGATAAACCAGTCGCCCATGCCGATGCTGATGCAGAGGGCTATGACGCCGGCTACGATGGCGCGGAAAGAGATGTATGTCATCAATCGTGCGCCTGGTATAGTGTTAAAATAGTCGAAAAACTCGTATAACATAATTAAATGGTAGTTTTGCTAATTTATTGAGCGATATATTGTCGAACTATCTCGTGGTCGTCAAAATGGTGTTTGACTCCCTTGATGATTTGGTAGTCTTCGTGTCCTTTTCCTGCAATGAGTATGACATCCCCTCTTTTTGCTATAGTGCATGCGGTCTTGATGGCCGCTTTGCGGTCTTCTATGATGAGTGTGTGATGCAGTTCTTCAGCGGTTAGTCCCGCTGCCATGTCTTGTAGTATGTCTGCCGGTACTTCGTCCCTTGGGTTATCGGATGTGAGTATGAGTTGTGTACTGCCATTATATGCTATACGTGCCATCATGGGTCGTTTACCTTTGTCTCTGTTGCCTCCGCAGCCTACAACGGTGATAATCTGTGGTGAGTTTTGTTGTTTGGAAGCCGTAGATGTGACGATCTCATTGATAGTTTTGAGTACGTTGTCTATTGCGTCAGGTGTGTGTGCATAGTCGATGATGGCGGTCCATCCTTGTGGTGCCTGGATGGTTTCGAAGCGACCATTGACAGGATGCAGTGTACTCAGTACACGCAGTACTTCTATAGGTTCGAGTCCCAACACGACAGCGGTTGCATATATGAGTAACAGGTTGCTCACGTTGAAGCGTCCTACCAAAGGTACAAACACCTCGGTGTTGATCGTTCCTTTTGTGCTTTGCATACGCAGCAGCATCCCATCGAATCCTTCTTCCAGTATCTTTCCCCTGAAGTCTGCCATGCTGTGTGTGGAGTAGGTGTAGGTCTTGGCGGCGCAGTTCTGTGTCATGATCAGACCGTTCTTGTCATCGATATTCGTGATAGCGAAGGCGTCTTTGGTAAGGTTATCGAACAGTTTTTTCTTTGTATCCCGATAGTTATCGAATGTCTTGTGGTAGTCAAGATGGTCACGTGTAAGGTTTGTGAACAGTGCTCCTGTGAAATGTAGTCCGGCTATGCGTTCTTGTGCAATAGCGTGACTACTCACCTCCATGAAAGTATATTTGCATCCGACTGATACCATACGCTTCAGCAGGCTGTTGAGTTCTATGGCATCGGGTGTGGTGTGCGTGGCTTTTACAGCCTCGCCGTCTATGTAGTTGATGACTGTGGACAGCAGTCCGACTTTGTATCCCATCTGTTTGAACAGTCGGTAGAGTAGTGTTGCTGTGGTGGTCTTTCCATTTGTTCCAGTGACCCCTATCAGTTGCAGGTGCAGGGTAGGTTGTCCGTACCATGTGTGTGCCATCTGGCCGAGTGCATGGTCGCTACTTTTGACTTGTACGTAGGTGACTGCGTCGTTGATGTCTTGTGGTAATTGTTCAAGTACTATGGCTTTTGCACCCTGTCCGATACATTGTGTGATGAATGCATGTCCGTCCACGGCTGTTCCCCGTTGTGCGACGAAGAGGTCGCCTGTTTGTACAAGACGTGAGTCAAATTGGATATTATGGATTTCTATGTCGGTATTGCCGATAGTCTGCAGTACGTCAATATCGTTCAACAATGCTGTAAGCTTCATTTCTATCTTATCAGTTATGGTGTTGTTGTTTACTTGGTAGTGAATACGAGTTTCCCCTCTTTGATTACCCGTTCTCCTGCGTATACCATTGTTTTTTCGGCTATGTTTCGTACGACCCATCCGCAGTCCATGCCTGCATCATAGGCTCCTATGTTGCGTGGTCCGCTGATGACGCATATACAGGTGTATAGGGGGTTTTCTTCCGGGAAATAACCTACGAATGACATACGGTGTCGTCCTTTCTGGTATCTGCCATTCTCGAGTAGTTGTGCGGTACCTGTTTTGCCAGCGATATGCACGAGGTCGCTTTGGGCTTTCTTTTGTTTCCAAGGATTTACAGACGCTGTTCCCAATCGGTTATCCCACACCACATCATGCAAGCAGGCTTGGATATCGCGCAGTGTGGATGAGCCGCACAGACTATTCTCAATGGTTTGCGTTTTGTAAGTCTTTATCGTTTTATCGTCTTTGCGTATCTCTCGCACGAGTACGGGTGATATCATTTTTCCCCCGTTCGCAATGCCGTTATAGAACAGCAATGTGTGCATAGGACTCATCTCCACCGAATAGCCATATGACATACGCGAGATGGTGACGGTGTCGTTAGGGATATCTATCTTTGTTTGTTCGGCTCCAGGGATAATGTAGTCTATGCTGTCCATCAGCCTCATACGGTCCAACTTGTGTACGAATTTACGTGCACTACCTTTGTAGCCTTGTGTGATGATTTTTGCCAGTGCGATATTACTACTCGCAGCCAACGCGCTCTTTACGGAATAGACGGTATCTCGTGCGTGTGCATCCATGTGGCGTGCATTGTAGTACATCCATCCTTTCTTATAGACTTCTACCGTGTCATCGATATCTATTTTGCCGTCATCCAGTGCTGCCATGAGGGCTATTGTCTTGAAGGTTGAACCAGGCTCAACGCGCATCACAGCATGGTTCAGTTGTTCGGAGTAAGTGTTGTTGCTGTTTCTGTCGAGGTTGCACATTGCTTTTATCTCGCCGGATGCTACCTCCATGAGTATGACACATCCCCAGTCTGCTTGTGTTATCTTGAGTCTCTCGCGTAGTGTAGTCTCGCATATATCAAGCAGGTCTGCATCGAGAGTGGTGTATAGGTCACAGCCACTTTCTGCTTCCCGGATGGGTATAGTGGTAAGACGTCCCTGCACTTTGTCCCGCATACCGACCCCATCTTTTCCTCGCAGGTAGTCATCATATCGCTTTTCCACGCCAGCATTCCCTCTACCTTCGTTTCCCAGTATTGTCCCGATAGTTCTGCTGCCAAGACTGCCAAAAGGTTTGATCCGCCGGTGTTGTTCAATGAAATACACTCCGCTTTTATATATACCTCGTTGCACCAGTGGTAGTTGTTTTATTTCTTTCATCTGTGTGTAGGAGATACGTCCGTCGTATAGCCGTATGTCTCTTCCTTTTTTATTTTTGTTATGGAAAGCGGTTATCATTTTCTGTTGGTACTCGCTTGGTGATTTGTCTTGTATGATACGGCTCATGCCGTTTGCGATAGAGTCCACATATTTCCAGAAGAGGGTATCTCCTCCTTGGTGTAATGCCTCGACGCGTGTGTCCATGTGTACTGTATATTGTGGGAGGCTGCTAGCGAGCAGTCTGTTTTGTGCATCGTAGATATTTCCTCGTGGTGCGATGATAGTGGTATATGTGCGTACTTGTTTTTTGTTGGCAGCCTCTTCCCATTTGTCATGTTCAAAAACCTGTATGTGTATGATTTGTCCGATGACTACGATGAAACACACCAGGATACCTATGAACACAGTGGCGAAGCGTAGTATAGTATGTTTTAGATTATCACTCATGTATCTTTTTTTAGTCTCTATCTATGGCTGTCGCATTGTCTTTATTGTATTCGTATGGCCGGTTCTTGGTTAGCACTGATGTTGCTACCTCTTTCTTTTAGTTTGGTTGTGAGTGCCGATTGGCGTGTTTGTTCTGCGAGTTGGGCATTGATTGTCAGTTGTTCGAAGTGGACATCCTGCAGTTCTTTTTGTATGTCGCTTAGTCGTCTTTTTTGGCTTTGTGCCCGGTATCCACTGTAGATGTACATAAACATCAGAATACAAATGAGCAGTATCAGTTTGTACTGTCGTTTGAACCATCCTCTTCGGAGTACGTCTCCACTAAAAAACTCTCGTATTGTGTTTTTATTCATGTTGTTATGTCTTCTGCAATGGGTGTTCGCTATTGTCTTGAATTTTCTCAGCCACTCGTAATTTAGCACTTCTTGCCCTTGGGTTTGCTGTGATTTCTTCTTGGGATGCTACCGTCCCTTTTTCGAGTATGCGGAACGGGGTCAGTGCGTTCCCATAGAAGTCTTTCTGTATGTTGCCTTCGAAGTTACCTGCTCGCAGGAAGTTCTTTACTATGCGGTCTTCGAGAGAGTGGTATGTTAATATAGCGATGCGTCCGCCCATACGTAGTAACTGTTGTGCGGCATGGAGCATGTCTTGTAAGGCTCTTAGTTCATCATTCACTTCGATACGTAGTGCCTGGAATAGTTTAGCCAAGTCTTTTTTTGCCCATGTCGGGACGTCTATCTCTCCGTTGGTGATGGTGCAGGTATTGTTCCCGAGGTATAGTTGTATCAGTTGCTCTGTTTGTGTGATAGGCATTGTCTCCCGGTAATTTACAATGCGTTGTGCGAGTTGTCGTGCATTTTTTAGTTCTCCGTAGATGTATAGTATTCGTGCGATATTTGGTTCGGTGTACGTGTTTAGTATGTCTGCGGCAGTCATCCCTCCGTTTCTGTTCATGCGCATGTCTAATGCTCCTGTGAAGCGGAATGAGAATCCGCGCTCTGCCTCGTCGAAATGGTGAAAGCTGACGCCGAGGTCTGCGAGTAGTCCGTCTATTTGTGGTATGTTATAGTAGTCAAGGAAGTTGCGTAGGTAGCGGAAGTTCCCATGTATGAATTGCCATCTCGGGTCATTGATGAGTGATGTTTGTTGTGCGTTACAATATGCGTCTATATCCTGATCGAGCGATAACAGGCGTCCGTGTTCGTTTAGTTTCCCGAGGATAGCTCTTGAGTGTCCTCCTCCTCCGAACGTGACATCCACATATACCCCCTCCGGTTGTATGTTGAGACCGGCTACTGTCTCATGTAACATGGCAGGGATATGGTAAACGGGTGTCATACGTTGTGGTTGGTTAATGTGTTGCTACACTTCTCATTTTTGCCCGGATGCGCTCTGCGAGGTCTTTTTGTGACAGTTGTTTCTCGGAGAAAATGTCAGGACTCCATATAGCGAAACGGTCGAGCATGCCTACGAACAGGATGTCTTGTTGTGTATTGAGCAGTTCGAGGTACTTTCGTTGCAAGAGTATTCTGCCTTGGTTATCCATCTCGAGTATCTCTGCTTCTGCCATGAATTGCATCAGTATCATCTGGTCTTCGGGATCCCATTCGTTGAGGGCTTTTCGCAGTAGTTCTACCTTCGTGTTCCATACTGTCTCCGGGTAGAAGATAAGGCACGCATTGTCGGTGTCCCGACGCATGATGATTCGCTGTGATCCTATCTCATTCAGTATCTTACGGTACGTGGCCGGGATGAATATGCGTCCTTTGTCATCCGCTTTTGCTTCAATATTTCCGATGAATGTATTCATACTTCTCTCTTTAAGAGCCGCTGCAAAGTTACGAAATATATTTGGTATTTCCCCACCTTCCCCCACATTTTTTTTGCGAGTGTGTTTATGAGTGGGTTATGAACATAGTTTTCAACATGTTATAATATGCAGAATCAGTGTCTTATGTTGGTTTTAAGTTTTGTGGGGCAGAGTGGGGAGGTGTTTGCTGTTCAATGTGTAGTTTTTAATGTGTAATTGGGACGATGAGTTGATGGGGCTATGAGTCCAATCGGGCTTTTACCAAAATCGAGTGCAAAGATACGACATGTTGGTATGGCGTTGTCAGTTTAAGGTAGTTTCGTGTCGATAGGGTTTGATTAAGTCTGTTATTTTTTCTTGTTTAGGAGTTCAGAAGTTTATCAGTTTAGGCGTTGTTAAGTATGTCGAGGAGTTTATTGGTTCGCTGCGCTCACGTTGGTAGTTTCGCGTTAGTCATCTTCAGTGATGTGAAGTAGTGTACGGTGTTTTTCGGCAGGTGGTTGGGTATATCGTTTTTTTTATGTAACTTTGCGGCACTTTTGAGGCTTTTGGTTGGTTTATGGGAGTAGAAGTAGTCCATTTGCATAAGCATATAGGCAAACAGCGTGTGCTGGATGATGTGAATCTTGCTATAAGGGAAGGTGAGGTTGTTGGGCTGTTGGGTCCTAATGGAGCAGGCAAGTCCACGCTGATGAAGATATTGGCGGGAGTATGGGAGCAGGATAAGAGGAGCGATATGTCGGGGATCAGGTATGGTATGTTGCATAGGAAAAAGGAGGAGAGAGAAGATGGAGGTTCTGTTGTAGTTCCTGACAGCATAGGTTATCTGCCCGAACAGAATCCGCTGTATGAGGATATGTATGTGCGTGAGTATTTACGTTTTTTCGTAGGACTGCGTCATGCCTGTCCAAAGAAAGAGAAGGGGGACTACGTTGAGGCATTGATAGACAGGGTTGGTTTACGTGCTGAGTCAAATAAGCGTATAGGCGCATTAAGTAAGGGTTACAAACAGCGTGTCGGTTTGGCTCAGGCGTTGACAGGCGATCCGCAGTTGTTGATATTGGATGAGCCGACGACAGGTCTTGATCCCAATCAGTTGGAGGATATACGTGCTTTGATACGAGAGATGGGACGGGACAGGATGGTGATATTATCGACTCATATATTGCAAGAGGTAGTGGAGGTGTGTGGTCGTGTTGTGATTATAGACAAGGGGCAGATACGAGCTGACAAGCAGATGTCGGAGACAGGTGGTGTGTCGGGGTTGGAGAAGTTGTTTAGAAGTGTGACGAATTGATGGATAGTGAATTTGATATACGTAGCCAGGTGTTAGATAGGGAGCAGGATAATGCTTTACGTCCTTTGCGTTTTGCAGATTTTGCCGGTCAGTCCAAGATAGTAAGTAATCTGCGCATTTTTGTTGAGGCTGCTCGTTTACGTTGCGAGAGTCTGGATCATGTGTTGCTGTTCGGTCCTCCCGGGTTGGGTAAGACGACATTGAGTAATATCATTGCCAATGAGTTGGGTGTAGGTTTCAAGGTTACTTCGGGTCCAGTCTTGGATAAGCCCGGGGATTTGGCGGGTTTGTTGACCTCTTTGGAAGAGCATGATGTGTTGTTTATTGATGAGATACATCGTTTATCTCCTGTAGTGGAGGAATATCTATACTCGGCTATGGAGGATTTCCGTATTGATATTATGATAGATAAAGGGCCGTCGGCCCGTACTATACAGATAGATTTGAATCACTTTACGTTGATAGGTGCCACTACTCGTTCCGGGTTGTTGACGAGTCCTTTGCGTGCCCGTTTTGGTATCAATTGTCATTTGGAGTATTACGATGCGGATGTTTTATCGGGGATCGTTGCTCGTAGTGCCGGTCTGTTGGGTATTCATATTGACAGTAAGGCGGCGAGTGAGATAGCGCGTCGTAGTCGTGGCACTCCCCGTATTGCGAATGCGTTGTTGCGTCGTGTTCGTGATTTTGCCCAGGTGAAGGGTGATGGTACGATAGGCTTATCGATAGCACGGTATGCATTGGAGGCTTTGAATATTGATACATTCGGTTTGGACGAGATAGATAACAAATTACTGAATACTATCATAGACAAGTTTCGTGGTGGTCCTGTGGGGTTGAATACAATAGCAACCGCTATGGGTGAGGATGCGGGTACGATAGAGGATGTATATGAGCCGTATCTGATAAAGGAAGGTTTTATCAAGCGTACTCCCCGTGGTCGTGAAGTGACGGAGTTGGCATACAAGCATTTGGGAAAGACTCCTCTGACGGATCAGCAAACATTGTTTTGACGCACGATGAAGAGATATAAGGCTGTTTTTATAGATTGGGATGATACGATAGGGGATTGGAGTAATGTGGCGCGTAAGGCACATGCAGAGATGTATATGATGTACCATTTGGATCGCTGGTTTCCTACTGTTGAGGAATGGACCAATGCGCATGCGGTACACAATGCGGAGTTGTGGGACGGGTATGGACGTGGAGAGGTGACGAAGGACTTCTTGTACGTAGATCAATTCTTGTATCCTTTGTGCAGGCAGATGGGTGTGTCTGAAGATAGTGCGCCCTCTTGGTTGACGGAGTTGGCATTGCATTTGGGTGACGAGTATGTACGTTTGACGAATGCCTATTGCCGGTTGCTTCCCGGTGCTGATACTGTGGTGAGATATTTAGCAAAACGCTATTCGTTGACGGTGGTCAGTAACGGTTTTGTGGAATGTCAATACCATAAGATGGAACATACGGGTTTATTGCCTTACTTCAGGCATATTGTTTTGAGTGAGGAGGTTGGTTATCAAAAGCCCGATCCTCGAATATACGAGACAGCCTTGTCGCTGAGTGGGTTATCACCGTCGGAAGTGGTGATGGTAGGTGACTCCTGGTCTTCGGATATACACGGTGCCCAGTTAGCGGGGATAGACCAGTTGTGGATACATAAGGATGAGTCTCCAGTGGGTGACGGGCATGTTGCTACTTATATGGTTCGTACAATAGAGGATGTGATGACGCTACTGTAGTCTGTCATTTTGGCAGTGCAGGTATGGCTGGCACAGAATATGTAATCAAGGAACACAGAATATGTAATCAAGGAAAGAAAGATATAAATACGCTATGTCAAGGATGAAACATACGAATGGGCACGAGTGTCCAAAGGCAGAGAATGAAGTAAAACAGGAGTCTGCACAGCAAGAGGCAGTATCGGAGTCTTCCAATGAGCAGAATGACAAGTCGTGTGAGGGTTGTTCCCAGTCTGCTGTTGATGCTTTGCAGGTCAAGGTCAAGGAGTTGGAGGCACGCGTGTCGGAGTTAGAGGAGATGAAACTTCGTCAGATGGCTGAGTTTGACAATTATCGTCGTCGTACGAATAAGGAGAAGTTGGAACTGATGGAGACAGCAGGTGAGCGTATCTTTAAGGAAATGTTACCACTTATAGATGATTTTGAGCGCGCCCGTGAGGCGATGCAGAAGTCTGACGATATCAATTCGTTGCGTGAAGGTGTGGAGTTGATATATAGCAAGTTTGTCCGTTTTTTAGAGGCGAATAACGTGCATGTGATAGAAACGAATGGAGTGGAGTTCTCTACTGATTTACATGAAGCGATTACTACTTTTTCTGCAGGTGCTGATAAAAAGGGCAAGATTATAGATTGTACTCAGAAAGGGTATAAGTTAGGTGACAAGGTCATTCGTTTTTCGAAGGTGGTTGTAGGTGAGTGAGTGCAGGTTGCTATCGAACATGGCGAAAGGTTAAGAGATTATGGCAGAGAAGAGAGATTATTATGAGGTGCTTGGGGTGGATAAGTCCGCCTCCGCTGATGAGATAAAGAAGGCTTACCGTAAGAAGGCTATTCAGTATCATCCAGACAAGAATCCCGGGGACAAAGAGGCAGAGGATAAGTTTAAGGAGGCTGCTGAGGCGTATGAGGTGTTGTCGGATCCTCAGAAACGTCAGCGTTATGATCAGTTTGGTCATGCCGGTATGGGTGCCGGTGGTTTTGGTGGTGGTCAAGGAATGAACATGGAGGATATATTCTCTCAGTTTGGCGATTTGTTTGAATCCTGGGGTATGGGTGGAGGTTCGTTCTCGAGTTTCTTCGGTGGTGGTCAGCGTAGTGGCGGTCAGGGTCAGCGTGTACGCAGGGGTGCCGACTTGCGTGTCCGCGTGCGTGTGACGTTGGAAGAAGTGGCTACAGGGGTAGATAAGAAGATAAAAGTAAAGAAGTTAGTGCCTTGTACGTCGTGCCATGGTACAGGTAGTACAGATGGTAGCCAGGGTGATCTGTGTCCGACCTGCAAGGGGTCTGGTCGTATCATCCGTACTCAACGTGGTATCTTTGGTATGATGCAGGTACAGGATGAGTGTCCTACGTGTCATGGTGATGGTAGGGTCATCAAGAATAAGTGTGTGCGGTGTAATGGTGAAGGAGTTGTTCGTGCGGAGGAGGTGATAGATATTCACATCCCGGCGGGTGTATCCGGGGGGATGCAGATACCTATCAAAGGTAAGGGCAATGCGGCTCCCAATGGTGGTGTGCCTGGAGACTTGTTGGTGTTGGTGGAGGAAGAGGAGCATAAAGATTTTGTGCGTGATGGTAATGATTTGGTGTATAATTTACTGTTGGATATGCCTACGGCTGTATTAGGTGGTCAGGTGATTATCCCCACGTTGCAAGGAGATGCGAAAATAACCATTACTCCCGGCACTCAACCAGGGAAGGTGTTGCGGATGAGAGGGAAGGGATTGCCTATTATTGATCAATATGCCCGTCAGTATGGTACGGGTGACATGCTGATAAATGTGGGTGTCTATATCCCTGAGCGTTTGAGTCGTGATGAGCGGAAGTTGATAGAGCAGTTGCAGCAGAGCGATAATGTGAAGCCAGGTACGAGTGATAAGAAAAACTTCTTCAAGAACTTGTTTGGATGAGAGGACGACCTGTAGGAAACCGATGGTTGACTGTTGGTATTTTTTTATGCCTCAGTGTGATAGTTCACGCCGAGGCATTTCCCGTTTTTGGAGTAGACAGTGTATCGAGTACTTTTTTCAGGCAGTGGTACTTGACATCGGATATAGGACATTATTTAGACAACTACTCTGACTATGTAGTTTACGAGTCTGAGACTACCGGCGAATGGAATGTTGCGGATATGAATGTCTTTTCAATAGCCGGTAATTCGTTTCGTCAGAACAAGTACCTGTTGAACGGCATGCGTATAGACAGCCGTTTTATGGTTGGTAGTACGATGTTGCATGTTGATATGGATCGTTTGGGTTATGCGTTGGATTATCATAAGGGGATGATGTCTTTTGTGGACGACAGTGTGCAGAATCAGCAGGTGATGGTAGGTGGTAATGTGGGGAACTTAGGAGGTATCTCTTGGGGTACCCGGCAATTGATAAACACTTTTCATATGTCCGGTGAGGAACGTACGATGGATAGTCGTGCAGTAAACAATCGGCAACACGTGACAGGTGCCGGTAAGTTTGGTGCTACGGTGGTCATTCCTGCATTTGGTCGGTTGTATTATCAGCATATCTATGCTGATTTTGGTTGGCGTCGTTTGACTTCTTTTGATCAGACAGGTATATCGGGGATGTATGATGCGCCGTATTATGTGGCGCAAATAGATGGTGAGTTGCCGATACGAACCAATCAAATCTTGGACAGGTTGTATTATTACATGGCTGCCAATGGCCGCAACGATCTATATTCAGAGTTTTGGTATGACAAGGATGAGCAGGCAACGGTGCGTGCTTATACGGCAGGTTTATATGGCTCCAAGTGTTTTGACAACAGAGGCGTATTGGTGACAGGTTTGAGTTGGGCGCTTAGTGATGTACGTCATAATACATTAGCGTTTGCCCGTAACCTCTTCGATCAGGATGGTGAGGCTTTTGACCCATGGTATGCAGACGGTAAGACCAATGAGTTGAATTGGTCGTTGCAGTATGATCAGCCTTTGCTGCCATGGCTGCGTGTGCATGTGTCCGGTTATAATTCGTTTGTTCATTTTTCCCCAACGACCACGCTGTGGAGTAATGATGTGTATATGCAGAGCATAGCAGATGACAGCCCCACTGCGTTATACCGGTATGATTGGACTTCGTCGGCTTTTGGTGTTGGGTTGTTAGAGAATGAAGCGACGTTAGTCATGGAAAAACAGTTGGCCAGGAGTCTGATGATGCAGGCTCATATAGGGGTGTCATTGGATGGTATTGTTTTAGCAGATGGCAAGTCGGTTGTTAGTCCGAATGTGTTGGCCAAGTTTAGTTTAGATTGGAAACCGACCTGGTGGTTTGAGTTGGGCGTGACCTTGTCGCATAACCGGATGAGTTATACATTGGACGAGGCGAAGTATTTGAGTAGCCGGTATATGAATGGCGAGGTGCGTTATTCTGATGGTACGTTGTTGGCAACAACAGGTGGAGCGTATCACAGTATAGATAAGGACTTATGGTTTCATCAGCCTTCGTATGCGGTGTTTGATATACCTTTCCGTTTCACTTTTGACAAACAGGGTCGTCATCAGTTCACATTGTTGTCGAGCATACGCAAGTATTATAACATGTGGATAACGTCATATCGTGATGGTGTTGATGCGAACATGTTCAAGGAGGATGATGGTGTATATTATTGGCGAGAAGGGGAAAAACAGTATATTGTAGGTTTGCAGCCTTATGAATTGATGAGTGGCACCATAGGTGGCCGCACTCCATATTATATGTCTAATGTGGCAAAGTATTCTTATACAGGGAAGAAATGGTTTGTAAGTTTGAGTTGGCAGAGTTATTTGATGTCCGGGTTATCCACATTGGGTAATGGTCCTTTGCATAACAATATCGGTTCGTTGGCAGAGTCGAGTGCTAATCCCAATACCTATCATGTTGTCTCAGAGGGAGATGTGCGTTATCAAGGTAATTGCCGACTAAATCAAGACAAATCTTTTATTGCCCGTATTCAGGTAACGTATAATGCATGTAGATATTTCTCGATTAGTCTGAATGGCAAGTTCAAGGATGGTCAGCCATTCTCCAATTATGAAGCAGGTGTCTATACCAATGGTACTCACCGGCAGGTTGGTATCTATTACAATGATGCCAAGGGTATCAATATGGCTGCGGATAAGTTTGGCAAGCGTGAGGATGCTTTCTTTAATATTGATTTGCGCCTGACCGGTCGTTGGTGGATACGAAAGGTGCCTTTTGTCTTGGATGTGACGTGTTATAATATCTATGATTTCGGCACGGCATTGACAGAGTACACCTTTGATGACTATAATCATGCCACTTATCCTTATTGGACAGAGACTCGTGGTATAGAGAGTATGCGTGATAGTCGTACTTCGATGTCGCTATGTATTCCGCGTGGATTGTTGTTGAGATTGACCATAGGATTGGATAGAGATTAAAATGGAAGTGCGTCAGCAAATAGGTTTGGTAGCGAGTTATTTGTCGTTGTTCAGTATGTTGTGCATAGTGGCAACCGTACCTTTTTATTATGGTTGGTGTCAGCGCGTAGCCCTATATATGTTGGCTCTATGTTATCCGTTTGATTATGTTGTAAATCGTCGTTGGGAAGGTTGGCATTGGAGTGAAGATAAATGGGTATATCTATTGATGATTGCTCTTTTTATATTGACTCCATTGTGGCAGTTCGTTGATACGACCCCCCCTACTCCGTTTTATTATCATCAATTATCGTTGCGCGTTGCTTTTTTGGTAATAGGTGCTATGGGGTTCTTGGGTGTGACGGATAAGTTGCGTCCGACTTATGTAGGTTATACGATGCTGATTACGAGTGTCTGTATCATTGGGTATGTGTTGTATAATGTTCAGCCTTTGCGTTGCCGTTCGTGGTTTGATTTTGAGGATGCGTTTAACTGGTGGCGTATGTATAGGATCCATTCGCATATGGTTGTGAATATGTATATGAATATAGCCATTGTCTTTGGCTATTACATATTGCGCCAGCCATTGAGACGTTGGATAAAGGTGGTAACGGGTGCGTTGATGGTTGTTGTGTTGTTTGGTTTGTCTTTATCTGAGGGGAGAACGGGATTGGTGACTGCATCGTGTGTTGCTTTGGTGTTAGGTGCATATGTTGTGAGTCAATGGAATAGGCGTTTGACTATACCTATCTTGTTGTTAACCATGTTTATCGGGGGGTGGATCATTATGCAGAATCAGCGCATCAACGGAGATTCACTTCGTCAAGAGCCTCGTTGGGTAGTGTGGCGTTATTCTGTAGAGATGGCTATGGAAAGTCCTATATCGGGTTATGGTCTGTCCACATTAAGTCAGAAATATGTAGATGAGTCTGTTGTGGATGAGGAGATGAATGAGCATTACATACATGGTGTGTTAGACTATCCGTGTTTCAAGGATGCACCCCGCACGATGACCTTTATTCATCCGCACAATGTGTTTTTGGCTTTGTGGTTGGAGTATGGGTTTATAGGTCCGCTTTTGTATATGATGTTGTTGCTTGTTGCTGGGTTATGTGTGGTGCGTGGGCGGCGTATCTATATGTGGATGAGTGTGTTTATTTTTTTCGTGCAATCGATGTTCGAGCCTCTTGGCGATCATTTGTTACCCATGCAGATAGGTCTTGTCTTGTTGGTGTGGTTGTCTAATAGTTGGTCACAGGTATACGGTTCAGAACCTTCTCCCCATTCTCCTGTGTCTGTAATCCCACCATCCTCTGAGGCACATCTGTAGTGTTACAACTTTGTTTTTCCGGTGGTATAGCAATACACGTTTGATAGTTCGGTGCAGCCTTTTGTTGTTGAATTTCCGGTATTGCGGGTAGTTGTCGCTGAGAGATAGGATATTGCGTACCATGTAATAGTAGCGCCAAGGGGCATGTGAGGCATATTGTTTTGGCAGGACTCCCAGAAAGTGTATGTGTTGTTGTTCTCCGAGATGATGTCGTAGTGTAGTATTATTGATGATGACAACCTGCATTCCCAATTGTTGTATATGCATACAATATTCGTTGTCCACTTCATCAATAAAGAAATCCTCCCGAAACCCTTTGCTCTGTATAAACCCTTTCGTTGCGATGAGACATCCCGATGTCATGACTGCGACTTTTTGTTCGTATTCCTGCTCGTAATGGCGTGTATGTCCATTGTAATCTTGCCGTGGTGAGAAAACGCCCACTGTCTGTCTTTGCGGGTATATGTTTGCCATGTGTATGTACCGTGAGAGTTGTTGTTCATCCCATGTACTATCCTGGTCCATTGTCAGGATCCATTCTGCTTGTTTTTCCACAGCGAGTTGGCATCCTTTGTTGAGTGCTGTGGCAATGCCATAGTTGTTATAGAGTGGCAGATAAGAGTATGAGGTGTCCGGTATGTGTGTCAGTAATGCGGTGTTGTCTTGTGTAGAGTTGTCAACAACAACAACATGTTTGACATAAGAGAGGTATGACAGAATATTCCGAGCCTGTTCGTCAGAAGGTTGAAACCATACCACGACGGCTATGGTATTAGTTGGATTGATGGTGTTGTTGGATGCCATAAGGAGTGTATATTATCCGGTTGTCGTTATTTTCTTTTAATAGTTGTTTGTTGGGTGCGTAATTGGTATCAAAATGTTTATGGTAACAATGATATTGTATTAGTTGGCATTTTCGTGATACTGCGTGTATCCCTGTTCGTGCTAATCGGAACTCGAGGTCTATATCTTCTCCGTATCCAGGATAGAGAAATCGTTCATCAAACCCATTCACCCGTAGCAGGTCTACTTTATGGATAGAGAAGTTGCACCCCAAGATATAGCGTTTTCGTTCGTGTAATAGCAGTTTGCACAGTTTTTGAGGGAGGTGTATCATTTGTTCCATCTGTGTCCGCCGGTGTCTGAAGAGTGTCTCGTATGCTAATTGAAGACACAACTTTAGTCCGAAAGTATTCTTTCTAATTGGTTGGCTGAGCAGTCGTTTTGTCGTCTTTGGAGTGAGTAATACACGTCGTCCAGTGATCACGAGTCCTTGTTTTCGTGCAGTCCAATGTTCAGCGAGGAAACGCCTATCGAGTAGGCAATCTCCATCAATGAAGACGATATATGCTCCTTGTGCTTGTTGTATGGCTTGGTTTAATATCCGGTTTTTCCTCCATCCTTTGTCTTCGTGCCACACATGTCGCAAGGGGAACGTATAACAGTGTTGTAGTTGCTGGATACGTGCTACACAATTTGGTTGACTACCATCGTCAGCGATAATGACTTCAAAATCTTGCAAGGTCTGTAATGCTACAGACTCGAGGACTCTCTCCAAGATATCTATCTTGTTGTAGAAAGAGATGATGAGTGTGACGGATGGTGTATGATGTGTCATAACTTGTTTATCCCGTTTTTGCAGATTATCTGCTGCGTTTTTTGTTTTTGCAGGCAATAGATCATATTCCCGTCGTTGCTGCTCCAGTTTTCTTTATGGTAGAGATGGTATTGTACGGATAGATTTTTTAGTGATACCATATGGTAGCCTAATGCGAGCAATCTCCATTCGATATCATAATCTTCGCCTGTTGCAGGGAGAGTGTAATTCTCATCGAATCCGTTGATACTGATGAGTGCTTGTCGTGACATGGACATATTACTTCCGATAAGATGTTTTACTTTTTTACGTGGTGTCCGTGTACAAAATATCCCTTCTTCAATATGGCTACAACCTCGTAGTAGGAGAGGATTCCTCCATAGACAAGACAGTCCATGTTGTAATACTTGTTGTGAGAGTGCGGGGCTTAGTCTCATACGTTTTCCTGCCAGGATGATGTTTGGTTTGGCATGCCGTATGTGCATCTCGATGAACCTTGGGTGTAGTACGCAGTCTCCGTCAATGAATATGAGCCAATCGGTGTGTGCTGCTTGTACAGCGTGGTTTAGTGCACGTTCTTTTCTCCACCCTATATCCTGCTGCGTAAGATGTTGTGTCTTCCAGGGGCAGTTGTAGTGTTGTATGAACGATGCCATTGTGGGGTCTTCTCCATCTTCAGAAAGGATGAGTTCGAAGTCTTGTTCTGTTTGTTCCTTCAGGCTATCCAGTACGGCCTGCAATGCGGGTACGTTCTTGTATATGGATATAATCAGTGTTGCTTTCATAGATTGGTAATTCCTTTCCTTACATGTTTATACCAGCGATGCTGTATGATATAATTTACAGCATACTCCGTTTCGATATGCATGGCTTGTGCATAGGCAGTCCCCATGACAGTGAGTGCATCCCGGTCGATATTCAGCCGGCAGAAGTTTTGCAGTCCTTTGTCTGTTGATACATGTGCGAGGCGGACTCTGTTGAGATCGATTATCTCGATATGACTACCATCTTCATTGAACAGGATATTTCCTCCAGAATAATCTTGGTGTAATATGTTTTGTTGATGTAATGAAGCAGTAAAACGTCCTATGGCTTGTAGTATGGTGGTGCGGTTAGGGAAGTCCGGTTGGTTGATTAGTTCGTTGAATGTGTGTGTGCAGGCAGATTTCCGGCACACATACCAGCTTTGACGCAGTATGCCGGCATATCGTATTTCTCTATATGCTATTGGTGCAGGTGTGAGTCCCGTCATGTGTGAGGCATATATAAAAGATCTCTTTGCTTTGGATGGTGTGAATAACCCATATATTATTCCCCGTATGATATTGGGTGTGGCGAATTCTTTGCATACGTTGTCTTGATACAGTCGCAAGGTGTTACGTTGTTGAAAGATTATTTCTCCATCTGTCCAATGGTCATAGCATCCTACAATACGTTCTGAGCGGAAGCAGTTGATGAGCCGTGACCATGAGCGATGGTAGTGGAGGGGTCCATTCAGGTAACGGCGCAGGTATTCCGTGTGCCGTTGGTTGATAGCATCAATGATTATGTGTTTCTGTTGTTTGGCGGAGTAGCGTCGTGAACCTTTCCGTATGCGGTAGAATAGTCCGATCTCGTTTAGTTTATAGAACGTCCCTCCTAATTCCATAATGCTAATCCAAAAGTCCCAATCTTCTCTATATATATCTTGTTCACAAAATCCTGTTGTCTTTTCCCAATCGCTACGGCGGAACATAGATGTGATAGGTATCATATTTTTTCTTGCCAATAGTGCGTGGCTGAATGGTGGTAGTTTCCATTCTTTGTTTACATCTCCAAACATACGTGCCCGACATCCTACGACACTGATATTGGGGTTATTCTCAAGAATCTCTACTGCATGTTCGATATATGTTTGTCCTATCTTGTCATCAGCATCTACGGGCAGTATATATTTGCCTTTTGCTTCTCTTATTGCATGGTTTCGTGTGGCGGATACTCCTAAGTTTTCTTGTGCAAAGACGGTGCAGTTGTTGTGTGTCCCTGCGTAGGTGGTAACTATATCGAGGCTGTTATCTGTGCTAGCATCATCCACCATGATTATCTCAAGAGGCCGGTAGGTGGATTGTTGTATGCTATCCAGTGTCTCGAGGATATATGTTGATGCGTTGTAGACAGGTATGATGATGCTGACTAATGGTTTCATATTCGGTCTGTATGTTGCGTTATTTTGCGCCAATAATAGAGTATAGGGCGTTGGTGTTTGAGCATTTTCCATGGTCGGCTGGAGTGTGGTCGATGTATGACGGGGTTGTTTGTCATAAGCAGGTTGAGAAGTCCGAGATTGACAGATTGGTGTGATATAAAGACATCATACCAATTCTTCGTAGGGTTTAGTTCTTTGAAGTTATAGGCGTGTAACAGTTGGTTTGTGATGAGTGTGCAGCAGAAGCTGAGTCTCTTGTGTGTATTGTGCACGGTCTTGCGCCAATGTTTAGCATATTGGTATGGGTAGTTTACCTTTCCCTGTTCATTGGTTGTTACTGCGGCCACCATACCTATGCCCGTATGCGCCTGTTCTATCAGTCGTTGTATGGTGTCGTGTGCTACGATGACATCGCTTTCCACGATGACGAGGTGTGCATTTGTCTCGATGGCATGTTGTTGTGCTTGTTGCAGTACCCATCGGTAGTTGGGTGACGGATGATCTGTTTGTTCGCAGATGTTTACTAACTGAAACTGTAGTTTTTTTGCCAATACATGCAGCCGGTGCGTGTTTGTTGAGGTGGAGTTATCGTTATAGACAGTCAGGGTATGCCCAGCATTGATGATAGCTTTGATTGCTTCTTCTGCGCTGTCAATAGAGTCTTTGACAGGCATGATGATATCTATGTTGTTTGTTACCATTGTGTGATGAGTCCTGTTTTGGATATGGTTATTAATGTCCCGAAGGTATTGCCGAACTGTGTGCCTATGTCGGCAGACAGTGCGATAGAGATACCTAATCCCCATAGTCGTTCGAAATGTTTGTTTACCTCGATTAGTATGCCTGTATTTGTGGATAACAGGTTTGTTTTCTTATTATCTATCCCGTAGTTGCGTGCGTGGGAACAGATGAGTCGGTAGTGATATTGGTATATATCTCCTTTGAGTCCGATATAGTGTGCTTGTACCCGGCTGTTTTGTGTGTAGATAGTACCATCGGTATTGTATATAGGTGAGGTGATGAACGGTGTGCCTATGGTGCGATAGAAATAGTTCCAACCGTTACGGTATATACTATTTTGGAAATATGTGTCTGCTCCGCCGAACACCAGTCCGTCTCTATCATGGAATGGTCCTGACTGGTCTGTGGTGTTGAGGAACTCGTATGTGAATCCGCTGATGAATGGCCAATGTGACTGCGAGATATGTACGCCCCATAGTCCGTCGTGGGCATTCATGCCGCAACCGATGAAGCGTATAGGTCCGTCCTCGAAGAGGTTGTTCCAGTATGCACTGACTTTCCATCCGTCGCCTTTGATATCCAGTGTTGCTATCTGGCTGCCGATATGGTTTCCCTGTGCGTTCAGTTGGTCGTTTGCCATCACTCCTCCTGGGCGTACGAATAGTGCCGCCAGGAACGACTGCCCGTTGTTGCCGAGGTCTCCATAGACGGGTGAGGTGCCGCCCCACTGCGCCACGTGGTGGAACTCATAACTCAGGTTCACCGGCAGGCTTCCGCCGACACGTCCGCCTATCCACTTGTGGTGGACGAGTCCTTTCTGTATATATACGTTGTCTGCTTGCCATTGGTGGCTTATTCCGCCTCGGAACTCCACATAGCCGTACATGCCGGGGAAGGCAGTCCATTGGTCGATACCTATTCTGACTTGCGGCATCGGGTGTGCGTTGTAGGAATATAGTATTCCTCCACTACTCAATAGCGGGTCGGGTATACCATACTGTTCCGGTTGTATACCTACCGTGATGTCCACTATATACAGCCTCACGTGTGCATAGGCGAGATTGGTGTATCCTGTGCCGAGGGTGTTCATGGCGGGTAGGATATGGCCGGTCTTGCTCTGGAGTCGTCCGGTAAGTGTGACGGCGAGGTCGTAGTCGTACCAGCGGTTAGGACGCGTAGCAGTCTTGATGACCCCTGCGGTAATGTTGCCACTGAATGGTGAAGCGGCTATGTCTCCGTGTCTGTTGGTCTGCAGCCAGAAGGGAGCCGTGGAACCATAGGAGGCTACGCCACTCATTGATGCGTTGTAGAACAGGCTGTCGTGTCCTGTGTCGTGGTTCGCCATGTTCAATGGCCACCAGTCCCACGCCCATAGCGGCATGGCGAGGCAGAGGAGTATGGATAGTATGTAGTGACGTCTATTCAATGCAGTAGAGTTGGTTGTGGATAGTACCATTCATGTCTTCGCCCAGACCGAAATAGATATGGTCGTCTATGGTAAAGGATATGAGGTTCTCTGTCCCGCCGAAAGGCATTGTGCCGCAGTTCTCCCATGCCTCTTTCTCTGGCGAGTAGCGCAGGATATCGGCATATAGGTGTCCCGTAGTGAGATTTCCGCCCCAGTATCGGCCTCCCATCACATAGACATAGCGGCTGTTGGCGGTGCAAGTGGCAAGGGTACGTGCACCATTAGGGATGTTGGAACGCTTGGTCCATGTGTCGTGTTGCAGGTCCATCTCGTACCACTGGTCGATATTCCGTGTGTTGAACCCGCCCCCGATGAACTGCCGTCCTTGGCATGTGGCACCTATCTTGCCATGACCGGACCATGCACGGTAGTCGGCATCGTGCCATTGGCTCCATGTGTCGGTAGGGGTATGATAGACATATATATCGCGACTGAAGCCCGTACCACTGCCATAGAGCACATAGATACAGTCGCCGATAGCGTAGGTGACGGGACGGACAGTGTTCTTGGAGGGCATGTCCGCCAACCGTTTCCACTCGCCGTTAGCGGGAGTATAGCACCAGAAGTCCTGCAGGTAGCATGTATCACGATACACGTACCCGTTGAAACCCAGTCCTATGTATATCCGGTCATCGAGGACTTGTGCTACGGCGTTCACCCGTGGTTTGAGAGGCGGTGTCGGCATCGTCTGCCACGAGTCGTTATTCGGGTCGTATTGGAACAGTCGGTTGGACAGTGTCCCATCGGGTGTTCGTCCTCCAAAGACATATCCTTTGTTGTCGCATGCGCATGCTGTTGCTGCGGCTCTGCCTTCATGGATGTTTGCACATGGAGTTATCGGCAGTGCGACATCATTGGCAGGTTGGCATGCCGTGATGAGTATTGCGGTGAGGATTGCTATGTAGGTGTGTCGTATGATGGTATGAATGGGTATGTTGTTAGTCGTCGGCTCGTGTTTTCTTTTTGAGTTCGAAGTCGCGTCCGAGATAGTTTTTCCGTACTATGGGGTTTGCTGCCAGTTCTTCCGGTGTGCCGTGGAACAGTATCCGTCCTTCAAAGAGAAGGTATGCCCGGTCAGTGATCATGAGTGTCTCGTCCACATTGTGGTCCGTGATAAGTATCCCGATGTTTTTGTCTTTGAGTCTCCATACGACATCTTGTATTTCTTGTACGGCGATGGGGTCAACTCCGGCAAACGGTTCGTCGAGCATAACGAATTTAGGTTCTATGGCCAAGCAGCGTGCTATCTCGGTGCGTCGTCGTTCTCCACCCGATAGTCTATCTCCGAGATTCTTTCGTACGTGTCCGAGATTGAATTCTTGGATGAGTTGTTCGAGTTTCTCTTTTTGGTATTGTTTGGAGAACGTTGTCATCTCAAGTACTGAGGCAATATTGTCTTCTACGGTCATTTTTCTGAACACGGAGGCCTCTTGTGGCAGGTATCCGATACCTTTTTTTGCCCGTTCGTACATTGGGAGTCCTGTAATGTCAACATCGTTGAGGAATATTTCCCCTTGGTTAGCCGTGATTAGCCCCGTTGTCATATAGAATGTTGTCGTCTTGCCGGCTCCGTTGGGTCCCAGTAGCCCCACTATCTCCCCTTGTTCGAGTTGTATGCTCACATCGTTGACCACGATGCGTTTCCCATATTTTTTGACGAGGTGTTCCGTTCGCAGAATATCCATAGGTGGTATATTAATAAATTTTACAAAGGTATAGATGTGCTTATGTCCGGCTCAAGATCGGCTTATGTTCCGCTCTTGTTCCGCTCAAATGTGTCACGAGGATTTTTCCGAATAATGGTTAAATATCATTATTAATTACTAATTCTACGGGGCAGTGGTCTGAGTGTACTACTTGTTGCAGTATTTTGGCATCGGTGACGTGTGTGCTAAGTTGTTGGCTGACCCAATGGTAATCGATACGCCATCCTGCGTTTCGTTCTCTGGCTCCGAATCGATAACTCCACCATGAGTACTGATTGGGTTGGTTATTGAACATTCTGAACGTATCGACCATGCCGCTTTGTTGCCATCGGTCCATCCATTCACGCTCTTCGGGAAGGAACCCACTGACTCCTATTTGTCTTTCCGGGTGGTTGATATCGATAGGGTGGTGGCATATATTATAGTCTCCGCAAACGATGATGTTTGGTCTTTGTTGCCGTAATTGTATTGTCCATTTCAGAAAATCCCCAAGGAACTGCATTTTGAACTCTTGTCGTATGTCGCCTGTAGTCCCGCTGGGTATGTATACACATACGAGTGTGATGTTCCCGAAGTCTGCTCTCAGCACCCGTCCTTCGCTGTCGTAGCGCGGGTCTCCCATGCCTGCAACGATGTGGTCGGGTTGTTGTTTGGAGAATATGGCTACTCCCGAGTATCCTTTTTTTTGTGCGGAGTGTATATAACTATGGTATCCCAGTTCTTGTATTGCGAGGCAGTCAATCTGTTCCGGTTGTGCTTTTGTTTCTTGTATACAGAGAACATCCGGCTGCTCTGTTTGCAGCCATTGCAGCAGTCCTTTGTTGATAGCAGCCCGTATGCCGTTGACGTTATAAGAGATGAGTTTCATTTATGGTACTACTATTTTCTTGCTTCCGTTTGTCGTTTGCACGATATATGTGCCACAGGTAAGTTCTTGTATGTTAGTAGTCGTCATGCGTTGTCCGAGTATATTGTATATAGACAGTACTTGTTGTGAGGTGGCGGCTGTCTTTTCTACGGGTGTTGGACTCGTTTCGTATGAGAAATAGATTATTCCCTTTTCTTCTGTGATATTGCTGATCGTATGGTATGGGATGCCGCCATACGCTGTTGCTCCTGTAGGGAAGAGGTCTGATTCTTTGCCGAAATATCCGTTATCCTGTAACCACTCGCTATAGTTAGGAGCCTTCCCGTCGGCTTCGATAAGGTCTACTCCCATTCTGCGTTTAGAATTATTGACGGTGTTTTGATACCACTTATCATACGAGTAGGTGATTTTTGTAAGCATCATTCCATGCCCTGGCAGGTATGTATCCAGCCCTGTCTGTTGTCTATTCTCAATGAGATAGAAAGTTGCCGGGTTTGGGTCGTTCCCTACGAGGTTGTGTTCATCTGTTTCGGAGATAAGTAACACTTCGTTAGATGAGGCGAGGTCGTGCAATACGATACTCTCGTCGCTTTGTGTAAGGATACGTGGTGTTGTCCAGCCCATGAAGAAACGTTCGTATCCTGAGTAGTTGGGAGGTGTGTTGCCGTCGTTGTTGTAGGGTCCGTAGTCCATGATATCCCACTGACCGAGGGTCTTGTGTGTGGTGGATACGTCTTGTGTTATATAGAGGTCAGGTAGTCCGAGTACATGGCTAAACTCGTGACAGAATGTGCCGATCCCCTCGTGTTTCTTTGAGACGTAACTTATTTCGTTGCTGCATGCGTATTTGTCAATTGTTTTCCCATCGATGATACATGTTATCCCTGCATCAGTTAGTTCATAGGCGTGTGGCCAGATGGTATTTTCTATACCGCTATCAGCTTCTCCATATCCAGCGTAGAAGACATAGACAAAGTCAACCTTTCCGTCGCTGTCATTGTCATAGAGTGTGAAGTCCACGTTGCACTCACTTTTAGCCAGTTTGCATGCTTCTTCGATCATCTGCTCCGCATGCTTGTCGTTGTCAGAGCTATCGTTTTCTCCGTAGTAAGCCATGTTCTTGCTCACCGTCACGGGTCCGATGACGTCGAACTGTGGGTGGTATTGTTTGTTGGATGCGACATAGAAATATTCGCGTGCAGATCCTGTAGCGGTGATATGATAGGGTATTCCGCTATATGTATATGAGTATTCACGTTTGTAGTCTTGTCCATTAATCATACTATCCATTTCCGCTGTGGAAGTGGTGAATGTTTTGTCCTGGAAGTTGACGAGAATGATTAGCCCTCTTGGTGCGATATTGAGTGGTGTCGCTCTGTTTGTTTGTTGATGTATATATCTACGTGCCTTGGTACGTCGTTTTTGTATTTGTTCATTGGTTAGTGGAGGTACCACCTCATAGTCCCCCTGTTCGTTTCTCTCTATCCAATTCCCTTGTGCGTCTGTTAGCCAGTGGAAGAATTCATCTCCATGTGCATAGACGGTGATGCTGGAGCCATCGTTGAGTTGTACTATGCGTCCGTCCCGTCGTGCGGGTATGGCATATAGTGTCATTGTCCCGATGGAGAGTAGTAGTCCTAATAGAATGTTGTGTTTCATTTTTTTATTCCTTTCCGTTTAAGATATTGTTGTTCGCAGCGTGTTCGTTTGGCTGCATTATGTGCTTGCTTGCGACTTGCAATAACTGTGCCATCCTTTTTCTGTAGGGCATAGCACAGTGTTCCATTTTTGTTTTCTCGTACGACATATCCATCATCTGTGGTAGTCCAGTGTTTGCGTTCGTCCCCATGCAGACGTATGATGAGCGTGTCGCCGTCGGGTTGTATGCGTGCTATGGGGTGTGGGTAGGCGGGTACCCTTTTTGGTGTTTGTGCTATGCACGTGATCGTGCAAGCGAGTAGTGTACTGATAAGTAGTACTTGAATGTGCATTTTCATACTTGTGCTGTTGCTTTTATACGTTGGAACAGATGACTGGCAAATACAAAGTCGTTGAGTGCTTGGTTGTCTGCATGAAAGATGTCGTGCCGACTGCCTTGCCACTCTTTGACTCCATTTTTAAGGAATATGATATTGTCCCCTATCTCCATGATAGAGTTCATGTCATGACTATTAACGATGGTGCATATACCATACTCAAGTGTGATATCTTGGATGAGTTTGTCAATGATGAGACTTGTTTTTGGGTCAAGTCCAGAGTTTGGCTCATCGCAGAACAGGTAACGAGGGTTGAGTGCAATAGCCCGTGCTATGGCGACACGTTTCTGCATACCTCCACTGATTTCGCTGGGCATGAGAGCGAATGCCCGTTCCGGCATGTTGACCCGTGTAAGACAGAATCGTGCTCGGTCAATCATCTCTTGTTGGGTCATTGTTGAGAACATCTCAAGGGGAAACATCACGTTCTCCTGCACCGTCAGGCTGTCGAACAGTGCCGATCCTTGGAAGAGCATACCGACCTCGCGGTGCAACATTCTTACTTCTTTCTCGCGCATGGTGACTATGTCTTGTTGCGCAGGAGCAGGGTAGTCGGTGTCGTAAATGATTTGCCCCTGATCAATAGTATGTAGTCCTATCATAGACTTCATGAGAACCGTTTTACCTGAACCTGACTGCCCGATGATCATATTGACTTGTCCGTCTTGGAAGTCAGCAGATATGTGGTTGAGAACCGTATTGCCGTCGAAAGTTTTGACAATATCTTTAACTTGTATCATATCAGTTCAGCATTAGGTTGGTAAGAACGACATCCATCAATAGAATGACGATACTACTATTGACAACAGCTTTGGTGCTAGCGCGTCCTACTTCAAGTGCTCCTCCATAGGCATAGTAGCCGTAATAGGAAGACATACTTGCGATAATGAATGCGAATATGACAGTTTTAATGAATGAGTACCACACGTAGAAAGGTATGAATGCATATTGTATTCCTATGAGATACTCATCCACGGTGAGTACGTTGGTTAGCGCGCTGATACCATATCCTCCGAGTAGTCCTGTGAACATAGACAATGTGACCAATAACGGCATCATCACCATAAACGCCACTATCTTAGGCAGTATGAGGTAGTTGGCGGAGTTGACACCCATAATTTCCATAGCGTCTATCTGTTCGGTGATACGCATGGTGCCGATCTCGGAGGCTATGTTACTGCCTACTTTGCCAGCGAGTAGGAGACATAGGATAGTGCTTGAGAACTCCAACAGGATACAATCGCGGGTGACCAAGCCCGTCGTATAGGTGGGCAGCAGCGGGTTTTCGGTATTGAGTTTGGTTTGCATGGTCATGATAGCCCCCATGAAGACACTGACAATAAGAGTGATGAGTATGGATTGCAGCCCTTGTTTTTCCATCTCACGGCTTATCTGTCTCCAGAACATTCGTTGGCGGTCTGGCAGGCGGAACACGCGTCCCATGAGCATGAAGTACTCGCCTATGTGTTGTATGATGTTCATAATCTTGATTGTTGCTACTGAGTTTCGTCGTGAACAATTATTTTAAGCCCACAAAGGTATGCTTTTTATATGATCCTTGCAAATATGAGTGGCGTTTTGTTCACGTTGCGGGTATGCTAATGAAATAATGGAGTGTAGTTAGTGCTGTTTGTGTGATAGACTGCAGGTTATGTCTTTGGCACGATATTTGCAAAATGATGTGAGTAATGTAAGTGTTATGCGTAATTTTCTGTTATTTTGCTCTGTCTTTGTTGTCGTGCCTGCAATGGCGCAACAGGTGTTATCTGGTACTGTGTTGTCGAAGGATGGTGGTGTAGTGGAGATGGCTACCGTGCGGTTGTTTTCTTACATTCAGAAGGGGGCTCTTTATGACTCGGTGTTAGTTAAGGGAGCGCAGACCGATATGGACGGTGTTTTTGTGTTGCAAGATGTGAAACCGGGAGAGTATAAGTTATTTGTGTCATCAGTAGGTTATCAAGAGGTCAGCCGTGTTGTAAAAATGCCGCAGGGTTCATTGACGCTTCCTACGCTGCGTTTGCGTGAGCAAGTGATGCATCTGGCGGAGGTCAGTGTACGAGGGCATGCGGCAGAAATGACTGTGAAGGGGGATACGATAGAGTATAACACAGCGGCTTACCAAGTTGGTGAGAATGCTATGGTGGAGGACTTGTTGAAGAAGATGAATGGGGTGACTGTGGATAAGGAAGGTAATGTGACGGTTAATGGAGAAACCGTAAAAGGTGTCCGCATAGATGGCAAGAAGTTTTTCGGGGATGATGTACAGACAGCGACTAAGAACATCCCTGCCGAGATGATAGAGAAAGTCCAAGTGATAGATGAGAAGAGTGATATAGCCAAGTTGACGGGCTTTGAGGACGATGAGACAGAGCGTATCATCAATTTGACACTGAAAAAAGATATGAAGAAGGGTGTGTTCGGTAATTATTCTGGTGCGTTGGGTGCAGATATGGTGACCGAAAATGGCAGATGGATGAACTATGGAGATAATGCTTATGGTGCCAATGCGTTGGAGAAGACACAGCATTTCTTCAAGGATGACTTTCGATATAATGCCAGTTTATTCACGAACATATTGTTAGGCGAAAGCCAGACAACCATCATCGGTGGTGCTAATAACACGAACGAGATACGTTCGGGTCGTGGGCGTGGTCCCTTTAGTGGTCAGAACTCTGGTATTACATGGTCGGAGAACGTGGGAGTGAATACAAACATAGATCTCAATTCGCACATCAAAAAGCGTGACGCTACTACCTCATTGTTGTTTGGTGGTGATGCTGCGTTCAACCATTCATACAATGACACTCGTTCTCAGTCGAATAAGGAAAGTTATGCAGGATATGATACGTATGTCAATACAGACTCAACGACCAAGGTAAGTAATGCGTGGGATGTCAATATGCGATTGGAGTTGGAGTATCAGATAGACTCTACGAACAAGTTGATACTGCAGCCCAAGATCAGTTATACAAACAACAGTTATACCTCGCAGAATGATTATATCTATACGCATGATGAGGACACAATCACCGATGGCTACCAGAAACAGGAGAGCCTGTCGGAGGATATCAGTGCTTCCGTACGGGCGATATATAACCATAAGTTTCAACGTGCAGGTAGAGCATTGACCATGACGGGCAATATAGGCTTTACCAACACGAAAGGGCAGACCCAGACCTATGCGTGGGACAACCTGCTGAATCACGCTCAAGTTGACCAACATACACTCTCCGGTAATAATGCGTTGAGTTACTCTCTCAAAGCCTCGTATGTGGAACCGTTGTACAAGACCAACCACCTCCTGGAGATTGCAGCAGCACTATCGGGTAAGGACCGCTACTCGAACAAAGACCAATACTCGATGGATAGTGTAAAGAATGACTATACATACGATAGCGTCTATTCAAATGTGTTGAGCAATCATCTTTATACCGAACAGGTAGAAGTGAACTATCGCTGGGTAGAACAGCGTTTTGACTTGACATTAGGTGCCCGTGTATTAGCCACGCAGACTCTTTCGACGACTTCGTATGGTAACGTGTTAGGTCGCGATACGATGTATAACCAGTGGAACTGGTCGCCTAACGTGCAGTTCAAGTACAAGTTTGGTAAAAAAGAGTTCGCACGGATCATGTATCGTGGCACAGTGACTCAGCCGACGATTACACAGATGGAGCCGGTGAGAAACAACTCGGATGCTATGAGTGAGACGGTAGGAAACCTAAGTTTACAACCTGCTTTCAGGCACAGACTGATGGTGATGTATTCTCGCTTCAATACCGACCGTATGTCAAGTATCATGACGGGGCTTCGTGGTACGCTGACGAAAGATGCCTTGGTCGGCAACTCTATCTACGACGAGACGGGTAAGTTATATCAGCAGACAGTAAACGCGGACGTGTTACCATGGAACTTAGGGGCGGACTTTATGTACAATACCCCATTCGCCAAGAACCTGATGCAGTTCAACTCGCGTACCGCAATTAGTTATAACCAGCGTGTCGGTTACATTCTGCGTGAGCAGTCATCCACCGAGATAGCCCGTATGATAGATGCTGGACAGATGATGCGTGGCGACGCTTCGCTGACGGGAAACTTGCAGGTGAGTGAGGACATGGCACTGCGTCTGACACACAGTTGGATAGATGTGGGACTACGAGGCAACGTCACCTATTCGCGCACGCAAAACACACTAACAGCCAATAGCCTGAGCAATGTGCTCGACTGGAGCGTGACAGGCGACCTGACACTACATCTGCCTAAGTCCTGGAACATCGCCACAGATTGTGGCTATACCGCCAGATATGGCTATACAGGCCTGTCGGATATCAATGAGGTGATATGGAATGCTTCAATAGATAAGTCTTGGCAGAATGCAACGCTGGCTCTGAAAGTGTATGACATGTTGCATCAGAAGAAGAATATCGTGCAGGTCATAGGGGATAACTATGTTAGTTATCAGAAATGCAACACCCTGCCAACCTACTTCACTCTGACCTTTACCTATAAGTTAAATCGTATGGGCAATCTGAAAGCCAAAGGTATGGGTGGGCATATCCAGGAGATGATAGAGAGTGGTAACCAGCCGGGTACGCCTCCACGCGGAGGTATGCCGCCTATGGGACCTCCACCGGGTATGTGATCCTCATCACTTGTACAGGAATCTCTTGATACTTCGTTTGGGCGTCTTCTCAAAAGGCTCTTTCTTTATCTCTATGTCACTGACCTGGGAGTAGGATGGGATAAGGGCATTCAACTTCCTAAGGTTCTCTTTCATCATGCGCTCTATCTCCTCAATAGTCAGCCTCTTGCTCACTTGCTCATCAGGAAAGACAAGACCGACCAACTTCCCCTCACGCTCCACAACAATAGACTCGCCAACACCCTCTTGGTTATTCAGTTTGTCTTCAATCTCTTCCGGATAGATGTTCTGCCCAGAAGCACCTAAGATCATGGTCTTGTTTCTCCCTTTGATGAATATATTGTGCGCCTTGTCCATATACCCAAGATCCCCTGTGTGCATCCAACCATCTGAGGTAAAAGCCTCGCGTGTGGCCTCTTCGTTCTTGTAGTAGCCCATCATGACATTCTCACCACGTACCAGTATCTCCCCGATACCTTCGGAGTTCATACTAACAATCTTTGCCTCCATGTTCGCAACAGGACGTCCCCCGGATTGAGCCACGAACTGTTTGGGGTGGGAGCCCCCTATGAGAGGACCACATTCGGTCATGCCATAACCCACAGAGATAGGGAAATGAATATCTATCAGACACTTCTCTACGATAGGACTGATAGCCGCACCACCGCACAAGAAATAACGGATATTGCCGCCAAAAGCCTTCCGCAATGCCGATTGAACCTTGTTACGGATGATATTGCCCAACACAGGCGTATGCCAGCAGAACTTAATGGCAGGCTTGGAGATAAGGGGATTGATGCTCTTCTTGTGAATCTTCTCTATAACCAACGGCACGGTGACAACCATATAGGGTTGTACATCTTGCAACGCCTTGAGCAACACAGTAGGAGTCGGACTCTTGGTAAGGAAATATATATGTGTGCCTGCCGATAAGGGATACAGGAATTCACATACCTGACCAAACATATGGGCTAACGGAAGCATAGACACCAAACGCTGATTGGGTTCGATAGGAAGGAGGGTTAGCCCCACTTCCACGTTGTTACTGATTGAACGACCATTCAGCATTACACCCTTGGGAGAACCCGTGCTTCCTGACGTGTAGTTGATTAGTGCCAACGCATCAGGGTCGGCGTCAAAGTGGATATCCTGTGCCGTTATGCCGTTGGGGAACGTCGCATCACATGCCCTCATCCACATTTCATGATCGATGTGTGACACATGAGCAGCACTACGAAGCAACTGAAAATCGGCAAGAGATAAGACTACGTCCAACCCCTCTAACGACTCGTTCTGCAACTCCTGCCATACATAAGGACCTACAAACAGCATCTTGGCATCCGAATGTGCCAACAACTTGCTGATATCCGGAGCCTTAAAATCTTGCAGGATACTAACGATAACCCCCTCATAAGAGGCAATAGACAAGTAGGCTATTACCCAATTGGCACAGTTACGCCCGGCAATGGCTATCTTATCACCTTTCTGTATCCCAAACAGTTGAAACAACACATGCATGCGTCTGATAGCACATGCCATCTCGCCAAAGGTATATTCCTGTTGCTCACCATAATCAGTCAACGCAATATCCCCCCACTGATGGTGTATCACTTCAGTCAAGTAATGTAAATAATGATTCTTCATCTGCTACTTGGTTTATCTTTTCCGCTGCAAAGATACAACTTTTTCCTCGAACAATCACATCATAAACCAAAAATACCTGCCAACTGATGAACGAACAGTGAGAAAGTCAGCCGCTTACAACACCCGTTCACTGGCACGTTTTTTGTATCGCTTTGCCTGGTACAAGAGAATAACTATGCTATGAGACTTATCAAAAACCCTTGGATAGGCGTCAACGGATACCACTGCTTCGGCTGCTGCCCGGACAACCCTATAGGATTGCAACTGCATTTCTATGATGACGGAAACGATGTCGTATCACTATGGCACCCCACCGCTAACTACCAGTCGTGGGAGAACACCCTGCATGGTGGCATCCAGGCCGTGCTACTCGATGAGATATGCGGATGGGTCATCTTCCACCAACTACAACGCTCTGGCGTCACAGCCAAGATGGAAATGCGATATAGACACCCTGTTGTCATACAACAACCGTATATCGAGTTGCGAGCGCATATCAAAGAGCAACACCATAACATCGCAGTCGTCGTAGGCGAGATACGTAGTAGTCAAGGCGAACTACTGGTTGAGTGCACCTGCACATACTTCACTTTTGACCCGACACACAGCCCTGAGAACGTCCCATTCCAACCGACCGAACTCATCGGGGAGGAAATGACAGAACAACAGATACAACAGCAATTCACCTCCATAAACTAATATCTGGGGTTTATATTTGGAGTAACTTGTTAACAATTCATTTACCGATACAGAATACTATCCGACCGTGTTTCTCAGTTGACTTCTTCAAGAGCAGAACATGAGCAGAGGATAAGCCGATCTTGAGCCGACCTGAATCACATCAAAAAGCCCATGTTTTTGTTCCGGAAACGGACGTCAAGAGGCACACTTACTATGTGACTTGTTAATGATTATTTATTAACCCGGAAAACTAACCAACGGGACTCTCTATGCAACCGCACCAATCACTTACTTTTTCTCTAACTCTGGCAGATATACGTCACGGATAAAATGGAAGTTTGGCTCTTCACGCAGCAACTCATGACACTTGTCTATCGCTGCCTTATGCTGACCCGTCTTCTCCAAACACTGCACCAACGTCATCTGTACCGCACGCACATTCCACAGGTAATGCGACGTGTGTCGGGCATGATAGACACTGTCTGCACGCTGGTAACACACCAACGCCACTGACTTATCACCCAACGGACTATAAAACTCCACATTACCCTTCATCGCTAAAACCAACGGATCGTGAGGATTTAACGACATAGCACGGTCTATCTCACTGTAGATACGCTTACCGTATTTGGCAAGACGTACCTTATTCAACGACAATTCATAACTGCTCATGCCGCACCGATAAGCTAAATAGGTCGCCTCAGGCAGAACATCACGCAACGCCTCCAAGTTCGACTCAAACTTATCCAACAGCACACGCGCATTAGCATGCCCCTGACTGATACTATAAGCCACGTAACCATACTCGTAGTTCAACAAACGGACACGCTCTTCCACACTCGCAGTATCCACATCCACAGACGCTATATAACGCGCCCAGACATCCATATCCCGAACTAAATAGGCATCATACAACTGCTTGTCCGAGTACTGCGCAAAACAGATACCCGAACAAGACAGACAGAGTATGCCGATGAACAGCAGACAGTATTTTCTCATGGACGCTCTAATAGCAGAGTACGGGTAGGGAGATCACATACATCCGAAGGACCATAATACTGAATAGGACCCGGATAGATATAACTCATGTTAGGATCAGCCCACTCTGCCCGATGAGCAGCAAAATAACGGAAAGGCTTACCATTCAAGTCAACCAAAGCCTTCTGAATAACAGGCTTCAACTTACCACTACGACGCTCCATATTCATCATCATAGTGATAGGTACACCACCTGCTACCCACTCCGAAGCAGGCTTGGTCAGATGACGGACAATAGACATGTAACCGCTCTTGCCCGAACCTATCAGATGGACAGCCGTCACACCCAAACTATAACAATAGTCCGCATCAAAATTGCTTGGAATAGCACAACGACCCTCATAACCAAAAAAGTGATTCAACGCCGAGAACTTACCCCTATAGGTACCGGCTGCCTTCAACTGGGCAAGACGCTTGCTAACCATCTCTATCAACAGCTTCTCCGTCTCTATCTGACTAACCAATACGTTACCATGAGGATCACGATCCAACGTCAACTGACGGGCAAGACCCTTGGGCAACGAACGATATAACTCACACGACGCAGGAGATAACATAGACTTCACATAGTCACGCTTGGCATCATCACCCTCTAACTCCGAGAACTCCTCGTTCTGAGCCAACATGTCGTTCAACTCCTGAATCAAAACACGCATAGCAGGGATAAACTCTATCAGACCCTCAGGAATCAAGATGGTACCAAAGTTCAAACCAGCATTGGCACGATCAACAATCACCTCCACTATCTGCTCCACAATATCGTTCAACGTCATGTTCTTTGCCTCTACCTCCTCCGATATCAAACAGATATTAGGCTGACTCTGCAACGCACACTCCAAAGCTATATGACTCGCACTACGACCCATCAAACGAATGAAATGCCAATACTTCTTCGCCGAATCAGCATCACGCTGGATGTTACCAATCAACTCACTATATACCTTGCAGGCGGTGTCAAAACCAAAAGAAGTCTCTATCATCTCATTCTTCAAATCACCATCTATCGTCTTAGGACAACCGATAACCTGAATACCACAACCCTTCTGTAGGTAATACTCTGCCAATACACACGCATTCGTGTTCGAGTCATCACCTCCGATAATGACAATAGCACTGATACCTAACTTCTTACAAACATCTATACCGTTGTCAAACTGCCATGCCTCTTCCAACTTGGTTCGACCGGAACCGATAATATCAAAACCACCCGTGTTACGGTAATCATCTATCACATCCGATGTCAACTCCTTGTACTTACCCTCAATCAAACCACTAGGACCCCCTAAGAAACCATATAACTTACTCTGAGGATTTAACTTCTTCAAAGCATCAAACATACCACAAATCACATTGTGACCACCGGGCGCTTGACCACCGGACAGGATAACACCCACATGTATAGGCTTCGACGTACACGTATCAACGTCACTCGGAACCATCTCAATGATAGGCATACCATACGTATGAGGAAACAACTTCGCAATCTCAGCCTGATCAGCCACTGACTGCGTCTTCGCACCCTCCAACAGGCGTACATGACCCCGTAATGCTATAGGCATCTTCGGCTGATAAGAAGCACGAGCAACCTGTAGCGGACTCTTTAACATAGTCATAATCAAATATATTTTATTGTTACTAATACCTAAAAAACACACCAAACACCCAACCCCCAATTAACTTCCAACCCCAAACTGCACTCAACCCTAAACTAAAAAAACACCCAATACCCCAAGTACGCTGCAAAATTACAGAAAAGAAATGGTCTGACCTAATACAAAGTGTGGGAAATGCAAAAATCCCATAGAAAGAACAACTATTTGCCCCAATACAGACCAAACTACAAACAAGGCTCTTGCATATCCCAATACAAGATTGTACCTTTGCAAGTTTTATGTAAAAAAAACAATATGAACGAATTTTTAGAGACAGAAGAACAAGTGCTCCGGATGTTGAAAACAGTGTTCGACCCGGAGATACCTGTCAATATATACGACTTGGGACTTATCTACGGCATTGAACTGCCGGGAGACGGCACATGCCATATCAAGATGACACTCACCGCACCAGGATGCCCCGCAATAGACTTCCTGGTAGAAGATATCAAACAAAAAGTAGGATCAGTAGCAGGTATCAACCACGTGGACGTAGAGATAGTCTTTGAACCGGAATGGAACAAAGACATGATGTCCGAAGAAGCAAAACTCGAACTCGGATTCCTGTAACACAAAACACATCAACTATGGTCTATTTCCTCAGCGATGCACACCTCGGATCACGGGCTCTGCCTGAACCACAAGCACACCAACAACAACTGGTGGACCTGCTGCAACACATGGCAAAGGATGCAACGGACATATATATGCTCGGAGATATGTTCGACTTCTGGTACGAGTACCTGTGGCACGACACTGCAAAAGAACAGTATAGACCCTTCCTCAATACACTACAAGACATCACACAAAAAGGAATCAAAGTACACTATTTCATAGGAAACCACGATATATGGACATTCGGATGGCTGGCACAACAGACAGGAGTCATCATATATCGGGAACCTGCTACACGTACCATTGCCGGCAAGACAGTCTTTCTCGCACATGGCGACGGATTGATACCAACCGACTATATCAACACACTCCCGCGACATATCCAAAGAAAAATACGAAACTTCATCCGGCTGCGTGCCTTCTTCCATAACCCCGTACCACAGACCCTTTTCAGAATGCTGCCACCGGCATGGGGAAACGCTTTCGGATACGGGTGGGCACGCAAAAGTCGCATGAGAGAATTAACACACCCATGCCCCTATAAAGGCGAGAATAGAGAAGAACTAATCCTGTACGCCAAAGAACAAGAACAACAAAATAAACATCACGATTATTATATATTCGGACATCGGCACATAGACCTTGACATCCTTATTGCGAACAACAGCCGCGTACTCATACTCGGCGACTGCTGGAGGCTGTGGACCTATGCACAGATGGACGACAAAGGAAAGGTAACATTATGCACACAAGAGCAGAACAACTAAACGCCTTCGATAGGCTGTTGACAGTCATGGACACACTGAGGGAGAAATGCCCATGGGACAGAAAACAGACATTCGATAGCCTGAGACAAAACACCATCGAAGAAACGTACGAGTTGGCATCAGCCATATGCAAACATGATATGAACGAGATATCCAAAGAACTCGGGGACGTACTTCTGCATATCATCTTCTATGCGAAGATGGGAAGTGAAATGGGAGAATTCGATATAGCGGATGTCTGCGATAAACTGTGCGACAAACTGATATTCAGACACCCACACGTCTATGGCACGGAAATAGCACAAAACCCCGAAGAAGTAAGCCATATATGGGAACAACTCAAACTCAAAGAAAAAGACGGGAACGATACCGTACTCGGTGGCATACCTCAGGCACTACCGGCACTCATCAAAGCATACCGTATTCAGGATAAAGTGGCAAATGTGGGGTTCGACTGGGAAACGCCCGAAGAAGTATGGATCAAAGTGAAAGAGGAAATCAGAGAGTTTGAAACAGAACTACGGAAAAGAAACAAAAAACAAACTACCAAGACGAATGTGCCACGAAACAATGCAACACACACACCGAACGACAATATAAACAGGATAACAGAGGAGTTCGGAGATGTGCTCTTCTCACTAATCAACGTAGCACGCCTGTATAAGATCCGACCCGACAACGCACTCGAACAAACAAACATCAAGTTCATACGGCGCTTTAACTATATCGAACAACAAGCCAAACAGCAAAAGCGCCAACTACAAGACTTGACAATCAACGAGATGGAACAACTGTGGCAACAAGCCAAACAATGCATCGACTAATGCACCGGTACACCGAACGATAACGATACAGGAGAATACTTGGAGTCGCTCTCTACCGTCATCTTGATAGTGTGAAGACCGGACTTCAACGGAGTGAGATAGATAGGGAAAGACACCAAGTTATAACCCGGATTGAAAGGCAGATAACCACTGCCAATAGTCGTTGTGTCCGACAAGGCATTACGTATCGCACTCTCCACCTCTAACCATGTGTCCAAACTCGTACTGTCCCACTCTACACGCACACCCGTCAGCACATTACCTACAGCATAGAAAATAGTACCTACTAGCAATGTGTCTGTAGTAGCAATGGTGTCAGTCAGATACATACGCAGACTCTCGTTGTATGAGAATTTCAACGTGTCAGACGCACGTAAAGTGTCACCTTCATAATACGGGTTCAAGAGAGGGGAATATAGATGTATCTCAGGTGTATAACTCGACTGGATATGATCAAAACAGCCGGTTAATATACCGGATACGATACCAAGCAATAATACAATAAATAACTTACGCATAAGGAAACAGGTTTTTTTTTCAGTACATTCAACAGACCCCAAGTGCGGCATAAAGGACTCGAACCTTCACTCTGCGAAGAACTAGATCCTAAGTCTAGCGCGTCTACCAATTCCGCCAATGCCGCAAATATCTAAAACACAAACATCACCCCCACAACGGAAAGCGACCGCAAAAGTACAACATTTCTACAACATACACAAATCTTATACAATATTTTCACAATAACTACTAAACGGCTCAACTATCCACTCTCCACTCTCCACTTCTCTCAACTTTCAACTATCAACTTTCAACTATCAACTATCAACTATCAACTTCTCTCAACTATCAACTCTCAACTATCAACTATCAACTTTCAACTCTCCACTCTCCACTTCTCTCAACTTTCAACTCTCAACTCTCAACTCTCCACTCTCCACTTCTCTCAACCTTCAACTTTCAACTTTCAACTCTCAACTAATATTTGTACATCTCACAACAAACAGGTACCTTTGCAAACTATTTCCATAGAACAGAATGAGTAACAATACCTCTTACCATACCCTCCCGAATGGTTTACAAGTAGTCCACCGGCTTACAACATCACCTGTCATCTATATGGGCATCATGGTCGGCACGGGAACACGTTACGAACAGCCACAAGAAAATGGCATGGCACACTATATAGAACATTGTGTGTTCAAAGGAACACAACACTATACAGCGCGACAGATTATCAATCATATAGAAGGAATGGGCGGAGAAATCAACGCATACACCACCAAAGAAGAAACCACGTTCTACGCAGCCACACTACGGCAACATTGGCGGACCACACTGCACCTTATCGCAGACATGGTACTGCACCCAACCTTCCCAAAAAAAGAAACAGACAAAGAACTAACCGTCATCTACGACGAGATAGAGAGTTATAACGACTCACCAAGTGAA
Organism: Acidaminococcaceae bacterium; assembly: GCA_963620225.1. Taxonomy (GTDB): domain Bacteria; phylum Bacteroidota; class Bacteroidia; order Bacteroidales; family Paludibacteraceae; genus Colicola. Next base: position 108,762 of record CAVEZM010000001.1, on the reverse strand, counting down.
CTGATATACGACGATTTCGAAGGACTGATATTCCAAGGTAACCCGCTCGCCATGCCTATACTCGGCAATAAAAAAACTCTCCGCCACATAGCCGCTTCTCCACAATATCCATACCTGTGGATGCAAAAACACTATCGACCGGAACGAATGGTGCTGTTCGTTCTCGGTGATATGCATACACAACAACTTATTCATTACGCCGAGAAACTATTCTCCGACACCACACCAACCGACACCACACCTGTCATCGTTGTACCACCTGCCGACATCGTAACACCACAACAAGCACACTACCGCCGGCATACACACCAGACACACCTCATGCTCGGAGCACAAGCATACCCCATAGGACACCCGAAACAACTGACACTGTACCTGCTCAATAATATATTAGGAGGAGGCAGCATGTCAAGCAGACTCAATCTGGCACTGAGAGAAAAACGGGGATTGGTATACACCATCGAATCACAATACACACCACTCAGCGATACCGGATACTGGAATATCTACCTCGCCTGTGAACCACAACACAAACAGCAGTGCATTGACTTATGTATGCACGAACTGCAACAACTGTGCCGGACAACACTCACCACCACGCAGTTCCAACATGCACTACGGCAGATAGAAGGACAAATGGCCATATCCGCCGAGAATAATGAGAATAACGCACTCGCAATGGCAAAATCAACACTATACCACCATTACGCACCTACATGGCAAGAGACTTTCCAACAACTGCAACAACTCACACCGCAACAACTACAAGAGGTCGCAGACGAAGTGTATGATGAAAAGCACATTTGTCAACTTCAATACGACTGAAGACATGGTAGGGCACGTCATTTAAGGTAAAAAAGAGATAAAAAACAAAAAAAATACAAGAAAAAATCTACCTCACTATTGCAACCTTGATGATTGTTTCGTACCTTTGCGCACTTTTTGTATATTGGCGGGAAGTATTGCATGGTCACTACCGGATAGATACACTAACAATAGTTCAAAAAGAAAGAACCAAAATGTAGAAAAATAAACTACATAGTAATGTAATTATTAAATAGAAAAACGGATGAAAAAAATCTTTATGCTTTTGGCGCTATGCTTGGTCTGCCTCGGTATGATGGCAGAAAAGCAGATTAGCGGTGTGGTAGTAGATGAGAAAGGAGAACCTGTCATCGGAGCCAGCGTACAAGTAAAAGGCACTACCACAGGTACTATCTCAGACTACGACGGAGAATTCACCCTGACCGTACCCGACGATGCCAATACACTCGTCGTCAGCTTCGTCGGCATGCAAACACAAGAAGTTGCCATCACAAAGAATATCCGAGTTGTACTGAGAGAAGCATCAGAGATGATTCAGGAAGTAGTCGTGACGGGTTATGGCAACGTGGCCAAGGGAAGTTTCGCAGGTTCTGCACAAGCAGTGGGCGCAGAAACTATTGAGAAGAAGAGCCCATCGGAGATATCCAAGGCACTCGCCGGAGAGGTCGCTGGTGTACAGGTCATCAACACCTCCGGACAACCAGGTACCAATGCTACCATACGTATTCGTGGTATTGGTTCTTTGAATGGCAGTAGTGCACCTTTGTATGTGGTAGATGGTGTGACATACGATGGCGACATCTCATCTATCGACCCAGGAGATATCGCTTCTACCACTATCTTGAAAGACGCAACAGCCACCTCTCTCTATGGTAGCCGTGGCGCCAACGGTGTCATCGTCATCACTACCAAAAAAGGTTCGTCTAACGAGAAAGGGAAAGTGGATGTGGCTCTGAAATATGGTGGCAATATGCGACTGCTGCCTCTATACGACGTAGTCACCTCTCCGGAGGAGTACGTGACAATGGCATGGCAGAGCCTATACAACTACAACCGTTTCTTCGCAAGCGGCGACAAGAGTGTAGCGGCTGCCGTTAAGAATACAAACACCGCATTGTATGGCGAGGCAGGGCTGCCTGTGGGCTACAACCTTTGGGATTCGGAAGGCAAATACCTCATCAACCCGTATGATAATTCGGGATTAGTGAATCCTTCATTCGATAAATCTGTCGCAAGACGCAAAGGTTACGAAAACATTGAGTCATGGCAAGATGCTATATTCCGCGTAGGACAGAAATATGACGCAAGTGTCAAATTCCACGGCGGAAACGACCAACTGAGTTACTACACCAGCCTGGGCTATTTGAAAGATGAAGGGTACTATCAGTCATCCGACTTCAGTCGTTTCAACGTACGTAGTAACCTTGACTATACACCAAAGAAATGGTTGAAAGGTAACCTGAATATAGCGTATTCCTATACCGATCTCAACTCGCCTGACCAAGACGGTGGTGGAGCAATGAACAACGGTTTCTACTATGTCAATGCCATTCCAGCTATCTATCCGGTCTACCTGCGTGATGCTAACGGTAACTACGGTAGTAACTATATTGACCCGCGTACCGGACTGCCATACTACGACTACGGAGATTCGCTTAACCGTAATTTCGGACACGGCATCAACCCCGCAGGCTCACTCCGTTTGGATAAAGAGAAACAAGTGCAACACACAGTGGACGTGAAAGGTATGTTGGAGTTCAAACTGTATGATGGACTGAAACTCACCATCAACGCAGGTGCTCACTACTACAACTCACTCGCATCAGAACTAACCAACAAATACTATGGTGATGCAGCAGGTATTGGACGTATCGTACAACAATCATCCAACCTGTTCACCATCTCAGCACAAGAGTTGCTGGAATACAACAAGACCTTCGGTGACCATACTATTCGCGTAATGGCTGGACACGAGAACTACCTCTACCGATATGGATATGTATATGGATACAAGTCATATCTGGCAGATGGAGAGAGCATTAACCTCAGTAACGCCATCAAGATGAACGCTACCGAAGGTAACGAAAACCGCTTCGCATTGGACTCATACCTGGCAACGGCATCCTATAGTTATAACGACCGTTACATGGTTACGGCTAACTACCGTGCCGACGGTTCTTCACGCTATGGCGTAGGGCACCGGTGGGGACACTTTGGCTCCGTAGGTGTGGCTTGGGCATTCACAAACGAGCAGTTTATGGAAAGTGCTAAAGAATGGTTGAAAAACGGTAAGTTACGCCTGAGTTGGGGTATGCTCGGTAACCAGACCAGTTCACTCTATTCGTACACCGACCTCTATACGATTGAGAACGTGAACGATGAGATAGCCTATGTATGGGCAAGCAAAGGAAACGAAAGTATCACATGGGAACGCGCTAATACCACTGACATCGGTCTCGAGTTCTCTGTCGGAAAATACTTGGACGCAGAATGGGACTACTTCTATAAACTCACTGACAACTTACTCTTTAGTCGTGCAGTAGCACCCTCGTTGGGGTATAGTTCCGTGCCAACCAACGATGCTAAGATGCTTAACCAAGGCGTTGAGTTTACTTTCAATATACACGCTGTGGATGAACGGAACGTGAAACTTGATATCCGTCTGAATGGCGCACACTATACCAATAAGATGCTAGAGATGCCTATCGACTACTACAAGGAGGATGGTACCGCCGTCCGCCAAGTGATGTCGGGTGCAATGTCAAAAGGTCACTCCATGTACGATCACTACACATATGTGTATGCAGGTGTAGCAACTGAGGAGGACAAGACACACTTTGTAGGCAAAGGCGCCGCCCTTTATGAGGCATACTATGATACACGTCACGGAGACCTCGGTGCTTCAAAGGGAAACAACGAATACAACTACATCCCGTCACTCTATCAGTGGCAACAAGAGCACCCGGGTGAGGAGCAATACCTTGCTAAAACAGTCACATCAGATGGTAGTTATGCAACACTTCAATATATAGGCAAGTCTTATCTGCCCGACCTGGATGGCGGATTCGGCTTCGACCTCGATGTGTATGGCGTGACACTCAGTGCTTCTTGCAGTTACCGTATAGGTGGTTATGGTTATGACTACACATACCAAGCACTCATGTCCGATCAAGCCATCGGAGGTCACAACTGGCATACCGACATGCGCAAAGCATGGACGGAGAACAACACAAACACCAATGTGCCTATGTTGTCAAACGGTTTGGGAACCTACGCATCGTACACCAACATGACATCCACACGTTTCCTGACATCGAACTCGTATCTGTCGCTCAACGATGTACAATTAGGATATACCTTCCCAAAGAAATTGGTAGAGAAGATTAAACTCAACAAACTGAACGTGTATGTAGCAGCAAGCAACCTCTGCATCGCTACTGCCCGCAAAGGTTACAACCCAATGACCTCGTTCACAGGTTCCTCCGACACCCACGGGTACAGTCCGCTGTCAACTATCGTAGGTGGCATCAAGTTGTCATTCTAATTCCTATCACTAATAAAATCATAAACAAGATGAAAACAAAAGCATATATAATAGGCATAGCACTCGTACTCGGGTTAGCCAGTTGCTCTCTCGACCAAGAACCTGGTGGTAGCACCATCACCAAGAAACAGTATGATGCTATGGACGACAAGGTGGAGGGTGCAGTAAGAGGTATCTACTCGCAACTATACGCCTACGGCGGTTCACACGACTCCTTCGGGAAGCGGTCATTGGATATGTACACTGACTTACTGTGCGGTGACATGGCAATGAAAACCCAACGCTACGGATGGTTCGTCGCCGACGAACGTGGACAGACATACGGACGACGCGCTACCTTCTGGTCATTCTACTACGATATCATTCGCCTCTGCAACAAAGCTATCAATGGTGTAGAGGACGTGTGGACACCTACATTGGAATCATCTACCGTATCGGTTGACGACTACGAATACGGAATGTGCTATGCCGAACTCCTCACATTGCGCGGATGGGCGTACGCCTCTCTGATGCAAGTGTTCTGTAAGGGAGCGGACGTAGATTTCAACACCGAGTTGGCATTCCCTATCTACACAGACGCTGACACCAAGGCTGACACTATACTCGGTGCACCGCGTGCCACAATGACTGATGTATATCTGCGTGTTGAGGAAGACCTGCAACAGGCTATCGCTTATTTCGTGGCATACGGAAACGTCATACGTAGCAACAAACTGCGTGTGAATGTAGATGTGGCTCGCTTGATATTGGCATACTCCTACTTAAACAAGGGCGACTATCCGGCAACACTGAAGTATACAAAAGACTTCCTCGATGGTACCACGGCTACAATGCTGCCGAACAATGAAGTGCTGACAAATGGTTTCAACAACGTGGATACCAAGAGTTGGATATGGGGCGAGGATGTCACAGTAGAGAACACTACCTCGTTGGCATCATTCTTCGGACAATGCGATATCTACTCCTACAGTTACGCCTCCGCAGGTGACGTGAAAGGTATTGATGAGAACCTCTACAACGAAATCCTAGCTCAGGAATGGGATATCCGCCAGTACTGGTGGAACAACTACTATAATGACAAAGGTGCATATCAATGGGCACCAGACGGCAAATTCTACTCCTCCAAGAGCACTTCTATCTCGGGCGACAGAGACTGGCTCAGTGACAACGTGTTTATGCGTTATGAATTGGCATACCTGATGGCTGCAGAGGCTGCATACCGCAGCAACGACCTCGCCACAGCGTACGACTATATCACCAAACTGACGGATGAGCGTGTTATTCCTACTACAGAAGCACAAACCAAATACGACGCTTACAAGGCTACACTGACGGGAAACGCATCGGAAATCGCTAACGCTATCCTATACAACTGGCGTGTAGAGTTGTGGGGGGAGGGCTACGGACTGCAGACATTCAAACGTTGGAACCAAGAGGTGAAGTTAGGAACCAACCACCTACGCTCGTCACGCACCCTGACACCTTCTACCGACCGTATATTCACGTTTGAGTTGCCTACTTCAGAAATTCGGTATAACCCCTATCTGAACAGCAACCTGACTACGCTGACGAATGGACAATAAGACTTTCAAGAACAATTAAGTATAAATAACAAAAAAAAGAATTGAGTATGAGAAAAAGTTTGTTTATTGCTGCACTTTGCGCATTGGCAACTCTCGGAATGGTGAGTTGCAAACCTAAAACAACCGTTGTTGATGTTAAGGTTGAGGTTACGCCTAATACTCTTACTCTTGGAGTAGGAGAATCCAGTGAGAAATTAGCCGTAAAAATTACACCCGCAGGAAATAACCAGACCATTGTATGGTCCTCGAGCGATGAGGCTGTGGCTACCGTTAAGAGCGGTATCGTTACTGGTGTAGCTGTAGGTACTGCTACTATCACCGCTACGGTGGGTAATGCATCCGGTACGTGTGTGGTTACTGTAACCAACGATGCAGCAATCGAGAACTTCGTTATCGGCGGTTGGGGTTTATTTGGTTACCCCGAGTATATCCCTGGCACTGAGGGTTATATCCACTATACGAACGGCGACTCTGCATATGCCCAATTAGCCTATTACACTCTTTATGTATGGGACAACAACCTGACGTATGTTAGTGGTAAAGGGTTCTCTGGTACGGGATTTCTCTGCTCTGCAGGAAAAATCCCTGTTTACATCCTTCTCGAAGGCGAGGAGAAGGGTTACTATGTAGGTAACTCCAAAGGTTACTTTATTGATACGATCACTGCCGGCTACACTTACGAGCCTTACGTGGCTCAGCGAGGAGAATTGGTTGATGAGAATAAATACGGAGATTTCTTCTCACAATATGTGGCATCTCTCAACGATACAACTCTTAAAGTAGACAACAAACTCTACGACGAGGCATTGACTGGAGCAAAACTCTATATCCTCTATGCTGACAAAGAGCAAATGTCATATTATATGGGCAATATGAAGTATGCCAACCTGCGGACAGTTACCGACCCCGAGACAAAAGAAAAAACCTTAAAATACAAAGCAATTGTAGAATGGTTCGATTTCTATAGTCCTGATCGTTACTTCGGGTTAAAAGCAAACTTCAATGAAAAAGGCGCCCCTTTGAGCATCGTTACCCCTTACGACATGCGTACGGTTGTGAAAGAGTATACCAACATTGAGGCTACTGAAGAGGTTGCTGAAGGCTACGTAGTGGGCGATATGAGCCACTTTCACGCTGAAGTGCCTGTCATCTACGAGAACACTCTGCAGAAGACTATGAACCTCTATAGAAAGTAATCACAAGTTACTCTGACATAAATATTGGATAGCGGACTGAATACTTGGCCCGCTATCCTTTTATATAGAGACTATATGCGCATAATAGAGTGTCTATTCGCTGGTTTTTCTCGCAAAGATTTGCACATGTCAGATAACAATAGTAACTTTGTTGCGCTTTTGACTGAAGGTCTCTTTGGGAGAGCGAAATGTTGGAAACGGATACTAATACCACGAAACGTGTTAAGAACAATGTAAATATCTTACGTATGAAAAGAATAACAGCAATACTGGTGTCAAGTGCAATGGCAGTCACGCTGTGGGCAGTGCCTGCGGCACCCTATCCTATACAAGTGACACAACCCGATGGCACACAACTCGTCCTCCGCTTGGTGGGTGATGAGTTTGGCAGTTATTATGTCCTGACGGATGGCACCCCTGTGCGTCAGAACGATTCGGGCTACTGGGTTGAGGACACCTCTGTGGTGCCAAGCGCAGCAAAAATTAGCCAACGCCGTATTCAGAAAGCCAAGCAGTTAGGTGGCAGTTTCCCTCTGACAGGAAGTCCACGTGCATTAGTGCTGCTGATAGGCTTCAGCGATCTGCCGTTTGAGCAGACACTGAATGACTTCAATGCGCAACTAAACGAGTCGGGCTACTCGTATAATGATGCCACAGGATCATGCCGTGACTATTTCATTGCGTCTTCGGACAGCATGTTCAGCCCTCAATTCGATGTCTACGGCCCTTACACCGCCAGCAATACGATGGCATACTATGGTGCACCTTCGGGTGATAACCACGACAGCAACCCGAGAGATTTGATTATTGAGGCATGCCAGGCAGCAGAGGCTGCCGGGGTGGATTTCTCGCTTTATGATACCAATAACGATGGTATCTTAGACAACGTGTTCGTCTATTACGCAGGTCACAACCAAGCCGAGGGTGCCAGCGAGAACACGATATGGCCGCACCAAGGCGACTTGTCTCACTACAATATCAAAGTGGGTGGAAAACGCTTGGCAAGTTACGCTTGTACATCAGAATATAGAGGAGCCAGCGGTACGACACGCGCACCGATCGGTACCTTCTGCCATGAGTTTGGACACGTATTGGGACTACCCGACTTCTATGACACCGACTATAAACTTTACACCGTAGCTAACTGGGACGTGATGTGCAATGGTTCATACAACAACAACGGACGCACTCCGCCTGCATACTCCTCCTACGAGCGTTTCTACTTAGGATGGCTGAAACCGACACAACTGACGGAGAAAGGTGTTTACTACCTCGAACCTTTGGAAACATCCAACAAAGCATATCTTATCGCCACCGATGAGCATAACCTGCAAGGCACCAACCCCACACCGTCAGAGTTCTTCCTGCTGGAGTATCGTGCTCACACAGGATGGGATGAGCCTTCGGAAGCCCTCCCCGGAACGGGTATGGTGATTTGGCATATCGACTATTCCGCCACAGCTTGGAGCACCAACAAACCCAACAACGGCACTACACTCAGCGATGGAACGAAGATTATCCGTATGCACTTGGAAGAGGCCAATGGTATCAAATGGGATAAACGGACGCGCTCCGAGTCAGGACGTCCCTCCGATACCTACCCAGGTACGCAAAACGTAACACATTTCATCCCGGTACTGCACGATGGCACATCGCTGACCCAGCAAAACCTGTTTAATATAGTAGAGAACAGCGGGCTGCTCTCGTTCACCTATATCGCTGAAGGAGACGCACAACTGTCAGTGGATAAAGAGAGCGTGTCACTGGTGACCACCATGTCAGACGCCAATAAAGTTGTCAATTGGACACCCCAGTCGGTTCAACTGACAGGCTCACGGCTCGACCCGGCTATCCCAATGACCATAACTATCTCAGGGAATTTCTATATTGCGCTGACAGACAAAGCTCCTGCTCGCGGCGCATCCGACTGGAAGAAAAATGCTACACTTACCGCCGATGCCGACTCCACACTGTTGCAGACGATATGGATATGTTTCAACCCCGTGAAACAGAGTTGCACGGCACTGACCTCCGTAGTGTCTATATCCGGTAGCGGAGTGAGTCTGTCGCTGCCTGTCTCGGGGCAGGCATCACGACCCAAGTACATTACTACACCCGTTGTGAAACCCACATCGCTGATCACACCATACTCCTTCCGCATAGCATGGGAACCACAGTCAGATGCCGGAGAGTATTATATCGCACTCTACTCCGCTTCCGAAGGCACCTCTTCGTTCACGCAGAGTTTCGAGAACTTCGAATCCGCCGATGCTGTACGCATAGAGGGGTGGGAGAGCACCACGAACAACACAACAACCTCTGCTAAGAGTGTTGGCACACGTTCGATCTATCTCAAGAACACTGGCGACTGTATTACCACCGAGGAATATCCATTCCCGATAACATCTATCTCTTTCTGGATTAACGCTTTCACATCATCTATCGACACCGTAGGTTATATCAACATCGAAGCATGGAACGGCAAAAAATGGATAGCACTGCCGGAACGCACAGACATCCTGTCGTTAACCAAAAACAAGACTTTCACACAAGAGTTCGATGCTGCAGCGCAATATACGCGCTTCCGCCTGACATACACCGACAACGGTGCATCAGGAGCCGCATTAGATGCCTTTACTGCAGAATGCTCCATGAACGTGTCCTATCTCTATCGCAATCACGAACTGACGATATCAGCAGTGGACGATGAGGAGTACACTATTAGCAATATCACAGGGCTCACACCACAGACCACCTACTACTATCGTATCAGTTGCTCCGACTTGGGCGTGGGATGTGAAGAGTTTATCTCCGACTGGTCGAAACCTACAGAGGTGACCACTATAAATGGAGTGAGTGTGGACGATACTAAGCATATGACCATAGCCTTCGATACTATCAACTTCGACCTTGCTACCTGTGTCGTGTACTTACCTTCTCCGGCAGATAATGGTTATCTCTACGTCTTTGACACATCGGGACACATGGTTTATGCTTGCAAGACTTATCTCGGACAATGTATCTACACTATCCCAACAGACAAACTGACACCAGCGAACATCTACATAGTCAAGTATGTGGAGAACAATAAAATGAAACGCAAACAACGTTGGGTGAAGTTCATGAGGTGATAGGTTACTCGCCCATAGCCTGCAACTTATCTTCCATCTGCAACAACTCATCACGCAGACGGGCTGCTGTCTTGAAGTCCAACGCCTTGGCGGCAGACAACATGGCACGACGCTGCTGCTCCGCGGCTTTCTGTAACTGCTTCTTGGTGAACCGTTGCCAAGGAGCACTCTTCCACCCCTCACGGATCTTCTCCTCTAACTGCTGCCTCTCCTGCTCCTCGCGACGCAACATACTCGTCAGAGGACTTAACTCTATCGCCTTGCGGATAGCCGTAGGAGTGATATGATGGGAGGCATTGTATGCCATCTGCTTGGCACGGCGACGGTTAGTCTCGTCGATAGTCTTCTGCATCGACTGGGTAATCTTGTCACCATACATGATGACACGACCATGGACATTACGGGCAGCACGACCTGCTGTCTGAGTCAACGAGCGATGGTCTCGCAGAAAACCCTCCTTGTCGGCATCCAAGATAGCAACTAAACTGACCTCAGGTAGATCCAAACCCTCACGCAAGAGATTCACACCTACCAACACATCATACAACCCCTTGCGCAGATCCTCCATGATCTGCACACGTTCCAAAGTGTCGATGTCCGAATGGATATATGCCGAACGAACACCATACTTACGCAGATACTCATCTAACTCCTCTGCCATACGCTTCGTCAACGTAGTGACTAACACACGCTCCTCACGCTCTGCACGTTGACGTATCTCCTCCAATAAATCATCTACCTGATGCTCACAGGGACGAACAACAATCTCGGGATCCAACAACCCCGTAGGACGAATCAACTGATCAACAACAATACCATTGGAGCGCTGCAACTCATACTCCGCAGGAGTGGCTGATACATATATCGTCTGACCAGTCTTATGCTCAAACTCATCAAAAGTCAATGGACGGTTATCACGAGCCGCAGGTAAACGGAACCCGAAGTTCACAAGGTTATCCTTGCGTGCCTTGTCGCCACCATACATAGCATGTATCTGGGGAACAGTGACGTGACTCTCATCAATCACCAATAACATATCTTTCGGAAAATAATCCAACAAGCAATACGGAGGGGTGCCGGGCTCACGACCATCAAAATAACGACTGTAATTCTCCACACCGGAACAATAGCCCAACTCCTGTATCATCTCCATGTCATAGTTCACACGCTCCTCTATACGCTTGGCATACAGAGGCTCGCCTATCTCCTGGAAATGCAACACCTGAGTCGCCATATCACGCTTGATCTGAGCAATAGCAGATGACTGCTTGTCAGGGTTGGTACAAAAAATAGTGGCAGGATAGATGTTGTACGTGTCAAACACATCGATCACTGCCAATGTGACCAGATCTAAGGTAGCAATACTCTCTATCTCGTTGCCAAAGAACTCTATGCGTAACAAGTAATCAGCATAAGCCAAGGCTATATCCACCGTATCCCCTTTCACACGAAAACGACCGCGAGTCAATTCGATGTCGTTGCGTATGTACTGTGCCTCCACCAACTGATTCAACAACCGACCCATCTCTATATGCTGACCACGTGTCACCGTACGGCACGACTGACTGAAATCCTGAGGGTTACCTATACCATACAAACAACTGACAGATGATACCACCACTACGTCCTTACGCCCACTCAACAGAGCGGCTATAGCACTCAAACGCAACCTGTCTATCTCCTCATTGATGCTCAGATCCTTCTCTATATACGTATCTGTGCTGGGGATATATGCCTCAGGCTGATAATAATCGTAATAGGACACAAAGTACTCAACAGCATTCTTGGGAAAGAACTGCCTCATCTCACTGTATAATTGTGCCGCCAAGGTCTTGTTATGACTCAGTATCAAGGTCGGTCTGTTCATCTGAGCAATCACATTGGCAACGGTAAACGTCTTGCCAGACCCCGTAACACCTAACAGGGTCTGAGCCTCAGCACCCGCACGCAAACCCCCCAACAACTGACGGATAGCATCAGGCTGATCACCCGTAGGCTGATACGAAGAACTCAGTTCAAACATAACAAACACTCTCTAACCTTGCAATTACAACTGGCTGCGTATGTCTAATAGGTCCTGACGCACGCGACGCAGGATATCCGTAGCACGCTGACGCACATCAGTACGACGATCACCGCAACGCAACTCATTGCGTATAGCAGCAATACGCGTGATGTGTAACTCATCACGGATATATTGTATCTGCTTTACTAAGGCTATATCCGCTGACGTGTAATAGCGGTTACCATGACCATCCTTACGGGGAGATAACTCGGAGAACTGTCGCTCCCAATAACGCAGAGTAGAAGCAGGAAGACCGGTCATCTCCTGAACCTCACTCATTGAGTAATATACCTTGGTTGACTCCATACGCGATTATCCAACGCCGATACGTAACTTCTGACCGGGACGAATCATATCAGACTGCAACTTGTTCCAACTCTTCAACTGGCGTACCGTAACGTGAAACTTCTTTGCTATACCGCTCAGAGTATCACCTGACCTCACCTTGTAGTAGGTCACGCCATTCACTGAATACCCCCCACTGACAGACGTCTTATGCAATATATCAATCTCTTCCCTGCGGTTGTATATCAGTTCCTTGGCCTTGTAGGCTAATATCGTATCTTGATTGTCCAGGTAGGAACCGGTCTTCTCTATAGGAAGACACAAAGCATACTCCTTCCCGCCGGGGAGGATGTCTCGGGCATACTGAGGGTTCAGCCTGCGTAACTCGGCTATGTTGATGTCTAAATTCTCAGCTATCTGTTTCAAGTGTTGACGTTGAGCTGTATAGATGGTATCAGTACGCATGCTGTACTCCGCCGGAGCCGGACATATGCCATGCAGGTCTGCATAGTTCATCGCATATGCCGCAGCAATAAAGACAGGCAGATAACCGCGTGTCTCTTTAGGCAGATAAGGATAGATACTCCAGAAATCACGCTTGCCACCCGATCGGTGAATAGCCTTGTTCACATTACCGGGACCACAGTTGTAAGCCGCAATAACCAAGTTCCAATCACAGAAGATATTGTACAGTGCTCCCAAAAAACGACAAGCCGCCTCCGTAGAACGGACAGGATCAAGCCGCTCATCAACCAAGGAGTTAATCTCTAAACCATACCGCTTACCCGTTGATGGCATTATCTGCCACAGACCAGCAGCACCAACAGGAGAATGTGCCTGAGGATTGAGAGCAGACTCAATAACTGGCAGATAACATAACTCGTAAGGCAAACCATAACGAGCGATGATGTCGTCAAAAATAGGGAAATAATATTCTGCACGTCGCTGCAGACTCGCCAACTGACGAGGACTATACTTGATGTAACGGAGAATATAGTTACGGACAATACTGTTGTACGGGACCTCTATCACAAAGGGCAACGCTTGAAGGCGCGCTTTGAATACAGAGTCCGGCACATCGGTGATCAATGTGTCCGACAGACATTCTGTCGTATCCAACCATGCTAAAGCCTCATCAAAGAAAACGGGGACACTTGCTATGCTGTCTTGTACGACGCTAAGAGTGTCTGTCTCACCCATAACCACCGTATCAACCGCACTATCCTCCAGAGGAAGGGATACATCCGCCTCCCGTGCAAAAGAAGAAGCAGTGATAACCAATAGAAATATAGAAACTAAATATCTTTTCATTAGAATGTTATGGCTAATCTCACCTCGGCTGTACGCTGGTTCTGCAAGTCATAATATAGTTGTGGACTTACATGCAAACTGAGGTCCGTGGATATGTCAAAATCAAATAACTGGGCATCAACGTATGCGTCCACCATAGTGAGTGCATACACCAACACGGTCGCTAAGATAGAGATGTCACGATAACGACGGTATGAGTTCTGCCACTCATACAAACGTGTCTGATAGGTACTCGCACCACCCATACGCTCTATCGTGTAACCATCAGGCAGGATGGCATTATACGACTTGGATGGATCATCGCTGACAGTACCAGCCTGCAAGTCATAGTAGATATCTCGATAGGCATTTTTATAATCCTCATATCGGGTGTTGGTCCACGTGATAGCATAAGCACAACCCATAAACCCGCCATAGACTATGGGGAGTTTCCAATAACTACGATTGTATATCTGCCCCAACCCCGGGATCAATGCACCAAGCCATACTGCCCGAATAGGGTCCGGCTTCCAAAACAAACGCTCTATCTCCTTCTCCGTCAATGCAACGGAATCGGGAACAAAACGGGCACTATCTTGTGATAGAACAGAGACGCTTGACGTATCATAGACAACAGCCCACTCACCGTTTCTCTCCCATACAGAGACATCAACACTATCCGATGCCCCTTGACCTGATACCCAAGTAGGAAAGAAAAACAATACTATGTACCACCAGCGTTTCAATGTAACCTGCGGATGATATCATTCAACTCATCCTCATCGGCAAAAGGAATAGTCAATTTATGACCACTAATCTTCACATCTTTACCCAGACACTCCTTCAACTTGGCTTGTTGGGCTGCATAGACAGGCTGAGACTTAACCTTGGGCTTCTTTGCTTTTGTCGCACTCACCATCTCCTCTACACGACGGACAGACAAACCGTTCTGCAGAATCTTCTTATAGATGGACAACTGTTCACCGGGAGAAGGAGAACCTAAGATAGCACGGGCATGACCCATATCTATCTTCTTCTCCTTAATACCTAACTGTATCTCGGCAGGTAATTTCAATAGACGGATATAGTTGGCTACCGTTGCACGTTTCTTCCCGACACGCTCTGACATCTGTTCCTGCGTCAGATGATAGTCATCCATCAAACGTTGATAGGCTAACGCAATCTCTATAGCATCCAAATCCTCCCGTTGGATATTCTCTATCAATGCCCATTCCATCACCTGCTCGTCCTTAGCCGTACGGATATAGGCAGGTATCGTTTCAAGACCCGCTAATTTGGCTGCGCGAAAACGCCGCTCACCCGCTATGATCATATAGCGATTGGCATTATCTTTGCGCAACGTGATAGGTGAGATAACACCGTGTTCACGGATAGACTGGGACAACTCATTCATAGCCTCCTCATCAAAAGTGTGACGAGGTTGGTCCGGATTAGCATAAATCTTGGATAACGGAATCTCACTGATAGAAGAAGAACCACTGGTTACAACATGTGTAGTATCTATCAAAGCATCCAACCCACGACCTAAACCCAAAGTCTTTTTCATAACGAACTCCTCCTTATTAATTCTCTGGATAGATTGATATAGTTCTTGGCACCTTTACTATTGCGATCATATTCCAAAACAGACATACCATGACTCGGAGCCTCGCTCAGACGTACATTACGACCGATAACGGTATCAAAAACCAGATCACCAAAATGACGACGAACCTCGTCATGCACCTGCTTGGATAAACATAGACGCGAATCATACATCGTCAACAAGAAACCCTCTATACGCAACGAAGGGTTCAGGTTGGACTTGATAATCTTTATCGTATTCAGTAACTTCGCAATACCCTCCAACGCAAAGAACTCACACTGGACAGGGATGATAACACTATCACTGGCAGTCAACGCATTGATGGTTATCAGACCTAACGACGGAGAACAGTCTATCAAGATATAGTCATACTCCGAACGAAGTTCCGACAAGATACCCTTCAGCAGATTTTCCCTGTTCTCTATATTCAACATCTCTATCTCTGCTCCGACCAAGTCAATGTGTGAGGGGATAAGGTCTAAATCTGGTACAGACGTGGACATAATGGCTGTCTTGGGGTCGATACCATTGACCAGACACTCATATATGGTCTGATTGAGATCACGAATCTCTATTCCTAAACCGGACGAAGCATTGGCCTGAGGATCAGCATCTACCAATAATACATGCTTGCCCTCGGCTGCAAGTCCGGCGGCTAAGTTGATGGCTGTTGTGGTCTTGCCAACACCACCTTTCTGATTGGCTAACGATATTATCTTTCCCATCTTATTTTTGATTATTTATCAACTGAATAACCTGCTGTGCAGATATATCTGTACACGCAAAATTATGATACTTACATTTTTTTGTGCCATGCACGGTACAAGGACGACAACTCAATGGCAACTGCAAGATATTACCACTGTCTTGTTTCCACGCAGTAAAGCCCATATAGGGGTGCGTACCACACCAGACACTGACAGTGGGAATGCCTGATAAGGCACCTAAATGCTGATTGGCGGAGTCCATCCCGACCAACACATCCAACATACGCATCAACTCCAACTCCTCTTCCAAAGGTAACAATCCCGCTACACTGACGGTATTAGGAAATAGACTTGCCCATTGACGCAACATCTCACATTCGATACGCCCGGCACCAAACAGATAGATACGGGTATCAGGGATATGACTATAATACGTGATCACCTCTTTGGTCACACGAAATGGCAACATGTTACTCTTGCTCTTGGCAAAAGGTGCTATACCAATCCACCGGGCGGAAGACTTTTCCCCGTATTTCTCTATGACAGCACGCTGAGCCACTTCGTTCACCGGCATAGACTGAAAACTGTCATCACTTGCCAAGCCCGCCTGAGCAAAGGTATTCGCATATCTCATAAATTCCGTTTTCAATGGAGAACAATGCTTGTATCCACGCAGGATAAGGTGCTTCTTCTCTTTCCGCCCTGCATCGATAGTATATACTTTCTTCCTGCACAACCGGAATAGAGTACGCAGTACATACGAACGTAGTGTGTCTTGCAAATCAATAACAGTATCTATGGAGAAGGCACGCAACTCATGAAAGATCTGTAGTATGGACTTAATGCCCCTTTGAAAATCCACCCCGTAAAATATCACATTGGGAAGACCATAAAACATTGCAGACAGGCGATGCTTCGTGACAACAATAAAGGTGTCATCAGGATAACGCTTGCTGAGTGAAGTGATGACAGGAACTGTCATCGCTACATTACCCAACGAACTGAAACGAAGTACCAAGTATGTCATGTCACTTTACCTTAATCTCCCACATATAGGCAAGATTCAAACTCAGATCCATAGGATTAGACCGGCTGAAGTAGTCCGTCCTACGACTGTTGAATATACTGCCGAAACTATAATTAAAACGAGCTTCTATCTGAAAAATACCGGCCTTTTGGGTTCTGTAGTACATCCCTAACCCTCCGGCTAAACCCCAATCAAAACGCTGCTGTATGGATGCATACTGGTGTGCAGACGGCTCCGTCAAAGAACTAACCGCACTGTTGTCGTCCAAGAAACAATAGCCTACTTGAGGTCCCAGGTTGATAAAACCACGGAAATGTTCACTACCAAAATACAGGTGCATCAGCAGTGGAACTTCTATGTAGTGCAACTTGCGTCGATAATCAACCCCTATAACACTATCGGTAGGTGCTATATACTCACGCCAACCACGTTGCATATAGTTGACTTCAACCTGAATGGCACAAACCTTATGTCCTGCATAGCGGAAGACAAGTCCGCCATTGGGAGTGATGGGTGAGTTCAAAGGACGTACACCCTCTACCGTCGGGGAGAAATCAACCATGGAAGCCAACGCTCCCGCATGGAAACCAATATATATTTCAGGGCGACGCAAACGTGGCTGTGCCATGGATAGATAACTGACACTAACCAAGACAACCAGCAATATGTACCGACAACGTGCCATCTATTTGCGAAGTACATGTATGGTACTGTTCTCATAACCACCTGTAGTGCCCACTTGCCGGTACTCAATCTCGCATTGTGTGCCGTAGTACGGCTCCTGAATGCGTGACGATGTTGCGTCAGTACTGTCAGACATGGTTAACAATCGTAGTAAATGATGTGTGAGATCATACCCCAACAAGTCATAACGAGGAAGGGTAGAAGATAAGGTATGTCCAAAATATGCAGAATACAACGCCTCGTATGTTTCTGGGACAACAGGTGTCTGGGTGAAAACCGATGTGTATATCTGAGGCAAGGCAATAGACTCACGCTGCCACGAGTAATGAGAGAAAAGAGTGACAGGATACCTCTCTGCTACCAACCGTAGATGAGGCATGACAGCCTGCAGGTTGGAGAACTTCTCCGTGTTGAAGAAGAATATATTCTCCACATCCGGCCGTAACACACCATCCAATGAGTCTGTCAACAGAGCGCGAACAGGGACTCGTGTGACAGGTACCCCGTATCTGTTCAGTGCCTCTTGGATAGCAACAATGCTATAGGGTACAACCTCGTTCTCTTTTACCTCGGTGAAGATACATTGTACACTATCGCCACACATAGACAGATAACGCGCCAACGTATCAGCCTCTGCTTGCTCCGATGGGTTGAATTGTAAGACATAGGGATTGTCTTGTATCCCCTCTATCTTGGAACTAAAGGGAACCAATAGCAGTGTACTATCCTTTTGTGCAAACGCTGAAGCTAACAACACCTGTTGCCCATATGCCGGTCCGATGATAGCATCTACATGGACAGTATCCAACATGGCTAAGGCTTGACTGACCTTGTGACCGGTCTTCTCCACATCATACGTGTACACCTCTATGCTCTGCCCATTGGCTTGTGCCTCCTCTATGGCAATCAGAGAGCCTGCATAGAAATCATAGAACCGCTCCATATTCTTATCGCGCTTTACAGCATGAGCATGTAGGGGAAGCAGATAGACTAAACGCAGTGTAGTGGAATCTTCTTGGATAGATGGTGTCATATCATACATCTCTGTATTTGGCACAATCACCGCAGTGTCATCCATTGTCCGGGTATCTTCAAACTGTATACTCTCCACAGGTATATCTCCTATCTGTTGTGTATCTTCCATAGGTACATCGGCTGTTTGTACACTCTCCACAGGTACATCTTCTGCCTTTGTTTCCTCTGTTTTTATATCCTTTGCGGGGATCAATATGGTCTCTCCATAGCGTAGTCCGTGAGTTTGCAATTCGGGGTTGGCACGTAGTATCTCCTCCTGAGAGACATTAAAGTTTACACTGATACGATACAACCCGATACTACGCTCCACCTCATAACGATAGTAGATGTTGCCATCAATAGTGTCTAATGGGTATGATGACTCCACTTGTGCACTCATTGATGGACTCAACAAGGTGCAGACAACTACTAAAAGATATGTAATACAACGTTTCATCTCTTATCGAATATAATAATGCCTGCGAACCAATAGCACACACCCTCCCGATGCCAATAACAGCATTAGCGGAACGGCAATACTGACAGTCCGTGCCATGATAAGTCCATCACGTGCTCTCTGTTCGTTGATAAGGCGAAGAGACACCTCTTTCTGACGCAGGTTCATCCAACCCGTATCATCTGTCAGATATAGGATGGCATTGATTAGAAAATCGCGATTACCAAACTGGGTGCGTGTGTAGCGATCATATCCTAAGGGCAATGGATTCCCTTGTTGCCACTCGTTACGGATGATACTGCCAGAGGCCACGACGACTTGCTTTGTGTGGACACTCTTTTTCTGCAAGGCAGTGTGAGAAGATATGCTCTCCGGCTGCATCTGATGGGCAAAAAACGAAGAGAACTCACCCTCCATACTCATTGCTACCGGGATATGCGCATACTGAAACTCTGCCTCGTCACTGTTCATACTCAGATCTACACGGGCAGGAGTCCCTGTTACCTTGCTGGCCGACGAAGTGGCTAACAAGATGTCTTTCTGTATCCCATCATCTCCGCCAACGGCCTCTACATCAGATGCCATAGTGGCACTCACCTGCATCAGACCACGTGTGATTGCCGATGTCTGTGATGTGAGCAACAGCGGAGCATACGTCCATGGCATGGGTTGCCAGTTGGGTTGCTGTGGATCGGTTGAGACATCTACAGGAATAGGTAAACACTGCAGATCTTGTACCAACACAGGATTGATACGCACACCATAACGGAACAGCATATCTGACAAGTTCAACTCCAAGGGTATGATAGGGGTCATGCCATCCTCTGACAGACTGTTTGTAGAGAACTGAACACCGTTCAACACCCATAGCAGACGTCCACCCTGCATTAGGTATTGGTCTAAGATATACTTGTCGTTCTCGGAGAAAGGTTGCTGTGGATCGGCGATAATCACGGCTTGGTAATCATCCAAGACGCCTACTTCATTACCTAAGACGCCTCTGTCTATTTGATAGTAGCGGGATAGTGATTGGCTAAGGTCATACACATCAGATTCCGGCAACTCACCATGTCCCTCCAGGAAAGCAACTTTCTCTACCTTCTCTTGTGACAGACTGCGGATAGTCTCGATGAAAGCAAACTCCAAGTTCTCGATACTCAGGTTTAGATTCTCCTCTCCACTCAACCCTCTGTTGTTTCGCAACAGGTTGATACTTTTCGTCTTATCCTTGTATTGTACCATAGCATAGGGATAGACAGTCGTTTGTTTCATCTGTCCATGTGTAGTACGTTCATGGATAACAACAGGCTCTAACCCCTTAGGGATATCGTCAGAATGGTGCAGTCGCACCGGTATGTCTGCATAGATATGCAGTTCCTCTACGAACTCCTCTGTGGCATGCTTCAGTCTTGTGAAACCGGCGTTGAGGTCCCCGTTCAACAGCAGTGTCATATCAATAGGTGCGTCCAACTGTTGCAGTAGAGTCTTCGTAGGAACTGACAGGCTATAACGCTTATCATCCGTCATATCCCAACGGACAATACAATGCTGTATGAATATATTCAACAGCACTACTGCCGCTATGGAAGGTATGAGGATGCGTAACTTCATGATACTTACTTGGTATAGCGAGCCTTTAACTGGTCAAAGACATTATGGTCAACGACAACGGGATATTTCTGACGCAAAGACAGTATCCATTGTTTCTCCAAATAGTCCTGATAGTCGGTTGTCACTTTCCCACGTTCATCGGTATATTCTTGAGGGGCCTTGATGACTTTGCCTATAACCTCCACTATCGGAAACTCCTCCGTAGGTGTGTATTCTGCCGTCTTCGACTTGAAACCGTATTTATCCACTACAGCATTCTTGCCAGCAGTCCACAAGCCTCGCTCCACTTTCACGTAAGTGACACTATCTACGTTAATCCGGTGATTGAGATAACTCATGATAGAATCCGGATTGGCACTCTTGATAATTTGCTTGGCACTCTTGGCAGCCACTTCGTTCTTAGCATAGACGATATAGCCTTTGTAGCGTGGAGCGTCCCAAGTATATTCTTTACGATGCTGTTTGAAGTAGCGTTTGAGACCCTCAGTGTCTTTGTTCGCCTTATCCCATACTTCGTTCAAGGATACATCAAACAATAGGATGCCGTCATGATACTCTTGTACCAAGTGACGCAGGTCAGCATATTTCTCCTCGAGGTGAGCGTCTGCATATGCGCGTACTTCATTGTCACTCATTGTATCAGGTAGGTTGTACTCTGCACGTGTCTTGAGTAGAAAACTCTTCTCTGCTTCCTGCATACGTTCATCACGTTGCACGTTCTTCATTAGTTGAGTACGCAGGCTGTCTAATGGTTGGATGCCACGCTTACCATATTGCTTGATGATATGCCAACCAAAACGTGTCTGGAAAGGAGTGCAGAGAGTCCCTTCCTCCATAGCGAAAGCGATACTGTCGAATGGCTGTACCATTATGCCGCGACCAAACCACCCGAGGTCGCCCCCGCGCACGGCAGAACCTTTGTCATCCGAGTTTGTTTGTGCAACCTCTGCGAAGTCTGCACCGGATATCACAGCAGCATATAGACTGTCTATGGCGGCCTTTGCTGTCCGACCTGCCTCGTTATTACCCCGGGGAACCACCTTCATGATGTGGGCAGCGTGTACCTCTTCGTAGGGACGCTCTTCCTCCACCCATGCGATATGAAAACCATAAGGCGTACGGAATATAGGAGTCACTCCGCCTATAGGTGTGTTGTACACAGCATCTTCGAAAGGATAGACAAAGCGGAAAGGTTGCACCCAACCAATCTCACCTCCGTTCTCTTTTGCTGTCGGATCTTCGGATACCTCCATAGCGACCTTGGCAAAACTCTCAGGTACCTGCACTGTCTTAGCACGTTTGCCTTTTCCTACTTTTTGTGGAAGACCCACAGTAACGCGCTCACGTGCTGTGGTCAGGCGTTGTATGGCATCTTCTACAGTAGCCGAGTCGGCACTTTGCGGACATTGTATGGCGATATGAGCCGCTCTTCTGATGTGCGCCGTACGATCATAACTCAACTGAACGAGACTATCGATAGCATCATTATCTTGCATATATTTGGGAATAGCCTGAGCACGATACCCGCGCAACTCCTTTTTGAAAGCCTCTGTGGTGTCTATGCCCTGTGCTTCAGCCTCTGTCACTTTCAGTTTGAAGTTAATGAACAAATCCAAGTATTCGTCCATATTCTTCTGCTCGATACTGCTTTCTGTGTTGTTCTTCTGATAGATGTACAGAAATTCAGATGCCATAACCGGTTGTCCATCAATGGTCATCAATACTTGATCTTCTTGTCCGACTGCAGACAGTCCTAAGCATAGGACAAGTGTTGTCAAAATGGTCTTCTTCATACGATATATTGTTTTTAGTTTATTCGTTCCAAAGGGACACTTCCCGAGAAGTGCTTCACGCCATATTTAGCGCGCAAAGATACGATAAAAGTGCGACATATACAAAACTTTTTGCCCTGTGGTTCTTGTGAGTATTGGAAATAACAGTACATTTGTGGTCCAATAGTACGAATTATTTGGACTGTTGGGTCACGAAATGTGTATCATAAATCTCTATATTATCCTCACGACGAACTGTGTTCACTATTCAATATCTCACTCTGTTGAATAGTGACAAGGATGATGTGTCTCTCCGTAAATCCATCAACTACTATGTGCAACTAGGATTGCTACTGAACCCCCGTAGAGGGATATACGCCAAGCCGGACTACAACGAGCAGGAGATGGCATGCGCTATCTATAATCCTTCTTATATCTCGTTGGAGTATGTATTGAGTAGAAATCGTGTAACCTTTCAGTATTCGGATGAGGTGACATCGGTCAGTTATAAGAACCGTATGCTTGATATTGACGGCTCATCCGGAAGTGCTGCAGCGAATGCACGAACAAGATATCGACCCGAGTATGGTGAGTGAGCAGCAACTCCTTGCCCTCATAGAGCAACATCAGCCACTGTCTCTTTATACACAACATTGCGAAGAGATTGAGTTCTCATTGGGGTTGCTGTCTAACAAATAAAATGGTTAGACAGTTTCTTTTCTTTCTCACAACGATGTAATACCAACAATGAGGCTGCCTAACAAGTTTAGACAGCCTCTTTTGGGAGTTATGCTCCTACAATAAATTAACACCTATAACATCAACGCCTGTTATAGAGGAGGGGTTATTTCACTTCGACACCGGTTGTGGTGTAGGTTTTGCCATTGCGGAGGATATAGACTTGTCCGTCAATGATAGTACTTGTTTAGAAATATGCAAATGTTTATTGGTTGATGAGTTTAGGGGAGTTGAGTGTTGAGAGTAGTATTTAGTTTATTGGTTGATGAGTTTAGGAGTTTATGCGTGGTTGAATGGGTTGAAAGGGATTATTGGTTTAGTTGAGGAGTTGAGGTGTTTAGGAGAAGTTTAATGAGTGGAGGGAAAACTCCCCGCCCCCTTCAGAGAGGGGACAAGACCTCCTCAATCTCTCCAGTGGAGGTGGGAAACTGAGATGTCCAGTAATTTTGATGTGTTTGCCATGCTTTTTTCAAGTGCCCTTTATCAAAAAAGGTTTCTTGTTGTGTGATTAGAATAAAAGGAGTACCTTTGCGGCGAATTTTGAGCAGCGGCTGACACGCCGTTCTGCGCCTTAAATAAAACATATTATGCAAAAACAAAATGTAGTGGTCCGCTTTTGCGGCGACTCGGGAGACGGCATGCAGTTGACAGGCACTATGTTCTCCTCGTTGAGTGCTATATTAGGTAATGAGATTAGCACTCTTCCTGATTTTCCAGCCGAGATACGTGCTCCTCAGGGTACGTTAGGTGGTGTAAGTGGTTTCCAAGTGAACTTAGGTTCCGGTGTTTATACTCCGGGTGATGCGGCTGATGTGATAGTGGCTATGAATGCTGCTGCGCTGAAGGTGTGTACGTTAGGTTCCAAGTTCAATCAGGCGGGTGCGAGATGGGAGGTTAGTACTTCGATGTACAAGAAAGATGCTGTGGTGTTGGTTGATACGGACTCTTTTACACCAAAAGATTTGGAGAAAGCGTTGTACAAGACGGATAATCCATTCACAGAGTTGGGTATCCCGGAGAGTGTACAGATTGTTCCTGTGGCTCTAACTTCGCTGACCAAGGAGAGTCTGAAGGATTCTGGTCTTGACAACAAGGCGATACTGAAGTCACGCAATATGTTTGCATTGGGCGTTGTGTGCTGGTTGTTTAATCGTCCGATAGACAAGGCTATTCATTTTTTAGAAGGTAAGTTCAAGAAGAAACCTCAATTGATAGCACCTAACGTCAAGGTCTTGACAGATGGTTTCAACTATGGCAATAACTTAGCGTTGAACATTCAAACGGTCAATGTAGAGAAAGCGGGGGATTTGCCTCATGGTATATATACTTCTATTGCCGGCAACAAGGCTACTGCCTGGGGTTTGATAGCTGCGGCGGAGAAGTGTGGCAAGCGTTTGTTCTTAGGTTCTTATCCTATCACTCCTGCCACCGATATCATGCATGAGTTAGCTGCTCGCAAGGATATGGGTGTGATGGTCGTGCAAGCAGAAGATGAGATAGCGGGTGTATGTACGGCTATAGGTGCCAGTTTCTCGGGTGACTTAGCCGCTACGAGCACTTCGGGGCCTGGTCTGAGTCTGAAGTCAGAGGCTATAGGATTAGCCGTGATGGCGGAGTTGCCTTTGGTGGTGATAGACGTACAGCGTGGTGGCCCGAGTACAGGTCTGCCGACCAAGACAGAGCAGACGGATTTGTTACAGGCTCTATACGGTCGTAACGGGGAGTGTCCTGTTGTCGTGTTGGCAGCCTCAACCTCAGCCAACTGTTTTGAGTTTGCTTATCAGGCATGCAAGATAGCATTAGAGAATATGACTCCGGTCATTCTGATGACAGACACATACCTGGCTAATGGTACAGGTTTGTGGAGGATTCCCAAGTTGAGTGATCTGCCTGCTATTCACCCACAGGGTGTGCCTGAGGAGTTGAGAGGTAAGTATAACCCGGCATTGCGTGATGCGAATAATATCCGTTATTGGGCGTATCCCGGTATGGAGGGTTACGAGCATCGCAACATAGGTTTAGAGCGAGATGCGATGAGGGGTAGCATATCCACTAATCCGGAGAACCACGAGCGTATGGTTCGTGTTCGTCAAGCCAAAATAGATCAGGTGGTAGATAAGATTCCTGTCTTGAAGGTACAAGGTAACGCAGACAGTGACACGCTGTTGGTTGGCTGGGGTTCGACCGAGGGGCATCTGCATGCTGCTGCGAATGAGTTGGGCTGTGCTTTAGCCCATTTCAATTACATCCGTCCGTTGCCAAAGAATACGGAGGAGGTCCTGCGAGGTTACAAGCGTATTGTAGTGTGTGAGTTGAACAGTGGACAGTTCGCATCTTACTTACGTTCGCAGGTATCCGGTATCGAGTTATTACAATATAATGAGATGACGGCACAGCCTTTTGCGGTGGAGCGTATAGTCGAATATATCAATGGTTTAACCGATAAATAATCAGGTAATATGGAAGCAAGTCAATTTAAGAGTGATCAATATGTACGTTTCTGCCCTGGTTGTGGCGACCATGCTATATGTGCTGCCATGCAGAAGGCGATGGCTCAGATAGGTATAGCAACCAAAGATACAGTAGTGGTATCGGGCATAGGTTGTTCGAGCCGAATGCCTCACTACCTGAACACATATGGTTTCAACACTATTCATGGTCGTGGTGGTGCTGTGGCTACAGGTGTCAAGACCAGTCATCCAGAACTGACCGTGTGGCAGACATCAGGTGATGGTGATTGTTTTGCCATAGGCGGCAACCACTTCATCCATGAGATACGTAGGAATGTGGATCTGAATATCTGTGTTTTCAATAATCGTATCTATGGGTTGACGAAGGGTCAGTACTCTCCTACTTCTCCTAAAGGGTTTGTCAGTAAGTCCAGTCCTTTTGGAACGGTTGAGCGTCCTTTTATTCCTGCAGAATTGGTGTTGGGTGCGCGCGGCACGTTCTTTGCCCGTACCTTGGATGTCGATATGCCGACCACTGTAGATTGTTTGGTGGAGGCTCAGCGGCATAAGGGTGCGAGTGTAGTTGAGTGTTTGGTCAACTGCGTTATTTTTAATAACGGCACACATGCTTGGATAGCGGATAGAGACACACGTGCAGAGCATAGTATAGTGTTGAAGCATGGTGAGAAGATGATATTCGGCAAGGATAGAGATAAGGGTTTAGCCTTAGACTATAGTGGAGGTTTATTGCCTCATTTGATTGTCGTTGCTGCTGATGATGCTCGTGTCTTGGTTCATGATGCTACTACAGAAGATCCGACTTTGCACAGGATGTTGGCTTTGATGTGTCAAGAGCAAGTGACCGATGTGCACAATGCCGATACGGTGAGTGAATTGCCTGTGGCTTTAGGCGTGATACGTAATGTGTCTGCTGAGACCTATGATGCTGCAGTAAATGCACAGATAGAGGAAGTACGCAGCAAGAGTAAAGCAAAGACGTTTGATGAGTTGACTGCCACTTTGGAACAGTGGGAGATGTGATAAAGGACTCCTCCAAACCTTAAGTGGTTTGGAGGAGTTGTGTATGGGGGTAGTAAAGAATAAGGAGTACGGGCATCACGAACCCCTCTGCGTTTGGTTTATCAGTTTATTGGTTTATCAGTTTAGGAGTTGAGGAGAAGTTGTTTTTAGTTGAGAGTAGAATGTTGACAGTTGAGAGAAGTGTCAAGTCTGGAAACTAGAGCGATATGGTGGCGTGAGACAAGAGTGAGAAATTAAGAATAAAGAGTAAGGACTTATGAGAAAGAGGTTATTGTGTTTATTGGTTGTTACAGTACTGGTAGGCAATAGTGTTTATAGCCAATCGGTGTCGATGACGGACAGTGTGGGTGACGTTCGTAGTATGAGTATGATAGAGCGTGTGGAGAATTGGTACTCGGACAATATGAACTATGGCAGTATCATTGCTTTGATGACGATAGAGTCTTCGTTTATTCCTTTCCCGAGCGAGGTGGTTGTCCCTCCTGCTGCGTACGTGGCCGGTAATCCGGAGAGCAGTCTATATGCGACAGACAGTTATCCATTGAATGTGTTATTGGTGGTGCTGTTTGGCACGATAGGTGCCATGTTAGGTGCTATCATCAACTATGTCCTGGCAGTTGTGTTGGGTCGTCCTATTATCTATGCTTTTGCGGACAGTAGGGTAGGTCACTTATTGTTATTGTCATCGGAGAAGATAAAGAAAGCAGAAGATTATTTTAATCACCATGGCAAGGTTTCCACTTTTGTGGGTCGTTTGATACCCGGCATACGCCAACTGATCAGTATCCCTGCAGGTTTGGCAAAGATGCATTTTGGTCAGTTTTCCCTGTATACTTTTCTTGGGGCGTTCCTATGGAATGTGATACTGGCGTTGTTAGGTTATATAGCTCATGGTCAGATGGATTTGATACATCGATACAGTCATGAGTTGAGTATCGGTATCATTGTGCTGTTGTGCGTAGTAGTTGTCTATTTCATTGTACGTGCTATAGTCAAGAAGAAACGCGCCGTTCGTTGATATACACAGGAGAACATGTGGCGTCAGTTGTGCGCCCATCCTAAGGCAAAAACGCTTATCTGTACGTTACGGATAGGCGTTATTGCTTTCATGCACTCGAACAGTGTAGCCCCTGAGGTGATGATGTCGTCAATGAGTAGTATATGTTTGCCTTTCCACTCTTCCGGGTGTGTGACATGGAACAGGTTCTGCACGTTCTGCATCCGTTTGTCAAACAGTGTATGCGATTGGTGTGGGTTGTTTCGAATACGAAGCAGGTGTTGTGTGTCGATGGGGATATGTGTGACAGCCTGTATGCCGAGGCATATCTGTTCTGCTTGGTTGAACCCTCGCTGACGCAGTCGTCTTGGGTGCAACGGGACGGGTACAAGTATATCAATATCCTCGTATAAGTCGGAGTTGATATAGTCATAGGCTGCTATTTTACCCAGTTGTTGGAATATCTCAGGTTGAGGTCTCAAGCCAAATTTACCTTTCTCGATGAGTTGTCTAAATAGCCGTCCCCGTTGCCTGTTATAATAGGCGAAAGCGGCTCCCTGTTGATAATGGACGATATGTCCGTCTTTTTTTATCAACTCATGGAACAGCATATCTACTCCGTTGTTAGGAAGTGTAGCATGTTCTGTTGTAGGGAAGGTATGAATGCAGTCTTCGCAGATAGTGTCTTCGTGGGATAGCAGTTTGTTTCCACAAGCAGGGCAACACGCAGGGAAGAGCACCTCGAGCAGTGCTCTTCCGTATCGTGAAAACCTATTGGGTTGCATTATTTGGTCTGTAGCCAGTGTAGTATATTTTTTCTGTTCTCCACAACCGCACCTACCATAAGCCCCACTATCCATCCGAGCAGTATGGCGATGATAGCACATTTGATGGGAGAATTGACGGGTCGTGCTTTTATGATGAAATGTGATTGTAGTACGACAGGTGCCGTGCATACGGCGAGTCGTTCGTCGACTATTTCTTTAGCCTTCATCTCATCGTATATGTCTTCCAGGAACAGTTTTATCTCTCTACGTCCGACAATCATTCCTGTTGCTTTCCGGTCGAGGAGTATCTCCTGTGAAGGCATCTCGGCGAAGTAGAACAATGATGTCAGGCTGTCTAATTTCTCTATTTGGTCTTGGTGGAACTGTGCATTGCGTTCGAGGTTGGCACAGAAGGCATTATACTTGTTTTGTAGGTACGGTCTGGTGTTGAGGTAGTTGAGTATAGCCTCTTCTATTTGTGGGACATATTGTGGTTGTGTTGTCCAGAACTGAAGTGCTATGTTGTGTGGTAGGTGTACGTACATCGTATCTGTCCGTGTAACCCTGTTCTTATAGTCCACAAAATCGACTATGCTGTCTTTCAGGCAGTCTATCACATCAAAGGTCTTGACGGCTCGAATGCTACGTGCCACCTGCGGTTCTAAACCTAACATCTGTACCATGTTCTGTTCTCCCAGCCATGGTGCCATTTGTCCAATAGCCAAGAACTCGTTGCGTACTACGTCTGTTGTTACTCCGTTGAGTGTAGCGATAGCATTGGCTTCGTATATACGGTTGTCAGGTCGTGTATAGTATATGCTGGCAGCGATAGCGAGTATAATGCATATCAGCACTATCCACCATTTTCTGAAGGAGAGTCGTAGTGCATCTCCTAATCGGTATATCAGCCATTTGATGCCTCTTCCTATTGCGAGAATGCAGGCTTTGCACAAGTCGAATAGGTTCATGTCTTTTTGTTGTTCCATATCTGTGTTGTTTTTTCTATGTTTATCTGCGTTTCCCTCTCATCCAATCAGCAAATCCGCTTCTGCTCTCTTTGTTGTTGTTGTTGCGTTGTTGTGTACCCAGAGAAGTGGTAGGTGATACTTTGGTATCGGGAGTGTCGTTGCCGATATAAATAACTATCTCTTGCCCTTCGTTGTCTTTTGCGGGTTGTGGTGCGTCGGCAGGTGTTTGTTCTATGGGTTGTGGTGTTTCCTCCGGTTTCTTTGTTTCTTTGTCTTTCCCATAGTATTTCTCGATGGCATCCTCTATGGTACTCAGTTCGGGTATGTCTGTCATCTCGTATCCTGTAGCGATGATAGTGACACGCACTTCTTCTTCGAGTGTCTCGTCCACCGATATGCCCCATTGTACTTCCACATCTTCGCCGATAGCGTTGACGAATTGGTGTATCTGGTCTATTTCTGCCATGATGATAGCATGTTCCGTAGAGCAGTACAGTTGCAGGAGTACTCTGTTAGCTCCTTTGACATCGCTGTTGATGAGTGGTGAGTGTAGTGCTTCGTTGATAGCGTGTGATATACGATTCTCTCCGGCGGCACGTCCTACGCTCATGATTGCCACTTTGCCATCTTTGAGTGTGTTGTACACATCGGCGAAATCGGTGTTGATGTATCCGGGTACAGTAATTATCTCGGCAATGGCTCTTGCTGCGTTTGCTACGACATCATCGGATTTGGAGAAAGCGTTCAACATGTTTAGGTCCGGGTATATGTCTCGCAGTTTCTCGTTGTTGATCACGAGTAATGCGTCCACTTGTTCTGCCAGTTGCATAACTCCAATCATGGCTTTTTGTATCTTCTTTGTTCCTTCGAACTCGAACGGTATGGTGACGATACCTACAGTGAGTATTCCCATCTCTTTGGCTACTGATGCGACAATAGACGAGGCTCCTGTTCCCGTTCCTCCTCCCATCCCTGCTGTGAGGAAGAGCATCTTGGTCCCATCGTTGAGTGCTTCGTGTATCCGGTCCTTGTTTTGTTCTGCAAACCCTTGTGCAACTTCAGGTTTACCTCCTGCTCCGAGTCCTGGTCCGAGTTGCAGTTTGGCGGGAACGCTACTACGTCCGAGTGCTTGTCTGTCTGTGTTGCAGACGAGGAAGGTCACGTCTTTGATACCTTGTTTGTACAGGTAGTTTACTGAGTTACATCCGCCTCCGCCTACTCCCATGACTTTGATAATGGCATCGGAAGTGATATCGAGTCCTTCGATGGTGTTGATAACGTCATATGTATCGTTCATAATCGTATTGGAAAAAGTTCGTTAATAACTATCTGTAAACATGCTGATTGTTTTGTTTGCCAGGTCATTCAGCATCTCTTTGAATTTTCCATTGTCAACTATTGGCTGTGGGTGTGTCTGTCTGTAGTGTGCTCCGAGCAGTAGTGTGCCGATGAGTGAAGAGTAGTTGGGATAGCACATCTCATCTGGTGTGTCGATAGTCAGGTATCTTGCATGTGAGCCATAGAGGACAGGTATTGTGACTTTGGTCTCTATGTAGTCGAGTATCCCTTGTAACATCGATGCACCGCCGGTGATATATAGTACTCCTATACGGTCGCTATATGCATTGACAGTATCGAGTAGTGGGGTCATCATCTCCTCTAATCGTGTATATATTGTTTGTGCCAGTTCCTCTGTCGTGATAACCATCTCCCGTTGTGTAGGGTTTGTCGTTCCCACTTTGTATCGGCAGTTGGTAGATATTAGTTGTGGCATGGCCATTCCATATTCGCATTTCAGTTTTTCTGCGAACGGTAATGTTGTCCCTTTTCGTGCAATATCCATTGTGATGTCATATCCCCCTTGTGGTATAACTTTGGTATATAGGTACTGATTACCCTTGTATATTGACAGTGTTGTGGTGTGTGCGCCCATGTCGATGATGGCGCATCCTCGTTGTGGGTCGTCCTCTTCGGTCAGTGCGCAGAAAAGCGCATCGGGTCTGACGTATGCGTGTTCGATGTATTTGGTTGCCTGTTGGAAACTCTTTTTGACTTTTGTTTCCAGTTCTTGTTGTCCGACGAAGGCTGTGTAGTGTCCTTCGACGAGTGCTGCCCGTTGGTATGTCTCCGGTGTCTCTTCCTGTTCTGCTCCATCCAACACGTAGAATGTAGGGATGAGGTCAAGTACAGCGACGTTAGGGTTCTTCCGCTCTATTTTCTCCTTACATTCTCTCTCCATATCATCGAGCAGTACTTCTGTTACTTCTCTCTTGCGTACCTGGTCACGGCGTGCAGACACTTCTGTTATTTGCATTGTCTTTCCTCCCAAGCAGACAAAGACAGACGGTAACTCTTTCTCCCGGATACGGTTGGCGAGTTTCTTGAGTGTCTCGTTAATAATATATCCTGCATCACCGGTGCTCGTTATGATGCCTCTCTCTACGCATTGTTTGAGGTTTGAGTTTTCCACTCCCAAGACCCGTAACAATCCTTCGTTAGTGTACTCAGCCGCCATTGCCCGGATAGAGTCTCCTCCCAAGTCAAAGGCTATGAGTGGTCTGGACTGAAAGATTTGTTTTTTTTGTTTCGCCATAGTGATGATAATCGTGTTAGTAACGTGCTACTACCTGTCCGTTGTATCTTAAGTCATACTCTGTATATTTTCGGTGTGGTTCGTCCATCTGTTCGAATCCATCGATATACAGTTTGCGCAGTTTGTTCATTTTCTCTTGATATCTGTCGAGTGTGCCGAGTAAGATACGGGCATATGGGTCCTGTTGTATGAGTACGATATCCTTTGGTGTCTTTACCTGCACTTTGGATATCCTGGTACCCCAATATCTGTTGTTTGTCAGCCATTGTGCGAAGTCGTAGTATTCGTGTGTAGCAGCACGTTGGCTGATAGCACCTTCGAATGTCGGGACAGAGACACGTATAGTGGAACAGACAGGCATCACTTTTCTATCGCTGTCCACATAGTAGCATCCGTCGTTGGAGGCGACATAGAGCACAGGTACACGTTGTGTGATACGTATGTATATGTCGTTGTGAGGAGATTTGTAGCATTGTGCCGTCCGTACCATGTTATGTGTTATCAGTCGTTGTTCGATATTTTGACAACTGATCTGTTCCATTGTTTGTCCTATGGGGTTTAGTCCTGCGATATTGATGTAGTTACGTAGTTCTTCGGAGGAGACGAACTGTCGTTCGGCACTGTCGGTTATCTGCAGACAGACATGTTGGCATGGTTGTCCGTTGGGTTGTGTAGACACCCATACCATTGCTGCTACTACATAAGTTGCTATTATCGCAGCGCAGACGGTGAACAGTATGGAACGAACTTTAGGTGTCATTGGGAGAGTGCTTGGGTGATGGTTGGAACCAGTCTGTCTATATCTCCTGCTCCCATGGACAATACAGCACATGGCTGCTGTTGTGCGGAGCATTCGTGTACACGTTTTAGCAGGTGTGGTATGAGTTGGTCTTTATTGACAAGTACCTTAGGTGCGTTTATTTTCCCCAACAGTAGTTCGCTGTTCACTCCGGTGACAGGTTGTTCCCGTGCCGGGTATATGGGTAGCAGTAGCACCTCGTCCATGTCGCTGAGTACCTGTGCGAAGTCGTCGGCGAAGTCCCGTGTGCGTGTGTAGAGGTGTGGTTGGAAGATGCCTATCAAGTGTCTATTTGGATATAGTTGTCGCACCGACTGTATGCTGGCTCTCAGTTCCGTAGGGTGGTGTGCATAGTCGTCGATATATGCGACTTGTGGTGTATTGACATGTATATTAAATCGTCGGTACACTCCGTTGAAGGTAGATAGTCCTGTCCGTAATTCTTCGTTGGTAGCACCTATTAAGTATGCTACAGCCATGGCGGCTACGCTGTTCTCTATGTTTACCCAGACGGGTACTCCCAGTTGTAGGTCTGTGAGAGTGGTGTCCGGTGTGTGGAAGTCAAAAAGTATCTGTCCGTTGGAAACGCGTATATGGTCAGCATAGAAGTCTGCCGGTTCGTTTATGGCGTAGGAATACGTATGCGGTACTCCTGTTGTCCCGATGGCGGGTATAGCCTTGAGCACACTCTTTTTGACTACTAACGCCTGTTTGACGAGTGAGGCATATTGGACGAAACTATCCATGTATGACAGTGGTGTGCCATATATATCCAAGTGGTCCGGTTCGACTGCAGTGATGACAGAGATGTACGGTGAGAGGTGAAGGAAGGAGCGGTCGTATTCGTCTGCTTCAACCACCACATACTTGCTCTGTTGGTCAATGAGCAGGTTTGTCCCATAGTTTTGTGATATACCTCCGAGGAAAGCGTTGGCTCCTATATGTGAGTCATGCAGGATATGTGTCAGTATGGTTGATGTTGTTGTCTTGCCATGTGTGCCAGCCACACACAAAGCCTGCAAGGACTGTGTGACGAGTCCGAGTGTCTCTGCTCGTTTCTGTATGGTGAATTGGTGTTGACGGAGATAGCAGTATATGTTCTCATTGTCGGGTACTGCGGGTGTGCGTACTACGATAGTCTGTCCGGGGGATAACGTCTCTACTATCTGTGTGTCGTCGGTATATTGGATAGTTATGCCTTCTTGTTCGAGTTGTTGTGTCAGTGGCGAGGGGGTATGGTCGTATCCTAATACCCGATAGCCATTGATATGGAAATAGCGTGCTAATGCGCTCATTCCTATTCCTCCTATGCCAAGGAAATAGAGTGTGTCGATATGTTCGGGTGCTAAGAGTTGCTTCATAGATTATGCATTGTAACCAGCCCGCAAAGTTACAAAATAGTTATTACATACGCAAATGGTGTTTCTTTGGTTTGTTGCCAAGAGTAATATCGTTGTTTAGGAACATTACCTTATTCTCTCCAGTGGGGACAAAAGACTCCCTACACACAGGGTGACACATAGTATAGTGCCTAAAGCATGGCGGCTTATAACGGATATGGAGAGGGTTGTTTGTAGGGAGGAGTTGTACAGATGGTATATTTGTTGTAACTTTGCGGGCATGAGGGAGGAAAGAGCAAGGGATAAGGAGTAAAGACGACCTCTCCAACGCTTTCGCTTTTGGGTTATGAGTTTATCAGTTTATGAGAAGTTGAAAGAGTTCAGTAGTTTATATGGTTGTGATAGTTTTTTAGAGGGAATAATGAATAAGGAGTAAAGGATAAAGATATGAAGGATTTATTGACACGAGAGCAAGTGATGTCTGTGCGGGCGTTGATAGAACTTGCGCAGCGTGTAGTGATTGTGACGCATATGTCTCCGGATGGTGATGCGATGGGTAGTGGTATAGGCATGTGGCATTACTTGATGGGGTTAGGGAAAGAGGTGCGCGTTGTAGTACCTAACATGTTTCCGGATTTTCTTGCGTGGATGCCTGGTGCATCGGAGATATTGATTTATGAGACGCAGTCAGGTCAGGTGGACACTTTGTTGCGGGAAGCGGATTTGGTCGTATGTACCGACTTCAATGAGCCTAAGCGTATAGGTGTGCTTGGAGAGAAACTGTTGGCATTGTCTGCACCAAAGTTACTGATAGACCATCATCTACACCCTATGCCTTTTGCTGATGTGGCGATATCGTATCCTGAGTTGCCTGCGTCTTGTGAGATAGTGTACAGGTTAGTGTCACAACTGTGCGAGGTGTTGCCTATGGCAGCCGATCGCCAGTTGGATTTTGCCACGTGTATATACACAGGTATGATGACTGATACAGGGAACTTCTCCTACAACTCCAACCACCCAGAGACATACGAGATAATAGGTCAGTTGGTACAAGAAGGCATAGATAAAGATAAGATACATGATGCCGTGTTCAATGCCTATTCGGCAGATCGTATGCGTCTGTTGGGGTATTGTCTGTATCAGAAGATGCGCATCTTCCCGGAGCATCATACCGCCTTGATATACCTGAGCCGTAAGGAGTTATACCGTTTTAATTTCCAGTCGGGTGATGCAGAGGGTATAGTCAATATGCCGTTGCAGATAAAGGATATATACTACTCTTGTTTTATGCGTGAGGATAAAGTGAGTGCTGCGGAGGAGGCATTGGCCAATGGTAGCAAGAACAAGATAAAGATATCGCTTCGCAGTCAGGGTGATAGACCTGTGAATATCTTTGCGCACGATGTGTTCTCGGGTGGAGGTCATGCCAATGCGTCCGGTGGTGAGTACTACGGGCCGCTGGCTGAGGCAGTGCAGAGGTTCTTGGATAAGTATAAGGAGTATTTTGTTTATTAGTTTATCAGTTTTTAGGAGTTTAGGAGAAGTTGTTTTAGGTTGAGAGTTAAGAATACTATTTATGTTTTTTTGCTAATTGTGTGCGGATTTTGGTTGGGTTGAGGTCGGCTTATGTTCTGCTCAAGGTCGGCATATGTGGTGCTGTGTTTTTTAGTTGAGAGTTGAGGGTTGATAGTTTAGTGCAGTTAAGAGTTTGGAAGTAGTTTTAGTACGAATTAAGAAACTCCCGTTTTACGCTTCACGTCTCCAGCAAAAAATAGATACTATTGATTAGACAAGAGGTTGCCTAATAACCATTAGACAGCCTCTTTGTTTTGTTATACAGTGATGTGTTATACCACGCCGCTGAATCCCATGAACGCCATAGCGAGCAGTCCTGCTGTGAGCAGTGCTATAGGTGTCCCTTGCATGGCTTTTGGTATCTTGCTCATTGCGAGTTGTTCGCGAATACCTGCAAAGAGTACGAGTGCCAGAGAGAAGCCGATAGCGGTTGCTAAGGCGAAGAGTGTACCTGTGAGCAGGTTGTGGTCGAGTGTTCCCGGCAGTTTATATTTGCCGTCAGCCACCATGATAGCCACACCGAGCAGGCAGCAGTTGGTGGTGATGAGTGGCAGGAACACGCCGAGTGCCTGGTAGAGTGATGGAGATGTCTTCTTGAGGACTATCTCGATCATCTGCACCATAGCCGCGATGACGAGTATGAAGAGGATAGTCTGCAGGAACTCGACCTTCCATAAGACAAGCAGTTTCTGCAGCAGGTAAGTGACGACAGTGGCCAGTGTGAGTACGAAGGTAACGGCTGCACCCATGCCGAGTGCGGTGTCGATTTTCTTACTAACGCCGAGGAACGGGCATATACCTAAGAACTGGCTCAATACGATATTATTAACAAATATCGCAGAGATGAATATAAGAAAGTATGCCATAGTTTATTTATTCATTATTTTGTGAACGATAGCCATGAGGTAAGCCAGTACGATGAAGGCTCCGGGTGCCAACACGAAGATGAGCATGCCGTATGTCTCTTGGAATATATTCAGTCCGAAGATACATCCGGTGCCGAGTAGTTCGCGTATAGAACCGATGACGGTGAGTGACAGTGTGAAGCCGAGTCCCATTCCGAGTCCGTCGAGTGCGGATAGTCCGACGCCGTTCTTAGCGGCGAATGCTTCTGCACGGCCGAGTACGATACAGTTGACTACTATCAGTGGGATGAATAGTCCGAGCACATCGTATATACCAGGCAGGTAAGCCTGCATGACGAGTTGCACGATAGTTACGAATGCGGCTATGACGACGATGAACGCAGGTATGCGTACCTTATCTGGTATGAAGTTCTTGAGCATTGAGATGGCAGCATTGGAGCATACGAGTACGAACAACGTGGCGAGTCCCATAGACATACCGTTGATTGCCGAGGTGGTAGTAGCCAGCGTAGGGCACATCCCGAGTACGAGTCCGAAGGTAGGGTTCTCCTTGAGGATGCCGTTGGTGAGTGTTTTGAGAGCATTATTCATTGTTAGCCTCCCTTTCTTCATTAGTTGTTTCTATAGTGTCCGTTGCAGGTTCTGTCCGTTGGCTGGCTCCCGAAGCAGCGTTGATTTCTGCGCAGTTGTTAAGCACGTTGTATGCAGCGTTGACAGTTCGTAGGAAAGCGCGTGAGGAGATAGTGGCGGCTGTGATAGCGTCTATCTCCCCCCCGTCTTTGCTGACTGTGAGGTTGCCTGTAGCGGTCTTACCGAGTATATTACCTTTGTTTTTGAACCATTCTGGCATCTTAGCGCCGAGTCCCGGTGTCTCGTTCTGTGTGAGTACCACATAGTCAATGATAGTATTGTCCGCATCGAAGCCTACCATCACCTCTATCAATCCGTTGAAGCCATTATTGTCGTGTGCCTTTACGGCTGCTCCCACGAACCTGTCGTCTTGGTAGGCTCGGTAGATGGTCATTCCGTTCACTTCTTCTGCGTCAGCGATACTGTCATGCTCTGGTAGTACGGCACTGATAGCCGTGGTCTGTTTCTCTGCTGCGGCCTTGGCGATAGTGTCCTTGGTGAGGATGTTGGTGCCAGCGAGTGCAACGGCGGCAACGATGGTTATGCAGCCGAGAGACAGGAGCATATTGGTGAGTGTACTTTGTAGTTTTTGCATAGTCTTACCTCCTTACTTTTTCTTTTTCTCTCCGAAGCGTTTAGGACGGATATGGTTCAACAAGGGAACACAAGCGTTCATGATAAGAATAGCGAACGACATACCTTCTGGGTAAGCCCCCCACGTACGTATGACCATGACGATGAATCCTATGCCTATACCGAAGATAATCTTTCCGAGTGGTGTCATCGGTGACGTGACATAGTCTGTAGCCATGAAGAAAGCACCGAGCATGATACCACCGGTGCAAAGGGTGTAGGCTACATAATGTGCCGTGGTGAGGTTCTCCGGCAGTGCTCCGCACCATCCTGTGACAGCGGCGAAGAGTGCTACGGTAGCGAGAATAGAGACGGGTATATGCCATGTGATGACGCGTGTGCAGATGAGGAATAGTCCGCCAATGACAAGTGCGAGTGCGCATACCTCTCCGAGCGATCCTCCCATAGCGCCTATGAAGGAGTCCCAGAGGGATGGCAGTTGGCTCACCACGTTGGTGTCACCGCTCTTGACTGCTTGTTTGAGCAGTGCCAGAGGTGTGGCACCCGTCTCTGCGTCTGTGTAGGAAGTGGCGAAACCGAGTGGTCGTGGCCATGTGGTCATCTGTGCGGGGAAGGAGATAAGCAGGAAGACACGCCCTACGAGTGCGGGGTTGAAGGGGTTCTGTCCCAGTCCGCCGAAGGTCATCTTTCCTATGCCTATAGCGACGAGAGCACCGATGATGACTATCCACCAATCGAGGTCGCTTGGCAGGTTGAATGCGAGGAGCAGACCAGTGAGGATAGCGGAGCAGTCGCAGACAGTAGGTTTCTGCTTGAGGATGAACTTAGCTATCAGCCACTCGAAAGCCACACAGGCAACGATGCTGACAGCTGTGGTGATGAGTGCGCCCCAACCGAAGTCGATGACCGAGATGACATAGGCTGGCAGAAGTGCGATAATCACCAAGAGCATGTTTTTCCGAACACTGTCCTTGCTGTGGGCATGAGGTGCCGGAGATACTATTAGTTGTTTCATATCTGTTTCGTGTTAAGTTATTTCTTTTCTTCTGCCTTAGTGGCGTCGGTTGTTTCCTTTGCTTTAGCGGTTTCTTCGGCAGCTTTAGCGGCCGCAGCGCGATTGCGCAGGATACCTCCGACGGTGGCTTTCCCCATACGTACATAGTCAAGCAGCGGTCGGTTGCTTGGGCATGTGAACATACAGCAGCCGCACTCGATGCAGTCCATGATGTCATGTTTCTCCATCTCGTCCCACATCCGGAGGGCTGCCTGTTTGGAGAGCAGGTACGGTTCGAGTCCCATAGGGCAAGCGGATATGCACTTGGCACAGCGTATGCACGCTTCCTGTTCTGGACGGCGGCTCTCGTTCTCCTGTATGAAGAGGAGTCCACTGACACGCTTGTTGGCGGGCATATCGATGTTGTTCATAGCGCGACCCATCATAGGACCGCCGCCGATGATCTTTCCTGTATCTTCAGGAACGCCGCCAGCGAGAGCGACCACATCGCTCAGTGGTGTACCGAAGCGAACGGAGTAGTTACCCGGTTTGGTAAGGCTCTTACCTGTGACGGTCATGACACGAGAGATGAGCGGTTTGTTTTTCTGTACAGCCTCGTAGATGGCATATACAGTAGCCACATTGTCTACTACTGCTCCGACCTCGATAGGTAGTGCACCGCTTGGCACTTGGCGTCTGATGCAGGCATCGATGAGTT
This sequence comes from Acidaminococcaceae bacterium, assembly GCA_963620225.1. Classification (GTDB taxonomy): domain Bacteria; phylum Bacteroidota; class Bacteroidia; order Bacteroidales; family Paludibacteraceae; genus Colicola. The sequence continues at coordinate 68,895 of CAVEZM010000001.1, read as the reverse complement.
GTTTCTCACCTCCCTGAGGGTACTTGAGCATGAGGGGTTTGACTTCGATACCGAGTGATTTGCCAGCGAGTGTGCACATGTGAGCGATGGCATCCGGTTTGTTTTTCTCGATACCTATGATAGCGTGATTGATATTGAGTGCTTTCATGAGGATGCGTGTACCTATGATAATCTCCTCACCATGTTCGAGCATCAGTTGGTGGTCGCAAGTAAGGTAAGGTTCGCACTCTACTCCGTTGACGATCAGTACTTCGGCAGTCTTTCCCGGTGGAGGCAGCAGTTTGACGTGTGTGGGGAAGCAAGCCCCGCCAAGTCCGACGATACCCGCCGCCTGTATCTTATCGATGATAGTTTTGGAGTCGAGTGAGCAGTCGCGGAGGATGGTGTCGGAGGTGTCAATACCCTCAAGCCATTCGTCGCCTTCTACGTCCATGAATATAGCGGGCATCTTCATTCCCCAGGCGTCGATAGTTGTATCGATCTTGGTGATGATGCCGCTGAAAGGAGCGTGTATGTTGGCACTGACAAATCCTCCGGCCTTAGCGATGAGTTCGCCAACTTTCACTTGCTGTCCTTTCCCGACGATAGCCTGTGCGGGTGCCCCTATATGTTGTACGAGCGGGATGACGGCTTTCTTCGGGAGTGCACATTCGGTGATGTGCCGGTGGGCAGAATAGACCTTGTTATCGTGTGGATGAACCCCACCTATACGGAATGTATTCATGCTTCAGTCTCCTTTTTTAGTGGTTCAACAACAGCAGTTGCAGCCTCTGATGCCTCCTGTTTTTTGGTGTCTGCTTTCGGAGCGGCCGATGCTGTTGGCGTATCGGTCTTAGGCTCTGCAGGTTTGCGTGGCGGGAAGTTGATAGCGTGGATAGCACCTGTTGGGCACTCTGCCTCGCACTTGCGGCATAGGCGGCACTTGGTAAAGTCGATGTAGGCGAGGTTGCTCTCTACGGTGATAGCCTCAAAGTTACATACTTTCTGACACTTGCTGCAGCCGATACATGCATTCAGGCATGCCTTGCGGGCCACAGCTCCTTTGTCTTTGTTCACGCATTCTACGACCATGCGTCGTCCTTTAGGTCCTTTGTTGCGTAGTTCGATAATATGGCGTGGGCAAGCTTTGACGCACATGCCGCAACTGGTACATTTCTCTTCGTCCACTACGGGCAGACCTGTAGCAGTATCCATGTGGATTGCGTCGAACTGGCATGCCTCCACACAGTCTCCACAACCGAGACACCCGAACCCACATGCTGTCTCACCCACATAGAGGCTGTGTTGTATACGGCAACTCTTAACCCCGTCGTATGAGGAGGTACGGGGTCGAGCCTCGCAGTTACCATTGCAGCGCACGACTGCTACTTTCGGTTCGGTAGTACCTGCTGCCAGACCGAGGATCTCTCCCACTTTCTGCATCGTGGTGGTCCCACCGACGGGGCATAGCAGTCCGTCAAGAGATGTTGCCTTGACGCAAGCCTCTGCCAGAGCCCGACAGCCTGCGAAGCCACAGCCACCGCAGTTGGCTCCCGGCAGGACATCCTGTACTTGGTCGATGCGTGGGTCTTCTTCTACCTTGAATTTCCGGGCAATCAAGAACAGTAGCACAGCGGCTACGAGTCCCGTCACGCCCAGAACGGCTAAAGAAATCAAAATCAAGTTCATATAATATATTTAATTAACATTCTGTAGGAGCTCTCACTCTTTCTTATCTTACCATTGTTTCATCCGTGTGTTAACCTTCGTTTCACACTGATTGTTTTCTTTTTGCCGTGAAACTGAATTTGCGTTGCAATCTCCTCTTAAAGAAACTCAGCACCCAGTAGTACACACCTATGGCACACAGTGCTATTATCCCCGCTATGGTCTCGTCCAACCATCTACCCAACATAAATACTGCACTTATCAGTACTATAAATGGCAGAATATATGCTAAGCCTACGGCTTTCCATCCCAACTTTGGCTGTACGAGAACCTCTACTTCATCTCCTACGTGCAGAGGCTCTAATGGTGTGACATCCATCTCCTTAGTCTGACTCTCGGCGGACATACACATCTGGCGTGCTTTGCATGCAGAACACGCACTTGACTGTACTATCCGTACACGTGCCGTGTTGTCTCCAACGGACAACACAATACCATCATGTCGAATCAAATCGTCCATACTACCCATGACCTACAGCAACAGTTTTAGGTCATATCTCAAAAAAGGTTGCAAAGTTATAAAGAATATTCTATCCATGCAAATCTACAATACCCATAATTAGTGAATTATCCTATTACCTATGCAGATTATGCCAATAATACTTGAATGCCTTTCTGACGCAGTTGTGTCAGTATGCCTGTTTGGATATTCCGATCTGTCACGATAGTTGCTATTTGGTTCAGGTCTGCTATGTGTGCAAAACTTTTTTTATTGAGTTTGGAAGAGTCAAACACTGCCACAACTTCTTTCGCTTGTCCTATCATAGCTTGGTTTAGTAGAGCCTCTTCCAGGTTTGGAGTTGATATTCCTGTTTCTATAGAGAAGGAATCAACTCCCAAGAAGAGTTTATAGTTGGAGAAGTTGCGTAGTGTGTTAAGTGCCAATGGTCCTACGGTACTATGGCTATTGATACGGACGTGTCCTCCTAAAATAATGACTGTGAAACGTTTATACTTCATCAGTTCTACAGCGATGTTCATAGCGTTGGTAAGTATGGTCAGGTTATTGAACTGATACAGATGTTTGGCGATCTCCATAGTTGTAGTGCCGGAGTCCAACATGATATAATCTCCGTCATGGATTAACGTAGCTGCGAGGATGCCAATACGTTCTTTTTCCCGGAAGTTGAACATCCGTTTCATATTGATAGCCGTATCTTCGTTAAGGTTTTCTACGGGGCGACGAATAGCACCTCCCCGTGTACGGATAAGCAGATTGCGTGTTTGCAGGATGTTCAAGTCCTTTCGAATGGTGACTTCCGAAGTCTGCATTATGTGACTTAAATCCGTTACACAAACCTCATCGTGTGTCTCTAACATCTTCAAAATCTGGGCACGACGCTCACGTGCAGATGGTATTGTTATGTCTGGTGTCATGGCATAAAGTGTTTCGATTACGCTGCAAAGGTATGAAAAAATAGTTATATGAAGCAAATGAAAGCCCCAAAGTTGTGTTTATCCTATTTCGGAACGCTACGAAGTGTTTTTGAATAACAGGTATGGGTTCTGCGTGAGTATTATGGTGGAACTTAAAGGATATTATTTCGAAACGTTTCGAAAGAGAAAGTGAGTCTAGTATATTCATGTAATTAACTGATGATTAGTGAGATATGATATTGCTATAGAAAACATGTTTTTTAGCATATTTTCTGCTGTTTTAGTTATTTCGAAAACAATTAGTTTTGCAGCGTTTTTTAAGGATATGAACTGATACAACAGATTTGTAAACATTGAAATATGGATACTTTTACACATAGGGAGATTCTTCAGCAGCCTGCGATGTGGATGAGAGAGTATGATGCTATTGTTTCTCAGAAGGATCGTGTCAAGTCTTTTCTTGAGCGTTATTTGACTTCTGAGACAGATGTAGTGTTGACTGGTGCCGGTACGTCTGCTTTTATAGGCGATGCGATAGCACCTATATTGCGTAAGCAATGGGGTAATGTGCGTGCTGTAGCAACGACGGATTTGATCACGCATGCTTCGTATTACTTGAATGTAGAGAAACCCTTGTTATTGATCAGTTTTGCTCGTTCGGGGAATAGTCCTGAAAGTGTTGGTGCAGTTGATATCGCCAATCGTATTTGTAAGAATATTGCACACATATATATAACGTGCAACAGGAATGGGCATTTGGCTTTGTCTGGGCATGCAGAGAATGTATTGACGTTGTTGTTGCCAGAAGAAACTGATGATAAGAGTTTGGCTATGACGAGTTCGTTCTCTACGATGTTATTTACATGTTTGATGATAAGTCAGATAGATCACATAGCATCGGAGCGAGAGAATGTAGCGCATGTAGTTACTAATGCTCAGGTTGTGTTGGAGCAATATGCAGAGGGCTTGAGTCAGATAGCTGATCGTGATTTTGAACGTGCGGTATTTTTAGGTTCGGGTCCGTTGAAGGGCATAGCTGAGGAATGTCATTTGAAACTACAGGAGTTGACGGATGGTGGTGTTGTTTGCAAGTTTGACAGTTTCTTAGGCTTTAGGCATGGTCCCAAGGCCGTGGTAAATGACCATTCGATAGTTGTTTATCTGATGCAAAATGATGAGAATGTGCAGCGTTATGAGCGCGACTTGGTTCAGCAGGTTAGTGGCAATAACCATTTAGTTGCCCAGGTGATAGTGATTGCCGGGAAACCGGTGATGGTACACGGAGTGCACGAAGATCTGCAGGTGGTAATGCCTTATGGAAGTGCAGAAACCGGTATATACGGTATTCTGCCTTATGTATTGGTGGGACAGTTATTAGGTTTTTACACATCCATACATCGCGGGTTGTGTCCTGATTCTCCTTCTGTATCGGGTAATATACATCGTGTAGTAAAAGGAGTTAAGATATACAATTGAGTGTAGATATCAGATGAAGTAAATCAAAAAGAACTTATAACTATGGCAAAGACAGAAGATATTCTCCATGTCATGGAGGATTTGAAGCAAAAGACCAGTGTTCCACGTACATTATTTGCTGCGTGCCCTAATTCATTATCTGTGATAAAGGCGTCGTTTCGTGCGGCTAAACGTAATAATGCTCCTATTTATTTCGCTACTACATTGAACCAGGTAGATTGTGATGGTGGCTATACGGGCATGACTCAGGAGGAATTCACAAAGATCCTGCGTCGTGAGGCTGAGGCGATACATTATACAGGTCCTTATATAGTTGCTATTGATCACGGAGGTCCATGGTTGAAGGATAAACAGTCTATTGAGCGTTGGGATACGGAGCGAGCTATGGAAGGCGTGAAGAAATCCTATGAGGCTGCTATCTTAGCGGGGTATGATCTGATACATGTTGATCCTACTGTAGATATATTTTTGCCCAAAGGTGAGATTATCAATATCCATGTGGTAGCCCAGCGTACGGTAGAGTTGATTCTTCATGCGGAGAATTTCCGTAAGGCGCATAATATTGCTCCTATCTCTTATGAAGTAGGTACCGAGGAGGTTCATGGTGGCTTAGCAGATGAGAAGACCTTTGACACGTTTTTGACTGATTTGAAGAGCGGTTTGAAAGCGGTCGGTTTGGAGAATGTATGGCCATGCTTTATTGTTGGCAAGGTCGGAACAGATCTGCATACGACAACGTTTGACCCTGAAGTAGCACGCACATTGACGGCTAAGGTTCGTCCTTATGGCAGTTATATCAAAGGGCATTATACTGATGATGTAAGCAACCCTCAGGACTACCCATTGTCTGGTATGGGAGCCGCTAATGTCGGTCCAGAGTTCACCATGAACGAATATGATGCTTTAGCAGAATTAGAGGAGGAAGAGAAGAAACAGTTTGCGGCAGGTAAAGTGGCTCAGTTGAGTCATATCACCGATGTGCTATGGCAACAGGTTTATCTGTCTAACCGTTGGAAGAAATGGTTGCATGGTAATGAGACAGGTAAAGATTTGAAGGATGTGGATGCTGATCGTCAGTTGTGGTTAGTAAAGACGGGTTGCCGTTATATCTGGCAGACTCCCGAGTCTCTTGTTGCACGTCAGTTATTGTATAGTAATTTGAATCACATAGGTATCCAAGCGGAGGAAGTTGTATTGATGCGTATAGAACATAACATGGACAAATACTATAATGCATTCAATATTGTCAATCTCAACGATTATCTGAAATGAAATCATTTGATATAATAGCTTTAGGCGAGTTGAATGTTGACCTTATCTTGAATCAGATAGAGGGTTATCCTGAAGTGGGTAAGGAGAAGTTTGCCAAACAGATGACTTTGACTTTGGGTAGTTCAACGGCCATATTTGCAGCAAACGCTGCAGCACTGGGGGCACGTGTTGCTTTCTCCGGGATGATAGGTACAGATTTGTTTGGTGATTTGGTAGAACGTAGTTTGTCACAGAAAAATGTAGATACCCGCTATCTGATACGTACTCCGAATTATGCTACAGGTGCTACTATTTGTATGAGTTATAACGAGGATCGTGCAAATCTGACCTATCAAGGTGCGATGGATGTGATGCGTTTACAAGACATCGATCCGTCGATATTCAAAGAGACCAAGCATATTCATATCTCATCGATTTTTATGCAGAGTGGTCTAAAAAGAGACTTGATGCAGATATTACGTTTGGCTCAAGAGAATGGTGTTACCACGTCGTTAGATACACAATGGGATCCTACGGAGGAGTGGGATTTGAATTATCAAGCTGTACTTCCATTGGTTTCTGTGTTTATGCCTAACGAGAAGGAGTTGTGTGCACTGACTCATAGTGATACTTTGGAGGGAGCTATAAGTAAGATACAACCTTATATTCAAGTAGCTGTTATCAAGCAGGGGTGTCGTGGCTCATTGTTATTGACTAAAGATGGTCAACATGTGCAGATTCCTGCGATGTTGAATGATCAGGTAGTAGATGCGATAGGTGCGGGCGACTCGTTCAATGCAGGATTCATATCCCGTTATGTACAGGGAGCGTCTTTAACTGATTGTCAGCAGTATGGTAATATGACCGGTGCTGTAAATACGACGGCTGCCGGAGGTACTGGTGCTTTCTCTTCGCGAGAGGATATAGAACGTATCGCTGCAGAGCGTTTTGGTTTTGTAAAATAAAAGACTTAATATCATGAAGAAACTACTCGTTATCTGTGTGGCTGTGTTGTCAATAACGGCGTGCAGTCATCTATCCGCAGAGAAAGGCAAAGTAAGAGCTGTGGATACCTTGTTGGTCCGTGACTATAAACCTCAAAATGTGAACAATATCCCTCAGACATATGTAGAGAAAGGGAAATATGGTGTGATAGATATGCACTCACATGACTATGCTACTACCCAAGAAGAGGTCGATCAGTGGGTGAAGAATATGGATGCATGTGGTATTCGTGAGACGCACATCATGCATTGTTCTTGGATAGGTGCTCCTTTTGAGACCATAGTGGAGCGTTATGCGGCATACCCAGATCGTTTCCATTTCTGGTGCTGTTTTGATTATACGGAGATGCAGGAGAATGGTAGTGCAGACGCGATGATCGCTTATTTAGAAAAGTGTCATGATATGGGTGCTGTAGGTGTCGGAGAGATGGGTGATAAGGGTGAAGGTGATTTATATGCTCGTCCCACTGAAGGTAGGGGTATTCATTTGGATGACCCTCGTATGAAACTAGTGTTGGCTAAGTGTGCAGAATTGAAGATGCCAATCTCGATACATATTGCTGAGCCTTATTGGATGTATCTGCCTGAGGATGAGTATAACGATGGTTTTCCCAATGCTGCAGTATGGCATGTAGATACGACTTTAGCGGGTTGTAAAGGATATAATGAGTTAATGGTTTCGTTTGAGAATGCCGTTCGAGAGAACCCCAACACGTTGTTCATTGCTTGTCATTTCCTTAACATGAACCAAGATTATCCTCGTTTAGGAAAGTTGTTAGATACTTATCCTAACTTGTATGTGGATATTGCTGCCCGTGTGGCAGAGGCTGCTCAGACACCTCGCGCAACACGTGAGTTCTTAATAAAATACCAGGACCGAGTACTTTTCGGAACCGATAATGGTATGGAGACCTCAATGTATCGTAACATATTCCGCGTATATGAGACTGCTGATGAGCATTTTTACATCCACGATTTCAACTATCACTGGGCATTGTCAGGATTCTACTTGCCGGATGAGGTATTGGCTAAGGTATATTATAAGAACGCAGAGCGCATCCTAACTCAGTACAGATGAGAAGAGAGTGGTTAATAATATTTGTTTGTGTAGCACTGCTAACAGGCTGTTCCGATATCAATTACGGAACAGACCTGTTGGAGTGCGATGCGGCTACAATGACTCAGTTCCCCTACAAGCACAATGGTGTGTATGTAGAGAAGCATCAGGTCGTGACTCCTGTGGATGATGTTTCTGGTATGGAGCGCATAGAGACTTATTATGTGAACAAAGGCAAGCCTCTGTATGTTCGAGCCTATGAGTTATGCCGTACAGAGATTGAAGCCAGTGACACAACAGTATGGTCTTTGCAGCCTTCTTCCACATCTGCTCGTTTGGATTGGGTTCTTCCTGTCAAGGAGGGTTTCCAAAAGCAGAATTATCTGGGTATGAACAACTGTGACTATGGTGGAGGTATTCCGTTGGTTGACATATGGCAGCGTGAAGGAGGTACGGCTATCGGTTTGTTAGAACCGGTATTGCGTATGATATCGATGCCTGTCGAGTGGAAACGTTATGATGATAAGATATGTATGGCTTTGCGTTATGAATACCCGGATCCGTTATATATGGAGACAGGGGACACGTTGCGTACTTTCACGGCATTCCGCTATATGCACAAGGGAGATTTCTTTGCTCCTCTACGTGCTTTTTCCCAAGTTATGCAGAGAGATTATGGCGTGGTGATGCAACCTTCCGAGAATGAGGCTTTTGAACCTGTGTGGTGCGCATGGGGTTATGAACGTCAGTTCACTATGGATGAGGTGTTGGGTTCATTGGATAAGGTGGCGGAGTTAGGTTTTCGTTGGGTAGATGTGGATGATGGATACCAGATCGCAGAAGGAGATTGGGAGACGAACGACCGATTTCCCGGGGGTGACAAAGATATGCGTCGTTTGACGGATGCTATTCATCAGCACGGGATGTTGGCCAAGTTGTGGTGGGCACCTTTGGCTGCAGACCCAACATCTAATATATTGGTAAAACATCCTGAGTTGCAATTGGTAACTTGCGAGGGTACTCCAGAGTACATCACTTGGTGGGATAGTTATTATCTGTCGCCGGTTAACCCCGTAACGATGTGTTATACGAAGGATTTGCTTCATCGCTTTCTGTCTGTATGGAATTTCGATGGACTGAAAATAGACGGACAACACTTGAACTGCTGCATGCCGGACTATAACGAACATTCGGAACTGGATTATCCGGAGCAGGCCGTGGAACAGTTGCCGAGTTATTTCGATAGTATCTATGAGATATCCCGCCGTATCCATTCGCATGCAGTGGTGCAGGTTTGTCCATGCGGCTGTGCGGTAAACTACTATCTGTTGCCTCATATCAATCAGGCGGTAGCCTCTGATCCAACCAGTTCGGCACAGGTGCGCATGAAACGCAAGGCTTATGCTGCGATGATTCCACAAATGGCGTACTATGGTGACCATGTGGAACTGACAGACGGAGGTACAGATTTCGCTTCACAGATAGGTACGGGTTCTGTGATTGGAACCAAGTTTACTTATCCGAAAGACAATCCTTATGCTTCTGCGTCGTTCTTGTTAACTCCGGAGAAAGAGCAACTAATCCGTCATTGGATGAAGATATACAAAGAGAAAGACTTGGCTCGTGGTGAGTATCTTAACTTATATACTTGGGGCTTTGATTATCCGGAGGCTCATGTGATATCACAACATGGTGCGTTGTATTATGCTTTCTATGCTGACGCATACCAAGGCGTTATTACTTTGCGTGGATTAGAGAAAGGACGGGAATACACGGTGACGGAATATACTGCTACCACTCCTAAAAGTTATGTGGTGAATGGAGACAATCCTACGGTGCAAGTAGATTTCAGACAGAGCTATCTGATAGAGGCAGTGCCTACTGATAAAGATAACAACTAACTTCAAATATTCAATATCAATGAAAAGATTTTTATGTATTAGTTTAGGTATGATGTTTTCTGTTGCTATTGCCTTTGCACAAATAACAGTGACAGGAACTGTAACTTCAGCGGATGATGGTCTCGGCATGCCAGGTGTCAGTATCGTAGTGAAAGGTACTTCTCAAGGTACGGCTACTGATATTGATGGTAACTATGAGATCAAGACCTCATCAAATGCTGTACTGCAATTCTCTTTTATTGGCTACAAAACTGTTGAGCGTAAGGCTTCTGCAGTGCTGAATGTAGTGATGGAGTCAGATGCTATCATGATGGAAGAGGTTGTTTCTTTAGGTTACTCTTCTGCAAAGAAGGCTGAGTTGTCTTCTGCGGTTGTGACAGTGTCGGGTGAAGCGTTGACTGATGTCACCACTTCAGATGTGGGGAATATGTTACAAGGTAAGGTGGCAGGTGTCCAAGTGACGAATAGTGGTGGTCAGCCAGGTGAAGCTGCTGAGATACGTATCCGTGGAACAGGTAGTATTACTGCATCGAGTGACCCTGTCTATGTCGTAGATGGGGTGATGGGTGCTTCGTTCAACCCACAAGACGTAGAAACGATCACAGTTTTGAAAGACGCAGGTGCCACGGGGATCTATGGTGCCGCTGCTGCCGGAGGTGTCATTGTCGTCACTACCAAGCAGGGGAAGAAGAACGATAAGTTGTCTGTTGATATCAAGGCTACGGCCGGAGCAAAACAGGCTCTGTACAATAACTATAAGATGATGAACTCATCTGAGTTATACAATTTCCATAAGTCTCTGTATTCAAAGACCGTGTTCAATAGCCAATATCCAAAGAGTTTGCTTGAGCAAGACTACAACTGGCAGGATGAGTTCTTCCGTACAGGTGTGATACAAGACTACTATGTCTCTGTGAAAGGTGGTTCTGAACATATAGGTTACTATGCAGGTCTGAACTATTACGGTGAGGAAGGTACCTTGAAGTGCACCGGCATGCAGAAGGTCAGTGGTCAGTTCTCTTTGAATGCAGATTTGGCTAAGTGGTTAGATATGAGTGTTCGTATGTCTTTCTCCAAGTCTTCTGTTGATTATGCTCCGTCGTGGACAATGCTGGATGATGCATTTAACAAGATGCCTTGGGATAATCCTTATGAGTTAGACGCAGACGGAAACTCAACGGGCAGGTATCTATATGTGGATGGAGATGTTCGCTCGGATAACGGCGGTAAGTGGTGGTCACAGAGTAAATGGAATGCACTCCATACGACTCAGTATAACTACTCCAACGCAAACAACTTTGATTTTAATGGTTCCTTGGTGTTCAACGTACACTTCACAGATTGGTTACATTTTACTACGACCAACACTTTTACTACCGGCTATTATAAGTCAACAGAGTACCGCGACCCACGTGCTTTTGACTCAGAATACGCTAATGGCTACTTGAATAATACGATCGGTCTTAGCAAGAGTTTTGGTACAGTCAATATTCTCAAAGCGAATGGTCAATGGGGCAAGCACTCCTTGAGCGGTATGTTGGGTTATGAATATGGAACATGGAAATCGGAATATACAACTGCTGCTGGTACGGGTATGCCTAACGGTGTAGATGCATTAAACTCCACTTCTCCATATTCTGTTGGTGGCTATGAGATACCTGGTGCTAGTTGGGCAACGTTCGTTCAGGGTCAGTATGATTATGGTAAACGTTACTTCATTACCGCTACATTCCGTGCAGAAGCAAGTAGTATCTTCGCTCCGAAGAATCGTGTAGGTTATTTCCCATCGGTGGCAGCATCGTGGTTGATATCTAACGAAGACTTTATGAAAGGACAAGATATAGTATCTTTCTTGAAGTTGCGTGCTTCGTATGGCGTTACAGGTAACAACAATATCCCCTCGTATAAGTACCTTGGTACCTATGCGTTGAATAGCCTTTATCAGAACAAAGTATCTGCAACTCCGAGTCGTTTGGCTAACCCATTGTTACATTGGGAAACTGCTAACATGGCTGCTGTTGGTATTGACTTGACTTTCATCAAACGTATAGACATGTCTATTGACTTGTACAACACGGATAATACAGGTCTGCTGCTCAATGTGCCTGTTGCACCATCGACAGGCTTCTTTGAGGTTACCAAGAATGCCGGTTCTGTACGCAACCAAGGTATAGAGTATCGTTTGGATGCTAACGTGTTGAAGATAGGTAAGTGGAATTGGAATATAGGTTTCAATATCGGTTTCAACCGCAACCGTGTGACCAACACTCCCAATGGTCCATTCTTGCAGACAGCCAGTAGCGTAAGTCAACAAGTCAAAGAAGGACAGGATATCTACTCGTGGTATATGAAAGAGTGGGCAGGTGTTGACCCGGAGAATGGTGACCCATTGTGGTATGTAGTAGATGAAAATGAACAATATGTATTGGATGCCGATGGCAATAAGACAACGACCAACGACTATAACGCTACATATGCGCATGTGGTAGGTAAAGCTACTCCATTGTTCGCAGGCGGTCTGAATACACAAGTTAGTTGGAATGGCATATTCCTAAGCATTAATACTAACTTTACCTACGGTAATAAGATATTCAACTACACTCGTATCTCTACCGATGCTGATGGTGCGTATGTAGGTTACAATCAGATGTCTATAGAGAACTCTATACAAGGATGGTCTCGTTGGGTGAAGAAGGGTGATATCGCTACCCACCCGAAAGCAATGCTGAACGGTAACAAGAATTCGAATGCTATTTCTTCTCGTTACTTGGAAGATGGGTCGTATTTCCGTATCAAGAACCTGACTTTGGGCTATGACTTCCCATCGGAGTTAATAAAGAAAGCTCATATGACTCGTTGCCGTATCTATTTCTCTGCAGACAACTTGTGGACGGCTACTAAGTTCTCTGGTATGGACCCTGAGATATCCCTTAGCACTTCTACCTATAACCTCGCGGGTATGTACACGAACACCTATCCTGTAGGACGTACATTCCAAGGAGGTGTGGAAATTAGTTTCTAATCAACCTCTAAATACACAGCAAAGAATATGAAAAAGATATTTTTAGGAATGACGGTTATTGCAGGCTTACTACTTACGAGTTGTAACCTCGACTTCTTCCCGTCAGACGAGTTGAACTCTGAGACCTTACTTCAAGACGAGTCGGGTGCGGAGTATATTATGGATGGTTGCTATGCACTCTTAAAAGATCAAGTGGAGTATATTGGCTATGCCAGCGGTAATGCGTATGTGCGCCACTATACACAGATGTCAGAGTTCCCTGCTGATAACATTTGTCTCAGTAGCAAGACCGAAGACCCTCTCTATGAGGCTACGGCGTATATGATGACGGACAACCTTAAGAACGTAGGTACGCTCTGGATGTTGGCATACAAGGTTATCTATATGTCAAATACTGTCATTGAGACTCTTGGCAAAAAGGATCTGAGCGATGCTCAACTCCTTGGCGAAGCATACTATATGCGCGCTTTGATGCACCTGCATATGGTGACTATGTTTGCAAAACCGTATAGCCAAGGTACGGAAAACATAGGTGTTCCTTTGATGACGAGCACAGCATCCACCTCTACACGGGAGTCCGTAGGTAAAGTTTACGAACAGATTGTGGCAGACTTGAAAGCAGCAGCCCAATATATGACGGTAGGCAGAGAACGTGGCAATCATGGTTATCCAAGTCACGAGGCAGCCCTCGGACTTCTCTCGCGTGTTTATCTTTATATGGGTATGAATGACCAAGTGGTTGCTACCGTAAATGAAATGCTCAACGGGGCATCTGCAGAAAGTAAATTGGATCCTGATTTTGCTAACTATTTCGCTAACGCAAAGACTTCTTCGGAAACGCTGTTCTGTATAGCACATGAATTGGTAGATGACAAAGGTCAGGCTTCTGCAGGTTCTATGTACAATGCTGATGGAGGCGGTTGGGGCGAGATCTATCCATCTGATCCGTTGCTCTATCTCTACGAACGTTACCCGAGTGATATTCGCTATACGGCATTCATCAGTCCGCAATACTCTAATAATGCAGACCCCACTAAGTTGTTCGCTTATTTCCCGGATCCGGAATCTATTGATGATGCCTCTGGTCACACGGACTTAGCTTTCGCTGTCACTCCGGTTACCGATGGTTATACTTTCACTACCGATGGTACAACTTATACCATAGAGAAACGTACTGTACAAGGAGAATACAGCGAATACCATGTGAACTACAAGAACGAAGACTGTCTGGTACGTATCACGCCACAGATGTCGGTGCGTAACACCTTCCCGAAATACTATGTGAAGAAGTTTGGTTATCAGGATGGCAGTCCTACTTTGTGTTCACCTGTATTCAGTCGCTGGGGTGAGGTCATCTTGAACCGTGCAGAGGCGTATGCAAAGTTAGGCGAAGATTTGAAAGCGTTAGATGACGTCAATGTGATTCGTAAACGCGCAGGGATACCTGATGCTGGTATGTTCTCTGCTTCTAATATGCATGGTTATGTGGATGGTCTATATCAATATGCCGATGGCAGCAACGTATCAGCAGTGATGGCTGTTGTGATGGATGAGCGTCGTATGGAGTTAGCCTTTGAGGGCTACCGTATGTTTGATGTCTATCGCAATAACATGAAGATGAACCGTCAGTATCCGGGTGCTCAACCGTGGGCTATTGTAGAACCTACATATAATCATATCCAATACCCTATCCCGAACGCTGAGTGGACGGTTAGTGGTATTCCACAAAACCCAGGATATTAATCAATCAACATATAAATATCATCAACATTTAAAACACAAACATTATGAAAAAGTTTCAATTTGCACTTATGTGTGCAGCAGCACTTGCTTTTGTAGCATGCAAACCGCAAAACAACCCGACTCCAACTCCTGATCCAGATGACGATGATCCAGCATTCGTGTCTCCTATTAGCGTAACAGATGGTTCTGCTGCAGACTGGGATAACCTACCTGCTGAATATGTGTTCACGACAGTTAGCGCAGCTAATCCTGTAGAGAATCGTAGCGCACTGAAAAGCGTGAAAGTTTACAACGATGCTATGTATCTAAATCTATTGGTTGAGTGGGATGCTACTAAGGTTACTGACAAGTCTTGGGTACCTTTCCATATTTACATTGATGCCGATAATAGCGATGCTACCGGTGGCTATGCTGATGAGTTTGCGGTAGGCAGTGTAGATATTTGCTTGGAAACAGCTATCTTATCTTCGGATAACGGTACCGTTGTAAGTAACTATAATCCTGCTGTATTCAAATGGTGGGGCGAAGTTGGTGGCAGTGGTTGGATTTGGAATGACCCATTAAAAGATCACGATGAAAGTGACAAATGGGGCGCACTCGTAGGTGAAGGAGATCTGCCAATTGGTGCTTCTCAAATTATCGCAGATAACATAGTAGAGATTCAACTCCTTCGTGAATTGATACCTGTTAGCATCGCTAATGAGTTCAAGATAGGTTTCGATATCCAACAAGAGTGGAGTTCTGTAGGGGTACTGCCTAATGCAGACGCAGACGAAACGGGTGCAGAGGTTAAGGCTCCTCTGATGACGGTTAAGACCCACGTAACTGAGTAATACACACACAATCTCCAACCTTTCCTATACTGATAGGTTGGAGATATTTACACTTAATAATGTTGATTGAGAGTGTGGGTGTGAGGGTGTATATACTGAGCACCCATACTTGTTTTTTATCTTTACTCCTTTTGTTCTATGAGGAACACGAGGCACAAAAACATAGAGTTATGAATTATCGATTGTCTTTTTTATCATTATTGCTCTTGCCCTATTTGATGAGTTGTACTCCACCGGACACTCCGCAACAGGAGAAGGATCCGGAAGGCACACTATACTACACAGAATCAGATGAGATTTTTGCTAATCCTGAGAGAGGCTTTTACGCACATGTCTCCTATACATCTGCTAATCTAAGTGCACATGCTTCGGCAACCACTATTGCGAGTGTTCGTAATACAGATGCTGTGTCGCTGATGTTGCATATTTATTACCTGACCGATTATATTGAAAGCGATATACCTCAAGAGTTTATTGACCGTATGCAGACTAATTTTGATGCACTTCGTGAAGGAGGAGCCAAAGCGATTCTGCGTTTTGCATACAAAAATGGATATGCCAATAATCAGAAACCTTGGGATGCTACTCCCGAATGGGTTTCACGCCATATAGATCAACTATCTCCTGTTCTCTCAAAGAATGCAGATGTTATTTGCTGTATTCAAGCCGGTTTTATCGGTGCATGGGGAGAATGGTACTATACTACTGGTTTCCCCTTCAATCCCTCTACTTCGGAGCAATACAAACCTCGTTGGGAGATGCTGGACCACATGTTGGAAGCTTTCCCCGCAGACCGTCAGATATGTCTTCGCACGCCAGGGTATAAAATGAAATATCTGGAAGATAAAGGACTGAGCACGGATCCGGTGATGGATACAGAGGCTTATCAAAATACTCCACGTGCGCGCCTGGGAGGACACAATGACTGTTTTGTTTCGTGTAACAATGATGTAGGAACTTATCGCAATGCTGATGAGAGAACGTATTGGTCGGCAGATACATATTATACCATGATGGGTGGCGAGACATGCAACAAGTGTGTTCAGTCAGAGGGAAGTAATGCTATTGACCAGATGGAGCGTTTCCATTGGACGTATCTAAATCGTGATTATCATAAGGAGATCTTATTATGGTGGATTCAAACGAATCATATGGACGAAGTAAAGCGCCGTCTGGGCTATCGTTTTGTGTTGGATAAGGCGTACCCTACCCAAGAACCTAAAGTGGGAGAGATGTTCTCTGTGGTACTGACATTGCGTAATGTCGGTTTTGCTGCACCTGTCAACAAACGGGATGTGGAGTTGGTATTTGTGAACGAGGACGACAGCACAAATCGTTATGTATATGCACAGCAGACTGACCCCCGCTTCTGGATGGCTGGAGACACTACCGTCTGCACAATGCGTTGTACGTTAGATACATCAATGTCCGGGAAATATAATCTCTATCTGAACTTACCCGACCCGTATGCATCGTTGCATGATAATCCAAACTTTTCTATCCGTTTCGCAAACAAGGATATGTGGGACGAGAGAACGGGCTATAACTATCTAATGACGGTGACATTATGATCAAACGTTTGGGCGTAAGCATATTGTCTGCCGTTGCTCTATGGTCATCTGTATCGGCAGAGTATTGGTGGGGTGGGGCTGTAGGTCTTGGGGATAACCAGCCATATGTCAACCAGTCCGCTTTTGACATGCGTGTAGAGGACGCGAACAATCAGTTGGTACCTTTATTCCTATCCTCAGATGGTCGTTACCGTTGGTCAGATAGTGCCGTTGTATTCTCAGCACGAGACGGGCAACTATATACACCGGGAATGGAAGAGGTGCAAGCAGGTACAACCTTGCGAGAAGCCTATATGGCAGCACAACAGCGTTATTTCCCTTCTGCTGGGACGTTACCAGACACGTTGTTCTTTACGATGCCTCAGTATAATACTTGGATAGAGTTGATGTATAACCAAAACCAAGAGGATATACTGCGCTATGCGCACGCTATAGTGGATAATGGTTTCCCCGCTGGTGTACTGATGATAGATGATAATTGGCAGCGTTACTATGGCAATTTTGACTTCAAGTCAGAGTGCTTCCCGGATGCTAAGGCTATGGTAGATGAGTTACATGCCTTGGGCTTTCGTGTGATGTTGTGGGTATGCCCATTCGTATCAGCCGACTCCCCTGAGTTCCGTCAGTTGGCTGAGAAGGGGTATCTCTTGCGTACACCGGACGATGGAACAGCAATCTTACATTGGTGGAATGGCTATTCGGCTTGCTATGACCTGACTAACCCAGCCGCTGCCGCTTATTTTATGGATCAGTTGCGTGGCGTTCAAGAGCACTTTGGCATAGATGGCTTCAAGTTTGATGCGGGGGATAATAACTGCTATGCCTCTTCTCATATACTCTCTTATGACAACAACGCAACAACCACAGACCACACTTCCTCCTATGCACAGATTGGTCTGTCTTTTTCATTCAACGAGTATCGTGCTTGTTGGAAGATGGGAGGGCAACCTCTGGTTCAACGCTTAGGGGACAAAGACTATAGTTGGTCAGCCGTTCAGTCGCTGATACCTTCGATGTGTGTAGCAGGTCTGTTAGGTTATGCCTACGCTTGCCCTGACATGATTGGCGGTGGTCAATGGACATCATTCTTAGGTATAGGATCAGACGAATTTGACCAATCGCTGATTGTTCGTTCGACTCAAGTACATGCATTGATGCCTATGATGCAGTTTTCTGTGGCTCCATGGCGTATCTTGTCGGAAGACAACCTGCGTATCGTTCGTGACATGGCGCAACTGCATACGCGATTTGCTCCGTACATCATGGAGTATGCACATCGTGCTGCCCGGACGGGCGAACCTGTCGTACGCTGCATGGAGTATCAGTTCCCACACCAAGGGTTGGCACAATGCAATGATCAGTTTATGTTAGGAGACAAGTATCTGGTCGCTCCTATGGTGTCAGAAGGAACAGAGCGAACAGTTCAACTACCCAAAGGTATATGGCGCGATGAACAAGGTAAACGGTATCGCGGGGGGAATAGTTATAAGATAAATGTCCCCTTGTCACGATTGCCTTATTTTGAGAAGATAAAATAAGTAGTATGCTACGACAAAGATGTAAAAGAATACATTATGAAAGATAAACTTTGGCTTATATTTATTCTCATCACCGTATGTACTTGGGGTGTATGGGGGGCTTTCTCTGGCTATCAGATCCAGCATGGGATACCCGATACGATAGTCTATATTGCTTGGGCATTATCAATGTTACCCTGTGCAATAGTGGCATGGATCATTCGTGCCCGTAGTGGTCGGGGAACCTCATTGCGAACAATGTTTGATTGGAAATCCATAGGATTAGGATGTGCTGTAGGGCTACTGGGGGCTGGAGGTCAACTTGTACTATTCAAAGCACTGACATTGGGACCCTCCTATATCATCTATCCGTTCATCTCAATGTCACCTGTGATAGTTATTACGCTGGCTTCACTATTCCTTAAGGAGAAAGCCACCACTTGGCAGAAAGCAGGTATAGTAGTGGCATTGGTGGCTATCTTATTACTATCCTTACAGACAGACACAGATAACAGCCCCGTGAGTGGATGGATCTGGATAGTATTGGCACTACTCGTGTTGCTGGCATGGGGTGTGCAGGGGTTCTTTATGAAGTTTGCCAATAACTCAATGGATGCGGAGAGCATCTTTATATGGATGGCACTGACTGCAGCATTATTGATACCTGTGGCTTATCTTATGAACGGTGATGCAGCAACTTTCTTTGCGGAAGTGGGATGTGGCAATACATTCTGGTATTCTTTTGGTATTCAGATACTAAACTCCATAGGAGCATTGACGCTCGTCTATGCATATCGTTATGGCAAGGCCGTGGTAGTGTCACCTATGGAAGGACTGTCACCTATGGTAACAGTGCTATTGTCACTATTGATATTGCAAGTTATACCCACACCTCTACAGATAATTGGTCTATGCTGCGCAGCGTTTGCTATGTATGCCTTATCTCGTTAGAGAGGTGATGATATACAGATATCTTTCATCTTTTGGAAGATGAATCCCATCGAGAGGAGATAGAAACCTTTCGATATGTAGTAATAATGTGTAATTGTGTGTGAGAGAGTCCGTCCGCGAGGATAGACTCTCTCTTGTTTGAGACTACGGGAATATCACCCTGATCACGCCAAAACACGGAAGGGAAAAACAAAAAGCCGTTGCAAACCAACGGCTTTCGTGTGTAGAGTTGTGATCCATGCAGGATTCAAACCTGCAACCCCCACATCCGTAGTGTGGTACTCTATTCAGTTGAGCTAATGGACCATTGCTTTAGTGTACACATACATGCTTTTCAAAAGCGGATGCAAAGATACTGCTCCTTGGTGATATACACAAATAAAATTGCAGAAAAAAGTGTTTTTTGTGTTATATTGCCCAACAAATGCATCAAATATCATGTCTAATGACATAGTAGGGTATATCGAGATCCTGTATCTCTCGTTCATACCAATCGTATAGATACTGCCTGAGATGCGGGTTCTCTCTTATCGGATCCGGCTCCCAGGGTATATCGGGATAGCATAGCAAATAGACATCCATTGGATACTCCCGTAGAGCATTCTCAATAAAAACAGGACAAGTATGATATTTGTGCAGAAACCACACTTTGGTAATGATGAGTTCTGTGTCGAAAAACAGTATAGAGTCTTGCCTTGCTGTACGATGCATTTCCTGTAGTTGTGCCACTTGGTGTTTGGCTATATTCTCCACATCTTGGTACGTATAGTCGTATGTCGGTGCGAGATTATTCATATATTCCCTTGCATATTCGGGGATAAGAACACCATCGTATCGCTGGGCAAGATATTGCGCAAGCGTAGTTTTTCCGGTGGACTCAGGACCAATAATGCCTATTTTGTACATGGTAATAGGAGTATTGTCTTCATCGAGTGAGCATCAGTTTGATATTGATACCGACATTGTCTGCCTTGACAGGGTATGACGAGGATATGAGAGGTGTCGTACCCTGGTGATCGTAGAAGAGTTGTAGGTTGACTTTTTGCGAGAGTACATAGTCTGCGCTCACCTTGATAGCGAACACTTTGTTCCCGGAACTCGCCTGTGTGATATTCTCTTCGACCTTGCGCAGGAGTGTCTTGATATCTTTGTAGCTGACATCTACACTCAACTTGAGGTCATTGCTGACTTTCTTCTGTCCTCCATTCTTGGTCTTGGTGATGAAACTAAGATCTTTAATAGTATAGCCCGCACCAATGACAAACTCGTCGGTATGCCCCTCTGTTATCTGTACAGAGTTGACATTGAGTGCTATGTTACGCTGTTTACGATACTCAAACTTCGTGGACAGTGAGTTTTTCATCGTCAAGTTGATACCGATAAGTGGTGAAAAACTCTCGGATAGATTGACAGATGAGATGTCGTATGCGGACGAAGGGATAGGATTATCTGTCTCCACATCACGAACAAACCCGAGTTGTTTGTTGCTCAACTTGTCCGCAGGAACCCAGGTTGAATACGAGGAGTAACTGCTTATGGCATACTTACACGTGTATGCATGCGTGAGACTGATCGATTTGAAGTGGTCACGCATCCACGGCAGTTTGCCTAACCCGTCAAACGTGGCAGACCAGTTGGGCAATACCTGTAATATACTCAGGAAAGGATCAAGCCCGATACGTGTAGCATCCCTCCCCGTATATGCTGCTAAGAAAGCCGGGACAAGCACATCTGCCGTGTTGCTGGAGATAGCCCCATAGGCACGATTATAGGGTTGACCTCGCAGCGCATAGGGGATGAAACCAGCATCCGGATAGGTGATATGGTCATAGGTACTTTGTATGCGCGAGTTGATGACATCACGGTTACTGAGGAACTGATCAAAGGTAGCCGAAGCGAAGTTGTCATCAGCGGTACCAATACGCTGAAAAGCCGTCGCACATGCCACCTGTGTGATATTAAACGAACCCGTCATGTTTTCCTGCAACTGATCATATGAGTAGATGATAGATGACGTCTGTGCTGCATAACGCTTCCCATTGAGCTGTATCTTGAGACCGGGTAATGGCTCCAGCGTCACCTTAACATCAAAATCGTTAGTCATAGCACGCGTCGCTGGCTGTACAACAGAGGTATCTGCAGATAGCCATCCATGGTCTTTGGCTTTCTGTACGAAATCATCGGAGAAACCACCAAAAGCAAAGTCGAACCCGGGAGCATATAGATCATTATAACGCCTCTGCCCCATAAAGCCCGCTTGTGGAGCAAATCCAGGCACAGTCATCGAGTTGGTCTGCCTATAGGTCACCTGCACGCGACGTATCATAGTACCTATATAAGCGGCCATATCTCGTGTCACCTCAGCAGCAGAACGCTGGTTAGGATCTTTGGTGGTGAATGAAACAGACAGGTCAGAGATGTCCTGCGAAGCCGTGATAGAAGCCTTGGTGCTGGACAGCGTCTTGAACTTGAGATGCACTGCCTTACCCGTCGAGGTGGTAGCACTCATCTGCAGACTCTCGCTACCAAGACGGTGTGTGACCTCTTTCGGCTCATTGGCTTTGAGCGTCACTACCTCTGTGTAAGTCTTGGGCTTGAAAGCCCTGCCACGCCGGTTACGCTGGCTATAGTACTGGGTCATCTGCTTCCAGTACTTGGACTTGCCATATAACATCTCTATGTTGATACTACCGTCTACCTGCCATGCACGTGTACTACTGACCACATTGCCGAGATCGGGAGTAGTACTCGATGAAGAGGACTGAACAGTCCTGTTCCATGTGTATGTCGCATTGTATGAGGCATTGGCAGTGATAGCCTCTAAGTAAGGTATGCGGTTAAAAGGCACATTCCATGTCGCCGAGAACAACTGCTGATAGGTATAAGGCGTTCCCCACTTGGCCAGACTGCGTTGTATAGTATCTTTCCATGCCTCGTAATAGTCATTGGTAAAAGCATAGTCCCTGATAATCTCAGGAGTATAGTACCCCTCGTCAATGGTAGAGTTCATAGCAGTCTGGAAAGAGAACTTCATGTTCTTCGTCAGATCATACTTGAAGTCGAAGTTTCTGTCCCATGTAAAGTCTTTGGAGAACGTGAGGTCTAACGGGTTATTATACGACGGATCAGTGGACGTGTTGAAGTCACGCAACTTCATATGCGTGAAGGTACGGTGCATATTGGTGTTGAAAGCCCAAGACTGAGGTAGATAGTAGATGTTAAACTCCTTGAGCAACTTAACCTTGCTGACTGCCTTGACGTCCTTGAAAGGCTCCCATGGCTTTGGGTTGAAACTATACGCATAGTTAAAAGCCCCCCTCTGGTCTGTCGTGATATCTTTCTCTGTCTCAGGAGTGTGCTGGTTCTGCTTGTTATAACTGGCAGAGATAGAGAAGTTGGCAGGGTCATAGAACATGTTTCGCTTCTTGGAGTGGATATCGATCTTCATGTTGCTGACCGAGAAACTCGTCGCTTCTTGTACGGTGTTCGACATCTGCTTGATAGAGTCTTTCTCCTCCTTTGTCTCGTAATTCTCGAGCGACTCAGATAACTTAATATCGGTATCCAATGGGTCATATTGTGGACTGCTCGTCTCATTGGAATACGAGACATATAGTGGTATCTGTAACTTGGCTTTCTCTGGGAACAACCTCCCCGCCTCTAAAGCCGCACTGACAGATAACTGATACGCATTCTCCATATTCCTGTCCAATACATTGGACTCAATAGAACCATAACCTGCAGTCTCCAACCGACCTGCCACATTGACCTGTGCTATATCACTGATGCTGAGCGCAGCATTAGCCATAGCCGCCACACCACCATCCTCATTGTATTGGTTCAGACGCAACTCGTTGACCCAGACCTCACCACTCACCTCATGATCCGTCAGATTGCGGATACCTATCATGATAGCCTCCACATCCTCTAACGTAGGATTACCCAAGACAGTGATCTTGTTGTTGAGATTATCTGGGTCATACATCTCATAAGGGATAGTGTTACCTACATTACTGTTCCCCGCACGCTTGGCTTTGTTACGCGCCGTCTTCGCATCGGTAAGCACAGACAACGGGAAATCAAACTCGTTCTGAGGCAACCACACTTTCTGACGTTCTGATGTGGTGTCATTGGAATAGATGCCGGGAGGAGTGATGTCAAGTGGGATCTCGTACTCGTAATAGTTATTCTTCAGGTCAGAGCCAAGACGAATAAAACATGCGATATCTTTATTCTGTAACTGTTCAAACTCTGGCAGACTCTCGGCATGAACGAACATCTGCAAGCGTTTATATTGACGCATGTCGTAAGAAACGTTCTTATACACCGAACGCGCATCCTTAGGAGGTAGATAATTAATACGCATCGCCATAGACTGCTCATTCTGAGCAATCAACTGCGCTTGACCGGGATCAGTCTGACGGGAGATACCCGGAGGCAGCACATAATTGACCGGCGTGCGGTTAGAGTTCTCTTCTATATTCACCGCCTGCACATCCAACGAGCCATTGGACGAGTAGGGATTAGTGATGTTGTACTGATTGTTCGTCGGATCTTGATAAAGCCCTTTCGTATAGTTACGCCATTCGCCACGGACCAAATCCAATGTTGCCATACGGATATGCGTCTCCTGACTGAAATTGGTCAAGTAGATACGCGCAAAACGAATAGACTTGAAGTTGCGAATATTACCAACCTTCTCCATGGTCGTCGAATCACCACGCAGAGGTATCTTGAACTGATACCACTTGACAGTAACGGTCTGGTTATTCTTGAGCTGCACATTCGTCTCCATGATGCTCGCTATATGCTGCTGACCAACACGCTGCATATCTGCACGACGCAAGGATATATGGTAACGATAAAACTTCTCATTATCGCTCAGAGTGTTGTCCTGATTGATATCTTCTATGTCAGGTTGTAGCGTAGAGGCTGTACCATACGTGCTGTTATTGTCCATCTCAGGCGAGTTCCCCTCCGTACCGTTGTAGTACTTGTAACGCAACAAAACAGGTACCTCAGCTTGGTCTAAATCCGCACCTCGGTAATACCTGTAGTCATCACCGGCAGGGTCGTTGAGAGGAGAGTGGGCATCCGACTCCCATGCCGCTAACACCGACGGATCAACCTTGGCTCGCAGTGCGGCTACATAGTCGGCATAAGGTCTTCTGCCATCATACTCATGTAGCATCTCCTGAGCATCGCTCAACCCGTCTAAACCGACATCCTGCTTGGCGCGTGCACCGGACTCATTGGAGAAAGCAACAGTCGTGCTCGTCGTCTTAGGGACACGACCCCAGACAGTCCTCTCTATGAGAGCGTCTATATTGTTGTCCGTCAAAGGCAAGCCGTGCTCAAAAGACTTCTTCCCGTCACGCAGGATATCCTCACTCACATCGCCTAAGTCAATGTACATATCGCCACCTTCATAACCCTCGTCAGCATTGGTCAAGAACGGATCCATCATCCAGAACTCGATATACTCTATATTGGCCTTCTCAAAATCGGTGTTGTCTAACTTGCGCATCATGCCACCCCACCGGGACTTGGGGTTAGTCAACATACCATCAGCACCTATCTCATCGGCAGAGATATTGTACGGACCACGCTCCTGTGGATAGAAACTGAGATTCAATACCGACAAACGTGAATCGGAATTGGGTAACTCATCCTTGGTGGGGTATATCTCACGCTGGTACACGATACGCGTACGGTGATCGGACATCAAGTCAAGATTATCTTTGATATGCTTCGGCGTGTTCGACTGCGGATGACCGAAGATAGGATCCACCGCATACCAAGCCAGCAACGCACGGTTCTTGTTGTAATCGATATTATTACTCTTGTTATACTCAGGGAAACGGTCATCACGAGGCGTTGACGCTAATTTCCAATAATTAGGATAATGAATATCTATACTGGTCTTTGTCGCCTCGAAATCGTCAATATACGCCGTACCTGCCGTACCCACATCTTTGGTATGTCCTGGTATGAGATGAGCAAACTCTGCATTAAAAACCAACGACGACGGGGCTGTCGCTTCTATCCACGGCACCTTATCCAACAACAGCGTCAACCATTGCATATCCGTCTTCCAACTCATGTTCACACCCCAGATAGTGTTAGCCAATGGCTCATTACCCGTGTTCACTTTCGTCGTGAGTGGCTTCTCACGCAAGTGCATCAGCGTACCACCTATAGTGAAATCCTTGTTAAACTCATACTCCAAGTGCGCACCATACAACCCCTTACGCTGCATAGAGAACAGCGACTGGTTCTCCAACTTGACTTCTACATTCGTACCCGAGTCCAAGATAGACTGATTAAGTATCGTCACTGTTCCCATCGTGTAATCGACAGTATAGTCCACATTCTCAATCAAGGTCGCACCACCGGCCGTCACAACAACACTACCGCGTGGAACGTTCATCGCATTCAACCGGATCTCACTGCCCGAAGTACCCTTGTACTTACCGGTGATGACAAACTTATTCTGCTCAGACAACTCCTGCGCATTCACCAACGTCGAGTCATATAACTCCTGGTATACATACTTCTTCGCTATCACAGGATCACCTATCGCCTGGGCCAAGTGACTACCAAACGGCTCCAACACCGGGAAAATGATACGACCTGTACTTGACACTGCCGTATAACCTTCTACATAGTCAAAACGACCGTCCGGATAAGGGTTGTTCTTACTGTCCAACCTGTCCAAGTTCATCACACGCAACAACTGCTTACCCTTGATATTACCCTCCATCAGATACTGCATCTCTGTACCAACCGAGTCGTTACGATACTGGATATACAACTCAAACTTGTCACTCGACATCTGACTGGCCCCCAACGAATAGATATTCTTCATCATCAAGTCCCACGTACCTTTACCTTTCTTGTTCGGAGCGTTATTAGTTCCCTTCAACAACTTCAGCATCAATGCATTAGGAGTCTTCAAAGACTCACCGGCATCCGTCGAGAACTCACCCACCTGATACACCTGACCTGCATACGTATACTCAAACGCCACCGCCAACACCTCATCCTGATTCAACGACGACCGCAGCGATATATATCCCAATGCACTATTCAGCGTGTACTCACTCGACGACAACAAACGCGCAGACTCTACCTTCTCATAGTCGTCACCCGAATCCATGCCCGGTATGTCTTGCAAGATACTACTCGTCTGCTGTATATCACGTACACCCGGATAAGTCTGCGTCATCGTCTCATACAATGAGTTGGCTTTGTTGTAAGGCACTTGGGAACCACTCGTAGCCCATGAGGAGTTCAGTATATGGTCTGGGTTGTACTCTCCCAAATCGGAGAAAGCAACAATGTTACGAGCCTGATCATAGTTACCGCGCTTATTGGTCACCCATACCTCAATACGATTAATCGTCACACCACTCGCCACGTAGGGCAATGCCTCCATCGCCTTCTCGTAGTTGTCACGGAAATAGTAACCCAAAAAGAAATGCCTGTTCTCATCGTAGTTGTCAACCGCTATCTCAAACGAAGTCGTCTGAGAACCACCCTTACTCGATACAGACTGACTCTCCGAGTTCTGCTGGGAAATCAATGCCTGAACCTTCAACTTGCCAAACTTCAGGTCAGTCTTGATACCAAACAACGCCGTACTACCACGTATCAGACTGCTGTTTAAGTTCAACGACACATTACCCGCCTCTATCGACTGGATGATATCATCCTCCTTACCCTTATAGTTCAACTTCAGGTTCTGCTGGTCAAAATCAAAAGAAGCCTCCGTGTTGTAACTCATGTTAAGGTTGAGTTTATCACCTACCTTACCTGTGACATTAACCTGTATCTTCTCATCGAAGTTAAAGATGTTATTGTTTCGCGAACGCTGAGTCAAGGCAGGATTATTCACAAACTGATGCTTGAAACCAAACAACAACTCCGCTGAACCTTGTAACTTCAACTGCACCCCACCGGGACCAAACACCTTGTCTGCCGGACCGATGTTAAACTTCATATCCGTGATATCGAACTTGCGCTCGTTATCATGCTCCACAGCACTTATCTTCTGCTGCCAGTACTGACCCATCTGCTGACGCTCCGAATACGAACGATACTCGTCATCCGTCATCATGTAAGGCGTCGATATATCCACATCACCGATACGAGTATGAACGACATAGTAGCCCGTACGGGTATCATACTCCACCGTCGTCTTCACGTTATCCGGATCACGCAAGTCTATACTGCTACTGGGACGCGTCAACGACTCATAACTATCCACCCCCAACATACGCATCTGCAACGGAGCCATGATAGCCGAATCGGATACCATACCCAAAGAATCCACCTCTTGACTGTAAACAGACAAGGGGAACAAGACTAATATGACAGGGAAAAGCCGCTTCAAATCAAAGCATCTTCAGGGCTTGCTTGATCACTTGCTCCACACTCGCAGACGAATCTGCGACCAAAAGCTTATCTACAACCTTACTCGACGAGGACGCAGGGAAACCCAACATCGTCAACGCACTCACTGCCTCACGCTTGATATCACTGTCCACAACACCCGCCTGAGACAACGAAACACTCGTATCCGGCACATCACCAGCACCCATATCTATCTTCAACACCTTATCCTTCAGGTCAACAATGATACGCTGAGCCGTCTTCGGACCTAAACCCTTGACCTGAGATAGTGCATGAGCATTACCCGTCGCTATGATCTGTCGAATCTCCACAGCCGAATAGGCAGACATGATCATACGCGCCGTATTGGCACCTATACCACTCACCGTCATCAACAACAAAAACAACGAACGCTCACCCTGACTGAAAAAACCAAACAAGTCATGCGTGTCCTCACGAATGATCTCCGAGATAAACAACCTCGTTACCTGCCCCTCCTTACCCTGCAACGATGAATAGGTCGGTAACGCTATGTTGATAGCATAACCTACACCCGACGCTTCTATAACAGCGTAGGTCGGCATCAAAAAACTCAACTCTCCTTTGATATACTCTATCATAATCGTGATGTGGCTCTGTGTCAGACTTATACATACACCCACCGGGCAAAAAGCACGCAGGCGAAGAAAAGCCCGCAAATGTACAACTATTTTCTTACATACACAAATCCAACCCTTTTTTCAACCTATAACAACACCACACCAAACATAACCTGAATTCACCAACGCACAAACAGCAGCTCTTGAGCAGAAGATAAGCCGATCTTGAGCAGAACATAAGCCGAAACACTCCCCACTCCCTCACTCAACTCTCAACCCTCAACTAAACCAATAATCCCTTTCAACCAATTCAACCACGTATAAACTCCTAAACTCATCAACTAATAAACTAATTACTACCCTCAACTCTCAACTAAAAAATCCCTCCCCATTTGCATACTTCAAAAAAACACACTACATTTGTCGCCGTAAGTGGGATAATCTGTACACCTATTGGCCAACCCGATAACAAATCCGGCAAGAAAACAAGAAAACAAGTATAACCCCGATAAACAATTCTATTATGAAAAAACTGTTCCTCTTATTCGCAGTGGCATTAAGTAGTCTGCTACTCAATGCGCAAACCAACCAGGTAGTGTGGCTGAATGGCAAAGTGTTCTACCAGCATCCTGTCACCGCTGTTGACAGTATCACCTACGATATGAACAACATGATAACGGGCGACACGCTCAAACTGATAATGCCACGCGCCACGAAAGAGATTGTCTACAAAGAGATACACGATACTATCTACATCTATGAATGTCACGATGAGAAACTACTCGATGGCGCATTCTCCGTATCGGTAGGCAAACAAGTCGCATTCACCAAAGGCAACTTGCAATATATAAAATCTACCAATACTTGGTCGTTTGCCGAGAACCAATATGAGATGCTTGGTACTGCCAATGTCAGCGGAGACGCACTCGCCGACAAGATAGACCTCTTTGGTTGGAGTGCTAACAACGAAACAGCCCAATGGGGTATAAGCACCTCTACTGACAATACCGATTACGCAGGCGACTTCGTGGACTGGAGTACGAATACTATAGCTTCAAGTGTGCAAAATACCTATCGTACACTCACGAAAGATGAGTGGTATTATCTGCGAAACACTCGTACCAATGCGGACAGTCTTATCGGTGTTGCCCGTATTGAACTAAGCGATTCAGAGTATGCGAATGGACTTGTCCTGTTACCCGATAATTGGCAATGCCCCGAGAGCCTAAAATTCAAAAGTGGCTTTGAAAGCACCTGTAGCATAGAAGCCTACGCTACTCACCAGACCTTTACTCTCGCCGATTGGCTGAAATTAGAAGCCGCAGGCGCAGTCTTCTTGCCTGCTTCGGGGTATCGCAACGGGGCGAGTGTGAACCGTGTGCAGGACTATGGTCACTACTGGTCTGCTACAGCAGGCGACTCGAACTATGCGTTCGGCATGAACTTCTACTCGGATAAATCGGACACGTACGGCGACGGTCGAACCAACGGGCGAGCACTCCGCCTCGTAAAAGACTTATAAAAAACCTGTAAAAGCCATACAAAGACGAACTGCCCCGCAAGCCTTTCCCAAAGAGGCTGCCTGACACCCGTTAGACAGCCTCTTTTCATTATTAATTGTTCCTTGCAGCCCTTATGCCCACCGTATAATGGTTCCTTGCTGCGCTTATTGCCTACCATGGATTCATAACACCCTATGGCTCTCAACTCCCCTTTGCAAAACAAACAATATGTTATCGTTTTACTTTTGTTACAACCTGCCATCCATACCCAACTAAAAACTATCAACTATAAAACTGCACTCAACTCATCAACCGATAAACTAACTATCAACTCTCAACTAAACCAATAATCCCTTTCAACCAATTAAACCACGCATAAACTCCTAAACTTATCAACCAAACAACTGCCCCTAACAACTCAACAACCAATCAACACATCAAGCGTTTGCTATATCAATGTTTCATTATTGTGTTTTTGTACTTTTTGTTAGAAGGAGAGTTGTGCACCTCAAGATAAAGTAGTACCTTTGCAACCGATTTGAGAACCTCACTCATTAAACAGGTACAATGCTGCAAAAAGGTGTAATACGCATCCCCGCCCTTGTCGATATGCACGTGCATTTCCGAGAGCCAGGATTTTCTCAGAAAGAAACAATTCTGAGTGGTAGCACAGCCGCAGCACGTTCTGGGTACTCCGATGTCTTTACTATGCCAAATGTTATCCCTGCTCCTGACTGCGCGCAGAACCTGCGTGCGCAACTGGATATCATAGCACGCGATAGCATGATTACTGTCCACCCCTATGCAAGCATCACCCTCGGCCGAAAAGGCGAGGGTGAACTTGTAAATATACCCGCTCTTGCCCCATATGTGGTGGGTTTCTCAGACGATGGATGTGGGGTGCAGAGCGAGGCACTGATGCGTAAGGCGATGCAGCAGTGTGCGGCAGCAGGGCGTATGATAGTGGAGCACTGCGAGGTGAAGAGACTGCTACGAGGCGGATATATACATGACGGAGCATACGCCCATGCACACGGACACAAAGGTATATGCTCGGAAAGCGAGTGGCGGGAGATAAAGCGGAATATACGGTTGTGTGAAGAAACGGGGTGCCACCTGCATATATGCCATATATCTACCAAAGAGAGTGTGCAGGTGATACGTGAGGCAAAGGCACGGGGAGTGAAGGTGACCTGCGAGACTGCTCCCCACTACCTGCTGCTGAACGAGCGTATGCTCCAGGAGGACGGTGCATGGAAGATGAACCCCCCGCTGCGAGGGGTGGAAGACCAGATGGCACTGATAGCAGGCATACAAGACGGGACGATAGACGTGATAGCCACCGACCATGCGCCACACACTGCGGAAGAGAAGAGCAGAGGACTGGCAGGAAGCCTGATGGGCATATCTGGCATAGAGTGCGCATTCCCGCTGATGTACACATATCTGGTACGGACAGGAGTGATAAGCATGGAACGACTGGTGGAACTGATGTCAACGCGGGCGAGAGGATTGATGGGAGTATGTGCTGAGGACTCGTGGGCGACATTCGACATAGAGACAGAATATACGATAGACCCTACGGAGTGGGTGTCGAAAGGCAAGAGTACACCTTTTGCAGGTTGGCGCGTAGTAGGGCGCTGCATACGGAATGAATGCTTGGGACAAGTGATATATGAGGCATAGGGTTTGAAGACAACATACGAGATATTAAACAACAGAACCATAGCGAGCAACATACACGAGATGCGGCTGGCAGGGGAGACAGCAGGGATACAGCCGGGGCAGTTTGTAGAGATACAGTTGCCGGGACTTTATCTGCGTAGGCCTCTTTCGGTGGCAGATGCGAAAGAGGGGGTGCTGACGATCATATACAAGACCGTGGGCGAAGGGACACAACGAATGGCAGGGATGGAAGCGGGGACGAGGTTGGATATGATGACAGGGTTGGGCAATGGGTATAACATACGCAAAGCGGGGGAACGCCCCTTGCTGGTAGGCGGTGGAGTAGGCGTTCCACCACTCTATTACTTGGCACGTATGCTGCGGACAGAAGGCAAAGACATACGGGTGATACTGGGGTTCAACACGGCAGCAGAGGTGTTCTACGAGGAGGAGTTTGCAGCATTGGGGTGCGAAGTGGTGGTGACGACAGCGGACGGGTCACGAGGGATGAAAGGGTTTGCCACGGCTGCATTGGATGGGACACATAGTTACTACTATGCTTGCGGACCACTGCCTATGCTGCGTGCACTGATAGCGGCAGCAGGTACCAACGGAGAAGTGAGCATGGAAGAAAGGATGGGATGCGGATACGGAGCGTGCATGGGGTGCACCATACAGACGAGAAATGGTAATAAAAGGGTATGTAAAGACGGACCCGTGTTCGCAGCAGGAGAGATAAAATGATAACGGAGAATAGATTACATACGATATTATCAGGGGTAGAGATGAAGAACCCTGTGATACCCGCATCGGGTACTTGCGGGTTCGGACAGGAGTTGGCAGAATATCTCGACCTGAATATACTGGGTGCTATAGCCTGCAAAGGTACCACACGCAACGAACGGTACGGCAACCCGCAGCCGCGCATAGCCGAATGTGGAGGATATGGAATGATCAATGCAGTGGGACTGCAGAACCCTGGAGTGGAAGAGGTCATAGCACACGAGTTACCCGCACTGCGGAAGATATACAGAGGACCTGTCATCGCTAACGTGAGCGGTTTCTCGATAGACGAATACGCCTACGTATGCGAGCGGATAGATCGTGAGAGCGAGGCAGACATACTGGAGGTGAACATATCCTGTCCCAATGTGCATAACGGAGGTATGGCTTTCGGTATTGACCCTGCGGCGGCGGCAGAGGTGACGCGAGCCGTGAAGAGCGTGACACACAAACCCATATACATGAAACTATCACCCAACGTGACAGACATTGTCGGTATCGCACGTGCGTGCGAAGAGGCGGGAGCCGATGGACTATGCCTGATAAATACGGTGCTGGGTATGCGCATAGACATACGGCAACGCAGACCCGTCATTGCCAACAGATACGGGGGATACTCTGGACCAGGGATCTTTCCTGTGGCATTGAGAATGGTCAATCAGGTGGCACGTGCCTGCCGGATACCTGTCATAGGGTGCGGCGGAGTGAACAGGGCAGAAGAAGTCATCGAGATGATGATGGCGGGAGCAAGAGCGGTAGAGATAGGGGCTGCCAACCTGGTGAATCCAACAGTATGCCAAGAGATCATAGACCGGCTGCCACTACTGATGGACGAACTGGGAATAGAAAAGATTGAGGATATCATCGGAGCAGCCAATAGTAACTAGATGACAAACTAAACATCACAAAATCAATATGAACAACCGGGATGTAATCATTGCTTGTGACTTCGCTTCAGCGGAGGCTACCTACGCTTTCTTGAAACCATTCGGAGACGAGCGACCGTTCGTAAAGATAGGAATGGAACTCTACTACGCAGAGGGACCTGCTATAGTACGCGAACTGAAAGCACGAGGACACAATATCTTCCTCGATCTGAAATTGCACGACATCCCCAACACCGTGAAGAAAACCATGACCGTGCTCTCACGATTGGGTGTGGATATGGTAAATCTGCACGCTGCTGGTACGAAAGAGATGATGCGGGCAGCACTAGAGGGACTGACACGAGAGGACGGGACACGACCACTGCTGCTGGCGGTGACACAACTGACATCGACAAGCGAAGAGCGAATGCACGAGGATATACTCATACGGGGTAAGTTAGACGAGGTGGTGAGACACTACGCACGTTGCGCCAAAGAGGCGGGACTAGATGGAGTGATATGCTCGCCACTCGAAGCAGGCATAGTGAAAGAGACGTGCGGAGAGACGTTCCTGACCGTCACGCCCGGGATACGGTTTGCCGGTGCCAAGGCTGACGACCAGTCGCGCATCACGACACCTGCCGATGCACGTAGGATAGGGGCTGACTATATCGTGGTGGGACGACCGGTAACGGCTGCAGCAGACCCTGTAGAAGCATACCATAGGTGCTTGAAAGAGTTCACTCTATAAAAGAAACTGACAAATAGCAAATCCGAACAAACTATGCAACAGATAGCCAAAGACCTACTCAAGATACAGGCAGTGTTCCTCCGTCCTAACGAACCATTCACATGGGCGAGTGGAATCAAGAGTCCGATATACTGCGACAACCGGCTGACACTGTCAGACTGCACCGTACGGGATGATGTTGAGAACGCACTATCAGAGACCATACGCACCTGTTACCCGGAGGCAGAAGTGCTGATGGGGACCTCGACAGCAGGTATTGCACACGCTGCCATCACCGCCACTATCCTGGGTCTTCCAATGGGATATGTGCGCTCAGGAGCAAAAGACCACGGACGGCAGAACCGGATAGAAGGACGACTGCTGCCAGGACAGAAA
Source organism: Acidaminococcaceae bacterium (assembly GCA_963620225.1). GTDB lineage: Bacteria > Bacteroidota > Bacteroidia > Bacteroidales > Paludibacteraceae > Colicola. The sequence continues at coordinate 34,550 of CAVEZM010000001.1, read as the reverse complement.
GTGGTGGTAGTGGAGGACCTTATCTCAACAGCGGGAAGTTGCATCGAAGTGGTCAACGTGCTGCGCGAGGTAGGGGCAGAAGTGTTGGGCATAGTGTCGATATTCACCTACGGTATGCAGAAAGGACTGGAGCGACTGCACGAGGCACAGGTGGAGAACCACAGCCTCAGCAACTTGGATGAGTTGGTCGATGTGGCGGTAGCAGAAGGCTACATCCGACCGGAAGACAAAGACCGACTGCTGAAGTTCCGGGATAACCCGAACAGCGAAGACTGGAGATTGTAAGGAGTTGGATCGGGAAAGAAGACATATTCATTATTATTCATAATTAACCATGCGTCACCTTTTAGACCCAACAGACCTGAGCACGCAAGAGATTGACTCTGTCATCAATCGTGCCTTGGACATCATTGCACATCCTGAGCAGTACGCAGAGACATGCAAAGGCAAGAAATTGGCTACACTCTTCTACGAACCAAGTACACGAACACGCTTGAGTTTCACAGCAGCGATGATGGAGTTGGGAGGTAATGTGCTGGGCTTCTCAGACGCCAAATCGAGTAGTGTGAGCAAGGGCGAGACGGTGGCAGACACCGTGCGCGTGGTGTCTGCCTTTGCCGACATCATCGCTATGCGCCACTATAAAGAGGGAGCACCGCACGTGGCAAGCGAGTTCAGCCGGATACCTGTCATCAATGCAGGAGACGGCGGACACTCACACCCCACGCAGACCATGACCGACCTGCTGACTATCCGCCGCGAACTGGGACGCTTCGACCACCTGACCATAGGCCTCTGCGGTGACCTGAAGTACGGACGCACCGTCCACTCACTCATCAAGGCTATGCGACGCTACGAGGGCACACGGTTTGTACTGATATCACCAGCAGAACTGAGACTGCCTGACTATATGAAGCAGGAACTGGGAAACAACTACAACGAGGTGCAGACATTGGAAGAAGCCATACCTATGCTCGATGTGCTATATATGACCCGTGTGCAGCAGGAACGCTTCGCAGACCTGGATGAGTACGAGCGACTGAAAGATGCGTTCATCCTTGATACCACCAAGATGGCACTGGGAAGACAGAGTATGATTGTGCTCCACCCGCTACCACGCGTCAACGAGATCAGTGGCGAGGTGGATACTGACCCACGTGCCGCCTATTTCCGCCAGGTGGAAAACGGCAAGTATGTGCGTATGGCACTCATATACACCCTGCTGCAGTGGAAGAACAAAGAGCAAACACAACCATCTACTCGCATAACCCAACAGCCCTGCCACAATGACCGCTGCATTGCCACTACCGAACCTGTAGCACACAAGATATACACCGACGCTGAAGGAAACACCCGCTGTTTCTATTGTGACCATTTGATTTGATATAAATAACTGAAAAAAATATAGAACCCTTTAACTCGTAACAACTATGTCTTTGCTTTCTGAACGTGTCCTGCAAGAGGGACTGACTTTTGATGATGTATTACTCGTACCGGCATATAGCGAAGTGCTTCCATCTGAAGTTTCACTGGCTGGCCAATTCTCACGCCATATAGCACTGAACATACCTGTGGTATCGGCTGCTATGGATACTGTCACCGAATCTACAATGGCTATCGCTGTGGCACGTGAGGGAGGTATAGGCGTGATACACAAGAATATGTCCATTGCACAGCAGGCTGCAGAAGTGCGCCGTGTGAAACGCTCAGAGAACGGACTGATATCCGACCCTATCACGATCACGGCAGAACAGACCGTCGGAAACGCACTGCAGATAATGCACGACAACCATATCGGTGGCATACCTGTGGTGGACAATGAGAACTACCTCGTGGGTATAGTCACCAACCGAGACCTACGCTTCGAACAGGACATGGCACGCAAGATAGAAGAAGTGATGACAAAAGAAAACCTCATCACTATCGAATCCACTTCCACCGATGTGGTGATGCGGGCACTGCAGACATACCGCGTAGAGAAACTGCCCGTGGTGGACAAACAAGGACACCTGCGCGGATTAGTCACGTACAAAGATATCACAAAACTAAAAGACTTTCCTAATGCATGCAAAGATAGCAAAGGACGACTCCGTTGCGCCGCAGGCGTAGGTATCACACTAAACTTTATGGACAGGGTAGATGCGCTATTCGCAGAAGGAGTGGACGCAGTCGTTCTCGACTCCGCACATGGACATTCAAAGAATATCATAGGTGCCCTACGCACTATCAAGGCTAAGTACCCTAAATTGGATGTGGTGGTCGGAAATATCGCTACTGCAGAGGCTGCTAAATACCTCGTTGAGAACGGAGCCGATGGTATCAAAGTAGGCATAGGACCGGGCTCTATCTGTACAACACGCATCATTGCAGGCGTAGGAGTACCACAACTATCAGCAATCTTTGATTGTGCAAAAGCCGTTGCGGGAAGCGGCGTGCCAGTGATCGCAGACGGCGGACTACGATACTCAGGAGATGTCACGAAAGCACTGGCTGCAGGAGGAAACTGCGTGATGTGCGGATCCATGTTCGCAGGAACGGAAGAAGCACCGGGAGAGACAATAATATACAATGGACGTAAGTTCAAGTCATATCGCGGTATGGGATCTATCGACGCCATGAAAGCAGGGTCGGCCGACCGCTACTTCCAGAGCAAAGAACAGAGCATATCCAAATTAGTACCGGAAGGTATCGTCGGTCGTGTGCCTTACAAAGGCACTGTGAGCGAGACTATATACCAACTGCTGGGAGGCTTGCGCTCGGGAATGGGATATGTCGGAGCACACAACCTGTCCGAACTACAACAGGCTAAGTTCGTCCGAATCACCGCTGCGGGCGTCACAGAGAGCCACCCGCACAATGTGACAATCACAGCAGAGACACCTAACTACTCTCGCGGAGAATAAGAGCGTAGAACAACGATACAGTTATGCAGAAGATTATTATCTTGGATTTCGGATCACAGACTACACAACTGATAGGTCGTCGTGTGCGTGAACTCGATACATTCTGCGAGATACTCCCATACAACAAGTATCCCAAAGACGACGCAGACGTGATCGGTGTCATCCTGTCTGGCTCGCCACTCAGTGTGTACGCTGAGGATGCTTACCATGTAGACCTGTCTCATATAATAGGGAGACTACCTGTATTGGGTATATGCTATGGCGCACAGTACATAAGCCATACCTATGGAGGAAAAGTAGAGAGTGCGGGGACACGCGAGTACGGAAGACAACACTTACAATACATCGATAACAACTGCCCATTATTTGATGGCTTCGAGAAAGGCTCTCAAGTATGGATGTCTCATGGAGATAGTATCACGAAACTACCTAATGGAGCACAACTGGCGGCATCCACAGAAACAGTCAAAAACGCAGCATACTACATCCCCGCACCACAAGGCAATCAACACTCTCCTGCATTCGGAACACAATTCCATCCGGAGGTGTTCCATACCTTACAAGGCACCCTACTGCTACACAATTTTGTTGTAAACATTTGTGACAGTAAACAACAGTGGAGCGCAGATGCGTTTGTGGAAACCACTATCCGCGAGATACGCGAACAGATAGGTGCCGATCGTGTCATATTGGGACTGAGCGGAGGTGTTGACTCTTCCGTAGTAGCCGTATTGCTCAATAAAGCCATCGGCAGCCGGCTGACGTGTATCTTCGTTGACCACGGCATGCTGCGCAAGAACGAGTTTACCGATGTCATGCGCGACTACGAGTGCCTGGGACTGAATGTAGTGGGGGTGGATGCATCAGAGAAGTTCCTCACCGACCTGACTGGCGTGCGCGAACCCGAACAGAAACGCAAGATCATAGGACGCGACTTCATAGAGGTGTTCAACGAGCAAGCCAAACACATCATCAACCAAAGCAGCGGACAAGACCACCCGGTACGCTGGTTGGCGCAAGGCACTATCTACCCAGACCGCATCGAGTCACTCAACATCACAGGCAAAGTCATCAAGAGCCACCATAATGTGGGCGGACTGCCTAAGGAGATGAACCTCCAACTCTGTGAACCGCTCAAATGGTTATTCAAAGATGAGGTACGCCGCGTCGGTCGCTCACTCGGTATGCCCGAACATCTCATCACACGACACCCTTTCCCAGGTCCGGGACTCGCCGTCCGAATACTCGGCGATATCACACGAGAGAAGATACGTATCCTGCAAGAAGCCGATGACATATTCATACGTGGCTTACGCAACTACAAAACACGTCTTACAGGCGAACAGGCGCGTGCAGTGTTAGCAGCAGGCGTTCCCGCCGATATGCAGAACGGAGAGATAGAGGTTAGCCTGTACGACCAAGTGTGGCAGGCAGGTGCCATCCTCCTTAGCGATATACGCAGCGTGGGCGTGATGGGCGATGAACGCACATACGAGAACCCCGTCGCACTCCGTGCCGTCACTTCACAGGATGCAATGACTGCCGACTGGGCACACCTGCCTTATGACTTTATGGCAAAATGCTCAAATGATATCATCAATAAAGTGAAAGGAGTAAATAGAGTTTGTTATGACATCTCATCCAAACCACCGGCAACAATAGAGTGGGAATAGGGTTAATTATGAATAAAAAAGAATGATGAATATAATGAGGAGCTGAACATATAAACTCATTAACTTGTTCAACTACGCATAAACTTAATAAACTTCTAAACGAATAAACAACAATGAAAGTAGGAGTAATCATGGGAAGCACTTCTGATTTAGAAGTGATGACACCGGCCATCAAGACATTAGAGGAGTTTGGCATAGAGGTAGATAAGCGTGTCATAAGTGCACATCGTGCACCACACGCATTAATAGATTGGGCAGAGAATGCACGCAGTAATGGACTGAAAGTTATCATCGCTGGTGCCGGAGGTGCAGCACACCTGGCAGGAGTGATAGCAGGACTGACTACATTGCCTGTGATAGGAGTCCCGGTACGCTCTAAGACACTCGATGGACTTGATAGCTTGTTGAGTATGGTCCAGATGCCTACCGGAATACCTGTAGCCTGTGTTGCTATCGATGGAGCAAAAAATGCGGCACTGTTATCCATCGAGATACTATCGCTGACAGACGAGATGCTACTAAAGCAACTAAACGAGTTCCGTCGTAAACAAACAGAAAAGGTATTAAATACAACCATTTAACAGGTACATCTCGATAAATACATGGCTGATTATCGTATATTTGTAGAGAAGGGAGAGACTTTCCGTGTTGAAGCCGAGAGTCTGCGTCAAGAACTGAACGAGAACCTGCAACTTCACCTACGACAGATACACTATATCAACATATACGACTTGTTCGGATTTACACCATCACTGCTCGAACAATGCCGTTATAGCGTATTTGGAGAGGTGGTGACAGATATCGTTTCGGATATATATGATTTGAATGGAAAGAAATATATAGCCGTAGAGTTTATACCCGGACAGTTTGACCAACGTGCATCATCGGCAGTCGATTGTGTACACCTGATAGACCCCAATGCTGCGATAGAGATTCGTAGTGCAAGACTGTTGGTGTTTGATGACAGCGTGACCGAAGAGGATATGGCACGTATCCGCCACTATTACATCAATGCAGTAGAGTCAAGAGAAAAAGACCTCTCCGTCCTCGAACAGATACAACACGCGGACGTGAAACCATTGGCACAGTTGGATGGGTTTACCCATATGCAAGACAAGGACCTGGCAGCGTTCTGCAAGCAGTGGGGACTCGCTATGAATGTGGACGACCTACGTGAGGTGGTACGTTATTTCCAAAAAGAACACCGCAACCCAACGGAAACCGAACTGCGCATACTCGATACCTATTGGTCAGACCACTGCCGCCATACGACTTTCACAACAATACTCGAGCATATCAAAATTGACGACTCTTTCGTCAAGGACGAGATCAACAATACACTCGGACTATTCCACGATATACGCAAAGACCTATGTAGAGAGAACAAACCGCTATGCCTGATGGAATTGGCTACTATCGGTGCGCGCTACCTCCGTGCGAAAGGTCTGCTCGATGATATGGAACAGAGCGAGGAAAACAACGCCTGCTCTGTCTTCATCGATGTAGATGTGGATGGACAGACCGGGAAATGGTTGCTTCAGTTCAAAAATGAGACGCACAACCACCCAACAGAGATAGAACCTTTCGGTGGTGCTAGCACCTGCCTTGGTGGGGCTATCCGTGACCCTCTGTCAGGTCGCGCCTATGTCTATCAAGCCATGCGTGTCACAGGTGCTGGGGACATCTACAAACCCGTTGCCGACACACTCCAAGGTAAACTCCCTCAATGTGTCATCAGCAAGAAAGCCGCTGCTGGTTACTCCAGTTATGGCAACCAGATAGGTCTCGCCACTACCCATGTGCGTGAGATATACCATCCCGCCTATGTCGCTAAACGTCTCGAAGTAGGAGCCGTAGTCGGAGCCGTCAAAGCAGACGCTGTACGCAGGGAGTCACCTGCACCGGGCGATGTCATACTACTACTCGGTGGACGCACCGGACGAGATGGCATAGGGGGGGCTACAGGCTCCAGCAAAGAACATACAGAAGCGTCCCTCGAGACATGCGGATCAGAGGTACAGAAAGGTAATGCACCTGAGGAACGCAAACTGCAACGACTCATGCGACGACTAAAGGCTACACGACTTATCAAGAAGTCTAACGACTTCGGAGCTGGTGGTGTCAGCGTCGCTATAGGCGAACTGGCAGACGGACTCGATATCTATCTTGACCGTGTACCGACCAAATATGCAGGCCTCAACCCTACCGAACTGGCTATCTCCGAGTCGCAAGAGCGTATGGCTATCGTAGTCGATGCCAAAGATCGAGCAGAGATGGAAACACTGTGCCAACGCGACAACATAGAGGTCACCTATGTCGCCGATGTCACCAATACAGGACGTATGCGACAGTTCTATAAAGGCAACCTCGTGGCTGACCTCACGCGCGAGTTCATTGATAGTGCAGGAGCTAAACACTATGCAGATGCGACGATTAGCAGTGTCGAGAACACTAACCCATTCCGTAAAAAGATAGTAGGTCCTGACCTCAGCGCACGAATACAGGCTGTATTGGCAGAACCTAATGTAACCTCACAGAAAGGACTTGTCGAAGAGTTCGATGCCACTATCGGCCGTAGCACCGTACTGATGCCTTTCGGAGGTCTGTATCAAACCACTGAGACACAAGTGTCCGTGCAGAAACTGCCAACCGATGGTTATACAAATACGGCCTCAGTATTAGCCTTTGGATTCAATCCTTTCATATCAGAGTGGAGTCCTTACCATGGAGCAGCCTATGCCGTGGTGGAGGCCTGTACAAAAGTGGTAGCAGCAGGCGCAGATTATAGTAAGATGCGCTTTTCGTATCAAGAGTACTTCGAACGTATGACAAAGGACCCACATACGTATGGTAAACCGCTCGCAGCATTACTGGGAGCACTGAAGATGCAAATAGATCTGGGACTGCCTTCTATTGGCGGTAAGGACTCTATGTCAGGTACGTTCGAGCATATATCGGTACCACCTACATTGATAGCCTTTGGAGTCACCACAGTGATGGCAGACAAGGTCATCTCCCCGGAACTGAAAAAAGCAGAGAACGCTTTGTACTTGATAAAACACACACCGGAGAAAAACTATATGCCCTCAGTTGTATGCCTGAAGAAAAACTGGAAAGCCATAACTAAAGCAATAGATGAGGGGATTATATGCTCGGCCTACGCTATAGGTTTCGGTGGTGTGGCAGAGGCACTGACAAAGATGTCTTTGGGTAACGCACTGGGAGTTGACATAAGAATAACGGAAGACGGGTTATTTGATTATCAATATGGCTCTGTTTTGGTAGAGACAACCCAACCCCTGAAGATAGAGAATGCCATATTATTGGGACACGTAATGGCAGGCGATAGCCTTATAATTAACGGAGAGCACATCTCACGTGCAACCCTGCAACAAACTTGCTGTGAGCCGTTCAGGAAAATATATCCCGATGCGGTGAAAGCAAAACATACGGACCTGCTACCTAAGGGAGTGAAAGATAGTCGTTCTCAACAGACTACGCTCACCTATAAGGGAGAGCCTGTATATCATCCTTTGGTTTATATCCCGGTATTCCCCGGCACAAACTGCGACTACGATTCTGCTAAGGCTTGGCGCAAAGCAGGTGCAGAAGTAGAAACAACAATATTCCGCAACCTGACAGCAGACAATGTGTTAACCTCAATTGACGAGATGGCAGAACATATCTCGCGAGCTCATATACTGATGTTTGCTGGTGGCTTTTCTGCAGGAGACGAACCTGACGGCAGTGGTAAGTTTATAGCCTCAGTCATCAATAATAGGAAGATATCAGCGGCTATCGACGCCCTCATAGCACGAGGAGGATTGATACTGGGTATCTGCAACGGCTTCCAAGCACTCATCAAGAGTGGTCTGCTGCCTTACGGCAAGACAGGAGTAGTAACGACAGAGTCCCCAACATTGTTTAGGAATGATATCAATCGGCATGTGTCACAGATGGTCACGACTGTAGTAACATCAATAAATAGCCCATGGCTACAAGGAATGCAACCGGGAGATGCACACACAGTAGCAGTCAGCCATGGGGAGGGTAAGTTTGTTGTCAATGAGTCATTAGCGAAGACACTGTTTGAGAATGGTCAGGTAGCCTTCCGCTATGCAGACCCTGTGACATTAGAACCAACAATGGCTTCTCCCGCCAATCCCAATGGATCGTATTATGCTATAGAGGGCATCATCTCTCCCAATGGACAGATATTAGGCAAGATGGCTCATTCAGAGCGATATGAAGAGAATCTGTTCAAGAATATCCACGGTATAAAGAAGCAACCCCTGTTCGAGAACGCAGTTCGTTACTTCTCTCAACACTAAACTACCAACTCTCAACTATCAACTGAAACAATGGCAAAACATTATCAAGCAGCAGGAGTGAACCTCGAGGCAGGTTATGAAGTTGTACGTCGTATCAAGTCACACATTAAATCAACAAAACGTAAGGGATCGATGGGAAGCATTGGCTCCTTTGGCGGGATGTTTGACTTGAGTGTATTGAATATCAAAGAACCTGTCTTGGTATCCGGCACAGATGGAGTAGGAACGAAACTGAAATTGGCTTTTGAACTGGACAAGCACGACACAATAGGTATTGACGCTGTAGCAATGTGTGTGAACGATGTCCTGGCACAGGGAGCGGAACCTCTTGTCTTTCTCGACTATGTAGCGATAGGACATAACATCCCTGCTAAGGTCGAGGCTATCGTAGCGGGGGTGGCAGAGGGATGTCGCCAGGCAGGTTGTGCTTTGGTCGGTGGAGAGACTGCTGAGATGCCGGGCATGTATGGAAACGGCGAATACGACATCGCTGGCTATACTACGGGAGTAGTCGAGAAATCTAAACTCATCGATGGCAGCAAGGTCAAGGTAGGAGATGCGTTAGTGGGTATAGCTTCAACAGGTGTACACTCGAATGGCTTTAGCCTCGTGCGTAAGATTATTGCTGATGCAGGACTCAATCTCAATAAGAACTATCCCGAACTCGATGCGGAGAAAACACTGGGAGAGATTCTCCTTACTCCAACACAGATATATGTCAAACAAGTACTTGAGGTTATCCATACGCTGGAAGTACACGGCGTAGCCCATATCACCGGCGGAGGCTTTGATGAGAATATACCACGTATTTTACGTGAAGGACAAGGGATAGAAATCAAAGAGGGGAGTTGGGAGATATTGCCTGTATTCCATTGTCTGGAACGATGGGGAAAGATACCTCATAGAGAGATGTTTAATATATTCAATATGGGTATAGGAATGGTGCTAGCTGTAGACGAAAAAGATGCGGAGAAGTGTATCGATATTCTGACACAACAGGGTCTGAAAGCCTCTGTGATAGGTAAGATAATTATGGGTAAAGGTGTGCATATCCTATGAAACGTCTGGCTATATTCGCAAGTGGTAATGGAACCAACTTTGAGGCTGTCGTGTCAGCATGTGCCGATGGCCGTATAGAAGCTGAAGTAGTGTTGCTCGTTTGTGATAAACCGATGGCAGCAGTAGTGGAACGGGCACAGCAGAACCACATAGACTGCTTTGTATTTAATCCAAAGGACTACGTATCGAAAGCAGAATATGAACAGGAGATAGTTAATTTGTTAACAGACAAAGCCGTTGACTTGATATGCTTGGCAGGTTATATGCGACTATTGTCAGAGGTGTTGCTCAACCACTACGCAGGGAGAATAATCAACATACACCCGTCATTGCTACCTGCTTTCAAAGGTGCTCATGCCATAGAACAGGCTTTCGAATATGGAGTGAAAGTGTATGGCGTGACTATCCATTATGTGGATGCAACTATGGATGGGGGACCTATCATAGCACAACAGGCTATCCCGTATGAAGGAAACGATGTGACAGAATTGGAGAGAATGGTACATACAGTAGAACATAAGTTATATGTCAATACAATAAACAAACTAATAGCAGAGAATAAAATATGAGAGCTTTAGTAAGCGTAAGTGATAAGACTGGACTAACGGAATTTGTCTCGGGTCTGCAGAAAGCCGGTTGGGAAATCATCGCCACAGGTGGCACACAGCGTCTGTTGGAAGATGCGGGTATACACACTATCGGCATCTCCGAGGTGACAGGATTCCCTGAGATATGCGATGGACGCGTGAAGACGCTACACCCAAAGGTACATGGTGCCTTGTTGGCTCGCAGGGATGAGCCGAGTCACATACAGGCACTGCGTGAGAATGGTATAGAAACCATCGATATGGTATGCGTCAATCTCTATCCTTTCCGTGAGACAATAGCCAAGGAGGGAACGACGATGGCGGAGGCTATCGAGAAAATAGATATAGGAGGACCTTCTATGCTGCGTTCAGCGGCCAAGAACTATAATGATGTCACTGTGGTGTGCGACCCATCGGACTACGAACAGATCCTCAGCGAGATACACGCCACGGGCAACACCACACTGGAGACCCGCCTTAAGTTGGCAGCCAAAGCATACACCCATACCGCTGAATACGACTGCTGCATAGCCACCTATATGCGCAAGAAGGCTGGTCTCAATGAGAAGTTGTTCCTTGAGTATGATCTCAAGCAGAGCCTGCGCTACGGTGAAAACCCTCACCAGCAAGCCAGGTTCTATGCAGCACAGAAAGCGGTACCTTTCTCTCTGGCTACCGCCAAACAACTGCAAGGCAAAGAGATGTCGTACAATAACATACAAGATGCTGCTGCAGCACTCAACATAGTGCGCGACTTTGCAGAACCCTGCTGCGTAGCACTCAAACATATGAATCCATGTGGTGCTGCCGTAGCACCCACTATCGGGCAAGCATGGCAGAAAGCCTACGAGAGTGACAAGGTGTCGATATACGGTGGTATCGTTGTATGCAACCGCGAGGTGACCAAAGAGATGGCACTCGGCATGAAACCTCTATTCCTCGAGATAGTGATGGCTCCAGCATTCAACAAAGAAGCACTCGAGGTGTTGTCCACCAAGAAAAACCTGCGCGTGCTCATCGTGGATATGACTCAGAGTCAGGAACCGCAGAACCAGTATGTATCCGTTCCTGGAGGTCTGCTCGTACAACACCTCGACACACAGATAGAAACCATCACGCTTGAGATGTGCGTCACAAAGACAAAGCCAACCCCGGAGATGCAACACGACCTGCAGTTCGGGTGGAATATCGTCAAACACGTTAAGTCGAACGCTATCGTAGTGGTGAAGGACGGTCACACGTTGGGTGTAGGGGCAGGACAGATGAATCGTGTGGGGGCTGCCGATATAGCACTCAAACAGGCTCAGGCTGCTGGGTACAACAAAGGACTGATACTCGCTTCGGACGGCTTCCTGCCATTCGACGATACAGTGGCTCTGGCAGCACAATATGGTGTAACCGCTATCGTACAACCGGGCGGTTCTATCCGTGACAACGATTGTATCGTGAAGGCTGACGAACTCGGTATAACCATGCTCTTCACAGGGGTACGTCACTTCAAACACTAATCTGCAAAACAAATGAAACAAGTACTAATCATCGGTTCGGGTGGACGTGAACACGCCATCGTTTATGCATTCTCACGTAGTCCGCAAGTAGGCACTGTCTATTGCGCACCTGGCAACGCAGGCATAGGCACGATAGCCTCATGCGTAGATATCTGCGACACGGATGTAGAGGGATTGCTAAAGTTTGCACTCGACAAGCATATAGACTTGACAGTGGTAGGACCGGAAGCGGCTCTGGCTGCGGGGGTGGTGGATGCTTTCCGGGCAGCGGGACTGACAATCTTTGGTCACACCAAGGCAGCCACACAGATAGAGGCGTCGAAGGAGTTTGCCAAACGACTGATGGATAAGTACAATATCCCTACCGCCGGTTACCAATCGTTTTCGGACTACGAAGAGGCATGCGCATATGTAGAGCACGGCACCTTCCCTGTGGTTCTCAAGTACGATGGTCTGGCGGCGGGCAAAGGAGTTGTGATCGCCACCGATAGCACGGAGGCGGACAACGCACTGCGGGACATACTGGTGAACGAAGAGTTCGGCAAAGGGCGTGTACTGGTAGAGGAATACCTCACAGGTCCTGAGTTCTCGTTTATGTGCTTTGTGTCGGGTGGCGAGGTCTATCCGATGCCATTGGCGCAAGACCACAAGAGGGCATACGATAACGATAAGGGACCAAACACGGGGGGGATGGGAGCATACACACCACTACCATTCATCACAAAAGCGGATGAGCAGTTCGCTTTGGAATACATTTTGCAGCCAGCCGCAAAAGGTATGCAAGCAGAGGGAATGCCTCTATCAGGTGTACTCTATGGAGGACTGATGAAGACCCAACAGGGAATACGAGTCATAGAGTTCAATGCCCGCTTTGGTGACCCGGAAACAGAGGTGATACTACCATTGCTCGAGAGCGATGCCTATGAAGTATTCTACGCCATCGCTATGGGCAAGAAGATAGAGAACTTGCAATGGCAGAACAAGGCCACGATGGGTGTAGTACTGGCATCGAAGGGGTATCCGGGTCACTATGACAAAGGCGTGCCTATCGAAGGACTCGAACACACTGACGCCCTGGTCTTCCACATGGGAACGAAGCATGACGGCAAGAACCTGCTCACCAACGGCGGACGTGTGCTGATGTGCATCGCCTCTGCCGACAATATCACACAGGCACGAGAAAAAGTGTATAAACAAATAACTAAGATCCACTGTGACAACTTGTTCTATCGAACAGACATCGCATGGCAAGGTGTACTCGCCACAACAAAATGCTGACAACTACGGTTGATATACGGTAGATATACGGTCGATACACGGTAGATATACGGTTCATAGAACTAACACAACTACAGAAACAAAAGAAGACTTATGATAATAGACGGAAAACAGATCTCACAAGCACTCAAAGATGAGATGAAGATAGAGGTGGAGCAATTGGCGGCACAGTATGGTCGGCGTCCTCGCCTCGAGGTGATCATCGTAGGCAACAACCCGGCCTCCCGCTCGTATGTACGGGGTAAGATTAAGGCCACAGAGTACTGCGGTTTGGACGGTGAGTTGGTGGAGTTGCCCGAAAATGTGACGGAGGCACGACTACTCAGCGAGATAGAACACTTGAACAATGACGGGAAAGTGGATGGCATACTTGTACAGTTGCCACTACCGAAACATATCGATGAACAGAAAGTAATCAACACCATTGCACCGGAGAAAGATGTGGATGGCTTCCATCCCGCTAACGTGGCACGGCTGTGGCTCAATGAACCATGTGTCTATCCCTGCACACCCAAGGGCATCATCGTACTGTTGGAGAAAATAGGTGTTGAACTGACAGGCAAACGTGCCGTAGTCATCGGACGAAGCAATATCGTCGGTAAACCTGTTGCCAAGATGCTACTCGACCGCAACTGCACGGTCACTATTGCCCACTCTCGCACACAAAACCTGCCAGCACTATGCCGTGAGGCGGATATACTCGTGGCGGCTGTCGGTCGTGCTAAGATGATCACGGCTGACTATATCAAACACGGAGCGGCAATCATCGATGTGGGTATCAACCGCATAGAGGACGGACACTTGGTAGGCGATGTGGATTTTGAGGGAGTTAAGGACATCGCAGGTTATATTACCCCCGTGCCAGGTGGCGTGGGACCCATGACTATCACGATGCTGATGCGTAACACCATAGATTGTTTTATGAAACGCATTCACCCTAAAAACTAAATGCAATACAAGTGACACTAGAATATGGAATAATCATCATAAATCCATTTATAGAACAATGATCGATCGTTACTCGCGCCCACAGATGCGCCAAATCTGGACAGAAGAGAATAAGTTCAAGGCCTATCTTGAGGTAGAACTGTTGGCAGCGGAGGCATGGTCTACGCTGGGGGTAGTGCCAAAAGAGGATACAGTGTTGCTACGAAAGAATGCCACCTTCGACCTAACGCGCATACACGAGATAGAGGAGGTGACGCGCCATGATGTGGTGGCGTTCACGCGTGCGGTGAGTGAGTCACTGGGAGAGGAACGTAAGTGGGTACACTTCGGACTGACCTCCACCGATGTGGTCGATACAGCCAATGGCTACCTGCTCAAGCAGGCGAACGAAATCTTGCGCCACGATCTGCAATCTTTTGTCGCAGTGCTGCGCCGCCGTGCCTACGAGTTCCAATACACTCCCGTCATAGGCCGCACACATGGTATGCACGCCGATGTCACCAGTTTCGGACTGAAATGGGCGTTGTGGTATGAGGAGATGGAACGGAACATTGCCCGCTTTGAGATGGCGGCAAAAGGTGTAGAGGCAGGCAAACTGTCGGGAGCAGTGGGGAACTATGCTAATATACCACCGGAGATACAGGAGTATGTGTGTACTCACCTGGGCATAGAGTCGGCGGCTATTGCGACGCAGGTGTTAGGGCGCGACCGCCACGCATTCTATATCGCCACACTCGCCGTCATAGCCAGCACACTGGAGCAGATGGCTATGGAGGTGAGAAACATGCAGCGCCAAGAGGTACGCGAGGTGGAAGAGGCATTCAGGAAGGGACAGAAAGGGTCGTCGGCGATGCCTCATAAACGCAACCCTATATCATCGGAGAATATATGCGGTTGCGCTCGAGTGATGCGAGGATATATGTGCACGGCATCGGAGAATATTGCTCTCTGGCACGAACGGGATATATCGCACTCATCGACGGAGCGCATCGTATTGCCCGACGCCACGATACTGTTGGACTATATGCTGAATCGTTTCCAAGGTATACTGGACAACCTGATAGTATATCCAGAGAACATGCTGAAAAATATCGGATTGACGCATGGGGCGATCTTTGCACAGCGTGTAATGAATGCACTGATAGCAAAAGGTATGGTACGTGAGCAGGCCTATGACTTGGTACAACCCGTGGCGATGAAGACACTGACGGAGGGCGGAGAGATGCAGGATAACCTGAAACAGACGACCGCTATCACAACACACCTGACACCGAAAGAGATAGACGATTGCTTCACGCTGGACTACTATATGAAACGGGTGGACTATATATTCGGAAAGGTATTTGGGAAATAAAATAGAATCATAACACAAAAAACTATAGATATGCAAACAGTAGATGTCGTATTAGGCATGCAGTGGGGCGATGAGGGAAAAGGCAAGATAGTTGATGTCCTCGCCTCAAAGTACAACACCGTAGCCCGTTTTCAGGGGGGACCGAACGCAGGTCACTCGATCTGTTTCGGAGACAAGAGTTTCGTGCTGCACACAGTGCCGTCAGGAATATTCCGTGAAGGAACGCATAACATCATCGGCAATGGTGTGGTGATAGACCCGATCATACTGATGGAGGAGATACACGCCATAGAGGCGATGGGTGTGAATGTAGGCGAACGGTTGTGCATTGCCAAGCGTGCAAACCTGATACTACCGACACACCGTATGCTGGATGCGGCACAAGAGGCGAAGAAAGGAGCAAAGAAAGTGGGTACGACGGGCAAGGGGATCGGTCCTGCTTACACAGACAAGGTCGCACGCAACGGGTTACGTGTGGGCGATATACTGCTGCCTGACTTTGTCGATAAGTATCACGCACTACGCGAGGTACACAGAGAGTTGCTGGGAGATATGGAACTGCCAGACGACAGCGCATGGTTGGCAGCCATAGAAGAGTTACATAACTTCCCGTTAGTGGACAACGAGATAGTGGTGAACAACCTGCTGCGCAAGGATGAAGCCATACTCGCTGAGGGAGCACAAGGATCGTTGCTGGATATCGACTTCGGAACGTATCCGTTTGTGACCTCATCGAACACACTGTGTGCAGGGACGTGCATGGGGCTGGGGGTAGCACCATCGCACATTGGCAATGTGTATGGTATATTCAAGGCATATTGTACACGAGTGGGCGCAGGTCCTTTCCCAACGGAGTTGTTCGATGAGACAGGAGAAAAACTGCAACGTATAGGGCATGAGTTCGGTGCCACGACAGGTCGTCCTCGTCGTTGTGGATGGCTCGATTTGGTGGCTCTGCGATATACCTGCATGATGAATGGCGCGACATCACTAATCATGATGAAGTCGGATGTACTCAATGAGTTTGATACGATCCGTGTATGCGTGGGATACAAACTGAATGGACAGGAGATAGACCATTTCCCATACGAGGCTGACAACCACAATATAGAACCTATATACAAAGAGTTCAAGGGGTGGAAGAGCGACGTATCAAAGTGTACTACCTATGAGGCTCTGCCAAAAGAACTGAAAGACTACATTGCCTATATAGAAGAATACACAGGCGTGCGGATAGATATAGTGTCGGTAGGACCAAACAGAACAGAGACAATAGTTCGCTAAATAGACAGAACATGGAACCTCTGAAACACGAATGTGGAGTGGCGATGATCCGACTGCTCAAGCCACTCTCCTACTATCAGGAAAAGTACGGCACATGGCAGTATGGACTGAATAAACTGTATCTGTTGATGGAGAAACAGCACAACCGTGGTCAAGAGGGTGCTGGTCTGGCATGCGTGAAGATGCAGGCAGAGGCAGGCGAGGAGTTCATCTACAGAGAGCGTGCATTGGGATCAGATGCCATCACGGAGATATTTGCAGAAACACAGAAACAGATCGGAGAGTTCGAACCTGCGTTGCGTGCGAGCGCATCGTATGCAGAGCGGTATATACCTTATGCGGGTGAACTATATATGGGGCACCTGCGATATTCAACGACTGGCAATAGTGGCATATCGTATGTGCATCCTTTCCTGCGGCGTAACAACTGGCGTGCGCGAAACTTGGTGCTGTGCGGTAACTTCAATATGACCAATTCGGATGAGATTTTTGAACATCTGAAGTCGTTAGGACAGCATCCTCGTATCAATGCGGATACGTACGTGATACTTGAGCAGATGGGACACCGCTTGGACCGCGAGTCGGAGCGTTGCTATGACGAGGCAGCCAAGCAGGGGTTGCATGCCATGGAGGCTACGCAATACATCGAACAGCATATCAATCTAGCGAATGTGCTGCGTAACTGTGCACCACTGTGGGACGGGGGATATGTGATATGCGGTATGACAGGTAGCGGCGAGTCATTCGCGATGCGTGACCCGGGAGGGATACGACCTGCTTTCTACTCCCGGAACGAGGAGATAATGGTGTTGGCGAGCGAGCGTCCTGTATTGCAGACTGCTTTCAATGTGCCTATAGAAGAGGTACAAGAACTGCTGCCGGGACAGGGAATCTTTGTGTCGCAGAATGGTAAGATACGACTTGAACAGATACTACCACAGACACGACTGCAGGCATGCTCATTCGAGCGGATATATTTCTCACGAGGTTCGGACCGCGACATATATACGGAGCGGAAACGACTGGGCGAGAGTCTGATACCACGCGTGCTGGAGGCCGTTGGTGGCGATACTGAACATACTGTGTTCTCTTTCATCCCGAATACGGCTGAGGTAGCGTTCTACGGACTGATCGATGGCATGCAGGAGACCACGAAACGACCTATACGCCGTGAGAAAGTGGTGTGGAAAGATATCAAACTACGTACCTTCATCACAGAGTCAAACTCACGTAACGATCTGGCAGCGCATGTGTATGACATCACCTATGGCGCGATAGAAGCAGGTATAGACAACCTCGTGGTGATAGACGACTCCATCGTACGCGGGACAACGCTGCGAGAGTCAATCATTTGCATACTGGACAGGCTACACCCTAAGAAACTGGTATTGGTGTCATCATCACCACAAATTCGCTATCCAGACTACTATGGTATAGATATGGCTCGTATGTCGGAGTTCATTGCTTTCAAGGCGGCTATCGCCTTGCTGTGTGATAGAAGAATGCAGAAACGTATCGATGAGGTATATAAACTATGCTTGCAGCAGCGCGAGGCTATGGAGCATGGATTAGACAAGACCGAATACCGGAACTATGTGCGACTGATATATGAACCCTTCTCGGACAAAGAAATATCCCGTAAGATGGTGGAACTGTTGCGTTCACCGGGTGTGACAACCGACATAGAGATTGTTTTCCAGACGATAGAGGGATTGCACGCAGCATGTCCGAACCACCCGGGCGACTGGTATTTCTCGGGAAACTATCCTACTCCGGGTGGACTCCGAAGATTGAATCAGGCTTTCATAGACTATGTAGAAGAGAATATCTCACAGTTCTAATCAGGAAATAACAAACACCAAGTAACGAACACAAAACAATATGACAAAAGTAACATTGCGTTTATCGGACGGCAGCACTTTTAATGGTTGGTCATTCGGTTACGAGAAAGCGGTGGCAGGCGAGGTGGTCTTCAACACAGCAATGTCGGGTTATCCCGAATCGCTAACAGACCCCTCCTATGCAGGGCAGATAATGGTGCTGACGTATCCGCTAATAGGCAACTATGGCGTGCCGCCTTTCACGAAAGAGGCAAACGGGTTAGCGACCTACATGGAGTCAGACCATATCTATGCATCGGCTGTTATAGTGTCGGAGTATAGTGGTGATTACTCGCACTGGAATGCTGCGGAGTCGCTCTCGGACTGGTTAAAACGTGAGAAAGTGCCGGGTATCATGGGTATAGATACACGAGCATTGACACGACGATTGCGGGAG
Source organism: Acidaminococcaceae bacterium (assembly GCA_963620225.1). Taxonomy (GTDB): domain Bacteria; phylum Bacteroidota; class Bacteroidia; order Bacteroidales; family Paludibacteraceae; genus Colicola. The sequence continues at coordinate 15,348 of CAVEZM010000001.1, read as the reverse complement.
CAGGGGGTGATGCTCGGGCAACTGTTCTTCGACGGGCAGACAGAAGAACAAGAGATGACGCAATATGAGGGTGTGAACTTTGTAGAACAGGTGTCTTGCAAGGAGGTGATTCGTTACAACAAGGGTGCCGGTAAACGTGTTGTGCTGGTGGACTGCGGTGTGAAACACAATATACTGCGTTGCCTTATCCGCCGCGGCGTAGAGGTGATACGAGTGCCGTGGGACTATGATTTCAACGAGTTGGACTTTGATGGACTATTCCTTTCGAATGGCCCTGGAGACCCGAACACGTGCGGGGCTGCTGTGGAGAACATCCGCAAGTTCATGGTCAATCCGCATGTGCGTCCAATGATGGGTATCTGCATGGGAAATCAACTGTTGGGCAAGGCAGCGGGGGCAAGGATATACAAGTTGAAATATGGTCACCGTTCACACAATCAACCTGTGCAACAGGTGGGAACCAACCACTGTTTTATCACCTCGCAGAACCATGGTTATGCAGTAGATTCTTCCACTCTGTCCAAAGAGTGGAAACCTCTCTTTGTCAATCTCAACGATGGCTCGAACGAGGGTATTCGGCACACGGGCAATCCTTGGTTATCAGCACAGTTCCACCCGGAGGCCTGCTCAGGCCCTATGGATACAGAGTTCCTCTTCGATGAGTTCATCAACCTTCTCAACAAATAGAACAAGCAGACATGAAATTAGACAATATAAATAAAGTACTTGTATTGGGTTCTGGGGCACTGAAGATAGGCGAGGCTGGAGAGTTTGACTACTCGGGTTCACAGGCATTGAAGGCATTGCGTGAGGAAGGTGTCTCGACGGTACTCATCAATCCGAATATAGCCACTGTGCAGACTTCGGAGGGCGTGGCAGACAATATCTACTTCTTGCCTGTGTCGGCTTATTTCGTAGAGCGTGTGATACAGAAAGAACGCCCCGATGCTATACTGCTCTCTTTCGGAGGACAGACAGCCCTGAACTGCGGTGTGGAACTGTATCGCACCGGGGTGCTAGAAAAATACAAGGTGCAGGTGCTAGGTACGCCCGTACAGGCAATCATTGACACTGAGGACAGAGAGTTGTTCGTGGAGCGGCTCAATGAGATAGGTGTGAAGACTATCAAGTCAGAGGCGTGTGAATCGATAGAGGCTGCACGAAAGGCTGCCATAGAGTTGGGCTACCCTGTTATCATCCGTGCAGCATATGCGCTGGGCGGACTTGGGTCTGGCTTCTGCGACAATGAGGAGGAACTGAACAGACTGGCTGAGAAGGCGTTCTCATTCTCCCCGCAGGTGCTGGTAGAGAAGTCGCTAAAAGGATGGAAAGAGATAGAGTATGAAGTGGTGCGCGACCGTTACGACAACTGTATAACGGTTTGCAACATGGAAAACTTTGACCCACTGGGTATCCACACGGGCGAATCGATAGTCATTGCTCCATCGCAGACGCTGACCAACAGCGAGTACCACAAACTGAGGGCACTCGCCATCCAAATTATCCGACACATCGGCATCGTGGGCGAATGCAATGTGCAGTACGCTTTCGACCCTGAGTCAGAAGACTATCGGGTGATAGAGGTGAATGCACGTCTCTCGCGCTCATCGGCATTGGCATCGAAAGCAACAGGCTATCCTCTCGCTTTTGTGGCAGCCAAACTGGGCATGGGGTATGGTCTCTTCGAACTAACGAATAGTGTGACCAGGACCACCTCGGCTTTCTTCGAACCTGCACTGGACTATGTGGTCTGCAAGATACCTCGTTGGGACCTGAGTAAGTTCCGCGGTGTCAATCGCGAAATAGGCTCGTCAATGAAATCGGTAGGAGAGGTAATGGCGATAGGTCGCACTTTCGAGGACGCGATACAGAAAGGCCTGCGTATGATAGGTCAGGGCATGCATGGTTTCACAGAGAACAAGGCACTACATGTAGACGATCTGGATGCGGCTCTCTCGGCACCTACAGACAAGCGTATATTCGCTATCGCACAAGCGATGTATCAAGGCTATACCATCGACCACATACACGAGTTGACACGTATTGACCGTTGGTTCTTGCAACGCCTCGGCAATATCATAGAGACCGATGCCCGGCTGCATCAGGTGGGACAACTGGAGCAACTTGATGCAGAACTGTTACGCCGTGCCAAACAGCAGGGCTTCTCCGATTTCCAGATAGCACGTGCCGTGGGATTGGGTAAGGAGATGGAGATGGATGCTGCGGTGCTGAAGATGCGTGCTTATCGCAAGTCACTTGGCGTGCTGCCCGTAGTGAAACAGATAGACACATTGGCTGCAGAGTACCCCGCACAGACCAACTACCTCTACCTGACCTATTCGGGTACGGAGTCGGATATACAGTATGCGGGCGACCACCGCTCAATCATTGTCTTGGGGTCGGGTGCCTACCGCATTGGGTCATCGGTAGAGTTCGACTGGTGCGGCGTACAGGCACTGCAGACGATCCGAAAGAATGGTTACCGCTCTGTGATGATCAACTACAACCCCGAGACTGTCTCTACTGACTACGACATGTGCGACCGCCTATACTTCGACGAACTGACTTTCGAGCGTGTGATGGACATCATCGAACTGGAGAACCCCTTTGGTGTGATTGTGTCCACAGGCGGTCAGATACCTAATAACCTGGCACTCAAATTAGACGCACAGCGCGTGCCTATCTTGGGAACTTCGGCACAGTCAATCGACAACGCTGAGGACCGCGACAAGTTCTCCGCTATGCTCGACCGCATAGGGGTGGACCAACCCGAATGGAGTGCCCTCACCTCGATGGACGACGTGGAGAAATTCGTAGAGAAAGTGGGCTTCCCTGTATTAGTGCGTCCATCCTATGTGCTCTCGGGCGCAGCAATGAATGTCTGCTCCAACCAAGAGCAACTGACCAAGTTCCTCCAACTGGCCGCAGAGGTGTCGCAGAAGCACCCTGTGGTGATATCCAAGTTCATGCTAAATACCAAAGAGGTAGAGATGGACGCCGTGGCTCGCAACGGTGAGATCATAGCCTATGCTATCTCCGAGCATGTGGAGTACGCAGGCGTCCACTCTGGCGATGCCACCATCATGTTCCCCGCACAGAAACTCTATGTGGAAACAGTACGCCGTATCAAGAAGATATCGGGAAAGATAGCCCACGAGTTGAATATCTCAGGTCCGTTCAACATACAGTATCTCGCCCGAGACAACGAGATCAAGGTGATAGAGTGCAATCTTCGTGCCTCTCGCTCTTTCCCCTTTGTATCCAAGGTGCTAAAGATTAACCTGATAGATATCGCAACTCGCATCATGCTCCACCTGCCTGTGGAGAAACCCGCCAAGTCGCTCTTCGACTTCGACTACGTGGGTGTCAAGGCCTCGCAGTTCTCCTTCAACCGCCTGCAGAATGCCGACCCGGTATTGGGTGTAGATATGGCATCCACAGGCGAGGTGGGCTGTCTCGGTGAGGACGCCAACCACGCATTGCTGACCTCTATGCTCTCGGTGGGACAACGCATACCTGAGAAGTCGGTGCTCTTCACCATAGGCGGAGCCAAGAACAAAGCCGCCCTGCAAGAGGCACTTCGCCAATTGGTTGCGAAAGGCTATGACCTATACGCCACTCCCGGGACGATGCGTTTCTTCGAGGAGATAGGAGTGCCTGCAACACTGGTGCATCACCCATACGACCATGAGCAACCGCAGGCACTCGACCTGATGCACCAGCACAAGATAGACATGGTGGTCTCCATACCCAAGGACATCGTGTCCGACCCCGCTAACGACAAATCTTATCCTGTCCGTCGTGCAGCAGTCGACCTCAATATCCCGCTGCTCACCAACCCCCGTCTGGCTGCGGCTTTCATTAACGCTTTCTGCACTATCCGTCTTGACGACTTAGAGATAACGGCTTGGAATGAATACAAATAAAACTATAAAACAATGAACGCACTAACTAAAACTGATTTCTCGTTTGTCGGTCAAACGGACGTGTACAACGGCAAGGTACGCGATGTCTATTTTCTCGGTCATAACCTGCTCTGCATGGTAGCGACCGACCGTATCTCGGCTTTCGATGTCATACTGCCAGAGGGAATCCCTTATAAGGGACAGATCCTTAACCAAATAGCGGCTAAGTTCCTCCGCGACACCGCAGACATCGTGCCTAACTGGCTTGTGGCTACTCCTGACCCTATGGTCTCCATCGGTCTGCGCTGCGAGGGCTATCCTGTAGAGATGATTGTACGCGGATACCTCTGCGGTAGTGCTTGGCGTGCATATAAGTCGGGCGTACGCAAGATATGTGGCGTGCTTCTGCCCGACGGCATGCGCGAGAACGAGAAATTCCCGACCCCTATCATTACGCCAACTACCAAGGCAGAGATAGGCACACACGACGAGGATATATCAAAGGAGGAGATTATCGACAAGGGACTCATTCCTGCCAACGAGTATGAACAAGTAGAACGTTATGCACTCGCTCTTTTCCGGCGCGGACAAGAGATAGCCGACAAGCACGGACTGATACTGGTGGACACCAAGTACGAATTTGGCAAGTGCAATGGCAAGATACTGCTTATGGACGAGGTACACACACCTGACTCCAGCCGCTATTTCTATGCCGAGGGATATGAAGAGCACTTCCGCAACGGAGAACCACAACGACAGTTGTCTAAGGAGTTTGTACGCGAATGGCTCATGGCTGAGGGCTTCCAAGGCAAAGAGGGACAACAGATGCCAGAAATGACTCCCGCTATTGTGGAGCAGATAACGAACCGATATATCGAACTCTATGAGCATATCACAGGCGATACATTCGTCAAGGCCGACACGACACATATTGCCGCCCGAATAGAGAAAAATGTATCTTCCTATCTCTCTCGGTTAGAGATGTCCCCTCTACTCGTCCCATAATATCCTATCCTGCTCAGATAAGTATTTTTTCTATATCACCCCAAGAATTTGCACGCTTCAACAAAATATACTACCTTTGCTGCGCAAATGAAACGTTGTCTATTATTTTTTACACTATTACTCTCGGCAGTCGCTATAGCGAACACTTACTCGCCCGGCACACTGCCTAACCCTAAACGCGGTGGGCAGAGTTGTTATGTCTGCAACCCGGACAGTATCATCACAGCCGAGGATGTCAACTACCTCAACCACTGTGCGCAACAACTGGAGCAGACCACGGATGTCGAACTATGTGTGGTAGCCGTGAAGGACATAGGCGAATACGATGCTTTTGATTTCTCGTATGAACTATTCCAGCGATGGGGCATCGGTAAAGAGGGAAAGAACACAGGCGTGCTGCTCCTTCTTGTTCTCAACTCCCGGGATATACGCATCATGACAGGTGGGGGCATAGAAGGCATACTCACCGATGCCGCCTGCAATCAGATAATACGGGACGACATCACCCCTGCTCTCAAACAGGGCGAATACTCGGCAGCCCTCTGTCAAGGCACTCTGAGTATCTACGAGACATGCAACAATGGTGATGCTCCTGAGGAACTACAAAATGCTGCATCTGTCTCTAACCGTTATAACTACAAGGAAGAGAGCAACACCGATGATATGGGCTTTCTTGCACCCATATTCATCGTTGTGGCACTGATATATATTCTCTGTCGATACGTATTCTCTAACCACAAATGTCCAAAATGTGGGAAACGGAAACTGCGCAAGGTAAAATCTACTGTTGTCAATCCAGCCACCTACCGCCATTCTGGTACAGGTATAGCATTCTACCAGTGCAAGTGCTGCGGCAACAAAATAGAAAAGACCTTTATTATTCCGCAGAAGAGACATGTATATACCTCAAGCAGCGGATATGGAGGGGGAGGCTCCGGTGGAGGCTTCTCATCTGGCAGTTTTGGCGGAGGCTCTACTTTGGGTGGAGGTGCAGGCGGGAAATTCTAAGGCTCCTCTCCTGTCCATTGTACCTAAAGAGGTAGATTATCTCAAAAAGCATAATGCAAGTAGTGGTCAATATGAAATAATAACCAACAATACAAAAAGATATGAAAAAAGGATTTCCATGGATTATAGTACTCGTAGTACTGGCAGTCGTAGCACTTTGGGGTGTTGGACAATACAACAACATCGTTGTTGCAGAAGAAAGTGTAGAAACAGCATGGGCACAAGTTGAGACTCAATATCAGCGGCGTGCAGACTTGATTCCTAATCTCGTCTCTACTGTCAAAGGATATGCCGCACACGAGAGTCAGACATTGGAGAACGTCATCAACGCACGTGCTAAAGCCACACAGATTACGGTTGACCCGACGAATGCCACGGCAGAGCAGCTAGCCGCTTACCAACAGGCACAAGGCGAACTCACACAAGCACTCGGACGACTACTCGCTATCTCGGAGAACTATCCAAACCTCAAGGCAGACCAGTCGTTTCTCTCACTGCAGTCGCAGCTGGAAGGAACGGAGAACCGTATCACTGTGGCACGTAACAACTTTAATGAGACGGCTCGGACATATAATACGATGATACGCCGTTTCCCCAACAATATCATCGCAGGCATCTTTAACTTTGACAAGAAACCTTACTTTGAAGCACAAGAAGGCTCCGACAACGCACCCAAAGTAGAATTTTAGGTAACGGGAACAAGAAAGTACACATATATTGTGTACCATGTATAAATTGAGTAACTTTGCATGTTACTTGGTTGTATGGTGTGTGGACTAAGGTGGTGGGAGAGTTTTGGTAGTATAACTATATAAACGATAATATAATGGCGACACAGGAAGAAACATTTAAGAAGATGGTTGCTCACTGCAAGGAGTACGGTTTTGTTTTCCCGAGTAGTGATATTTATGATGGACTGAGTGCCGTGTATGACTATGGTCAGAATGGCGTAGAACTGAAAAACAACATCAAGCGTTATTGGTGGGAATCGATGACGCTGCTTCATGACAACATTGTCGGATTGGATGCCAGTATCTTTATGCACCCAACTGTATGGAAGGCTTCAGGACACGTGGATGCTTTCAACGACCCTCTAATAGATAATCGTGACTCAAAGAAACGATACCGTGCCGATGTGCTGATAGAGGATCAGATAGCCAAATACGATGAGAAGATAGACAAGGAAATAGAGAAGGCTCGTAAACGTTTTGGTGATAGTTTTGACGCTGAACTGTACAAACAAACCAATGAACGTGTACGTGAGCATATAGAGAAACGCAATACCTTACATGAACGGTATAGAAAGGCTATGAATGCGAATGATCTGGTAGAACTCAAGCAGATTATCTTGGATGAGGGTATCGTTTGTCCTGTCAGTGGTACAAGAAACTGGACAGACGTACGCCAGTTCAACCTGATGTTCCAGACAGAGATGGGTAGCACTGCTGATGGCGCAATGACTATCTATCTGCGTCCTGAGACGGCACAAGGTATATTTGTTAACTTCCTCAATGTGCAGAAGACCGGACGTATGAAGATACCTTTCGGTATCGCACAGATAGGCAAGGCGTTCCGCAACGAGATAGTGGCGCGCCAGTTTGTCTTCCGTATGCGTGAGTTTGAACAGATGGAGATGCAGTTCTTTGTACGTCCCGGAGAAGAGATGAAGTGGTTCGCATACTGGAAAGAGTTCCGATTAGCATGGCATAAGGCAATAGGATTGGGTGATGAGAAGTACCGTTTCCACGACCACGAGAAACTGGCGCACTATGCCAATGCCGCTACAGATATAGAGTTTGAGATGCCGTTCGGCTTCAAAGAGGTGGAGGGAATACATAGTCGTACGAACTTTGACCTCAGCCAGCATGCAAAGTATAGCGGGAAGAAGATTGAGTATTTCGACCCCGAACTCAACCAAAGTTATACACCGTACGTGATAGAGACATCTATCGGTGTCGACAGGATGTTCCTGAGTGTGATGTGTGCTGCATACAAAGAGGAACAGTTGGAAGGAGGTGACACACGTGTGCTGCTGTCATTGCCCGCTATGCTAGCTCCAGTGAAAGCTTGCGTGATGCCATTGGTCAAGAAAGATGGACTACCTGAGAAAGCATATGAGATAGTGGAGATGCTAAAGTATGATTTCCATACCAGTTATGACGAGAAAGACTCTATAGGCAAGCGTTATCGTCGTCAAGATGCCATAGGTACCCCATTCTGTATTACGATAGATCATGATACGTTACAAGACGGGTGCGTCACTGTTCGCCATCGTGATACAATGCAGCAGGAGCGTGTAAAGATAGAAGAACTCCATGCACTGATAGCCAAAGCTGTGGATATGAAAGTGCTGTATAGGAAGATTATGGGGAAGTAAGTTCCTCTAAAGTCATTAAACGAACACAAGAGGCTGTCCCATACGTGACAGCCTCTTGTGTATATTCAAAGGATGACATCATTGTTTTAGAATCCGAACTCGCTCAGTTTGGTTGTTATACTCTAACCGCAGTATATAGATACCTTGTGGTAGGGCTTGTACATCTATGTTACTTGCATGATTGACAGTGAGCAGTAGTTTGCCGGTCGTGTCATAGAGTTGTGCGTTAGCCGTCGTGGAGAGGTGGATATAGTCATACGTGCAGGTGTTGATGACGATCCCATGAGTACCTGCTTCAGGAGTCTGTGCGTCCGTCCAACGGTCATACTGTCGGTTGGTAAGGAGCAGCAGTTCTCCCGCTGAGAGTGTGTATTCGCCCGCAGGAACTAAAACAGCAGAGAAGTAGTCATACCATATCCCGTCAGGTATTGTAACGGTCTGAGATTGACCTGCGGAGAAGTTGCCAGCTGCAAAAACACTTAGAGAGTCATTCTCCCATTGTATATATTTGACGGCTTTGCCGCTACCGAGTTGCGACTGCTTTGGGGTGGCGAGGAACAGGTCTGGCATGCGTTGGGTACGCAGGCGGATAATCTGCGAGACCTTATGGTATTGCGCCATACGCAGGCTGTCCGAAAACCAGCCCAACTTCCCGGGTTGCTCTTTTACCGAAGTGCGGTTGTCGCTGCTAATCGTGGAGGAACCTTGGGTGGAGTTGATGGAATAGTCGTAGCCCAATTCGTTGAACTGCCATATCATCTTGGGACCGTTGAGCAGCACATTCAGGGCTATGGTCATCGGTACCCGGTTCAAGCGTACGGAAGCATCCGTCTTGATAGCACCGCTTCCGTAGGTCTTGGCTTTGTAGTAGTTGCGCTCCTCATCGTGGCTCTCGCAGTAGGTGACATAGCCCTTGCGGTTCGCCTCGCCAATGCCGTCGCTGGTCTGGTACCCCATTGCCATTTGGGAATAGGCATTGTTGATATTGTGCCAGCAGAGCATACCCTTGTTGATTAACTTGGGTCGCTCGGTGCCCATGTTGCTGCCCCAGTGCTCCAAAATAAAATAAGCGTCGGGCGATGTGGCAACGATGGCACTGTCGTAGTAGTGGCAGATATTGTCGAAGGCATCGTTGGTCTTGCCGCAGAAGCCGTGCGAGAGGTCCATGCGAAAACCGTCCACCTTGTATTCGGTGAGCCAGTATTTGAGGGCGCGGGTAAACATCTTGCGCGTCTCGGGGAAGTCGTGGTTCCAATCCTCATAGACATTGTCAGAGTGCGGTGCCGTCACATTGAACCACGGGTTGTATGCCAAGTCGGCTCCGTAGGGGTATAGTTTGTTCTGCGGGTTGTTGCCCGTAGCGTGATTGAAGACCATATCCATGATGACTGCCATGCCGCGGGCATGGATAGAGTCGATGAGTTGCCGGAACTCGTCGGGTGTGCCGTACTGTGTGTCCACGGCAAAGTAGTGGTTGGGGGAATAGCCCCAGTTGTAGTCGCCGTCGAACTCACAGACCGGCATAAACTCAATGGCATTCATGCCCAAGCCTTGGATATAGTCCAGCCGCTCCATGACACCGGCAAAGTTGCGCTTGGCGGTGTAGTCATAGACCCACATCTCGTAGATGACCAGGTTGTTCTTGTCGGGACGCCGGAAAGCGAGGGTTGCCTCGTCCCACTTGTAGGGCTTTTGTGCCGTGCGCAGGGAAGACTGATAGGCATTGTTTTTCCAATACTGCACAGGCGCAAAGGCATCACTGACATAGACTTGCTTGCCGTCGGCGCGTACCACTACATATTGGTAACGGAACTCTACATTCGGGGCTACGGTAACGGGCAGCCAGAAATGGCATGAGTCGCGGTACATCTGGTACTGCTCCGTGAGTTTCCAACTGTTGAAATCGCCCACGACATAGACGGCTTTCGCCGGTTCCAAGACCGAGGGGTCGTTGGCGTTCTTGTTGCCAGCGGCGAAGGTACAGAGAGTGACCCGTGCGGTGTTGTCGGGGTCGAAGTTCTGCCCCAATTCGATACCCGCTGGCAAAGGCTTGCATATCGTCTGCGCCATGACGGTTACGGTGCGGCTGCAACGCGCGGTGTCGGTATCCGTGGCGGCAGTCAGGGTAACGGTATAGGTGCCCTTGGCAGGGAAAGTGAGGGTCTGATTGTAAGCGGTGCCGTGTCCGGTGCCTTTCTGCTCCCCATCGATGGTTAGGAGGAAGTCGGCTTCTTCGGAGGCGGCGAATGCGAAAGCCACCGTGTCGCCTGCCGCTATCATGACATCATTGGCAGGCGTGTTGCACACGAGTGCCAAGCCCGCATCGTACAAGGGTACGAAATAGTCGCCACCCGATGCCGTCTTGCCTTCGAGACTGCCGTTGGGTCCGTCGTTGAAGACAAAGCAGAGTTGGGTAATCTCGGTCGTTGCCGCCACCCCATAGTAGGTGTGGATATTGGGCGTGATACGCAATTCCCAGTTGCCATCGGCATTCTTGGTCATTTTGTATTTCTCTTTTCCGTCCCGCCAGTTGCTGCAGTTCTGCCACGACTTGCCGTTGTAGGTGATACCCGTGTGGGCATAGCACTGCTTGGCACTCTGCATCCCCTTATTGCCTTCGCGCGGATTGAAGACGATGACTACTTCACCGGCATAATCCTTGGTGATGAAAGACGGTACGGAAGACACAGTTGCATAGCCCGCAAGGGCTATGCAACAAAAACAGGCAGTTAGTATCCTGCGCATTTCCGTCATAAGATTTTACTTGAGAAAGTATTTCTTACCACCTTGGATAACGATACCGCGGTAGGTATTGTCCACCCGTACCCCGAGGAGGTTGTACATAGGCTCATCAGCCGCAATACCATTGACCTCGGTAACAGCAGTGGGTGTAGAGGCAGTGTAACCGATGTATATTTTGTCGGCTCCAAAACTCAGTTCAAAATAGATATCATAAGTACCCGTTGCGCCTACGACATATTTATTGTCCATAATGGTGATGTTGTTGGTGCTGCCCTCCTTGATGGTAGTGATGACCCATGCCGCCTTGGCGCAGTTGTCGTAGAGGGTGAAGGTGTCGTCTTTCTTAAGGCTCAGCCCCGTCAGCATATACTCTGCCGTGTTCTCGGGGTTGATGGTGGCAGGGTAGTAGATCTCACCGACCATAATACCGTAGTCCGGCGTGCAATATACAGACCATGTTCCGTTGCTCCATTCTGTGATGGTGAAACAGTTATTAGCACCTATGGTAAGGTCTCCAGTTTTGTTCCAAAAATTATCACCGCTCCAAGCAATTGATGTTGAACCTGTCTTTTGGCGGAAGAAGATACACTGTGTGCTGCCATCCGGTATCTCGGCATAGTAGAAATCACCTGTTAAAAGTGTCATGTGAACATCGGCGTTTTCTTCACCTCCCCAAGCGTGTACGAAGAACTCCGGGTTGGCTGTACCCCACAAATTAGAACCTCCTGTGTTGAGGTAGATAGTTTTAGCACTTATTGATACTGCACCTAACAGTATCAACGCAAATAAGCAAAGTTTTCTCATAATTGTGATAGATTAGAAGTTAATAAATTTGTACCCGTTCTGTAGAATAATACCTTGATAACTTGCCGATACAGGTTGTCCTAAAATGTTATACATAGGTAAGGTGATATCGAGAGTGGGTACATCATCTCCCGGCGTCACGTTTTCTACTGAGGCTGTAGTGCTGCTACAGTCGCTAAGTTTCTTTTCTGCATCGTCCGACCAGATGTAGCAGACATCCTCGTCCGTCCAGAGGTCGGAGGTCTGGTCTTTGTCCTTACCCGCATTGAAGATGAAGTTCACCTCTTTGATGGTATCGCCGAACTGGTAGTAGTGGTAGCCGGTTTCGTTGGTGAGCATGAGTTCGGTACCTGGCCATGCGCCGGTGTAAGTGGTAACTTTGGTGCCGACGGTATTCCACGAATAGAGATAGACTTTCGACCACGAAGCCGGCTTGTAGAACGCCACGGTAATGGGCGTGGTCTGCGGCTCTTTTTTAATGTACTCGCAGGTATAGACGCGGGACTGCGTGGTAGGCGTCTTGGCGTAGGCGCGAATAGTCTGCGAATTGTTGATCGTGAAGGAGACCTCATCGCCTGCGGCACGGCGTGTGTCGGAGGTACGCGGGTCGGTAAAGTCGTCCGTGTAGTAGATTGCGGCGGATTCGGTAGAGCCGATGACCTTCATATTGATGCGGAGCGTGTCGGTCTTGAACGTGGTGGAGGCGGGGGTGATGACCAATTTGGGCTCTGCGGCTTTGGTGGTCTTGGTCCAGATGGCGTAACCCGTACCCGATGCGGCTTTGGTGTAGCCGGACTTGGTGGTCGACACACGGTTGCCGAGTTCGAGAATCAGCGTGCCGTTCTTGCCCGTGACGGTGGCGCGGTAGCCGCTTGCGTCCCCCTCATCGCTGACCGCGCTCTCGGAGTGAACACCAGCCGCCTTACGCGCGAGAACCATGGGGGCTATCTCGGATTTGTACTCTTTCCAATGGGGATAGAAGACGCACGGCACGCCCGGCATGGAGAGTATGAAAGCGTTGCATTGCAGCAGTTTCGCCTTCAAGGCGGAGGTCATCGACTTGTCCAAACCGCCGAACTCGTTGTTGTCGCGCTGGTAGGTGTCGTGACTGTCCACGAAGGTTACTGCGTATTTACTCTTGCCCAAACCGAGCAGACCGGGGGCTTTGCAGCCCGAATAGTTGCCTGCGGCGAGGGAGTTGTTGAAGGCGTCGTATTTGGTGCCGAAGTCGAAAGTGAGCGTGTTGCACCCCGCGTCCTGAATGCGGCTCCACAGGGTGTTTTTGTTGCCGTCCCAATACTCCATAACCGAGAAATAGTTCTTGGCGGCGGTGTTGTAGTCATTGACATGGGAGTTGTGGAAGCCCTTGCAATAGTCGTAGCGCCAACCGTCGTATTTCATCTCGGCTTTCATCCATTTGAGGTAAGCACGGCACATGGCACGCACCTCCTCGCTGTTATGGTCCCAGTCGCGGGCGTCAGCATAGTTCGCCTCATCGCCGTAGCCGTCGTCAGCAGAACCGGTCGCTTTGCCGTAGCAACTGCCCGCATCCTTCTTGTTGGAGTTTATCTCATCGGTATTACAAATCCACGAGGCATCCGGGTAGAACTTGCCGTACTCGCCAAAGTCCTCCTCGTAGTAGTCGCACCAAGAGGACTTGTTTTTGGAGTGATTGATGACGATGTCGGCAATGACTTTCGAGCCGCCGGCATGGAGGGCAGCGATGAGTGCCTCGAGTTCGTCACGCGTGCCCCATGCAGAGTTCTGGTTGCAGTACTGCGAGGGAAGGTAGCCTACACCGCCGGACGACTTTGCCGAAGGCGGCAGCCAAACGAGGTCGAAGTATGCGGATATCTCCGATGCCTGCGCCAGAAGCGTATTCCAACGGGTGTTGCCGTGTTTCTTGTCGGCATTGGAGTCCCAATAGAAGGCTTGCAGCATGACATCCGTACACTGCGAGGGGACGGAGGAAGCATAGTCTTTGGGAGTATCGCTATCGCCGGAGTCGTCTTGGTCGTCGGGGTCATCTTGGTCGTCGGAGTCGTCTTGGTCGTCCTGATCGCTGGAATCGTCCGGCGTATCGGCGCAATTCTCACCAGGACTGACATATACACCATCACCGCTATCCATCGAGAGTTTGATGTAAAAATCGTAGGAACCCGCCGTGCTGCAGGTGATTTGCCCCGCCGACTTGCCGCCGCTGAATTTTTGGTATTCTCCATAGGGGTCAAGATCCGTCACCCATGTAGCATCGCAACTGAGGTTGATGAGTTTGATAACATCTCCCGCCTTGAGCGCGACACAAGCAGCCTTATATTGCTTTCTGCCTTGCGCATCGAGGTCGCCAAAAGCAGATGCTTCGACTTTGGTGCTGCCATTGATGAGGATACCATAAGGACCATCCCCACAATCTGCAGAATAGGCTTTGGAGAATACTATCAAAGAAAAAAGAAACAGTAATACCTTTCTCATGACATTAGCAGGTTCGAAGTTCGTAACTCATTTGCAAGTTGTTGCAAAGGTACGGTAATATTCGTTATTTGCCACTACAAAATGCTTAAAAAGGTACTATTTTTTCTACACAAACGTTTGTGTTAATGACAGTAAATGTAACTGTCCAGTGGTCATAGTCAAGGTGATATTGTCTATTAGGGTCGTCTTGATAGGCGGGACGGGGGTCTTGCGCGAGGAGTTCGCAGATAGCGTTCCACGGGCAGCCGTCTTGCTGCGCCCTGCGAAGTGTATCGGGGTCTATCTGCACGGTAAGACGGTAGTCTTTGGTCGCCTCGGCAAAGCCGTTGTGGGCATCGGGGTGGCTGTCGGTGAACGAGAGGTAGGGTTTGATGTCGTAGATGGGCGTACCGTTGAGGAGGTCGGCACCGGCTACGACGAGCGTGGTGCCCTTGCGGGGCGTATCCTCCACCCGCAACAAGCGCACGCAGGTGAGTCCGATGGGGTTCGGGCGGAACGGGGAGCGCGTGGAAAATACGCCCATGCGGGCGTTGCCGCCAAGCCGCGGCGGACGGACGGTGGGATGCCAAGTCTGCGTTGTATCATCCGTTTGCCGGTTGCAACTGAACCCCCACAATAGCCATAGGTGACTATAGCCCTCGATGCCGCGCAGGGCTTCGCGCACGCGGTAGGGTGGAGTAAAGATGATACGTGTCTCAATGGTTGATGTGTCCCTGCTCTGCCGAGGAATACCAAATTTCTGTGAGAACCCATTATGCGCATGGGCAATAGTATGTAGTGTCATAGAGGATGTGATATGTATGGCAGAGTATTATTTATCAACTGCAAAGGTAGTGTATTTTTTCTTGAACAGAGAGTGTGTCTGAGAGAAAAATACCAAAAAAATGTATATTTATTTGTGTGTGTTGGATTTTTGTTGTACCTTTGCACCCGCTTTCCGCCAGAAGACCCTGCGAGGGTACGGGACAGGGGAAGCGCAAGGTACCTTAGCTCAGGTGGTAGAGCAATGGACTGAAAATCCATGTGTCCTTGGTT